>JAUXWO010000083.1 GCA_030680175.1 Vicinamibacterales bacterium
AGCTGCCCCAGCTCTGGAACGTGCTCAGGGGGGAGATGAGCCTGGTAGGCCCTCGACCACCGCTGCCGGGCGACGTGGCGGACTACGACATCTGGCACCGGCAGCGGCAGCGGCTGGCCCGGGATCACTGGCTTGTGGCAGGTAGAAGCGCGCGATGAGCCCGAGTTCGGTCGCTGGGTGGAGCGGGACCTCGCCTGGACAGGCCGAGGAAGCGCTGGAGCTGAAAGGCCGACACGCCGGGCGTGTGCGAGGTCACGAGGAAGGCCGCCGCGAACCATGCGGTGAGCGGCAGGTGGCTTCCGTGGAGGACCGTCCCGGCGGTGGCCGAGGTTTGACGCCCACACGCGTTGCATTCCCACAGCCGACGGTGGGCGAGGAAGTAGGCGCGGTCAGCGCCGCAACGGGGGCAGCGGAAGCCATCTCGCCAGCGGGTCTCGACGAGGTAGCGCAGACACGCCTCGTCGTCCGGGAAGCGCCGATAGAACTCCGCCAGGGTGCGCGGATAGTCGCCGGGGTTGCGAGCGCCCATCCCGCCGGACACGACATGTTGTGATGCCCTGTTTCAAGGGGATACGTATGAGGCCATGAGGCCACTTAGGGGTATCCATGTGACCGGAGTACACTCGGGCGTGTGGAGCGGCCTCCGGCGGCTGAGCGGCCTCGGGCCGGCCTGCACTACCCGAGGTCCTTCGGCGAGCTCCACGCCTGGTTCCGGACGGACGCGGACTGCCTGGACTACCTTGAGTGGCTGCGCTGGCCGGCCGGGTTCGTCTGCCCGGCCTGCGGTCACGCGGAGGGCTGGCGACTGGGCGACGGCCGGTTCGAGTGCGCGCGGTGCCGGGCGCGCACGTCCACGACAGCGGGCACGATCTTCGACCGGACGCGCACGCCGCTGACGGTGTGGTTCGCCGCCTGCTGGCTGTTCGCCAGCGGCAAGGACGGCATCTCGGCGCTGAGCCTGAAGCGGACGCTGGAGATCGGCTCGTACCAGACCGCGTGGGCGATGCTGCACCGGCTCCGCTCGGTGCTGGTACGCCCGGGACGGGAGCGGCTGTCCGGGACGGTGGAGGTGGACGAGACCTACATCGGCGGGGAGGAGCCGGGCCTGCGTGGCGGGCGGGCCAGGGGCAGGAAGGTCCTGACCGGCATCGCGGTCGAGGTGCGGGAGCCGAAGGGGATCGGTCGCTGCCGGATGGCGCCCCTGGCCGACGGGTCCGCAGGCTCCCTGCACGCGTTCGTCACCGGGCACGTCGAGCCGGGCGCGAGGGTCATCACCGACGCCTGGCAGGGGTATCGCGGGCTCGACCGGCTCGGCTACGTCCACGACCGGCGCAGCCAGCGCGCCGCCCGCGCCCGCGGTGAGGACCCCGGCGAGCTCCTGCCCGCGGTGCACCGCATCGCCGCCCTGGCCAAGCGGTGGCTGCTGGGCACCCACCAGGGCTCGGTGGACGAGGCCCATCTGCCCAGCTACCTCGACGAGTTCGTGTTCCGCTTCAACCGCCGCCGCTCGCGCAGCCGCGGGCTGGTGTTCTACCGGGCGCTCGAGCTCGCCGTCGGCCACGGGCCCGTGCGCTACCGGGACCTCATCGTGAACCCCGAGCCCAAGGCAGTGTCGCCCACGCCGCCGCAGGCCCGCGGCCATCCACCGAGCCTGGAGCGTCCCGCTGCGGAACGACCGTGGAGGAAGGCCTGAGCATGACTCCGGTCACATGGATACCCCTA
>JAUXWO010000084.1 GCA_030680175.1 Vicinamibacterales bacterium
CCAGTGGGGCCAGAAGCTGCAGCCGACGCGTCTCCCGTTCGGCACGGCGATCTACGACTCGGCGGGGCCGACCTTCAAGCAGGACTCGGGGAGCTGGGTATGGAAGACGGAGTGGAACGGGACGCTCAGCGACAAGATCTACCTGGAAGCGCGCGTCGGATCGTTCGGGTACTACTTCCCGACCATCGCCAACAGCGACGAGCAGTACTTCTGGCGGGACTCGGGGACGCTGGCGATCGCAGGCGCGCACCGCAAGTGGCAGCTCGACCGTGAGCGCAACCAGGCCACGGCCGCGATGACGTATTTCCTGGACTCGGCGGGGGGGAGCCACACAATCAAGATCGGCGGCGAGATCCTGCGCGAGCAAAGCTGGGAAGGCTTCGAGCAGGGTGTGGGCGGCAACATCGAGCACGTCTACAACAACGGTGTGTCGAACCAGGTGATCTTCCGCCTGCCGACGGCGACGGCGACGGGCAAGCTGAAGCTGGGCAAGGACGGCGCGCTGACGTCGCGCGCGGCGCTGAACGTGGGCAGCTTCTTCGTCAACGACACGTGGAACGCCGGTCGGATGACGGTGAACGCCGGCGTGCGGTTCGACCGCTACAGCGGCTGGCTGCCCGAGCAGCAGCAGATCGCCGCCACGGTGGGCCCGGCGTCGGTGGACGCGCGGACATTCGCGGAAGTGGACATGTACACGTGGAACCTGTTCGCGCCGCGCGTCGGCGTGGTGTATGACCTCGCGGGCGACGGCAAGACGGTGCTGAAGGGCAACTACGGGTTCTACTGGCACAACCCGGGCGCGGGCGTCGCAGGATCGGCGAACCCGAACACGACGGCGAAGCAGCAGACGTACACGTGGAACGACGTGAACGGCGACCGCCGGTGGCAGCCGGGGGAGCAGGGCAACCTGATCAGCCAGGCGCTGCTCGGTTCGGTGTCGCTCAGCCCGGACATCAAGGCGCCGTACACGCATGAGGCGTCGGTGTGGGTGGAACGGCAGCTGGCGGATGCGCTCGGCATGCGCGCCGGATTCGTCTACAAGACGGAGGACGACCTCATCTCGACGTCGTTCCAGCCGGGGCGGCCGTTCTCGGCGTTCACGATGCCGTTCAGCCGCGCGGATGTGGGCCCCGATGGCCGCGCCGGCACGGCGGACGACAGCGTGATCACGATGTTCGGTATCCCGACCGCGCAGGCCGGCTCGTCGGCCACCGTGGTGCAGAACGTCGACCAGTACTCGCGGTACAAGACGTTCGAGCTGTCGGTGAACAAGCGGTACAGCAACCGGTGGTCGGCGTCGATCGGCGGCGCGCACACCTGGATGACGGACTTCCCGAACGGGCCGCAGCGCACGCCGAACGACCCGGGTGTGGAAGACACCACGATCTGGAACTTCAAGGTGACGGGCAGCTACGACGCGCCGTACGGCATCCGGCTCTCGCCGGTGCTGCGCCACCAGTCGGGTTCCAACTACGCGCGCACGATCACGATTCCGGCGGCCACCGGGCTCATCACGAGCGCGGGGAACACGACGGCGTACGTCGAGCCGATGAACTCGAATCGTGAGGACAACATCTGGGTGTTCGACATCCGCGCCGAGAAGACGGTGAACTTCACGTCGCGGACGCGGGCGCGCCTCTTCTTCGACCTGTTCAACATCACGAACAGCCACGCGTCGGAGACGATCAGCCGCGCGA
>JAUXWO010000094.1 GCA_030680175.1 Vicinamibacterales bacterium
GCCACCCGTCGCGGCGCCGGCGCCCGCCCCCGCACCCGCACGGCCGCCCGGCGTGGGCTCGACGGTCGGCATCGTCGCGATCGGCGTGTCCACCGGCGGCCCGAATGCGCTCGCGGCCGTGATGCCGGCCCTGCCGGCCGCCCTGCCCGTGCCCATCGTGATCGTGCAGCACATGCCGCCGATGTTCACGAAGATGCTCGCCGACCGGCTCGACGCGCAGTCGGCCGTCGCGGTGGTCGAGGCGGCGGAGGGGATGACGCTCCAGCCCGGCACGGCGTACCTGGCCCCGGGCGACTTCCACATGCGGCTCGTCCAACGGGGGACCGGCGTTGTCATCGCGCTCGATCAGGGGCCGCCCGAGAACTCGTGCCGGCCCGCGGTGGACGTGCTCTTCAGGTCGGTCGCCGGCCTGTACGGCGCGCAGGCACTGGCGGTGGTGCTGACCGGCATGGGACAGGACGGCCTGCTCGGGGCGGAGCGGCTCCGCGAGGCGCACGGCCAGGTGATCGTGCAGGACGAGGCGACGAGCGTCGTGTGGGGCATGCCGGGGGCGGTGGCGCGCGCCGGGCTGGCCGACCGCGTGCTCCCGCTCGAGTTGATCGCGCAGGACGTGGCGCGCCGCGTCGCACAGGGCCGGCCGGCGCCGGGATGGCAACAAGCCGCACGCGCGGCGGAAGTGGGAACAGGTCATGGTCGTCACTGAACAGGACTTCGACTTCGTGCGCCTGCTGGTCTGCGATCAGGCCGGCATCGTCCTCGACGCCGGCAAGCAGTACCTCGTCGAGGCGCGGCTCGGGCCGCTGGCGAAGCGGCACGGCCTCGCCTCGATCACGGCCCTGCTCGACCGCGTCCGCGGCGCCCGCGACCTGGCCCTGCGTCAGGAGGTCGTCGAAGCGATGACGACCAACGAGACGACGTTCTTTCGGGATTTCGAGCCCTTCGAGGCCCTGCGCAAGCACGTGGTCCCCTCGCTCATGGCCGCGCGCGCCGCGACCCGAGAGCTGCGCTTCTGGTACGGCGCGTCGTCGACCGGGCAGGAACCGTACTCGGTGGTGATGATGCTGGCCGAGCACTTCCCGGCGCTGGCGTCGTGGAACGTGCAGCATGTGGCCACCGACATCAATCTCGATGTCCTGAAGCGCGCGCGCGAGGGACGCTACACGCAGAGCGAGATCAACCGGGGGCTGCCCGCGACCTACCTCGTGAAGTACTTCGAGAAGCAGGGCCTCGAGTGGCAGCTGAAGCCCGCCGTCCGCGAGCGGGTGCGGTTCGAGCCGATCAACCTCGTGAAGCCCTGGCCGCCGCTCGGCGCCTTCGACGTGGTGATGCTGCGGAACGTGATGATCTACTTCGACGTGCCGAGCAAGCGCGAGATCCTCGGACGCATCCGGCGCGTGCTGCGGGCCGACGGCTACTTCTTCCTCGGGGGCGCCGAGTCGCCCCTGGGGCTCGACGATCACTTTCATCGGATGCCGTACGACCGCGCCGGGTGCTACTGCCTGGGTGAGGCGTCGGGAACCGCGCAGCGGGGGGCGGCATGAGGACAGGCCTGGCGCACGACATCGCGACGTTGACGGAAGAGATCTGGCTGTCCACGGCCGGGATGGCGGCGCATCCGCTCGAGGTCTGGGACGACGGCGCGCTGACCGGCCCGACGCTCGACGGCGTGATCAACATCACCGGCGACTGGCAGGGGGCCGTCCTGTTGCAGGTGCCGCGCCCGCTCGCCGGCCAGGTCGCCGCGCACATGTTCCACCTCGGCGAGGAGGCGCCATCGCGGCAGGACGTGCACGATGCGCTCGGCGAGATCACGAACATGACCGGCGGCAACATCAAGGCGCTGATGGCCGGCGCCTGCCACCTGTCGCTCCCGGTCGTCGTGGACGGGACGGACTACTCGATCGGGATCCCCGGCACGCGGGTCGTGGAGCGAGTGGTGTTCCAGTGTGCGGGCCAGCTCGGCGTCGTGAGCGTGCTGGCGGCGAACCCGCCGCGCACGGCTCAGGCCTGAGTCAGGCCGGTCGTGCCGAGCCGGTGAGGCCGCCGGGACGATCCATCCCGCCCACTTCGCCGGCTCTGGCGAGCGCCATGCGGAACAGCACCGGGCCCGCCAGCTCGTGCAGGGCGATCATCGCGACGACGAGCGTCTGGACCCGGGTGCCCCAGCCGGGGAATTCGGAGGCCACGATGATGGTCAGGCCGAGCGTGACACCGGCCTGTGAGACGAGGCCCATCCAGGCCATCGACGCGCCCGTGTGGCTGAGGCCCGCGCGCGCCACGCCGAGGCCCACCCCCATCCAGATGCTGAACGCGCGGAGCAACGCGAGGCCGACGGCGATGCCGCCGAGCTCCATCAGCGCATCGACATGGATCGACGCCCCCGCGGCAACGAAGAAGATGACGAGCACCGGAAGCGCGCTGCGCTCGACCGCGTGCTTCATGGCATCGCCCTGGGGCGGCGCGATATTCTCCACGACCAGGCCGGCCGCGAGCGCCGAGAGCAGCGGCTCGAAGTGCAGCACCTCGCCCGCGGCGCTCATCAGCACGCACACCGCGAGCAGCACCAGCGTGAGTTCCCGACCGACGATCCGGAGGTAGAGCGCGAACGCCGCGCCGATGATGGCGCCGAACGCGAAGGACCCGAAGATGTCCCACACCAGGAACGGCAGCAGGCCGACGCCCGCATCGCCCGTCGCACCGTTCACGGACCGCATGAACTGCATCACCAGCGTGAAGCCGAGGATCAGGGCGAGGTCTGCAAGCACGACGACGGAGAGCACCAGTTCGCTCAGCGGACCCCGCGTCCGGCTTTCGGTGATCACCGCGATCGTGACGGTCGGGGAGAAGCTGACGAGGACCGTCGTGAGCACCAGGGTCATCCCGAGGCGCGTCAGCCCTGTTGCGTCCGGCGCGATCGGCAGCCACGGCCACGCGAGGAACAGCACCATCTCCAGCACCATGAACGGGACGAGGACGGCGGCGCCCCCGACCGCGAGGATCGCCCCCAGCCGGCTGCGGATCCGGACGAAGTTGATCTCGAGGCCCGCGATGAAGGCGATGAGCGCAATCGCGAGGCCGTTGATGATCTGAAGGTCGCTCGCCATCGTGCGCGAGATCAGGTCGGCGGCAAACGGCCCACAGGCGAGTCCGAACAGCAGGTACCCGCTGATGCGCGGCAGGCGCAGGCGCTCGAACAGCTCGCCGGCCAGCGTGGCGGCAATCAGCGCGAAGCCGAACGCGAGCGCCGTCCCCCGCAGGTCCGCGGCCGTGTCGCCGTCCATCGCCCGGCGCAGGACGATGACGGTCAGGAGCAGGAGGACGAGGGCGGCGGCTCGTCGCATCAGCGCCGTCCCGGCCCGACGAGCGCGAAGGCCGCCAGCACCTCGCCGATGAGCGTCCCGGCGGCGACCGCCGTGAGCACGGCGAGCGAGGCGGTCGTGCCCGACGCATGGTGGAACGCGAGCGCGAACGCCAGCCCGATCACCCCGGGGGCCAGCAGGTGGCTGCCGATGTCGCCGGGCGAGAGCTCGAACATCACGCGCGAGACGAGCCAGCCGCCCGCCAGCTTCCCGGCGAGGCGGACGAGGACGTACGGCCCGAGCAGCCACAGCGCCAGCGTGCTCGGCTGCGCGCTCGCCCCCGCGAAGATCAGGAGCAGCACGACGAGCGGGTGCTGCAGCCGGCGCAGGTCGTCGCGGATGATCGTGTCGGCACGGCCCGGGGCGTACTTCCAGAACAGGCCCGCGACCATGCCCGAGAGCAGCGGCGAGACGCCGAGGTACGCCGCGCCGCCCCCGAGCAGGGCCACCACACCGATCACGAACACGGCGCGCTCGGCCTCGCCGTGCGCGCGATCGAACAGCAGCCAGCCGGCCACGGCCACCGACAGGCCGAGGGCGACGTTGCCGGCGGCGAGGCGCAGCACCTCGAGCGGCGCGCTGGTCGCGGCCAGGGCCAGCACGACGCCGCCGATCGCAATCGGCAGCACATCGTCCAGGTCGGCGATGCGCACGGCGAGGCGGTCGGCGAGGGGCGCGTCCGCCGGGGCCACACCCGCGGCGGTGGCCGAGGCGCACAGCCCGAGCGCGAGCGCCAGCGGCAGCAGCCCGATGTCGGGGCGCACCTCCCACGCCGTGAGGACATAGACGAACGCCCCGCTGACCAGCGCGATGGTGACGACCGCCTCGAGCGACGCCGCGGCCAGCAGGCGCCGCTCGCTGCGCTGGTCGAGCGACATGCCGAGGCCGACGAAGATGCCGAGCGCCGCAAGCGCCGTGGACATCGCGGGGTAGAGCCGGCCCAGCAGATCGAGGCCCAGCCAGCCGGCGCCGGCCGGGCCGAGGATCGCGCCGATGGGGACGAAGAGCAGTGCAGGGGCGGTGAGCGGCTTCAGCCCGAGGGCCGCCCGCGTACGGCCGAGGACGTCGATGAGGCGTGCCGGACGGATCGGGGTCGTGGCGACGTGTGCGTCGAGCACGTCGCGGCCGATCTCCGACCGGTCGTCGTACGGATCGAACGGGGCGGTCATCGCGGGCGCTCGAGCGCGAGAGCGTGGGGACGGTTGCCGCGGCTGACGATGACGAGCACCCGGCGTCCCGCCTCGATGCCGGCCGCCAGGCGCGTCAGATCCCGCGGGGACGGCGCCTCCGCGCCGGCAAAGAGCGTGACATCGTCGCCCGGCTGCAGTCCCGCCAGCGCCGCCGCCGACCCGGGATCGACCGTGCGGACGCGCGCGCCGTTCGGGCCGGGATCCGTCGTGAAGCCCGGCCAGGCGGCGGGCGCACGCAGCGATCCCGCCACGCCGAGCTGCAGCATGACGACGTGGCGGTCGGCCCCGCGCCGGACCCCGAGGCTCACCGTCGCGCCCGGTGTCGTGCGGGCGAGGCGCAGCAGCAGCGCGTCCGGCTGCCCCGCAGGCTCGTTGTCCACCGTCTCGATGAGGTCGCCCGGACGCACGATGCCGTCGGCCGGGGATCCCGGCTCGACCTGCACGACGAGCACGCCCGTCATCGCGCCGACCGCCGACGCCAGCGGTCCGGTGAGCGGCTGGACGACGAGGCCGGCGTCGTTCGGCACCGGGGTGCCGGCGTTCAGCAGCTCGTTGGCGATCCGGGTCAGCGATGCGCCGGGCACGACCGCGAGCACGCCGCTCTCGCTGACGAGCATGCCGATCAGGCCGCCCTCGAGCGAGAAGAGGAACGCGCCCTCGCGGGCGAGCGCCTCATGTCCCAGGACGACGAGCGGCGTTTCCCAGCGCGTCTCCTCGAAGCGGTCGGCCTTGCCGAGGAACAGGGGACGCAGCGTCGTCCCGCCCCGCGTGCCCTCGATGACGCCGACGTAGCGCGGCGTGTCCACGAGGGTCACCCCCTGCCATTGCCACGAGGCGGCGTCGGCGGCCGGTGGCACGCGGACGAGGGCCAGGCGTCGCACCGGGTCGAGCGCGAGCACGAGCGGCACCGCCTGCGAGTCGCCCAGCACGCCCTGGACGGAGGTGCCGGGGTCGAGCAGCGCGATCGCGATGTCGGGCCGCACGCGGAGCGAGGGGATGAAGCCGGACTGCGGCGCCGCCGCCGCGGGCTCGCTCAGCAGGTCGCGCAGGCTGCGGGGCGCGGGGGGCTGCCGGCTGCCGACGCGCAGCACCACCAGCGACGGCGCGATCCGCCGGTCCAGCCGTTCGATGATGCCGGCCAGCTCGTCGAACGTGGCGCGCGCGGCGAGCCGTTCGAGCGGCTGCGCCGGCGCCTCGACGCGCTGCACGTCGGGGAAGCGGAACTGCGCGAGCACCCCGAGCACCGCCACCGACACGAGCATCGTCAGCAGCAGCAGGCGGGTCTCTCGCGACCAGGAAGCGGGGGAACGCACACCGCAGCGTACTCGGTGCCGGGAACCCCGGCAAGCGGCGCGGCCCCACCGTCGTGGGATACACTTTCGTCTCTGGTTCGTTTTCTACGAGGCCCCATGATTCTGACGACGTCCGAACTGATCGCGTCCCTGCGGAACGAGTACCGCATCCTCATCCACCTCGCCGGCAAGATCGAGCCGTCGATGATCGACTACCGGCCCACGCCGAAGCAGCGCAGCACGATCGAGCTGCTGCGGTACCTCAGCATGATGGGGCCGCTGATGATCCAGTACGGCCTGCCCTCGGGCACGGGCTTCGACCGCGAGGCCTGGGGCGCGGCGGCGAAGGCGGCCGGCGAGCGCGACCTCGCGCAGACCGTCGCGGTTCTCGGCGCCGAGGGCGATGCCTGTGCCGCGCTGCTGGACGGCGTGGCGGACGAGGTGTTCCGCACCGAGATGATCGGATTCGACGGCAGCACCACGACGCGCGGGTCCTACATGGTCAACTCGGTCCTCGGCGGACTCATCGCGTATCGCACGCAGCTCTTCCTGTACCTGAAGTCGTGCGGTCGCGAGGAGCTGAATACGTCGAACCTCTGGCGCGGCGCCGACCCGCCTGCGGCGAGCTGACCGCGGGCGGCCCCGTCACCGCCGTGGCGGGGTCAGTCCCGGTCCCACTTCTCGGCGGGCGCGAGCGCGGCGGGCACATCGAGGTCGAGGGCGCGGCACAGCACGGCGTGCAGTTGCCGCACACCCTCGGTGAGGGCGGCGGGGCCGGGCTGCAGGATGTAGCTCGACTTCACCTCGTAGACGTGGCCGTCGCGAATGGCCGGCACCGCCTCCCACCCCGGGCGCGCCCGCACCTTCGCCTTGCGCACGGGCTTGCCGCACCACGATCCGATGAAGACCTCCGGGGCGGCGGCGATCACCCGCGACTGGTCGATGATGCGGTCCTTGCCGAGCCGTGCGTGCCGCAGTTCCGGGAACACGGGATCGCCGCCGGCGATCTCGATGAGCTCCTCGACCCACTGGATGCCGGAGATGAGCGGGTCGTCCCACTCCTCGAAGTAGACGCGCGGGCGGCGCGGGAACCGTGCCGCCGACGCCCGGATCGCCTCGAGCCCCGCCTCGAACTCCCGCGCGAGCGCCTCCGCTTTCTCCGGCACGCCGACGATGCCGCCGAGCATGCGCACCATCTGGAGGATCTCGGCGACGCTGCGCTGGTTGAAGGTGAAGACGGCATGGCCGCGCGTCACGAGCTCCGTCGTGATCGCCGCCTGCAGATCGGAGAACGCGAGGATGAGGTCGGGCTGGAGCGCCTCGATCTTGTCGTAGCGCGCGTGCAGGAACGACGAGACACGCGGCTTCCTGCGCGCCTCGATCGGGCGCACGGTGTAGCCGCTCACCCCGACGACGCGGTCGCCTTCACCGAGCAGGTACAGCGTCTCGGTGGTTTCTTCCGTCAGGCAGATGAGCCGGGAGGGATGCGTCATGCCACGCGGGGGCGCCCCGCCTACGAGAACTGCGTGACGACGATGTCCACGCGGCGCGCCTGCTGATCGGCGGGGTGCCACTGGACGAGGATGGGGCTCTGATAGGTGCCGCACAGCACGCGCGGCACGCCCGAGTCGGGATCCGGTCCGGCCAGGAAGCTGACGCGGCGCGACCGCAGAAAGCGGCGCGCGGGGAGGGAGACGACCTTGGCGACGAGCCGCTCGAAGGCGCCCTCATCCAGGCGCAGCGCCTCCATCAGCGAATTCAGCACACGCACCATGTCGTAGCGCGCGTAGTTCAGCGACTTGCCGGGAATGGCGAGCGGGTCGGCCACCATGTGCCCCGCCTTCAGCTTCGCGAAGCGGAAGGGATCGCGGAGCACCTCGACGAGGTCGTGCTGCATCAGGAGCGTCTCGTACTCGTTGACGGTCAGCCCGACATGGCGCTCGCCGGGATCCAGCACCAGATCCACCCGCGCATGGTCGACGCCGGCGCGCGCCACGAGCGCGTTGGCCTGGTCGAGCAGCCCGAAGGACGGATCCGCGAGGTTCACCGCATCGATCGGGTGCTTCGACACCGGGATGGTGAGCGCCTGCCGCGCGACGACGGTTTCGTGGTCGTACGCCACGATCGTGGTCTTGCGCTGGCGGTGCAGCACGTCGGTCTTGCCGTCCAGTTCGATGAAGTAGACGGGCGCATGCGGCCGCGTGCGGTACGTCACGCAGTTGCGCATGCCGGCGCCGATGAAGGTGAGGTGCGAGTCGCCGTTGTGCGGCTCGACCTCCTTCTGGGCCTCGGTCAGCTCGGCACGCAGGGCCATCTGGTCGTGGCGGTACTCGCCGCCCTGCGGGAAGAGCGCGTGGAAGGCCCGGAAGAACTGGGAGACGAGGTCCTGCCGGTGGTGCAGGCGCACCGAGAGGCTCTGGTCGAGATACCCCGCCGTGGTGTGGAACGACGTGTACAACGCGCGCCGGTAGCGGCTGAGCAGATCTCCGGCCTCTGCCTCGATGCGCGTGGTGACGTCGATCGCTTCGAAGCGGCGCTGCGGCGCCAGCGTGAGCGTCAGTTCGGTCGGCCGTGACACGTGAAAGAAGAATACCTGAGCCGTGGCCCCGGCTCAACCCGGGTGCGGGCCCCGGGGGAAGTCGAGATCGATGAAGACGAAGGGATCGCGGAGCACCACCTCGCCCGTCGCCAGCGACAGGGGGTGGGCGAACATCGGGCCGTCCCACGCGCAGGAGTGGAACTCGCCCCGCTCGCCGCAGGGATCGACGCCGGCCGGCAGGTCGGCGAGGAGCGAGGCGTCGAAGGCGCGGCCGGCGAACGAGGCCGGCAGGACGCGCGTATCCACGCACGTCAGCGTCGCCTGCAGCCCCCCCGCGATCATCGCGCGCGCCAGGTCGGGCGTCGGCATCGCCTGCCACAGGGGGAAGAGCGGCGCGAGGCCGGTGCCGGTGAGACGGTCCTCGCGGTACCGCCGCACGTCCTCCAGGAACAGGTCGCCGAAGGCCACATGCGTGTAGCCATCGCGGACCGCCGTGGCGACCGCCGCGCCCATGCGCGCCTCGTACTCGTCGTTCGAGCAGGGCCAGGGCAGCGGCACGACCGTGAGCGGGAGTCCGGCCGCCGCGGCCTGCGCCTCGAGCACGGCGCGGCGCACGCCGTGCATGGCCACCCGGTCCACCGCCTCGTTCGTGGTGCTGAGCAGGCCCGCGACCGCACCCGGGTGCGTGGCCTGCAGCACGTGCAGCATCCACGCCGAGTCCTTGCCCGTGGACCAGGAGACGAGGATCTTCACCGGCGGGCCTCGGGATGGAGCGCGGCGGCCAGTTGCTCGACGGTGTCGGGGATGCGCGGGCCCGGGACGGTGAGGCCGCGTCCCGTCAGGATGTGGATCCGCCGGTCCCGCACCGCCGGGACCGACGCGAGCCGCGCCCAGGCGGCGACCTCCCGCGCGCGCGCCTCGTCGCCGAGCGTCTCGGCCGAGCGCAGCTCCACGATCACCTCCGGCGCGCGCGCCAGGATCAGCTCGGTCGTGGCCTGCACGGACTCGCGGTCCACATCGGCGAAGACGTTCGCGCCGCCGGCCAGTGCCACCGCATCGTGCAGGAACCCGCGCCCGCCACTCACGTAGATGTTGCGCAGCGCGCCGCGCTCGCGG
>JAUXWO010000097.1 GCA_030680175.1 Vicinamibacterales bacterium
GGCGCGGTCGCGCGCCGCGCCGGAGGGGGCCGCGGCCAGCTGCGCCTGGATGCCCGCCCAGACGCGCGGCGGCACCTCACGCCGCTCGAGCGTGAACGCCGCGGCGCGGATCGTGCGAAGGTCGTCCACCAGCGCGCGGCACTCCGCGCAGCCCTCGAGGTGCCGCTCGAGCGCCCGCTGATCCTCGGGGGACAGATCCCCGTCGATCAGCGCACCGATGTTGTCCGCACACGCCTCGCACCGCATCACGCCACTCCGCCTCGCCGGCTACTGGCCGGCCGCCGTCGCCATCTCCTGCGACAGATACGCACGGATCCGCATCCGCGCCTTGTGCACCTGCGACTTCGACGTGCCTTCCGACACGCCCAGCAGGGTCGCCACTTCCTGGTGGCCGAACCCCTCCACGTCGTGCAGCAGGAACGCCGCGCGACAGGCCGACGGCAATTTTGCGATCGCCCGCTCCAGGTCGAGGCGGCTGACCCCGCCAAGGACGGGCGCCCGGGCCGCCACCTGCGGCGACTCCGGGGCGTCGAGCGAGTCGGTCTGCTGGCCCATCCGCGTATGCCGGTGGCGCAGCGTGTCGAGGCAGTGGTTCATCGCCAGCCGATAGAGCCAGGTCCCGAGCGACGAGTCGCCACGGAAGCTGTCGAGCTTCCGATGCGCCAGCAGGAAGATGTCCTGGAGCAGGTCCTCGGCATCCTGTCCCGACGGCGCCATCCGGTAGGCCAGATTGTAGAGCCGTCCCGCATGTCGCCGGTACAGCTCCTCGAACGCGGCGTCGTCGCCGCGCCGGCACCGCTCGGCGAGGAGCAAATCGGCGCTTTTCGCGTCTCCTGGAGTCTTAGACGTCAGCATGGTCCGAGGGGTTGATGGCGGCCCGTGCCCGCGACACGGGGCGGGCCGTCTCCCAGAACTTACGGCCGCAGGCCGTGTTCAGTTCTGTGTTGGACGGATGCAGGACGAAAATAGATGGGAATTCGTCACCGCCGGGTGCGATCTCGCCACCGGACTGCCTCGAAGTGCCGGACCCGCGTGGGCGTGACCTGCAGGCCCTCCGCCGCCAGCAGCGCCCGCTTCAGGCCGGGGGCGCCGCCGTAGCCCCCGAGCCGGCCGCCCGCGGCGATCACCCGGTGATAGGGGATGCCGGGCACGCGCGCCTCCCGCAGGACGTTGCCGACGGCCCGCGCGGCACGCGGCGCCCCCGCCAGCGCCGCCACGTCACCGTAGGTCGCCACCCGGCCGGCGGGGATCCGCGTGACGATCCGCAGCACGCGCCGTGCGAAGGTGTTGGCCGCCGCCATCGCGCCTACCGGGCGAGGCCCAGGCCACGCAGTGTGGCGCGCGGGTTGATCAGGCCGTGGCCATACTCGTTGTCCCGGCCCGGGGGCCCGAGGTCGGTGGCGAACCGCGTCATCGCCGCCTCGATCGCGGCCGGGCTGGTGATGCCCTGCTGCAGGAGCAGCGCCGCCAGCCCCGAGACGTGCGGCACCGCCATCGAGGTGCCCTGCAGATAGTGATAGGCCATGGCATCCGCGCGCGGCGGGCCGAAACGTGCCGGGCCGAACGCATAGGTCTCGAGCAGATCCGGATCGACCGTCTGCTGCAGGATCAGCCCGGACGAATCACCCGTGCGCGACGCGCCCCCCGGGGCGGCAAGCTCCACGTGCGCGCCCGTGGTCGAGTAGTACGCCACGCGCAGATCGCGCCCCACCGCGCCGACCGCCACCATGCCGTCGATGCGCGGCGCCGCCTCCGCAATGCGGTTGGGCCGGTTGCCGGTCTCCCGGTCGTTGCCCGCCGCCACGACCACGAACGCCCCGCGCGACACGGCGTAGCGGATCGCCTCCTCCACGGCCGTCGCGGGACCGCCGCCCTCGCGGCCGAAGCTCATGTTGATCACCTGCGCGCCTTGATCGGCCGCGTACCGGATCGCGCGCGCGACCGTGTCGTCGGTGCCCGTGCCCGGACTGTCGAAGATGAAGTCCCACACCTCCTGCAGGACCTTCACGGGCATCAGGCGGACGTTGAACGCCATGCCGGCGACGCCGGTGCCGTTGTTGGTGAGCTGGCCAATCGTGCCCGCCACGTGCGTGCCATGGCCCTCGAGATCCACGGGCAGGTCATCGTCCCAGATGAAGTCCCACGGGGCGACGAACCGCTCCGCCCCGCCCAGTTCCGGCGCGGTGGCAAACGGCACATCCACGAGCCCGAGGGCCGGGAACACCGGGCCGCCCAGCGACAAGCGGAAGTCGAACGCCGACCGGTACCGCACCGTGATGTTGCGGTGGGCCACGCCGCTGTCGAGCACCGCGACGATGATGTCTCGCGAGGCGCCGGGATTGATCGCCCAGGCGCCCTCCATGTCGAGTGCGGGGAAGTTCCACTGGAAGGGATACAGCGGGTCGTTCGGCCTGAACATCGCATGGACGCGGTACCGCGGCTGCGCCCAGACGACATCCGGGCGCGCGCCCAGGGCCTCGGCCACCGCCTGGGGATCGGCCTCATGCGGAATGGCGACGATGTCGAAGTCGGCCTGCGGCGGGCGCGTCAGCGGGGACGCGCCCGTGCCGGACAGGGCGGCCGTCGTCGCCGAGACGGTCATGCCCTCGGCGAACTTCACCAGCACGCTGCCGCGCACGTAGGGCTCGGCGCTCGCCCCGGCCGCCTCCGTCGCCCGGCTCAGGTGGCGTGCCGACCTCGGCGCCCGCGCGTAGTCACGCGGCCGGAAGCCGCGGTCGATGGCCGCGAGGCCGCGGTCGGCCATCACCTGCCGCCGCGGGACGGGGCCGTCCTGCCGGGTGTGCCCCTCGGGCGTGGCCGTGACCACCAGCGCGCACAGCAGCGCCGCAAGCGCCGTCGGCGGGCGGAGGCGGGCAGGGGGCGGCATCTCGATCTTATCGGCGCCGCGCGCGTTCGAGGACACGCCCGTCCACCCCGGGCATCGGGAGGTCGATGGTCGCGGCGAGTGTCGGCGCCAGATCCGCGGGCGACGCGGGTTCGTCGTAGCGGCCCGGCGCGAAGGGCGCGCCCATGAAGATCAGAGGGACGGCCACATCGTAGTCGTGGTGCGTGCCGTGCGTGGCGGCGCTGCCGCTCTCGGCGGTCGGTCCGGTCACGAAGAACCAGTAGGGCCTGGGGATCGCGACGAGGTCGCCGCTCTGGCCGGGATGGTGGCTGTGGGCCGCGGCGCGTACGAGGGGATCGGCATCCTGCCGGGCGCCGGCGATCGTGCGGCTCTCGAAGGCGGCCTCGATGCCCGGGATCTGGCGGATGGCCTCGAGCGCGGCGGTGATGGCGTCCGGTGCGTCCGGGGACGCGGTCAGCCGCGCCCGCGTCTCGTCGGTCAGGTAGACCTCGGTGTAGTCGACGCGCGCAACGTGCGGCCCCGGCCCGAGCACCGTCGCCAGCGCCGCGTCGACGGCTGCGCCGACCACCCGCGTCGGAATGCGTCCCGCATCGAGTCCCGCGAGCCGTCGCGCCTCGGGCACGGGCGAGACCCCGTGGTCCGACGAGAGCGCCACGACCCAGCGGTCCGGTCCCACGAGCCGATCGAGATCGTTGAAGAGCGTGCCGAGCGTGCGGTCGAGCCGCACGAGGGCGTCCTGCACCTCCTGGCTGTCGGGGCCGAAGTTGTGCCCGATCAGATCCAGCGACGAAAAGCTGACGCCCAGGTAGTCGGGGGTGTCCTGCCGTCCGAGGCCCATCGACTCGACGAGGCCGGCGGCCATCGCGCCGAGGTACTCGTCCGCGTACGGACTCGCCTGCCAGAGTTCGTAGAACTGATCCTCCGGGGTGCCGGGCGCCCCGGCCAGCGGGTGCGGGAACTCGGCCGTCCAGCCGGGCAGGGCCCGCTCGCCCGCGCCGTCATCCGGCATCGCGTAGTCGCCGGGGCCGAGGCTCCGCTCCCACGTCTCGGTGCGGAAGCGGTCGACCGGATGCGCCGCCACCCACGCCGCCACCTCCGGCACCGGGGCGTCGGCGAACGCGGAGGAGGTGGCCCAGCCGCGGCCGCTGCCGAACCACGTGACCGCCGTCGGCTGGTGCCCGCCGAGCATGATGGCGCTCCGCGGCTTGAGCGACAGCGTGACCACCCGCGATCCGGGCGTGCGATCGCGCAGCCGATCGCCGATCGTCGGCACCTGCAGCATCGCCGCGCTGTGGCGCTCGCCTTCGGGCGCGCCGTCATACGGCACCGTCGTCACGGTCTCGTCGTGGGTGCAGGACGCCTGCCGGCCGAGTGTGCGGCGGTACCAGGCGTTGAGGATCACCCCGTGCGTCGCCGGGACCGAGCCGGTCGCGATCGTCGCGTGGCCGGCACAGGTGACCGTATTCAGGTAGGGGAAGCGCGTGTCGGCGAACACCGCCCCGTGCTCGAGAAGGCGCCGCATGCCGTGGCGCCACTGGCCGTCGAAGCGCGACAGGTAGTCGGCCTTGAGCTGATCGACGGTCAGGATGACGACCAGCGCCGGCGGCGCGGGTGCGGCGGGCGCGGGCGCCGGCGGGCGGCAGGCCGGCAGCAGCATCACGGCCGCGAGCGCGAGGATCAGGCGGAGAGGAAGCGGACGGGTCATGGCGATGATCTCTCGGGTCGGCGGCCGGATCCTGTGATGATGACCCGAGTATGCCACGGGCCGTGGTGCGGCGCCGGCGTCACAGTCCCGTTACAGGTAGGTGAGCGGATCGATGCCGTACTCGCCCGGGTCCACGGGGCCGCGCACGCTCGACGGACCGGGCCCCTCCGGCGCGGCGTCCCACAGGTCCACGTCCACCGGCCGCGGCAGGCTCGCCCCGCGGGCATCCATCAGCACGCGCACGCGCGGGCGATGCGGGTCGGGGGCGTAGACCGTGATGACGACGGCCAGTTCGCCTGTGTTCAGGCGCACGAGATTGCCGGCCGGGTAGATGCCCATGACCTGGGTGAAACGGCGCACGAGGTGCTGATCGAACTGCACGCCGTCGTTGCGCTGCAGCACCGCGAGGATGCGGTCGGTGGGGAAGGCGTGCTGGTAAGCCCGCTGCGACCGCATCGCGTCGTACACGTCGGCGATGCTGCAGAGCATCGTCGCGATGTTGAGAGAGGGGCGGGCGAGGCCGAACGGGTACCCGGTGCCGTCGCTGCGCAGGTGGTGCTCGAAGGCCACGATCGGCGCGAGCGTCGGCATCTCCGGCGTCTGCCGGAGGATCTCGGCGCCGTCGACGGGGTGCATCCGCATGATCGCGAACTCCGCGTCGGTGAGCTTGTCCGGTTTGTTGAGAATCTCGGTGGGCGTCCGCACCTTGCCGATGTCGTGCATCAGCGCCGCCAGCCCGAACTCGCGCAGCAGCGTGCCGTCGATGCCGACGCTGCGCGCCTGCGCCATCGTGAGGATCGAGACGTTCACCATGTGCGTGAACGTGTAGTTGTCGTACTCCTTCAACGCCGTGAGCGCCACGAGCGCGGTGCGATTCTGCGCGACCGCCTGCGCCAGCGAGTCCACCAGCGTCTGGGCCTCCTTGGGATTCGGGATGCCTTCCTGCTGCGCGGTCTCCCACAGCGTGCCGGCCATCGAGACGGCATCGGAGTAGAGGCGGCGGATGGTGGCGACATCCGACGAGGAGCTCTCGACGCGCTCGTCGACCTGCAGGCGGCCGACGCGGATGTGCGCCAGCGCCCCGAGCACGGCGAGCGCATCGGATGGCTCCGCGCCCGGGGCCGCGGCTTTCGCGCGCCGCTCCGGGTGCGCGAGCGTGGCGACGAGCGTGGCGATCTCCTCCGGCGTCACACCGCGCTGGAAGGCAATGCGCTCGATCCCGAGGCCCTGCAGGCGCCTGACGAGTTCCCCGTAGTTGTCGGCCCCGCGCGGCAGCGGCGCATCGCCGACGATGATGTCCTGGCCGAGCAGGCCCATGGCGAACGCCGGCTCGTCGTCCAGGAACCGCCCGGCGCTCTCCGCCAGCGCCCCGAGCGACCGCTCGACGAGCGGGTGGCCCGGCGCGTAGAGCTGCGTGCCGCGCAGGGCGGCGGCGAACCGGCGCACGAAGTCGTCGGCGAGACGGAGGCGGGTCCCCGGATCCATCACTGGGGCCTCCGCGCGGGGGCGGGCTGCGCGAGGGCGGCCCGCGCGGCGCGG
>JAUXWO010000104.1 GCA_030680175.1 Vicinamibacterales bacterium
GGTACGCCCACGACCCACCACCCACGACCCACGACCCACTACCCACCACCCACTACCCACGACCCACTACCCACTGTATAGTGATCGGATGTCTGTGGCGGACCAGACCGTGGTGCGGCCCGCGCGCGCCGTCCGCGGCACGCTCCGCGTCCCTGGCGACAAATCCATCTCCCACCGCTACGCGATGCTCGCCGCGCTGGCCCGTGGCCGCTCGACGATCACCGGCTACTCCGGGGGCGGCGACTGCGCGTCCACGCTGGCGTGCCTCGCCGCGCTCGGCGTCGGAATCGCGCGCGGTCCGGACGGCCGGGTCGTCGTCGACGGGCCCGGGCGCCTGCGTCCGGCGGCCGGACCGCTCGATGCGGGCAACTCGGGCAGCACGATGCGGATGCTGGCCGGCGTGCTCGCCGCGCAGCCGTTCACCACCACGATGGTCGGCGACGCCTCCCTGTCGCGGCGGCCCATGCGCCGCGTCATGACGCCGCTCACCCTGATGGGCGCGCGCTGCGAGGCCGCCGAGGGAGACCGCCCGCCGCTGACGATTCACGGCGCCGCCCTCCACGGCATTGCCTACACGCCGGAGGTGCCGAGCGCGCAGATCAAGAGCGCCGTGCTGCTCGCCGGCCTCCAGGCGTCGGGTACGACCACCATCACCGAACCGGCGCCGACGCGCGACCACACCGAACGCGCCCTCCGGTGGTTCGGGGCGTCACTCACGTCCGACGGCCCGCGCATCGCCATCGTTGGCGGCCAGACGCTCCAGCCGGCCGACTGCCGTGTCCCCGGGGACCCGTCGGCCGCCGCCTTCTGGGCCATCGCGGCCGCGGGCCTCCCCGGCTCCGCCATCACGATCGAGGACGTGGGCCTGAACCCCACGCGGCTGGCCCTGGTGGACGTGCTGCGCCGCGCCGGGGCCGACCTCACCGTCGCCCCCACGGACGACTGGCAGGGCGAGCCCGTCGGCCAGCTCCGCATCGTCCACCGAGGGCTCCGCGCGTTCGAGGTGACGCCGGATGAGGTGCCCGGGGTCATCGACGAACTGCCCGCGCTCGCCGCCCTCGCGACGCTCGGCGGCGCGATCCGCGTCACGGGCGCGAGCGAGCTGCGCGTCAAGGAGAGCGACCGCATCACGGCGCTGGTGGACGGCCTCCGGCGCCTCGGCGCGGACGCCGAGGAGCTGCCGGACGGGTTCGTCGTCCAGGCCACCCGGCCACTGACGGGTGGATCGGTCGACGCCCACGGCGATCACCGCCTCGCGATGGCGTTTGCCATCGCCGCCCTCGGCGCCACCGGCGAGACCGCCATCACCGGCGCCGGCGCGGCCGCCGTGTCCTATCCCGCGTTCTTCGCAACGCTCGACAGCCTGCGCGCGTGACCGCCGACAAGGTGTACCTGGTCGGGTTCATGGGCGCCGGCAAGAGCACGGTCGGGCGCGCCCTCGCCGCGCGCCTGCACTGGGACGTCGAGGATATCGACGCGCGCATCGAACAGCGCGAACGCCGCGACATCCCCACCATTTTCCGGCAGGAGGGCGAGGCGTACTTCCGCGCCGTCGAGCGCGAGGAACTCGTCGCGCTGCTCCCCCGCCGCGGCGTCGTCGTGGCGACGGGGGGCGGCACGTTCGCCGATCCGGCCAACCGCGCGCTGATGCTCGGCGACGGCGCGGTCATCTGGCTCGACGCGCCGCTGGACCGTCTGCTCGCGCGGGTCCCGCTCGATGGGCGCCGGCCGCTGGCCGCCGATCGCGCGGGCATGGAGCGGCTCTATAATCAGCGGCTGGCGGCCTATCAGCAGGCCCACCTGCGTCTCGACACCGGCCGCGCCCCCGTCAGCGCCCTGGTGGAACAGGCGGCCGACTGGCTGGGGGAGTGATGCGGTACCTCGTCCTGAGCGACATTCACGCGAATCTCGAAGCGCTCGAGGCGGTCCTGGCCGCCGCCGAGGGCATCGCCCATGACCGGCTGCTCGTCCTCGGCGACCTCGTCGGCTACGGCGCCGACCCGAACCGCGTCGTCGAGCGCATTCGCGGCCTCGCCCCCCACGCCCTGATTCGTGGCAACCACGACAAGGTCGGCTCCGGGATCGAGACCCCGGACGGCTTCAACGCCGTGGCCCGGAGCGCCATCCGCTGGACGTACGACACCCTGACCGACGAGAACCGCGCGTGGCTGGCGGCGCTGCCGGCAGGGCCCCTGATCGTCGACGACCTCATCGAGATCTGCCATGGCACCCCCTACGATGAAGACGCCTACGTCTTCGATGACGGGGACGCGCTGCGCGCGTTGCAGACCGCACGGCGGCCGGTGTGCCTGTTCGGTCACACGCATGTCCAGGTGGGCTACCGGCTCGCCGGCCATGCCCTGACGCTGGCCACCTTCGACGCGGCCCGTCCCCTCGACGTCCCCGTGGCCGAGGGCCGCTTCCTGATCAACCCCGGATCCGTCGGCCAGCCGCGCGATGGCGACCCGCGCGCCGCCTTCGGGGTCGTGGACACGAGCGCGATGATCGTGGCCATCCACCGCATCGACTACCCGATGGCCGGGGCGCAGGCGCGCATCCTCGAGGAGGGCCTGCCCGAGGTCCTCGCCGAGCGCCTCGCCCTGGGACGGTAAGAACGTACAAACACGAAGGTCACGACCGCCATAGCGGCCTCCGGCCGCGGAGGCGGACGTGACCTTCGTGTTTGTATGCGATCGGCGCTGTGCGTTTGTGAACACTCCTCCCAAGGCCCGCCCCGCTACAGTTGAAATGGCTGGCATCCCCCTCCGCGGCCACGCACGCACCCGACGGATCGACAGACAGGACAGCACATGACAGCACGACGCACGTGGCGGCTCGCCTGGATGGCCGTGCTCGCCGTGAGCCTGATGGCCGCGACCGGCTGCGCTTCGAAATCCATCAACCAGATCCTCGCGGACCCGTCCCGGTACAGCAACCGCGAGGTTCGCGTCTCGGGCGAGGTCGTCGAGAGCTACTCGGTGACGAATCGTGGCGCGTACCGGATCGACGACACGACCGGCCAACTCTGGGTGCTCTCCGACAAGGGCGTGCCGCGCAAGGGTGCGCGCGTCACCGTCAAGGGCACGATTCGCGACGGCTTCAACCTCGGCTCGCTCGGCGACCGGTTCCATCTGCCGCCCGGCGTGTCGTCGGGCCTGGTGATGATGGCCGTCTCGCACAAGGCCCAGCGGTAGGCCACACGCGAGGGCCACGCCGGCCCAAAGGACATCCCATGAAACACGCACTCTTCCTCACCCTTGCCGCGGCGCTCTTTGTGGGCGCGTGCGGCCCGGCCCCGTCCGACAGCGTCGTGCCGCCCGATGCGGCCACCGACGCGCTTGCGCCCGCGGATGCGGCGGCGCCCGCCGAGTCAGCCGACGCCCCCCAGCCTGCGCCGGCCACGCCGGCACG
>JAUXWO010000118.1 GCA_030680175.1 Vicinamibacterales bacterium
GCGCCGGCTCCCGCGAGGCGGGCGTCGGGAACGGTGTCGGCCGGGGCGGGGCGGCCTTCGGCGGTGCGGCCGCCGCGCGCGCCGGGGGCTCTTCGAGGGCCTTGATGGGCGCGCGCGCCTGGCGAACGAGCGAGCTTGCCGGGTACTCCTTCACCAGCCAGCGGTAGAGCCGGAGGGCGGTCGTGCGATCCGCCGGGCGGGCGTAGCGTTTGTACAGCGCCTCGGCCACCCCGGCCGCCTGCCAGAGGGCGTTGTCGCTGTAGCCGCTGGTCGGGTAGCGCCGCGGCACCTGCTCGTAGGCCGCGATGAGCTTCGTGGCCTCGTCGATCGCCCGCGTCCGGTTGGCGGCGGACGCCTGGGGGGAGGTCGTCTCGATCAACCGTCGCACCATGGGCTCGCGCGCGAGCGCCGCCTCGTAGCGGGCCTTCGCCGTCTGCGCCTCGGCGGCGGCCGGCAGGCACACGAGCAGCGCGAGGACGGCGGCGACGGCGCAGGTGAGGACGCGTGGGACCATTGGGGATTCCGTCTCGGCGTTAGCGCAGCTGCGCATCGACCTCGTCGAAGTACTCGCGGCCGACCAGGACCTCGCGCGGCTTGCTGCCCGCCGCGGCGGAGACGAGCCCTTCGGCCTCCATCATGTCCACGAGGCGTGCGGCGCGGCTGAAGCCGATCCGCATCTTGCGCTGCAGATAGGAGATCGAGACCTGTCCCGACTGCACCACGATGCGCGCGGCCTCGTCGTACAGGTCGTCCTTCTCGTATTCGATGCCGTCGCGGTCGGTCTTCTCCTCGGCGGTGATGGTCTCGTCGTAATCCGGCCTGGCCTGCTTGCGCAGGAAGCTCGCGAGACGCGCCGACTCCTGCTCGGAGATGTACGGGCCGTGCAGGCGCACCATGCGCGACGAGGCCGGCGGCAGGAACAGCATGTCCCCCTTTCCGAGCAGCTGCTCCGCGCCATTGCCGTCGAGGATCGTGCGCGAGTCGACCTTCGACGAGACACGGAACGAGATGCGCGACGGGAGATTGGCCTTGATGAGGCCCGTGATGACGTCCACCGACGGGCGCTGTGTCGCCAGGATCAGGTGGATGCCGACGGCGCGGGCCATCTGCGCCAGACGGCAGATCGATTCCTCGACCTCGTTGCCGGCCACCATCATCAGGTCGGCGAGCTCGTCGACGACCACGACGATGAGCGGCAGCGTGCGCGGCGGCTCGGCGTCCTTCGGCACGTCCTTGTGCTCGATCATCTGCCGCACGTTGCGGTTGTACTGCTCGATGTTGCGGACGCCGAACGCCGCGAGGTGCTTGTAGCGCTCCTCCATCTCGCGCACGGCCCACCGCAGCGCGTTGGCAGCCTTCTTCGGCTCCACCACGACCGGCGTGAGCAGGTGGGGGATGTCCTCGTACATCCCGAGCTCCAGCCGCTTCGGGTCGATCATAATCAGCTTCACATCGTCCGGCGTCGCCCGGAAGAGGATGCTCGTGAGCATGGCGTTGAGGCCGACGGACTTGCCGGTGCCGGTCGATCCGGCAATCAGCAGGTGCGGCATCGTGGCCAGGTCGGCGAGGAACGGCTCACCGTGGATCGTCTTTCCGAGCGCCAGCGTGAGCTTCGACGCGGACTTCAGATAGAGATCCGACTCGAGGAGTTCGCGGAGCGAAATCGGCTCGCGATTCGGGTTGGGAATCTGAATCCCGACCGTCGACTTCCCGGGGATGCGCTCGATGAGCACGGACTCGGCCTGCATCGCCAGGCAGAGATCGTCCGCGAGGCCCGTCACCTTGCTGTACTTCACGCCCGCATCGGGCTTGAACTCGAAGGTCGTGACGACGGGGCCGGGGTGGATCTGCACGACGGAGCCCTCGACGGAGAACTCGCGGCACTTCTCCTCGAGCAGCCGGGCGGATTCCATGAGCTCGCGCTCATCGATCTTCCGCTCCGCCTTCGCCGGATCGAGCAGCGCCGGCGGCGGCAGCGTGTAGCCGCCGAGGCGGCGCTCGGCCGGGCCGCGGCCCACGGGCTCGGGATCGGGCAGCGGCAGGGGGGGCGACTCCAGCGAGGGACGCGCGGCGCG
>JAUXWO010000121.1 GCA_030680175.1 Vicinamibacterales bacterium
CCGCCGCCAGTCGCGCCTCGATCGCCGTTGCGACGGCGTCGGCGCCGGACGCGCGCCCGGTGCGGGCGCCGAGCGCCCGGATCGTGGCGGTGATGTCGGCCAGTCCGCCGTGGCGATAGCCGAAGACCGGCACGCCGGCGCGCTCCATCTGGATCCGCAGGTCGCCCTGGCTGCCGTAGATGACGACGAGATCGGCCCGCAGCGAGAGGATGCGCTCGACGTCCGGATCGAGCAGCGCCCCGACGCGCGGGAGCGAGGCGACCTCGGGCGGGTCCTGATCGTAGCTGCTGACCGCCACGACCTGCGGTCCGGCGCCGATCGCGAAGAGCATCTCCGTCAGCGCCGGCACGAGCGAGACGATCCGCGACGGCGGCGCCTGTGTCGTGACGGGCCGGACGAACACGAAGGACACGAAGGCCACGAAGAGACAGATCAGGACTCGTGCCCCGATTCGCATGTGACGGCTCGAGTCGTCAGAGGAAGGAGTCGCCGTACGCGAATGAGAAGCCGATCCTTCGTGGCCTTCGTGTCCTTCGTGTTTGTACGTCCGTCTCGTCATGATCGTCGCACCAGCAGCCACAGGAAGAACGGTCCGCCGATCATGGCCGTGATGATCCCGACGGGGAGTTCGAGCGGGGCCAGGGCCACGCGCGAGATGACGTCGCAGAGCACCAGGAAGCCGGCGCCGAACAGCGTGGCGGCCGGCAGGACGAGGCGGTGGTCCGACCCCACCATCAGGCGGACCAGGTGGGGCACGACGATCCCGATGAACCCGATGGGCCCGCCGAGCGACACGGCCGCGCCCGTCGCGAGCGACGCGCTGAAGAACGCGATCCGCTGCGCGCGTCCCGTATCCACCCCGCGGCTGGCCGCCACATCCTCGCCGAGCGTCAGCAGGTTGAGCGCGCGTGGCAGCAGGGCGAACGCCGCGAAGGCGACGAGCAGGAAGGGCAGGGCCGCGAGGATCGGGTCGTAGCTCGAGACGTCGAGATCGCCCATCAGCCACCGGATCGAGCGGAAGGCGTCGGTGAAGTCCGAGAGGTACTGCACGAAGAGGATGACGGCGGAGAAGAACGAGTTCAGCGTCACCCCGGCAAGCAGCAGCACGTTGGTCGAGAGCCCGCGCCGCTGCGACGAGGCGAGCCAGTACACGATCCCGATCGCCACCAGCGAGCCGGCGAAGCTCGCGATGGGGACCGACGAGACGCCGAGCGCCCCGAGGTCGAGCTGGAACGAGATGGCGAGCATCGCGCCGAGGGCCGCGCCGGCGGAAACCCCGAGCGTGAAGGGGGTCGCCAGGGGATTGCGGAGCAGCGCCTGCAGCACGACGCCCGCCGCGGCCAGCGTCCCGCCGACCAGCGCCCCGGCCAGCACGCGCGGGAGCCGCGCGACGAAGAAGATCTGCGCGTCGACGTTGGCGTCCCATGGAATCGACGGGTCGAACGCCCGCGCCAGGCTGATCGACGTGCTGCCGACCGTGGGGGCGAGGAGCAGCACCACGGCGGTGAAGAGGCCGAACGCCGGGACGGTCGTGGCGAGCCGCCGCCGGAGGGACACGCTCATCGCCGCGCGCGCCTCCGAATCGGCACCACGGTCAGGTGGCCGGTCTCGTCGTGCACGCGCACGTCCGCCTCGACCCCGTAGAGCGTCTGGATGTGCTCGGAGGTCAGCACCTCCTCGGTCGCGCCCGCGGCGAGCACGCGGCCCTTGTGCAGCAGGATGAGGTGGCGGCAGAGCGACGCCGCCAGGTTCAGATCGTGCGTGGAGACGACCAGGGTGACGCCGCGGTCTTCGTTGAGGTGGTGGAGCAGGCCCGCCACCTCGAGCTGGTAGCCGAGGTCGAGTGACGCGGTGGGTTCGTCGAGCAGCAGCAGGCCCGCGGCCTGCGCCAGCGCGGCGGCGATCACCACGCGCTGCTTCTCCCCGCCGCTGAGCGTGTCGAACTGGCGCGCCTCGAGGTGGCCGGTGCCTGTCGCGGCGAGGGCATCCCGCGCGATCGCGAGGTCGCGCGGGCCCTCCACCTCGAAGAGCCCGAGATGGGGATGGCGCCCCATCAGCACCATCTCCATCACCGAGTAGTCGAACGACAGGTGCGTCTCCTGCGGCACGACGGCGATCCGGCGCGCGAGGTCGCGCCGCGACAGCGCGTCGACCGCCGTGTCGTCGAGCCACACGCGCCCGCTCGACGGCCTGAGCGTCCCCGACAGGAGCCGCAGCAGCGTGGTCTTGCCCGATCCGTTCGGCCCGAGGATGCCGACGAGGCCCCCGCTCGGGATGGCGAGGCTGACGCCATCGAGGACGAGCGCCGCCCCGGACACGTCGCCGGCCCCCGCGCGTTGCGCAGGCCCGGCAAAGGGGGATTGTCCCCGCGTGTCCGGGCCGTAGCCGAACGTGACGTTATCGGCCCGCAGCAACGCGCACTCCCAGGTACGCCGTGCGGCCGGGGGACGGGAAGCCGAAGACGTCTTCGTAGGCGCGATTGAAGAGGTTGTCGAGCCGGGCGTAGGCGGTCAGGCCGCGGCCGAGCCGGACCGATCCGCCGGCTGCCGTGGTGCGGTACCCGGAATTCGGAAACAGGCCGCCGAACGCGCCGAACGACGGCTCGACGTCGAGCGTCCCGCCGCGCAGGTACGCGCTGGCGAACAGCGATGCGCGCGAGCCCGTCCAGCCGGCGTTCACCGAGGCCTGGTGCCGCGGCCGCCGCAGCAGCTGGTCGCCCACCACGAACGGCGGCGGCGCATCGCCGGCGAGGTCGACCGCCAGGATCTCGGTGTCGAGCCACGTGTACGACGCGCGGATGTCGAGCCCCCCCGCGCCGCGCCACGAGGCGCCGAGTTCGAGGCCGCGCGCACGCGCATTCGAGATGTTGTCGGTGCGGTAACGGCTCGCGTCGCGGAATCGCCCCACCGAGATGATGAGGTCATCGTAGGTGTTGGCGAAGGCGGTGGCCTCGAGCTGCACGGCGCCGCCGGCGAGCGCCTGCGTGAGGCCGGCCTCGACACTGCGGCTGCGCTCGGGCTTCAGGTTCGGGTTGTCGGTGAACGCGATCTCGAAGGCGTCGGGCGGGCGGATGCCGGTGCCGGCCGCCGCGCGCAGGCGCG
>JAUXWO010000106.1 GCA_030680175.1 Vicinamibacterales bacterium
GATCAACCGGCCGTAGGCCTGCTTCAGGCGGAGCCGCGCCAGCATGTCGTCGTAGGCGGTGGCGCCGGCGCCCGCGGCCTTCCACGAAGCCTTGCGGGCGCGATGGAGAATGTCGGGCCGGGGCCACGGCACGCGGTCGAAGACGATCAGGCGCAGTGAGCGTCCCGGCACGTCGACGCCGTCGCGCACCGCATCGGTGCCGAGCAGGCAGGAATGTTCCTCGGCCCGGAAGATGTCGACCAGCGTCGCTGCATCCATGCCGCCCACGTGCTGGGCATAAAGCGGCAGGCCCGCTTCCTCCAACGCCGGCGCGATGCGCTGGTGCACGGCGCGCAATCGTCCGATGGCGGTGAAGAGGCCCAAGGCGCCACCACCCGAGGCCAGGAACAGCTCGCGGTAGGCCGCCGCCACCTGGTCGGAGTCGTCGCGCTTCACGTCCTTGACGATCAGCACCTTGGTGGCGTGAGCATAGTCGAACGGCGAGGCCATCGACGCGCGTATTGCCGGTTGCAGCAGGTGCTTCGTGCCGGTGCGCGCCTCGGCCACCGCCCAGTCGGCATTGATGTCGGGCGCCTCGTCGTTGGCGGCGGCCGGCACGCCCAGCGAATCGCGCAAGGTGGCCGAGGTGATGACCGCGCCATGCGACGGCCGGATCACCGAGTTCACGAACGGCTCGGTGGGATCGAGATAGTGGCGGTACATGCCGACGTCGACCTCGCGTTGCTGACTGCGCTCGACCGCGAACCAGTCGACGAAGGCGGGATCGGGATCGTTGTGCAGGCCGCGTAGCATGGCGCGCCAGGCTTCGAGGGTGAGCTCGCAACGGTTGGTGAGGGAGCGGGCGACACCCTCGATGCGGCCGCGTTGCCCCGAATCGAGCGTCTCGGCCTCGGCTTCGAGCTTGGCGCGCAAGGCCTGGCGCAGGCGGCGCACCGGCACCAGCATCTGCTCGAGCGACTGCGCGAGCTGGTCGGCAGCTTCGATCAGGCCGGGATTGAGCGGCCGCACGTCGCATTCCTGGCCAAAGCCCTGGTCGTCGCCGGCCGAGCGGGCGCGGACCTGCTGGCGGACCAGGGCCAGGAACTCCTCGGCCGGGCCCAGCACCGTGCCGTCGGCTAGCCGCGTCTGCCAGTTGGTGCCGGGCAGGCGTTGCGCCAGATCAAGCAGGCGCTTCAGCGCGTTCAGAGCTTCGACATCCTCACCCAAAAGATCGCTGACGCGACGCTCGAGGCCACGGGCGCGGCTGCCGCGTCGCCCCTCGGCGCCCAGGATCCAGCGCCGGAGATCCGAGGCCTCGACGCCGCTCAGATGCGCGCCGAAGGCGCCGTCGGCGGCGTCGAACAGGTGATGGCCCTCGTCGAACACGTAGCGCAGCGGCCGTGTCGCATCGTCGAGGCCGCCCATCGCGGCCTGGATCATCACCAGCGCGTGGTTGGCGATCACGATGTCGGCCTGGCGGGCGCGGCGGATCGTGCGTTCGACGAAGCACTTCCGGTAGTGCTCGCAGGCCGAATAGATGCACTCGCCGCGCCGGTCGGCGAGGCGCGTGACGCGGCTGCGGCCGACCAGGTCGAGCAACCAGGCGGGCAGATCGC
>JAUXWO010000128.1 GCA_030680175.1 Vicinamibacterales bacterium
CAGCTCCGCGACGGGCACGGCCTCCACCTCGACGATCAGGTCAAGGCGATCGCGCAGCGGGCCCGAGAGCCGGCCGCGGTACCGCGCCACCTGTTGCGGCGTGCAGAGGCAGCGGCGGCGGGGATGCCCGAGGAAGCCGCAGGGACACGGGTTCATCGCGGCGACGAGCGTGACGCGGGCGGGGAAGGCGACCGTTCGCGCCGCGCGCGCGACGGTCACGCGTCCCTCTTCGAGCGGCTGGCGCAGCGCTTCGAGCGCGTGGCGCGAGAACTCCAGCAGCTCATCCAGGAAGAGGACGCCGTGATGCGCCAGGCTGATCTCGCCGGGACGCGGATGGCTGCCGCCGCCGATGAGCGCCGGTTCCGAGATGGTGTGGTGCGGGGCCCGGAACGGCCGTTCGACGAGCAGCCCCACGCCGCGCGGCAGGGTGCCGGCGACGGAGTGAATCGCCGTGCACTCGAGCGCCTCGTCGAACGCGAGCGGCGGGAGGATCCCCGGGAGCCTCCGTGCGAGCATCGTCTTGCCCGCGCCGGGAGGGCCGACCAGCAGCAGGTTGTGCCCGCCGGATGCCGCCACCTCGAGCGCGCGCCGCGCGAACGGCTGGCCGCGCAGGTCCATCAGGTCCAGCGCATCGAGCCCCGCCTCCGCCGGCGCCGCGATCGATGGGGGTTCCGCCACCGGCCACGCCTCGGCCCCCTGGTTCAGCCGGGTCACCGCCTCCGCGAGCGTCCGCACCGGCAGCAGCCGCAGCCCCGAGACGACGCTCGCCTCCGGGTGGTTGCTCTCCGGCAGCAGCAGCGCCTCCGCGCCGCGACGCCGCGCATCCACCGCGATCGGCAGCACACCCCGCGCCGCGTGGATCGTGCCGTCGAGCGAGAGCTCCCCGACGATCGCGATGCGGACGATGTCGCGGCAGGCAATCTGGCCGCCCGCGGCCAGCACGCCGAGCGCGATGGGGAGGTCGAAGGCCGCGCCCGCCTTGCGCAGATCCGCGGGCGCGAGATTCACCGTGATGCGGTAACTCGGGAACTCGAACCCCGAGTTGCGGATGGCCGCGCGCACCCGGTCGCGGCTCTCGCGCACGCTCGTATCCGGCAGCCCGACCATCGTGAAGAAGGGCAGTCCCGTCGAGACGTCCACCTCGACGTGGACCGGCACCGCCTCGACCCCGACCACCGCCGCGCTTTGAAGCCTCGCGAGCATGGGGAGGATCGTCCAATCGGCGTGCCAGCGGCTGCGGAAAGGAAGTGTTTCTAAATGAATAGGTTACGGATGACCATTGTCAGGGCATGCCAGATTGTGCAACCTCCGCTGCGGGTCTGTATGGCAGAAGCTTCGATCCGATAACCCGATGAGCAGGGGCCGTAAGCTCAGGCCAGCATTGAGTTTGGGGCGCTCAGGCACTATAGTGGGCGCGACCTGTTCCCCCCGGGCGTCAGCGGACGTGCGCCTCGGGGAACGTCGCGGGAGATGGACATGCTCGATTCCTTCAAGAACCTGACGACCGGCGGCAAGGCCCAGAAGCAGGTCGATGAGCTGCAGACGCTCATCGCCACGGCCAAGGAAGAGCGCGGCGCCCTGAGCGCCATGCTCACCCAGATCTCGGTCCGCAGCTCCAAGCTCGCCCAGATGGGCAAGACGCTGGAGCAGGTGGGGCAGAAGGCCGGCACCGCCAGCGAGAAGCTCGACGAGATCAGCCAGAAGGTGGCCGGCCTCGATGGGCGCGTCCAGGCGTTCGGCCAAGTCGAGAAGCGGATCGAAGGCCTGCTCGCGCAGGTCACCGAGGCGCAGAAGGTCACCGAGCGGCTCATGTCGCCCGACGGCGAACTGCAGAAGCATCGTCAGCAGGTTCAGCAGCTCTCCTCGCAGGCGCTCGAGACGCAGGCGACGATGGAGACGCTGCGCAAGGAGCGCGCGGGCCTCGAGGAGCTGCGCGGGCAGCTCCGCCAGGCCACGCAGGAAGTGAAGCAGTCGGCCGAGGGCGCGACCACGCTCAAGGGGGAGCTCGACCGTCTCGGCTCCCAGTCCACCAAGCTCGCGCAGGACTACCAGCGCATCCGCGAATCCTCACGCGAGGCGCGGGAGGATTCGACGGCGGCCACCGAGGCCGTCAAGGAAGTCGAGAAGAAGCTCGGACCGCTCGTGCAGCTCCAGGAGCTCAGCAAGAACACCGAGGAGCGGCTCGCCTCGCTCAACGCGCTGGCCGAGCACGTCTCGCACAAGGCCAAGTCGCTCGACGCCCAGAAGCACGCCATCGAGCACGCCGTCGTCGAAGCCAACCGTCTGAACGAGATGGTCTGGGCGATGGACGTGCAGATTGCCAAGCTCAACGAGGGTAACAAGCAGGTGGCGCGCGCCGAGGAAACCGTGGCGCGGATGGAGAAGCTGGCGCAGGAGACGCACCTGCAGCTCGAGAGCGCCACGAGCCAGCGCGAGGAGTTCGCGCGCGAGTTCGCCCGCCTCGAGAAGGAGAGCCGGTCGCTCGTCGAGTACCTGAAGTCGAACGCCGAGCGTCTCGGCCTCGAGAAGAAGGAGTTCGAGGCGTTCGACCAGCGTCTCAAGGCGCTGCAGACCTCCGTCGGCGAGGCCGAGGGCCGCATGGACACGCTGCTGGCCAAGGACAAGGGCATCGCGACCCTGCATCAGCGGACGGAGGGCCTGTCGAAGGACTTCCAGGCGCTCGTGACGCAGGCCGACGAGCTCTCGCGCAAGCAGACCTCGCTCGAGGCGCTCGCCGACCGGCTCGCCCAGGTCGAGGAGATGGGCAAGCGGACGACGGCGCAGCAGGAGACGATGGCGAAGCACCGCGACGACCTCGAGGTGCTGCGGAAGGAACTCACCGACTTCCACAAGGCGCACGCGGATCTCGCGCGCATGGCGGATCGGCTGAGCGGCGACCGCGCCGCGCTCGAGGCCTTCGGCGAACGCGCCTCGACGCTGCTGGCGCGCACGCCCGAACTCGAATCCAAGATGGACACAATCCTGGGCAAGATGGCCCAGGTGGACGACGGCACCAGGGCCGCGACGCGTCTCGGCGAACTCGCCGCCGAGCTCGACGCGCAGCTGACGCGCGTCGGCGCGCGCCTGCAGTTCATCGAGAAGCTCGAGGGCCGCATCAACAGCCTCCACGTGGTCACGGGCGAAGTGGACCGCAAGCTCGGCGAGCAGCTCGCGCGGCGCACGGAGCTCGACACGCTCAAGAGCCTGCTCGACACCGTCGGCACGCAGGTCGTCGACGCGCAGCAGAAGATGGACGGCGTGGCGGCGCTCCAGGGCCGCCTGCTGCCGCTCACCGGCCAGGTGTCGGACCTGGCCTCGCAGGTCGAGGCGGCGCAGGCGCGCGTCGCCTCCGTAAAGCTCGACGAATCGACCGTGCAGGATCAGGAGACCCGGCTGGCCGAGCTCGTCGAGCAGAGCCGCGGGCTGGCCGCCGACGTCGCCGAGCGCATCAAGCAGGTGCAGGGCGCGGGCGCGGAACTCGCGCGGGCCGCGACGATCAAGGACGAGCTGCTGGCGGAACTCGGGCGCGTGCAGACGCGCCAGCGCGACGCCGTCAGCCAGACCGAGGCGTCCGAGGATCAGCTGAAGCGCGCCGAGACGATGTTCAAGCAGCTCGAGCAGCGCCGTGCGCAGCTCGCGTTCTCCGAGAAGAAGATCACGACCTACGAGCAGCGCATCGGCGAGCTCAAGCAGACGACCGACGCGGTGGAGCAGAAGATCAAGGCCATCGCCGAACGCGAGGCGCTCGTCCTGGCCGTCAAGGCGCAGGTCGAGGCCGTGCACCTGGTCAGCAGCCGCAGCAAGGCCGATCTGCAGTACGTCACCGACCACCGCGCCGACGTCACGTCGCTCCGCGATCAGGTCGAGCTGCTGCTCTCGCGGGTCAACGAGACCGACGAGAAGATCGCCTCCATCGACGCGCGCCGCAAGCTCGTCGACGAGGTGCAGTCCCGCGCCAACGCCATCGTCAACCTGCTGGACGATGTGAACATCAACCTCGAGATGCTGGGCGAGCAGAAGGCCGTGATCGACCACGTGGGCGAGAAGCTCGCGCGGCTCGACTTCATGGTGCAGGAAGCGCAGAACACGCTGCGGTCGCTGCAGCGCGAGCGCGAGATCGCGGAGCGCATCGAGCAGGGCATCAAGCAGCTCCGCGCGAAGACCGCGAAGGGCGACGACGAGGGGAAGCGGACCGCCTAGGGGCGCGCTACTGCGCGCCGGCGGCGGCGCCCTGGTGGATGGTGAGGCGGTCGCCGATGTTGATGCGGGTGCCGTTGATCTTGTTCCAGGTGCGGAGGTCCTGCACCGTCACGTTGTGGCGGCGTGCGATCGCGTAGAGCGAATCGCCGGAGCGCACGCGGTACACGACGCGCGCGGGTTCGTCGGCGGCGGCGCGCAGAGGCTCGCCGGTGCCGGCCGTGCCCCGGCCCGCCATCAGCGTGCCCGGCGCCGGGGCGCGCGGGATGATCAGCTGCTGGCCCGCGGCCAGCGGCGAGGTCGCCCGCAGGTAGTTCGCTTCCGCCAGATCGGTGCGGTTCACCTTCAGTGACCGCGCAATCCCCGCCAGCGTTTCCCCCCGCCGCACGGTGTGCCACTGGAACGCCGTCGTCTCGTCGGGATTGGCGCTCGCATACCGCTCGAAGAGCAGGTGCGCGGTGCCGGCCGGCACCTTCAGCTCGTAGTCGGTCTGCCGCACGGGCGTCGTCCAGCGGCGCAGCTCGGGGTTGAGCGCGCGCACCTCGTCGATCGTCACGCCCGTCCACTCGGCCACCCGGCGCAGGTCCATCGGCGCCGGCAGCACGACCAGGTCGTGCGCGGGCAAGGGCAGCGGCGCGACGTCGAAGCCGTACTGCGCCGGGTTGCGGGCGATGATGATGGCCGCCAGGATCATCGGGACGTAGTCCCGGGTCTCGCGCGGCAGGAAGCGCTGGTCGCTCGACAGGCGCCAGAAGTCGTCGCGTCCGCTGCGCTTCATGGCGCGCTGGACCCGGCCCGGGCCGCCGTTGTACGAGGCGAGCGCCAGGTGCCAGTCGCCGCCGAACATCCGGTGCAGCTGCTTCAGGTACTTCGCTGCGGCCACCGTCGACTTGTAGGGATCGGCGCGCTCGTCGATGTACCAGTCCTGGCGCAGCCCCATCTCCATGCCGGTGGGCCGCATGAACTGCCACACGCCCCGCGCCGCCGCGCGCGAGTACGCGGAGGGCTTGAAGCCGCTCTCGATGAGCGGCACGTAGGCCAGGTCGAGTGGGAGCCCCTCCTTGCGGAAGATCTCCTGAATCATCGGCAGGTACAACGTGCTCCGCGAGAGCCCGTCGGCGAGGAACTCCCGCAGGCGCCCCTGCAGCAGCTCCACGAACCGGACGACCCGCTCGTTCGACGGGATCGGGATGTCGTGCACCGTGGCTTCGAGGTCGGCCTCGACCGCCCGCGTCAGCTCCGCGGCGGGCGCCACATCGTCGAACGTCGAGATGGCGAGCAGCGCATCGATGGAGGCCGGCTCGAAGGGGACCGACGCGAAGCCGTCGCCCGTGGCCAGCGCCGTGAGCTCGAGCGCGCTGATGCGGTCCACGAGGCGGTCGAAGTGCGCGGAAAGCCGGGCATCCGAGCGGATGCCGCCGGGCGCGGTGAGGAGCACCTCGAGCGCCAGATTGAAGGTCTGCTTGGCCTGGCCGAGGTGGCCCTGCGCGAGTTCGTCCTGACCCGTCAGGAAGTGGACATCCGCCCTGCCGAGGAGCGCCTCGACCGGGTCGGCATCGGCCGCCCGGGCCGCGGCCAGTTCGGCCGGCGTTTCCGGCACCACGGCCACCGGCATGGCGATCGGGCCGGCGGCACAGGCCGCTGAGAGCACGAGGGCCGCTACGGGGGCAAACAGTCGGGTGGTCACAATCAGGGTCCCTGTCTTGGGCCGGGGGGAGACGCCCCGGCGAGGGTAGCACGGCGATCAGACCGGGTCAACCGGAGGGTTCCCGCAACCCGTACACGCGATTGGGGTTGGCGGGACAGCGTGCGTCAGCGTTACGGACGGAGGCCCTGCCAGACGAACACCTTGTTCGCCTCGCCGGTGTCGCGCGCCGAAGGGGTGATGATGGTCCGGTCGTTCACGAGGATCGTCCGGCCCTCACGCATCGCCAGGCGGACGTCGTCTTCGCAGACGAACGGCTCAGGCGCCTGGACTGTCTGGACAGCCTGTGGTGCCGCGGGTGCCCTGGGTGCCTCCGGTGCGGGGCTGGCGCCGCCGATGCCCCGGGAGGCGAGGAAGCTGTCGATTCTCCGCGCGAGCGCGTCGGCCGGGATCGTGTCGGGCACCGGCTGAGCCGGCGCTCTGGGAAGCGCCGGGGCGGTGCGCGCGCCTGCGGACGGCAACGGGCGGACCTCGTAGGCCAGCCGCTTGATGTTGAGGAGGTGCTTCGGCGAGATGTTGTCGGAGGTGATGTTGCCGCCGAAGCCGCCGCACCCGAGCGTCATCGCCGGGTCGAGGCCCGTCGTCAGCCCGATCGAGCCGTGCGAGGTGGAGGTGTTCACGCAGATCCGGAACGCGGGCTTGTGCAGCCCGAACTCCAGAATCACGGCCTCGTTCCTGGAGTGGATCGACATCGTGTGCCCCATGCCGCCGTAGCGCAGGATGTCCTTGCAGCGCTCGCAGCCTTCCCTCCAGTCGGCCACGACGTAATAGGAGAGGACGGGGCAGAGCTTCTCGATCGACAGGGGGTGGTCGCGGCCCACGCCCTGCAGCTCGGCAATGAGCGCGCGGGTCTCCGCGGGCACGGTGATGCCGGCTTCGCGGGCGATGTGCACCGCGGTCTTGCCGACGAACTTCGGGTTGGGGAGCCGCTGCGGGGTGACGAGCAGCGCCGCCAGCCGGTCCGCCTCCTCCTTCGAGAGGAAGTGGCCGCCCTGCGCCTGGAACTGGCGCCGCGTTTCCTGATCGACCGCGCGGTCGACGACGACCGAGTTCGGCGACGAGCAGAGCACGCCGCTGTCGAACGCCTTGCCGGTCAGGATGTCGTTGGCCGCCTTGGCCAGGTCCGCCGACGACTCGATGTAGCAGGGGGCATTGCCCGGGCCCACGCCGTAGGCGGGCTTGCCCGCACTGTAGGCCGCGCGCACGAGCCCCATGCCGCCCGTGGCCAGAATCACCGCCACCTCGCGCGCCTGCATCAGCGCCTGCGTGCCCTCGAGCGTGACGGTGGTCATCCAGCTGATGGCCCCGTCCGGCGCACCGGCGCGGGCGGCCGCCTCGGCCATGATCGCCGCCGTCCTGGTGATGCAGCGCACCGCCGAGGGATGCGGGCTGATGACGATGGCGCACCGCGCCTTGAGCGCGATCAGGATCTTGTAGATCGCGGTGGAGGTCGGATTCGTCGAGGGGACGATGGCGGCGACGACGCCGAAGGGCTCGGCGATCTCGACGACCTTGCGGTCCTCGAGGCGGTTGACGACGCCCACGGTCTTCATGGGCCGGATGAACTCGTACACGCGGCCCGACGCGAACTGGTTCTTCTGGGTCTTGTCGGCGACGACGCCGAAGCCGGTTTCCTCGACGGCGAGCCGGGCCAGCGCCTCGGCGTGGGGGCCGACCGCCTCGGCCATGGCCTGGACGATGGCGTCGATGCGCGTCTGATCGAGCTCCGCGAGCAGGGCCTGCGCCTCCCGGGCCCGGCGCGCAAGCGCGCGCGCCTCGCCAATCGACTTCAGATCGGCGTCGCTCTGGCGGGGCGTCTCGACGGCGGCCATGCGCTACTTCTGGAGCAGTTTCTCGACTTCGGCGTGGGGGCGCGGGATGACGTGGACCGAGACCAGCTCGCCGGCCCGGCGGGCGGCGGCCGCGCCGGCGTCCGTGGCGGCCTTGACGGCGCCGACATCGCCACGCACAAGGACGGTGACGTAGGCGGCGCCGATGTACTCGGTGCCGACCAGATCCACGTTGGCGGCCTTCACCATCGCGTCCGCGGCTTCCACCGCGCCGATGAAGCCGCGGGTTTCGATCATGCCGAGCGCGTCGCGACCACTGTCCATGGGGATGTCACCAGCGAAACGACGGCGATGGCCGGGTCCCGCGAAGTCCTCGCGGGACTGTAACATACGGTCGTTTGAAATTGAAATTGGCGGGGGTGCGGTTGCGGTATATTCTTTCGTGATCACTATGTCTTACCCAGCCCTCCGTACCACGCTCGGCGCCGTGACTGGCGCCGCGCTCCTCGCCCTCGCCGCCGCGTGCGGCAGTGCCCCGGACACCGCGCCTCCGGTCGCGTCGCTGGACCTGACGATGTCGCGCGCGCGCATCGCGCTCGGCAGCCCCGTGGACATGCAGTACCGGTTCACCGTCGCGCCCGACGCGCCCACGCTGGGCGCCACGCGCGTCTTCGTCCACTTCCTCGACGTGGACGAAGAGCTGATGTGGACCGACGACCACGAGCCGCCGACGCCCGTCTCGTCGTGGAAGCCCGGCGACGTCATCGAATACGAGCGCACGCTGTTTGCGCCCGTCTGGTACCCCTACGTCGGCCCCGGGCGCATCGTCGTCGGGCTGTACAACCCCGAGGACAACGCCCGGCTGCCGCTGTCGGGCGTCGATCGCGGGGACCGGTCGTATACAGCCGCCGAGATCGAGCTGCTGCCGCAGACCGAGAACGTGTTCCTGATCTTCAAGGACGGCTGGCACCCGGCCGAAGTGGCGAGCGACAACCCGTCGGTCGAGTGGCAGTGGATGAAGAAGGAGGCCACCATCGACTTCCGCAACCCGCGCGCCGACGCCGTGCTGTACTTCCGGGCGGACAACCCCGCCGGGGTGCCCGCGGCCGCGAGCCAGGTGGAACTGCGCATCGGGGAGACCGTGCTGGCGACGGTCCCGGTCGGCACCGAGGAGCGGCCCATCGACCGGATTCCGATCTCGGCCGCCCAGCTCGGCGAGAGCGAGATGGTCGAGCTGCGGCTCGTGGCCGACCGCACGTTCGTGCCGGCGCTCGAGTCCGGGGGCGGCAGCGACACGCGCGAGCTTGGCGCCCGCGTCTTCAACGTCTTCCTGCAGCCGAAGTAGACTGCAGGCATGGGGATCCCACGGGGCGCGGACGGGCGGTGGGGGTGGATCGGCCCCCGCCTCGCCGTGTGCATGCTCGTGGGGGTGGGGACGTGGCTGGCGCCCGGCGTGGCCGGCGCCGACATCGTCTTCTTCCATACGGGGCGGACGCTGTCGGTCCAGGGCCACCGGGTCGACGGAGACCGGCTGACCCTGCTGCTCCGGGGCGGCGGGGAGGTGGTCTGCGATGTGGCGCTCGTCGCGCGCATCGAACCGGACGAGGTGCCGTATCCCGTCGAGGCGCCGGCCCTCGTCGACGCCGGGCCGGCCGAGCGCCCGGTCGCGGCGCTGGCGTCGGTGGTCGGCCGGCCGTACGCCTCGCTCATCCGCAGCGTGGCCGACGCCCACGGCGTGGACGAGCGGCTCGTGCATGCCGTCATTCAGGTGGAATCCAGCTACCAGCCGCGCGCGCGGTCGCCGAAGGGCGCCCGGGGCCTGATGCAGTTGATGCCCGCCACCGCCGCGGACTATCAGGTGCCGGCGCGCGACCTCTACGACCCGGCGGCCAACCTCGAGGCGGGCGTCCGCCACCTGAAGGGGCTGCTCGGGCGCTTCGATCTGGCGCTGGCGCTGGCCGCCTACAACGCCGGCGAGGGCGCGGTGCGGCGCTACGGCGGCATCCCGCCGTACCCGGAGACCCGGAACTACGTGCGCCGGGTGATGGGCCTCCTGGGCGTCAACTAGCCCGGCCCTCCCGGGTGCCGTTCCTGCAATCTGCAATCTGCAACCTGCAATCTGCAATCTGCAATTCTGAGCGCCCCCGTCTGAAACCCCGCCCCCTCGGTCTAACCCCGTGTCGGGACCGGCGCGGGCGGCCCTGCAAGGTATAATCCCCGCAGCCGATAATCTCCTTTGGGGACAATCTCTTACGATGGAGTTCCGCTGCAGGCTGGGCACCGCTGGGGGTGAAATCGTCGAGGGCGTCTACGTCGCCCAGAGCGAGGCCCATCTCCGCCACGAACTGGAGGAGAAGGGCCTGCATGTGCTGGCCCTGACCCCCCGGACGGGGTTCGGCGGCCTGTCGTTTGGCGGCGGCGGCGCGCGCCGCGTCAGCCGGCAGGAGTTCCTGGTCTTCAACCAGGAGCTGGCCACGCTGCTCAAGGCGGGCATGCCGCTCGTCCAGTCGCTCGACATCCTGCGCCAGCGGCTGACCAACCCGGTGTTCAAGGCCGTGCTGGACGACGTGCACGAGAAGGTGCGCGCGGGCACGGCGTTGTCGGAAGCCTTCGAAGCTCATGGGGAGCTCTTCCCGAGCGTGTACATCGCGTCGCTGACGGCGGGCGAGCGCAGCGGCAACCTCGACAGCGTGCTGCGGCGCTACGTGGCGTACGCCAAGGTGCTCGACACGGTCCGCAAGAAGACGATCTCGGCGATGATCTATCCGGTCATCCTGATCGCGCTGGCCGTGGTCCTCGTCGGCATCATCATCCTGAAGGTCGTGCCCACCTTCACCGACTTCTACGCCAGCTTCGATGCGCCGCTGCCGCTCTCGACGCAGATCATCGTCGGCATCTCGGAGCTCGTGCGCGGACAGGCGCTGCTCCTCACGGTGGCGCTCGTCGGCGGGGTGGTGGCCTTCCGCACGTGGATCGGGCGGCCGGCGCAGCGCGCGCGCTTCGACCGGTTCGTGTTGCACCTGCCCTTCGTGGGGACGAGCGTGCACAAGTTCGCGACCGCGCAGCTGGCGCGGACGCTGGCGACGCTGCTCGGCGGCGGCATCCCGCTCGTCAACGCGCTGGAGATTGCCGCCAAGTCGACCGGCAACCGGTATCTCGGCGCCGAACTCGACATCGTGGCGCTGCGCGTCCGGGAGGGGCAGGGCTTCGCGGCGACCTTGCTCGAACGGAAGGTGGTGCCGGACGTGGCCGTGAAGATGATCGAGGTGGGCGAGCAGACGGGCGCCCTGCAGGAGATGCTCAACAGCCTGGCGGACTTCTACGACGAGGACATCGACACGGAGGTCAGCCGGTTCGTGACGGTGATCGAGCCGGCGCTGCTCGTGATGATGGGCCTGGTGATCGCCGTGATCGTGCTGGCGCTCTACATGCCGCTGTTTGAAGTCACCAACGTGATGAGCCGCTGACGTGACGCCCATGGACGCGATGCCCGACGCCGTGCACGACCCGCTCGACCCGCTCGATCCCGAGGCCCTGGCCCCCGAGGCGCCGGAGCACGTCGAGCCGAGCCCGGAGCAGCGGAGCGCCGAGGAGGAGGACGCGCGGCGTCTCGCGGCGCGCTACCGGCTCGACTTCCTGCCGATGCAGGAGTTCCGGATCGACCAGGAGCTCTTCCGCTCCATCCCCGCCGACCTGATGCTCCGCTACGGCTTCGTGCCGTATCGCCGCGACGGCCGCGCGCTGGTCATCGTGGTGTCGGACCCGACCGATCTGCCGATGATCGACGAGCTGGCGGCGCTGCTCGGGACGTCCGTGCGGGTGATGGTGGGGGCGCGGTCCGCCATCGAGTCGATCCTCAAGAAGAGCGAGAGCTCGCAGCGGGTCCTCGACGAGGCCACCGAAGAGTTCCAGATCCAGGTCCTCAAGGACGACGACTCCGGCGACGACAACCTCACCGTCGAGAAGCTGACGAGCGACAGCAGCCCGATCATCCGCCTCGTGGACTCGACCATCTACACCGCCATCCAGCGGCGCGCCAGCGACATCCACATCGAGACGCAGGACGATGCGGTGCATGTGAAGTACCGGATTGACGGCGTGCTGCAGCCGGCGATGCGGCCGATCGCCAAGCGGTTCCATAGCTCGATCATCTCGCGCATCAAGGTCATGGCGGAACTCGACATCGCCGAGAAGCGCGTGCCGCAGGACGGCCGCTTCAAGCTGCGGGTGCCGGGGAAGACGATCGACTTCCGCGTGTCGATCATGCCGAGCGCGCACGGCGAGGACGCGGTCATCCGCATCCTCGACAAGCAGTCGATCAGCGAGCAGTTCACGGAGCTCCGGCTCGAGATCCTCGGGTTCCCCGAAGAGGAGCTGAAGCGCTTCCGCAAGTACATCCGCGAGCCGTACGGGATGGTGCTCGTCACCGGGCCCACCGGCAGCGGCAAGACGACGACGCTCTACGCGGCGCTGGCGGAGATCCGGTCCATCGAGGACAAGATCATCACCATCGAGGACCCGGTCGAGTACCAGTTGCGCGGGATCACGCAGATCCCGATCAACGAGAAGAAGGGGCTCACGTTCGCCCGGGGGCTGCGGTCGATTCTGCGCCACGACCCCGACAAGATCATGGTGGGCGAGATCCGCGACCCCGAGACGGCGCAGATCGCCATCCAGTCGGCGCTCACGGGCCACCTGGTGTTCACCACGGTGCACGCCAACAACGTCTTCGACGTGCTCGGGCGCTTCCTGAACATGGGCGTCGAGGCCTACCAGTTCATCTCGGCGCTCAACTGCGTGATGGCGCAGCGGCTCGTGCGCCGCACCTGCGTGGCGTGCAAGCACGAGGTGCGCTACGACGCCGAGACGCTCGCGGCCTCCGCCATGGATCCGGCGCTCGAGCACACGCACGTCTTCTACGAGGGCAGCGGGTGCGTGGAGTGCGGCGGCACCGGCTTCAAGGGCCGCATGGCCATCTGCGAGCTGCTGGACCTGACCGACCACATCCGCGAGATCATCCTCGACCGCCGGCCCATCTCCGAGATCAAGCGCGCCGCGCGCGAGCAGGGCATGCGGTTCCTCCGTGAATCCGCCGTCGAGCGCGTCATGAAGGGCGAGACGACGCTGCGCGAGATCAACAAGGTGACGTTCGTCGAATGAAGCTGCCCGCCTTCCTGCGCACGCCGCCCCCGGACGTGGCGCTCGAGATCGGCGCCGGCCGAATCACGGCCGCCCGGCTCCAGTTCACGGGACGTCCCACCGTCGCGGCGCACGCCGTCGAGCCGCTGCCCGAGGGGGCCGTGGTCCCCGGACTGGCGGGCCCGAACATGCCGGATGTCGGCGTGGTGGGTGCCGCTGCCAGGCGCGTGCTCGAGCGTGTCGCGCCGCGGGCGCGCCGCGTGGCGCTCGTCGTGCCGGATACGGTCGCGCGGGTCTCGCTCGTGCGCTTCGAGACGGTGCCCGCCAAGGCCGCGGATCTCGACGCGCTCGTGCGCTGGCAGGTCAAGAAGACCACCCCCTTCGCGCTGGACCTGGCGCTCGTGCGCTACACGCCGGGGCAGGCGCTGCCCGACGGCGGCCGCGAGTTCGTGGTGGTCGTGGTGCGCGAGGACGTCATCCGGCAGTACGAGCAGGCCTGCGCGATGGCCGGCGCCGAGGCCGGGCTCGTCGATCTGGCGAGCTTCAACTTCATCAACGCGGTGGAGGCCGGGCGCGAGCGCGCCGAGGGCGACTGGCTGCTGGTGCACGTCGCGCCCGGCTACGCCACGCTCGCCGTCGTGCGCGACCGCGTGCCGATCTTCTTCCGCAACCGCACCGAGGAGGGCGAGGGATCGCTCGCCGACCTCGTGCACCAGACCGCGATGTACTACGAGGACCGGCTGAGCGGCGGCGGCTTCGCGCGCGTGCTGCTGGCCGGCGCCGGAGGTCGCGACGGCGGCGGCGAGGCGCTTCGCCGCGAGCTGTCGACGCGGCTCGGCCAGCCCGTCGAGCTGGCGGATCCCCGCGCGGCCGCGGGCCTGGCGGATCGCATCGACGCGGCGCCGGAGCTGCTCGACGCGCTGGCGCCGCTCGTGGGCATCCTCTGCCGGGAGCGGGTGGCCTAGCCATGCTGCGCACCAACCTCTCGACGCGGCCCTTCTACAACCAGCGCGCGGTGCGGGCCGTGCTCACGGCCGTCGCGGTGGCGGCGCTCGGCCTCACCGCGTTCAACGCCACGCGCATCGTGACGCTCACGAGCGCGCAACGTGCGCTGGCGGCCGAGGCGACGATGGCCGAGAGCCGCGCGCGGGAGCTGCGCGCGGAGAGCCAGCGGCTGCGGGCGGCCGTCGACCAGGCGGACATCCAGATCGTGCAGATGGCGGCGAGCGAGGCCAACCGGCTGATCGATCGGCGCGCGTTCTCGTGGACGGCGCTCTTCAACCACTTCGAGGCGACGTTGCCCGCCGATGTGCGGATCGCGTCGGTGACGCCCACCATCGACACCGAGGGGCGGCTGATGATCGCGGTGAGCGTCATCTCCCGCGGGATCAAGGACCTCGACGCCTTCATCCGCAGCCTGGAGGCGACCGGGGCGTTCCGCGCGGTGCTGACGCGGCAGGAGGAGGCGCTGCCGGATGGCACGCTGCGTTCGCTCGTGCAGGGCTACTACGGCGCCACGACCGCCGCTCCGGTCCCGGCGTCTGAACCAGGGACGGCGCCGCCGGACGGCCCCGTCACCGAAGGAGGCCGTCCATGAGCGGGGGGGCGTCGGTGGCGGTCGGGCGGGTCGTCGGCGAGCACCGCGTGGTGATCGGGGTGCTGGCGGTCGTGCTGGCGCTGAACGCGGGGGCCTTCGCCGCCGGCGTGGTGCCCCTCTCGCGCGCGGTCGAGAGCGCGGAGCGCCGCGCCGCGGCGGCCACGATCGAGCTGACGGCGGCCGAGGCGGACGTCGTGGCGGCAGGCGCGATGCAGAGCGGGCGTGATCAGGCGGTGCAGGACCTCGACACGTTCTACGCGAACGTGCTGCCCGAGAACGCCGCGGAGGCCCGCGGGATGCTCCACACGTCGGTGGCGCTGCTGGCGGCGGGCGAGGGCGTGAACTACCGGCGGCTGAGCGCCTTCACCGACCGGCAGCGGGACAGCCGCCTCGAGCGGATGTACACCCAGATGACGCTCGACGGCGACTACGACGACATCCGGCGGTTCATCCATCGGATCGAGACCGGCGACGGGTTCGTCATCATCGACAACCTGCTGATGGGCGAAGGCTCGCAGGCGGGGGCGACGGGCCTGTCGCTGACGATCGACCTGTCCACCTACTACCGCATCGCGGGTGGCAATGACCGTTGATCGACGGACCTGGATGGGCGGCGCCGTGATCGTCGTGGCCGGGTTGCTGGTCTGGAATGTGCTCGACAGCGGGCCGGAAGGGGCCGTGCGGACCACGCCGGCGCGCGCCAGCACACGCGCGGCCCGCGAGGCCGTGCCGCTC
>JAUXWO010000132.1 GCA_030680175.1 Vicinamibacterales bacterium
GCAGGCGCAGGGCGCGCGTGCGTGGGGGCTCACCTGCGATGTGGCCGACGAGGCGAGCGTCGAGGCGCTGGCGGCCGCGGTGCGCGAACGCGCGGGCGCGGTGGACATCCTCGTGAACAACGCCGGCATCGCTCTGGCGGCGCCGCTGCACAAGACGTCGCTCGCCGACTGGCAGCGCGTGCTCGGCGTCAACGCGACCGGCGCCTTCCTCTGCACGCGCGCCTGGATCCCGGGCATGGTCGACCGCGGCTGGGGCCGCATCGTCAACGTCGCGTCGGTGGCGGGGCTCAGCGCGGATCGCTACATCGCCGCGTACGCCGCCTCGAAGCACGCGCTGATCGGGTTGACGCGCGCGGCGGCCGCGGAGGTGGCGTCGAAGGGCGTCACCGTGAATGCCGTGTGCCCGACGTACCTCGAGACCGAGATGACGGAAGGCACGCTGGCGAACATCTCGAGCGCCACCGGCCGCTCGCGCGCGGACGCGCTCGAGGCCATCATCGCGCGGTCGCCACAGAAGCGCCTGGTCACCCCCGGCGAGGTGGCGGCGGCGGTGCTGTATCTCTGCGGCGAGGCGGCACGGGGCATCACCGGGGAGTCACTCGTGATCGACGGAGGGGAGTTGCGCCGATGAGCTCGTCGAGGAAGCCACCCGGGCCGCGCGTGGCGAAGGCCCGGCTGGCGCCGAGGGTGCCGGCCGCGGGCGGGCTGCGCCGCGCGCGTGCCGCCGGCCGCCTGGTCCCGCTGAACCCCGAAGCCCTCGGCGCACCCGTGGGCTTCACGCATGGCTGGCTCGCGCCGGCGAGCGCACGCCTCCTCTTCGTGGCGGGCCAGACGGCGACGGATGCAGACGGCGTGGTGGCGGCGGAGGGCTTCGCCCCGCAGTTCGACCTGGCCCTGGCCCGCGCGCTCGCGGTCGTGGCCGCCGCCGGCGGCCGGCCGGAGCACGTGGTGCGCATGACGGTGTACGTGACGGACCTCGACGCGTACACGGAGGCGCGGCGGGAGATCGGCCACGTGTGGAAGGCCCGGATGGGGCGCCACTATCCGGCGATGGCGCTCGTGGAGGTGCGGCGCCTCGTCGATGCGGGCGCGCTCGTGGAGATCGAGGTGACCGCGGCCGTGCCGGCGTCACCGGAGGCGCGCGAATGATGCAGACGACCTCGTTCCTTCTCGCCCATGACACCACGACCGGCGTGGTGACCCTGACCCTGAACCGCCCCGACCGGCTCAACGCCCTGACGTTCGAGGTCTACGACGAGCTGCGACGCACCTTCCGGCAGCTCGATGTCGAGCCGGGTGTGCGGGCCGTCGTGCTGACGGGCGCGGGCAAGGCGTTCTGCTCCGGCGGGGACGTGCACGACATCATCGGCGCGCTCGTCGGGCGCGACTACCGGGGCCTGCTCGAGTTCACGCGCATGACGTGCGATCTGATCCTGGCCATCCGGCAGTGCCGGCGGCCCGTCGTCGCGGCGCTGAACGGCACGGTGGCGGGCGCAGGCGCGGTGATCGCGACGGCGTGCGACATTCGCCTCGCGGCGCCGTCCGCGAAGATCGCGTTTCTCTTCACGAAGGTCGGCTTGTCGGGCGCGGACATGGGCGCCGCGTGGCTGCTGCCGCGGATCGTCGGCCTGGGCCGCGCGACGGAGCTGCTGATGACGGGCGAGTTCATCACCGCCGACGAAGCGCACCGCATCGGGCTCTACAACCGCGTCGTGCCGGCCGAGGAGCTGGTGGCCGCGGCCACCGCCTTCGCGGAGATGCTGGCCAGCGGACCGTCGTTCGCGCTCGAGATCACCAAGGAAGCCCTGAATCGCGAAGCGCACATGGACCTGGCGGCCGCCCTGGAGGCGGAGGCGCAGATCCAGGCCTCGCTGATGCTCCATCCCGACTTCCGGGAGGCGTTCGAGGCGTTTCGCGACAAGCGCCCCGCGAGGTTTCTGTGACCGTCGACGCGTTCCTGGCGCCCGGGCACGCGCCCTTCGCGGCGCGGCTCGCGGCGTTCGCGGCACGAGAGATCGCGCCGGCGCCCGAGCCGGTGGATGATGCGGCGGCGAGGGGCGACGCCCGGCGCTGGCTCACCACGCTCGGCGCCGGCGGCTGGCTCGGCTGCATCGCGGATCAGGACCTGCGCGCGCTGTGCCTGGTGCGTGAGGCGGTGGCGGGCGCGAGCCCGCTCGCCGACGCGGTGGTCGCGCTCCAGGCGCTCGGCGGGACGCCGTTCGTCCTCGCGGGCCGCGACGACCAGCGCGCGCGCTGGCTGACGCCAATCGTCGAGGGACGGGCGATGGCGGCCTTCGCGATGACGGAGCCCGAGGCGGGCTCCGATGTGGCGGCGATGCAGACGACGGCCACACGCGAAGGAGACGGCTGGCGGCTGGACGGTGAGAAGCATCTGATCTCGAATGCCGGGATCGCGGACGTGTACGTGGTCTTCGCGGTGACGACGCCTGGCGCCGGCGGACGCGGGATCACCGCCTTTGTCGTGCCTGCGGACACGCCGGGCCTGACGTTCGCGGGCGCACAGGTGCTGGCGGCGCCGCACCCGCTGGGACGCCTGCGGTTCGAGGCGTGCCGGGTGCCCGCCGATGCCGTGCTCGGCGAGGTCGACCGCGGCTTCAAGCTCGGGATGATGACGCTCGACCGCATCCGGCCGAGCGTCGGCGCGGCCGCGTGCGGCATGGCGGCGCGCGCGCTCGACGAGGCGGTGCGGCATACGACCACGCGGCGCCAGTTCGGCCAGCCGTTGTCCGACTTCCAGCTCGTGCGGGAGAAGCTCGGGCGCATGGCGACGGAACTCGATGCCGCGCGCCTGCTGGTGTACCGCGCGGCGTGGCTCAAGGATGGCGGCGCCGAACGCATCACGGTCGCGGCGGCGATGGCGAAGAGCTTCGCGACCGAAGCCGCGCAACGCATCGTCGACGACGCCGTGCAGCTGGTCGGGGGCGCAGGCGTGCTGGTGGGGCATCCGGTGGAGCGGCTCTACCGGTCGGTACGGGCGCTCCGGATCTACGAGGGTGCGACCGACATCCAGCATCTGATCATCGCCGGCGCCCTCATCGATGGAGTCCACGCATGACGCCCCCGCTGCGCATCGTCTGCGTCGGCGGCGGGCCCGGCGGGTTGTACTTCGCGCTGCTGATGAAGAAGGCGGATCCGCGCCGTCGGGTCAGCGTCATCGAGCGGAACAGGCCGGACGACACGTTCGGGTTCGGCGTGGTCTTCTCCGACCAGACGATGGCGGGGCTGGCGGAGGCGGACCGGGAGGTGTTCGACGCCATCGGCGCGGAGCTGGTGCACTGGGACGACATCGCCGTCCACTACGGCGGCGAGGTGGTGCGGTCCACCGGGCACGGCTTCAGCGGCATGAGCCGGCACACGTTGTTGCGCGTCCTGCAGACGCATGCGCGCAACGCCGGTGTGGAGATCGTCTTCGAGCGGGAGGTCGTTGATCTGGACGCCATACCGGAGGCCGACCTGGTCGTGGCGTCCGACGGCGTGAACAGCACGATGCGGCGCGCGCTGGCCGCCGGGGTGCGCACCGAGATCGATGTCCGGCCCAACCGCTTCGTCTGGCTGGGCACGACGAAGCCCTTTCCGGCCTTCACCTTCTATTTCCGGACGAACGCACACGGCCTGTGGCGCGTCCACGCGTATCAGTACGCGCCGGGCGCCTCGACGTTCATCGTGGAGTGTCGCGACGAGACCTGGCGGGCGGCCGGGCTCGAGGCGGCGGGGGATGCCGAGACGGTGGCGTACCTCGAGCATCTGTTTGCGGAGGAGCTCGACGGCCACCGGCTCATCGCCGACAAGAGCATCTGGCGGCAGTTCCCCACGATCCGCGTCACGCCCTGGTCCGTGGGGCACACCGTCTTCATCGGCGACGCGGCGCACACGGCGCACTTCTCGGTCGGATCCGGGACGCGCCTGGCCATGGAGGACGCGGTCGCGCTGCGCGATGCGCTGCACCACGCGCTCGACGGCGCGGGACCAGACACCGCCACAGCGATTCGCGCCGGTCTGGCGGCGTACGATGCCGCCCGGCGGCCGCAGGTCGAGAGCCTGCAGCGCGCGGCGCATGCCTCGCTGCAGTGGTTCGAGGATACCGAGCGGTACATGCGGCTCCCGCCGGTGCAGTTCGCCTTTACGTTGCTGACGCGCTCGCTGCGCATCACGCACGAAGAGCTGAAGGTCCGCGACCCGGAGTTCGTCGCCCGCCTCGACGCGTTCGTCGCCAGCGAGGCCGCCCGCCAGGTGGGACCGACCGGGGGCAGTCCCCGGCCGGCGCCGCCGATGTTCACGCCCGTCAGGCTGCGCGACCTCGTGATCCCCAACCGCGTCGCGGTGTCACCGATGTGCCAGTACGTCGCCGAGGAGGGCACGGTCGGCGACTGGCATCTCGTGCACCTCGGCAGCCGCGCCATGGGGGGCGCGGGCCTGGTCATGGCGGAGATGACCGATGTCAGCGCCGACGCGCGCATCTCGCCGGGGTGCGCGGGGCTCTACACGGGGGACCACGCGAGGGCGTGGAAGCGGATCGTGGACTTCATCCACGAGACGACGCCAGCGAAGGTGGGCATCCAGCTCGGGCACGCCGGACGCAAGGGCGCGACGAAGCGGATGTGGGAAGGCGACACCGAGCCGCTGCCGGCCGGGGCGCAGTGGCCGCTGCTGTCGGCGTCCGCCCTGCCGTACTTCCCGGATCGCAGCCCCGTGCCACGCGCCATGAGCCGGGCGGACATGCAGACCGCGATTGAAGAGTACGTGCGCGCCACGCACCATGCCATCGAGGCCGGATTCGATCTGCTCGAGGTGCACATGGCGCACGGCTACCTGCTGGCGTCGTTCCTCTCGCCGCTCACCAACACGCGCGACGACGAGTACGGCGGCGGGCTCGAGGCGCGGCTGCGCTTCCCGCTGGAGGTGTTCGACGCCTGCCGCGCGGTGTGGCCGGCGGAGCGCCCGATGAGCGTGCGCATCAGCGCCGTGGACTGGGCGCCCGGTGGCATGACGCCCGACGAGGCCGTGGAGGTGGCGCGGGCGCTCGGCGCGCATGGCTGCGACATCGTGGACGTCTCGGCGGGGCAGACCGTGCCGGATCAGCGCCCGGTGTATGGCCGGCTCTTCCAGACCCCGTTTGCCGATCGCATCCGCCACGACGCCGGCATCCAGACGATGGCGGTCGGGAACATCTCGTCGTTCACCGACGTGAACACGATCATCGCCGCGGGGCGTGCGGACCTCTGCCTCCTCGCGCGCGCGCACCTCTTCGATCCGTACTGGACCAGGCACGCGGCCTTCATGCAGCAGTACGCCCTGCCATGGCCGTCGCCCTATGCGTCGCTGGACCGCTACCAGCCGCGTTTCGAGTTCCGCCTGTGAGCTTTCAGCCCGCGGCCGAGCCCGGCACGGACGAGCGCCCCGATCCGGCGCTGGATCTGGTCATCGTGCCGCGCGTGCGCGACCTCGGGGGATTCGAGGTGCGGCGCGTGCTGCCGTCGGGCCGCCGGAAGATGGTGGGGCCCTTCATCTTCCTCGACCAGATGGGCCCCGCGCTCTTCGAGGCCGGCCTCGGGCTCGACGTGCGCCCGCATCCCCACATCGGCCTTGCGACGGTCACATACCTCTTCAGCGGCGAACTGCTGCACCGCGACAGTGTGGGGAGCGTGCAGGCGATTCGCGCCGGTGAGGTGAACTGGATGACGGCGGGCCGGGGGATTGCGCACTCCGAGCGGACGAGTCCGGCGGCGCGGGCGGCCGGTGGCGAGCTCTTCGGCATCCAGATGTGGGTGGCGCTGCCGCAGGCGGACGAGGAGATGCCCCCGGGGTTCGCGCACCATGCGCCGGCCGAACTCCCCGTGATCGAGGCGGAGGGCGCGCGGGTCACGCTCGTGGCCGGCGCGTGGCACGGCGCGCGCTCGCCGGTCGAGACGCGGTGGGAGACGTTGCTTGCCGACGCCGTCCTCGCGCCCGGCGCGCGGCTGCCGCTGCCGCCCTCGCACGAGGAACGCGCGGTCTTCGTCGCTTCGGGGATGATCGACGTCGCCGGGCAGGTGTTCGAGGCCGGCCCCCTCGTCGTCCTCAAGCCCGGCGTGTCGGTGACGCTGGCCGCGCGCACCGCCGCCCGTGTCGTCGTCCTTGGCGGCGCGCCCATGGACGGTCCGCGCCACATCTGGTGGAACTTCGTCTCGAGTTCCCGCGAGCGGATTGAGCAGGCGAAGGCCGACTGGGTGGCGGGCCGGTTCGACCTCGTGCCTGACGAGGCCGAGCGTATTCCGCTGCCCGAGCGATGACGCGACGATCGACGGGCGGTGACGGATCCCCGGGCGCCGCGTGCGCCTGCCGGATGAGGCGCGACACATGAACGAGATCCCAGAGGTCGTCGTGGCGGCGGGCCCGGATGAGCTGGCGCAGCTCGCCGCCGATCGCGTCGCGCTGGCCGCTCACGCCTCTGTGGAGGCGCGGGGCGCCTTCCACCTCGCCCTCGCGGGCGGCTCCACGCCGCGGCGTCTCTACGAGCGGCTGGCCGGGGACCCGGCGTATGCGGCGCAGCCCTGGGCGCGCACGCACATCTACTTCGGCGATGAACGGTGCGTGCCGCCCGATCATCCCGACAGCAACTTCCGCATGGCGTACGAATCGTTGCTGACCCGCGTCCCGGTGCCCGCCGCGCAGGTGCATCGGATGGAGGGCGAGGATCCGGATCCCGCGGCGGCCGCGGCACGCTACGAAGCGCGCGTCCGGCGGGCGCTCCCGCACGGCGTCGGGGAGGCGCCACGGCTCGACCTTGTGCTGCTTGGCCTGGGCGCCGATGGCCACACCGCGTCGCTCTTTCCCGGCACGACGGCGCTCGAGGCGTCGTCGCATCTGGTCGCGGCCACCTGGGTCGAGGCTGTTGCAGCGTTTCGCCTGACGATGACCCTGCCGCTGTTGAATGCGGCCCGTGCGGTGGTGTTTCTGGTGGCGGGTGAGGACAAGGCGGAGGCGGTGCGGCGTGTCCTGACGCCGCCCCCGGGCGCCCCCCCGCTGCCCGCCGCACGCGTCCGTCCGACCGACGGGACGCTGACGTGGCTCCTGGCCGGGGTCTCCTGGCCGGGCGTCCCAGGGGTCAGATCTTGATCCTTGCGTCGCTGCCAACCAGGAGTGGAGAAATTCGTGCCAACGCGCAAGAATCAAGATCTGACCCCATGACAGCTGGACCGTGCACGCTTGTGATCCTTGGGGTGGCGGGCGACCTGACGCGCCGCCTGTTGATGCCGGCCCTCTACCACCTGGCCGTCGACGGCCTCCTCCCCGACGCGTTCCGTATCGTCGGCTACGCGCGCACCGAGGTGACCGAGGACGAGCTTCGCGCGCGTCTGCGCGAGGGCATCGTCGCGCAGGTCAGCTCGGCGCTCGACGAGTCGCGTCTCGACTGGCTCGTCTCACGGGTGACCTACGTGCAGGGCGCATTCGAGGACGAGGCCGGCTTCGATCGACTGGCGGCGCACCTCGCCACCCTTGACCAGGACGCCGCGGATGGCGGCCACCATCTCTACTATCTCGCCACGGCGCCGGAGTTCTTCGAGGGCGTCTGCCGGCAGCTGGGCGATCGCGGGCTGCTGGACGAATCTGGCGGCGCGTGGCGCCGGGTGATCGTGGAGAAGCCCTTCGGACGCGATCTGGCCTCGGCGCGCGCGCTCAACGCGGCGCTCGCCTCCGTGATGGACGAGTCGCAGGTCTACCGGATCGATCACTACCTCGGCAAGGAAACCGTTCAGAACATCCTCGTGTTCCGCTTCGGCAACGGCATCTTCGAACCCATCTGGAACCGGCGCTACGTCGACCACGTGCAGATCACGGTGGCCGAATCCGTCGGGGTCGAGACGCGCGGGGGGTACTACGATGAGACCGGCGCTCTGCGCGACATGGTGCCGAACCACCTGTTCCAGCTCCTCACGCTGGTGGGGATGGAGCCGCCGAGCTCGTTTCAGCCCGCCGCGCTGCACGACGAGCAGGCAAAGCTCCTGCAGGCCGTCATGCCCATCGAACCCTCCGCGTGCGGTGTCAACACGGTGCGCGCGCAGTACGCCGCAGGGCGCCTCGACGGCGAGTCCGTGCCCGGCTACCTCGATGAAGCACGCGTCGATGCCGGGTCTGGCACCGAGACGTACGCCGCGCTCACCCTCGCCGTCGACAACTGGCGCTGGGCGGGCGTGCCGTTCTACCTCCGCACAGGCAAGCGCCTCGCGGCCAAGCGGACGGAGGTCGTGATCCAGTTCCGCCGCGCGCCGCTGGCGCTCTTCCGGCAATCCGATGTGGCCGCACCCTCCGCCAACCAGCTGGTGCTGTCGATTCAGCCCGAGGAGAGCATCTCGCTCGAGTTCGCCGCCAAGGTGCCCGGCCCGGAGGTCACCACGGCGCCCGTGCGCATGCGGTTCTGCTACGAGGAACACTTCAAGATCGGGGGCCGCACGGGCTACGAGACCCTGCTGTACGATGCCATGACCGGCGACCGCAGCCTGTTCAAGCGGGCCGATGTCATCGAGGCGGGATGGGCGCTGGTCGATCCCATGCTGCAGGCCTGGGAGGCCAACGCCTGCAGCCTGGTCACGTACCCCGCCGGCACGGACGGCCCCGCCGAGGCGGACGCGTTGCTCGGGCGGGACGGCCGTCGCTGGCGGCCGGTATGATGCCCGGCCCGGCGAGCGCGCGTCAGCGCGCGTGATGCCGACGACGGCAGGCCTGCGCAGCGAGTGACGAATAGCGAACAGCGACCGGCGAATGGCGAACACCGAATAGCGAACGGCGAACAGCGAACAGCGAACAGCGAACAGCGAACAGCGAATAGCGAACAGCGAACAGCGAACAGCGAATTACGAACAGCGAATAGCGAACAGCGAATAGCGAACGGCGAATTGGCGAACAGCGAATAGCGAACTGGCGAGAAGGAGACTGTTGATGACCCCGAAGTGGACGACGCGGTGGGCTTCCGTGAACATGACGATCGTGGCCATCGCGGCCGTGGTGATGGCGGCGACGATGGCCGCGAGCGCGTGGCAGACGCAGACGACGAGGCGTGAACCGCAGTTCGAGAACGAGCAGGTGCGCGCGTGGAAGTCGATCATCATGCCCAACCAGCCGCTCGCCCTCCATCGTCACGAGTTCGGCCGGACCATCGTGGCGCTGAAGGGCGGCACGCTCGACGTGGTGAACGACAAGGGCGAGACGATGAAGCAGATGGTGTGGGAGACGGGGAAGGCCTACTGGCTGGACGCCGACCCGCCGGGAGAACTGCACGGCGACATGAACCGCGGCACGGAACCCATCGAGGTGATCGTCGTCGAACGGCAGCCGTAACGGTGGACGGTGCACGGTGGGCCGTAAACGATGTGATGTAAGCGTGAGTGACGTGAGGGGGGCGCCGAATGGCGCCCCTCTCACTTTGTGTGCCCGCCGAACTGGTACCGCATCGCGGACAGGAGCTGGTTGGCGAAGTCGGCCTGGTCGCGTGAGCTGAAGCGTTCGTGGAGCGCGGCGGCGAGGACGGGCATCGGCACGGCCTGATCGATGGCGGCGTGCAGGGCCCAGCGTCCTTCCCCCGAGTCCGAGACCTTGTGATCGAAGCCCTCGAGTGAGGGGGCGTCCGCCAGTGCACGCGCGGTCAGGTCGAGCAGCCAGGACCCGATGACGCTGCCGCGGCGCCAGACCTCGGCGATCTCTCCCAGTTCGAAGTCGTACTGGTAGTGCTCGGAATGCTCGAGCGGCGTGGTGCCCGCATCCTCGGTCCGCGCGGCGGCGCCGGCGTTGGCCTGATGGAGCAGATTGAAGCCCTCGGCGTAGGCGGCCATCATGCCGTATTCGATCGCGTTGTGCACCATCTTCACGTAGTGGCCGGCCCCGTGCGGGCCGCAGTGCAGGTAGCCGCGCTCCGCCGTGCCCTGGCCGGCGGCGCGGCCTTCCGTGGCCGGCACCGCATCCGGCCCGGGCGCGAGGTCCCGGAAGATCGGGTCGAGCTGCCGAACGACATCCGCGTCGCCGCCGATCATCAGGCAGTAGCCGCGTTCACGGCCCCACACCCCGCCGCTCGTGCCCACATCCACATAGTGCACCCCGCGTGCGCCGAGTTCGCGGCCGCGTCGGATGTCGTGGTGGTAGCGCGTGTTGCCGCCGTCGATCACCGCATCACCGGTGGCCAGGTGCGGGGTCAGCGCGGTGATGGTGTCATCGACAAACGCCGCCGGCACCATGATCCAGAGGAGGCGCGGTCGCGAGAGCTTCGCCACCAGGTCCTCGAGGGAGGATGCGCCGGCGATGGACGGGCCGCCGAGAGCCTGCACGGCCTCGGGGTTCACGTCAAACACCACCGCCGAGTGGCCGCGGTCGACGAGCCGCCCCACCATGTTCGCGCCCATACGGCCGAGTCCGATCATGCCAAGCTGCATGGAAGCAGTGTACTTCGGGGCCGCGCCCGGTGCCGGGACGCCCGCTCCCCGCACGGCCGGGCTTCGGGGTATAGTCCGCTGACCCCATGACCCCAGCCACGGCGTCGCTCCTTGCCCTTCTGATTGCCATCGCGCTCAGTTGCACCTCCCGCGTGAACGTGGGCCTGCTGGCCATCGCCCTGGCGTGGCTCGTGAGCCTCTACGCGGGGCGGGTTGAGCTGGTGACGGCCGGATTTCCCGCCCAGCTCTTCCTGACGCTCGCCGGCGTCACGTTGCTGTTCGCGCTGGCGGAGGTGAATGGCACCCTGGGACGCGTGGCGTTCGCGGCGCTGCGCCTCGTCCGAGGGCGGGCCGCCCTCGTGCCCTGGGTGTTCTTCCTGATCGCGTGCGGCATCTCGAGTGTCGGACCCGGATCGATTGCGAGCGTCGCGCTGGTCGTGCCGATGGCCATGGCCGTCGGCGCGCGCACCGGCATGCCGCCCTTCCTCACGGCGCTGATGGTGGCCAACGGCGCCAACGCCGGCAACCTCTCACCGTTCAGCGCGGTGGGCGTGATCGCCAACACCAACATGGCGGCCATCGGCCTCGGCGGCACCGAGGTCAAGGTGTGGGCCGCGAACTTCCTGGCGCACGTCGTCGTGGGCGGCGCGGCGTACGTGATGCTCGGCGGCCCGCGCCTCCGTGGCGAGGCGGGTCTCGAGCTCACCGCCGAGGGGCACGCGATGACGGCGAGCCACTGGACGACGGTCACCGTCGTGGCGGCGTGGATCGCCGGCGTCATCGGCCTCGGCCTGCCGCTCGGCCCCTCCGCCTTCGCGGCCGCCGTGATCCTCGTCGTGGCGCGCATGGCCGACGAGAGCGCCGCCATCAAACGCATGCCGTGGAACGCGGTGCTGATGGTGACCGGCATGTCGGTGCTCGTGTCGGTCCTCGAGGCGACAGGCGGGATGGCGCTCTTCACGACGCTGCTCGCCACGCTGGCCACGCCCGGGTCGCTGCACGGCGTGATGGCCTTCGTCACCGGGCTCATCTCCACCTACAGCAGCACGTCCGGCGTCGTGCTGCCGACGTTCCTGCCGACGGTGCCGGGACTGGTCGCGCAGGTGGGGGGAGGCGATCCCCTGACCGTCGCGCTCAGCATCAACGTCGGCGCGTCGATCGTCGACGTCTCGCCGCTGTCCACGCTCGGCGCGCTCTGCGTGGCCGCGGTCGTCGATCCCCGCCAGACGCAGCCCCTCTTTCGGAGCCTGATGATCTGGGGCCTGTCGATGACGGTCGTCGGCGGGGTGCTGTGCCAGCTGCTGATGGGCGCCTTCGCGCGTCTGTGACGTTGCAACGTACGAAACACGAAGGCCACGAAGGACACGAAGACGTCGAAAGTGTGTTCAGTCGAGATCACGCTGTGCGTACGTCCCCCACTTGAGAGCCTGTTCTTCGTGGCCTTCGTGGCCTTCGTGTTTCGTACGTAGTCAGACGACCCGGCGTGGGACGAGCGCGCCGAGGTGCATCAGCAGGTCGTAGACCGAGGCGCCGCATGCGGCCGAGACGTCCTCCGGACGTGAGCCCTCCTCCCAGTCGAACATCGTGGCCACGTCGCCGATGGCAGCCGCGGGTGTGTCGCCGAGTTCCACGAGCGTGTGGCTGGCGGACACGGAGGCGATGACGGGGAAGTGACGGCCGTTGATGCGCACGCGGGCGCCGCGCGCGGCGGCTCGGGGCCAGCCGTCGCCGTGGCCGACGGGCAGCGTCGCGATCCAGGTGTCCCGCGTGGCGCGATACGCGCGCTCGTACCCGGCGCTCTCGCCCGCCTCGATCTTCTTCACGTACGCCACGCGCGCACGAAGCGCGACGGCGGGGCGCAGATCCATCCGGCCGGCCGCGCGGAACGCCTGCGCGGGATACACGCCGAACAGCACCATTCCGGTCCGCACCATGTCGAGGTGGGCTTCGGCGCCGAGCTGGAACAGGGTGTAGCTCGACGCGGCGTGCCGGCGGCCCGGATCGACGCCGGCGGCGCGCAGCCCATCAACGACTGACAGGAAGCGCGTCAGCACCTCCCGGTCGAAGGCCTCGTCCTCCGTGAAGGTCATCATCGTCCCCGCCAGTTCGATCCCGCCGCGGTCCGCCAGGTCGCGGCCGAGCGCGACGGCCTCGCGGTAGGGCACGCCGACGCGCCCGAGGCCCGCGTCGACACAGAGCTGCACGCGCGCCGGGCGGCCGGTACGCGCCGCCGCGCGCGCGAGCGCGTCGCCCACGGGCGTGTAGACCATCGGCTGGATATCGCGGGCGAGCAGCAGGTCGTAGGCGTCGGGGGGCACGGGCCCCATCAGCACGAGCGGCGCGCTGACGCCCGCGTCGCGCAGGCGCAGCGCCTCGTCGACCTTGATCACCGCCAGGCTCGACACGCCAGGCTGCGCCGCCAGCACGCGTGCGACGGGCTCGACGCCCAGGCCGTACCCGTTGTTCTTGATGACAGCGAGGATGGGCCGGCCCGTGAGACGGGCCACTTCGGCGGCGTTGTGGGCGAGGTGCGCGGCGTTTACCTCGATCCAGGGATCGAGCGACCCGCTGGACGGCGGCGTGAGTGCCTGGCGCCGGGTGAAGGCCACGGTCGGGACCGTGATGGTTGCACCGGCCGCCGAGAGAAACGCGCGTCGGCTTACGGACATGGGGCCTCCCTGCTTCGGCTGCACTATACTCCGGCGATGTCGTCGGTGGGCGATGAACGGTGCACCGTTCACCGCCCACCGCTGCCGGCTCTCGGCTCTCGGCTCTCAGTGTTCAGCTATCGGCTCACGGTCCCCCGACGGAGGCACTGCTCATGCGCGCGTCCTTCCGTGTCGCCCACGAGTGGCCACTCGCCGTGGCCCTGGTCCTTGCCCTGGCGCCGTTGTCTGCCCAGGCGCCCACGCCGGCGGCGCCGCCGCCGGGCACCGACATCCATCTCTTGCCGCTCGACGATGGGCTGAACGGGCTCAGCACGGCCACGCCCGTGCCGGTGGCGACGACGCGTGGCTACGAGAACCAGCCGGCGTTCGACGACGACGGACAGGTGGTGCTCTTCACGGCGATGCGTGACGGGATCCAGACCGATGGGTATGCGTACGATCGCCGCACGCGTGCCACGCGTGCGCTGTGGACCACCCCCGAAGGGGAGTACTCCCCGACGCCGACCCCCGACGGCACGGGCTACAGCGTGATTCGCGTCGAAGCGGATGGGACGCAGCGCCTCTGGCGCTTCCCGCGCGACGGCGGCGCGCCCTCGCTCGTGCTCACCGACATCAAGCCGGTCGGCTATCACGCCTGGGTGGGCGAGGACGTGCTCGGCCTCTTCGTGCTCGGCCAGCCGGCAACCCTGCAGATCGCGCGGGTCAGCACCGGCCGCGCCGAGATCGAGGCGACGGGCATCGGCCGCTCGCTGCACCGCGTGCCGGGAACGCGCGCGGTGAGCTTCGTCCAGCGCGTGAGCGACGAGGAGCACTGGATCGCGGAGATTGACGTCGACACCAGGGCGACCATCCGTCTCGTCCGGACGGTCGATGGCAGCAGCGACCGCGACTACGCGTGGATGCCGGACGGGCAGACGGTCCTGATGTCGGCCGGCACCCGGATCCACCGCTGGACCCGCGGCGACGCCGGCTGGACCGAGGTGTTCGACGGCGCGCCCCACACGCTCGGCGCCATCACGCGCCTTGCCGTCTCGCCCAAGGCCGACGCGATCGCGATCGTCGTCAACGAGCGGTGATCACGTACACACACGAAGGTCACGTCCGCCTCCGCGGCCGGAGGCCGCTACGGCGTGACCTCGCCGAAGCTCGCCTGATACCGGGGCGAGCGGAGGCGGGAAGGCGACGACGACACGAAGTCCGATTACCTCAGGATCCGGTGACCGCCACCGGATCGTTGACGAACGTTCCTTCGTGCGGTCTTCGTTACTTCGTGACCTTCGTGTTTGTGTCTGCTACACGAGATCGAAGCGCAACTCGCCCAGGCGCTCGATGCTGCACTCGATGCGGTCGCCGGGCTTCAGCCACACGCGGCGGTCCGGCGGGAGGCCGCCGATCACGCCTTCGGGCGTGCCGGTGAAGATCAGGTCCCCGGGCTTCAGCGTGAAGTAGTTGGAGATGTAGCTGACGAGCGCCCGCGTGCCGAAGACCAGGTCGGATGTCCGCGACGACTGGCGCGTCTCGCCGTTCACGCGGCATTCGATCGCGAGATCGTCGCCGTCCACCTGGTCGGCGGTCACCAGATGCGGGCCGACGGGGGCGAAGCCGTCCAGCGCCTTGCCGATCATCCACTGCCCGCCACGGTTGTTGGCGAGGTCGCGTGACGTGAAGTCGTTGCCGGTGGCGTAGCCGGCGACGTACGACGGCGCGTCGGCCTCGGAGACGCGGTGCGCCTCACGCCCGATGACGATGACGAGTTCCACTTCGTAGTCGAATTCGCCCCCGAGATCCATGGGCAGGCGCACCTCGCCGCCGTGCCGGTTCAGCGAGGCATTGAACTTGTTGAAGAGGATCGGCCACTGCGGCAGCGGCACGCCCATCTCCTCCGCGTGCCTCTTGTAGTTCAGGCCGACGCAGATGATCTTGTCGGGCCGGCTGACGAGCGGGCCGTACTCGAGGCCCTCCTCGGCCAGGAACGCCGGCGCGGCCGTCTCGTTGGCCAGCGCGGCGGTCACGACGGCCTCGACGCTCGGGCCATCTTTGTGCTGCAGGAGGTCGTCGAGCGTCGCCGGCGCGAAGACGTTCAGGAGCCGGCCCGCCTCCGCCACGTCGAGCACGCCGCGGTCGGTCCGGGCGCCGAGGTGTGGCTGTCCGTCCCGCAGGAAGGTGAGCAGCGTCAGGCCACGGGCCATGCCGCGGCCCCGTGTGCGTTCGGGCGCCGGTGGCGGTGCGGATGCGGGTTGGGCGCAGCCGACGGCCGCGGTCGCGGCGAGGGCGCCGACCACACCGGCGGATTTCAGGAAGTCGCGTCGATCACAGGCCATGAGGAGTCCTCCGTCAGGGGACTCTATCACTCCACGGGTTCAGGAAGCGCGGTCCGGGTGAGGCCGTCGTGCGCGGACAGGCGCCTCGCCCGGTCCGTCACGCCGGGCAGGAGCGCAAGTCCGATCATCAGGAGGGCGAGGGCGAGAAACGCGAGGTAGCCCTCGGCGGGAGGGGGCACGGCCTGCATCACGGTGCCGAGCGTGGCGGCGTCGAAGAGCGCCTGCAGCGCGCGCGTCATGCGGCCTCCGGCCGGCTCCGACAAGCCCGCGAGCACGATGAACTTGAGGAGGAACGCCGACCCGAACGTGATCAGCAGGCTCCGCAGCAGGCGGTCACGCGACGGCGCCGCCGCCAGCGTCTGCATGAGCAGGATCAGCAGGAGGACGCTCACCATCCCCCGGAAGAGCCCCGCGTCCGGCGTCACGAGCGTGAACGCCTGGGCCGAGGCGAGAAAGAGCGATGCCAGCACCAACGCGCCGTTCAGGTTGGCCACGGGCTCCCGCCGCTGGTGCATGAGGGCATCCGGGTGGAGGACCCCGCCCTGTACGAGCACGCCGAGCAGCATCGTTGCCAGCACGAGCGCGAAGAGCGACGGCGGCACCAAGGCGACGGGTTCGCCCAGGCGGAGCCCGGCCACGAGCACGACCGTCAGGAAGAGGGCCGGCAGCCAGACGGCTTCGCGCATGGCCATCACCGGCGCTCCCGGAAGAGCCGCAGGGGATTCAGGTCCGACCAGTCACGCGAAAGGCCGGCCTCGATCTCGGCCTTCAGCGCATCCGCCGACTGCAGCGACAGCCCCGGGTCCTCGACGACGAGATGGCCGGCGGGCGCGAGGGCCAGCGCGCGGTCCACCGCCGCGAGCCCCTCGGTGAGCAGCGCATCGTCATGGTAGAGCCGGTGCCACCCCTGCCGGTAGTAGCTGTACGCGACGTAGAACTGCGTGCGCGCGTCCCGCACGGCGCCATCGGCGCGCGCAAAGGCGGCGCGGGCCTCGACGAAGCGGTCCTCGTGGAAGAGCCGCAGGCCCTCACTGAAGGCCGCCTGGTCGATGTGGTACGCGCCGACCGTCGCCGCCAGCCCGCCCGCCACCTGCGCCATGGTCTGGGGCTGGGACAGGTAGAGCCATCCGATCAGGGCGGCGTAGGCGGCCGACCCGATGAGCCCGAGAACGCGGATCGTGGGCTCGGTCATGGAGTGATTGTACCGGAGTGTGGCGATGCCGCCGCGGCTGAGGCCGTGTGATTCGATGACGATCCGCAGATTACGCGGATGACGCAGATGCCCGCCGCTCACCGGTGGCGACAATGGCTGTCGGTTCTCGACCGACAGCCACGGGACGTCGTCATCCGCGTAATCTGCGTAATCTGCGGATCCGTCTACTCGGAGCCGTCGGCGCGTGTCAGGGAGACGTAACGTGTACCGTCGTCGTCGTGGACGTGGACGGTCCAGGGGTTGCAGCAGACCTCGCAGTCCTGGACGAAGCGGCCCCGGACGTCGGGTTCGACGTAGACCTCTCCGGCCTCGCCGCAATACGGACAGACGACGGGGAAGGTGTCGTCCATGGGCCGCGCCTACGCCGCCGTGCTGGCGAAGTCCTCGTAGGAGCCCTTGAAGTCGTGGATCTGGCCGTGCTGGAAATGCCACACGCGCGTGCCGACCTCTTCCATCACGTCCTGGTCATGCGTGACGAGCAGGACGGTCCCCTCGAACTTCTGCAGCGCGATGTTGAGCGCGTTGATGGCCTCGAGGTCGAGGTGGTTCGTCGGCTCGTCGAGCACGAGGATGTTGGGCTTCTGCAGCATGATGCGGCAGAAGAGCAGCCGCGCCGTCTCGCCGCCCGAAAGCGCTTCGGTGGGCTTCAGGCCCTCCTCGCCGCTGAACAGCATCTGGCCGAGCAGGCCGTGGATGTCCTGGCGCGAGGCGGCCGGATCGAACTGGTGCAGCCACTCCGCCGCGGTCATCCCCTTCCGGATGAGGCCCGTGTGGTCCTGCGGGAAGTACCCGATGGCGGCCTCGTGGCCCCACTTCACCTTGCCCGCGTCGATGTCGGCCGGCGTCGGGTCGACGTTCGGGGCATCCGCCATCAGCGCCTTGAGCAGCGTCGTCTTGCCCTGGCCGTTGCGGCCGACCAGCACGATCTTGTCGCCGCGGTTGACGATGGCGGAGAAGTTGGTGACGACGGGCAGGCCGTCGAAGCCCTTGGTCACGCCCTCGAACTCGAGCGGGACGCGGCCCGACGGCTTGTTGATGGCGAACTTGATGTACGGGCGCTGGATGTTCGACCGCGCGAGCACCGTCGTCTGCAGGCGCTCGACTTCCTTGCGCCGCGACTGCACCTGGCTCGAGCGGGTGCCGGCCGAGAAGCGCGCGATGAAGTCGTTCAACTGCGCGATCTTCTTCTCGCGCTGGGCGTTGTCGGATTCCACCTGCGAGCGGATCTGCGTCTTGGCCATCACCATGTCGTCGTAGCCGCCGGTGTAGGTGATGATGGTCTGGTAGTCGATGTCGGCCGTGTGGGTGCAGACGCCGTTCAGGAAGTGGCGGTCGTGCGAGATGACGATCAGGCTCCCCTCGTAGTGCGTGAGGAAGTCCTGGAGCCAGTGGATCGAGTCGAGGTCCAGGTGGTTCGTCGGCTCGTCGAGCAGCAGGGCCTGCGGGTGGCCGAAGAGCGCCTGCGCGAGCAGGACGCGCACCTTCTGGCCGCCCTGCAGCTCCGACATCGGCCGCTCATGCACATCGTCCGGAATGTCGAGGCCCTGGAGCAGGATCGCCGCGTCGCTCTCGGCGGCGTAGCCGTCCTCTTCGCCGACGATGCCCTCGAGTTCGCCGAGGCGCATGCCGTCGGCTTCGGTCATCTCGGGCTTGGCGTAGAGGAACTCGCGCTCCTCGAGCGCGCTCCAGAGGCGCGCGTTCCCCATGATCACCGTGTCGATCACGCGGAAGCGGTCGAAGGCGAACTGGTCCTGGCGCAGGACGCCGAGCTTCTCGGGACGGACGACCGTCCCCTTCTGCGGGGCGATTTCGCCCGTCAGGAGCTTCATGAAGGTGGACTTGCCCGCGCCGTTCGGTCCCGTCAGGCCGTAGCGGCGGCCGGGAAGGAACGTGGTGGACACCTCCTCGAAGAGCACCTTCGAGCCGAAGCGCATCGAGACGTTACTGACTGAGATCACGGGGTCGCCTGTCTGAACCGGGTTACACGAACCCACAATCTTACCATGCCGGTCCGAGCCCTCCGGCGCCCCGGGCCCTTTCCGGGCTAGAATCGGCCCCCATGACCACCCCCGCGGCCCGCCCGCACGGCGGCTTCCACTCCACGATCGACGCCGATCACCCCTATCTCTTCATCGACTCGTGCATGCAGATCTGGCCGGATGCCGACTTCGCCTCGGCCCACCGGCACGGGGTCGCCGCGTACGGCGTGACGGCGTTCATGCCGCATGACGACTTCGCCACGGCCGTCGAGCACATGATGTTCTGGCACCTGGTGGCGCGCCGGCATCCGCACCTCTACGTCGTCGACACCGTGGAGGATGTGCGACGCGGCAAGCGCGACGGGCGGGCCGGCCTGCTGCTCTTTGCCCAGGGCGGCGACTTCATCGGCTGGAAGCTCCACCGGATCGAGGCGATGCAGCGGCTCGGGCTGCGCGTGATGATCCCGGCCTACAACCGGACGAACCACCTGTGCGACGGCATCCTCGATCGCACCGAGGGCGGCCTGAGCCGCTTCGGGCAGGCGGTGGTCGACGAGTGCCATCGCGCCGGGGTTGTCGTCGACTGCACGCACCTCGGCGCGCGGTCGAGCCTCGAGATCATCGACCGCAGCCCCGGCCCGGTCATCTTCAGCCACTCGAATCCACGGGCGCTGGCCGACAACCCGCGCAACATCAGCGACGCGGAGATCGTGGCGTGTATCGGCCGGGGCGGCGTGGTGGGCTGCGTGTCGTGGGGGCCGCTCGTGATGCGGACGGGGACGACGCACTGGCCGACGCTTGACGAGTTCCTCGCCTGCATCGACCACGTGGCGCAACTGGCCGGCAACGCGGACCACATCGGCATCGGGACCGACATGTCGCTCGGCAGCTACCCGCCGCACGAGACCGATCCGTGGGGCGAGCCCGCGTACGTCTCGATTTCCGAGGACTACGGCCGGCACGTCACGCCGGACATCCGTTCACCCCGCCGCGCGGTCGACGGCTTCTCGGATTACCCGGAGATCGTGAACGTGGCCAACGGCCTCCTGGCGCGCGGCTACACCGACGCCCAGGTACACGGCATCCTGGGGGAGAACTACCTGCGGGTGTTCGAGCAGGTCTGGCGCTGATCACTGTTCACGTACAAACACGAAGGACACGAAGGGCACGAAGAAAACACCATACTCAAGGATCCGGTCGGGTGACTGGATTGCCTCTTGAGAGTTGATGTCGCTACCGTACGGCCCTTCGTGGCCTTCGTGGCCTTCGTGGCCTTCGTGTCTTGTACGTGTCGCCGTTAGTCCGCGTGCCGCATCGTCGTCCCGTCTAGCAGGACACGCAGCGGTGGTTGTTCTTCGCGCCGAACTTCTCGAGGAGCGCGATCGTCTCGGGGAAGGGCTCGACGCGCTGGACGGGGCCGTTGGCCATGTCGACCGTGCTCTGGCCGCCGCGGCTCACCTTGGTCACGTCGGCGCCCTTCGAAACGAGATACAGGATCATCTCGTTGTCGCCGCGCGCGGCGGCGTGGTGCGCCGCCGTGTAGCCCTCGTGGTCGATCTCGTTGACGTCGACGCCCGCCTCTTCAATCAGGTACTGCACCGCGGCCATCATGCCCGTGGGGGCGAAGCGGTGGGCGTTGCCCGCGAAGCCCTCGCCGTAGCCGGCGCCCGCGGCGGCGAGCAGCGGCGGGATGCCGGGGCCGCCGACCGGCACCGGCGGCAGGCCGGTGTGGTCGATGTCCTCATCACGGCCACGCGTGCCGCCCTGGAACCGGCGGGTGCTCGCGGCGCGCATGGTCGGGATCTTCGGGTCGGCGCCGTGCGCCACGAGCATGCGCATGGCCTCGATGTCGCTGGCGTAGGCCGCGCGCCAGAACGGCGTGGCGCCGCTGTCGTCGACGCGCAGCAGGTCGAAGTTGTACTGCGTGTACCAGACCTTGCGGTTGACGCGCGCGTTCGGGTCGGCGCCCCTGGCGAGCAGGGCGGTCATCAGGTCGAGATACGAGCGTTCCTGCTGCTGGTAGGCGCGCGGCTGCGGGTAAAAGCTCTTCGGCGCCCACTGGACGTTGATGACGCCGTAGAGCGGCGTCACGCCGTTGCTGGCGGCGACGGTCGGATCGGCGCCGCGCTCGAGCAGTTCCATGGCGAGATCGAAGTGGCCATTGATCGTCGCGATGAGCAGCGGCGACATGTGGTCGGCGGGGCTCGCCTGGTTGACGTCCGCCCCGGCGTCGAGCAGGACGCGCGCGGTCTCCGTGTGGCCCTGGCGCGCCGCGAAGTGAAGCGCGGTGAGCCCGCCCTGCTTGCCGATGAGCTCGACGTACTGGAAGCCGCGGGTGAGGCCGGGGACCTCCACCGGTCCCGCCGGCGCGGGCGTGGCGCCGCCGCGGGTCTCGATGTCCTCCTCGGGTTCACGCGTGAGCGCGGTCAGGTCCGTGACCTTGGCGGTGAGGCGCCAGTCGGCGCCGCGCGCCAGCAGCATCCGCACCGCCTCGACACGGTTCTGCGCCGCGGCGAACATCAGCGCCGAGACGCCGTTGGCCGTGTCCACGGCGTTCAGGTCCGCGCCCGTGTCCGCGAGGAGGGCGATGGACTCGGCGCTGCCGGAGGCGGCGGCCAGCATCAGCGGCGTGGCGCCGGTGGTGGTGACGGCGTTGACCGGCGCCCCCGCCTTGAGGAGCGCGGCGAGCACCGGCGCGGCGCCCTTCTGGCTGGCCAGATGCAGGGGCATGTAGGCGCCGAGCCGTGTGGTCGCGCGGACGTTGCCACCCGCGTAGAGCAGCATGTCCGCCATGGCGGCATCGCCCTGGCGCGCGGCCCAGTGCAGCGCCGTCATGCCGTCGCCCTGCGCCGCGTTGACGTCGTTGCCGTCCCTGAGCAGCGTGCGCACGGCCTCGGCGTTGCCGGCCATCGCGGCGTCGGCCACGGTGGAGGCGGCGGCGCGCGCGCCCTGGAGCGGCGCCGACAGGCAGAGCACGGCAGCCACGGCGAGGGCGGCCCGGGTGAGGTGCAGCGTCCGGTTCATGCGCATCATGTCCTCGCTCACGCGCTGGTCGTCGTGTCGGCCGGCTGATTCAGTTCGAACGTCCCGTTGCTGTCGCCGAACGAGTCGCTCTCGACGCCGAACATCTGCGCCACCGACAGCATCACGTTGGCCATCGGCGTCTCCGGCGCGGCGGCGTGATGCACGTGGCCCTTCAGCCGCCCGCCGGCGTGGCCCGCCAGGAACAGCGGGCAGCGCTTGTGGTTGTGCACGTTCGGGTTGCCCATCGGCGAACCGTAGAGGATCACCGTGTTGTCGAGCACCGAGCCGTCGCCGTCCGGCGTGTCCTTCAGCCGGTCGAGCAGGTGAGGCAGCAGGCCCACGTGCCAGGTGTTGATCTTGGCGAACTCGACGATGCGGTCCTCGCGCTCCTGATGGTGCGAGGCGATGTGGAAGCCGGTCGAGACGCCCGCCTCGCGGAACACACGGTTCGAGACGTCGCGGCTCATCTTGAACGCGCCGACCCGCGTGATATCCGACGTGAACGCGAGCGCCTGCAGGTCGAGCATCAGCGTGACGTGCTCGGCGTAGGAGTCGGGCACGCCGATCGGCGCCTCCGGCAGCTCGCGCTGTTCACCGCTGCTGTTGAACGCCTCGACCCGCTGGATGCGCTGCTCGATCTCGCGCACGTCGTCGAGGTAGCTGGTCAGGCGGAGGCGGTCAGAGGCGCCGAGATCGGCCTTCATCCGGTTGACCGACCCGCTGACCCAGTCGAGGATGCTGCGGTCGCGGCGGCGGCGCGCCGCCCGCGCCTCCGGCGTGGCGCCCACGCCGAAGAGCTGGTCGAACACCATGCGCGGGTCGCGCACCATCGGGAGCGGCTCGGTCGGCGACTTCCAGCTGATCGAGTCCGTGTACGCGCACGAGTAGCCGTAGAAGCAGCCGCCGGCCTGGTCGACGTTCTCGATGCAGAGCTGCATCGACGGGATGGGCGTCTCGCGGCCGATCTGCTGCGCGATCACCTGGTCGATGGACGTGCCGGCGCGGATGTCGGACCCCTGCGTCTGGTAGGGATGCGCCTGCGTCAGGAACACCGCGGCCGAGCGGAAGTGATCGCCGCCGATCTCGGGCGGCGTGAACGCCTCGGCGTTGCGCACGTCGGTATTGCTGACGATGGTGAGGTAGTCGCGATACGCCTCGAGGGGGCGCAGGCTGCTCGGGGTCAGGTCGAAATCACGTCCGGTCGCGGCGGGGGACCAGAGATTCTTCTCCGCACCGATCGCCGTGGCGCCGGCCGAGCCGTGGACCATCTCGATGGCCAGGAAGCGGAGCGTGCCGGCGGCCGTCGCGGCCTGCGCGCGCCCCGCGGGCACCATGGCATCGAGCAGCGGCAGCGCGATGGTGACGCCCATGCCCTTCAGCACGGCGCGGCGGGAGAGGTGCTTCTTCGTGATGTACATCGTGTCGGTCCTTCCCCGGTTGTCGTCGTCGCGGTCGTCGTTATGGTCGTCGTGTCAGGCCGCCTCGTGCGGCGTCCAGCGTGCGCGTCCAGCGTGCGGCGTCTAGCGTGCGGCCCCGCGGGCCACGGTCGTGGCCGGTTCGGGGAGGCGGCTCATCCGGAAGGCCGGGCTGTCCACGATGGCCTGCACGAAGGCGGACACGCGATAGTCGCGCGTCCCGGCCTCGCGGATGATGCGGCGCACCGTGGGCAGGTCGGCGGTCTCCACGCGCCGTCCGAGCGCGTAGGTCATCAGGTTCTCGGTGAAGCTCAGCAGGAACGCGTCCTTGTGCTTCAGCAGCGCGGCGCGCAGGCCGGCCGGGCCGTCCATGGGCGTGCCGTCGTAGAGCTCGCCGACCGGGTCGACCGGCACGCCGTTGTCACGGATGCGCCACTTGCCCGTGGGGTCGAAGTTCTCGAGGGCGAGCCCGAGCGGATCGATCACGCGGTGGCACGAGGTGCAGGCGGGGTTCGCGCGGTGCTCTTCCATCCGCTCGCGGACCGACAGCAGGCGGCCGCCGTGCGCGGCGCCGGACGCTTCGAGTTCCGGCACGTTCGGCGGCGGCGGCGGCGGCGGCGACCCGAGCAGCACCTCCATCACCCACTTGCCGCGCATGACCGGCGAGGTGCGATCCGCGGCGGACGTGAGCGTCAGGATGCTGCCGTGGCCGAGGATGCCGCGGCGGTGCTCGCCGGGGAGCGCCACGCGCTGGAACTGGGGCCCGGTGATGTTCGGGAGGCCGTAGTGCCGCGCGATGCGCTCGTTGACGAACGTGTAGTCGGCGGTCAGCAGGTCGAGGATGCTGCGGTCCTCGCGGACGAGGCTGTCGAAGAGCAGCTGCGACTCCCGCTTGAACGACTGGCCGAGCGTGTGATCGAAGTGCGGATAGAGCAGTGCGTCCGGCAGGATCTGGTCGACGTCCTGCAGCCGCAGCCACTGCGACGCGAAGCGCGTGGCGAGCGACTCGGCGCGCGGGTCGGCCAGCATGCGCCGGACCTGCGCCGCCAGGCCGGTCGTGAGGCGGCCGCGCGCGGCGAGTCCCAGGAGTTCCTCGTCCGGGCCGGTGGACCAGAGGAAATAGGAGAGGCGTGTCGCCAGGTCGCGCTCTTCGATCCGGTAGGTGCCGCCGGCGGCGAGCGTGGACGGCGCCGACTCGACGCGGAAGAGGAACTGCGGGCTGGCGAGGATCGCCTCGAGGGCGGTCATGATGCCGTACTCGAAGTCGCGCTCGCGGCGGCCGTCCTCGTAGAAGGCCATCAGGCCCTCGAAGTCCTCGTTCGCGAGCGTGCCGCGGTAGGCCTGGGTGGCGAGCGTGCGCACGATCTCGGCGGCGCACACCGGCTCTTCCGCGGCCGTCGTCGGCCGGCAGGTGAAGATGCGGCGGCGGCTCTCGGTTTCCGAGATGCCCGTGACGTTGCGCGGGCCGATGACCGTCAGGTCGCGCAGGTGCGGCACGGTCGTGATGCCGAACTCGACGCCGATCTGCGTGTCGGCGAGCGTGTGTTCGATCGGTGCGATCACGTCGAGCACCGGGCTCTCGGCGTGGCGGATGAAGGCGGCGGTCACGCGCTGCGGGCCCGCCTTGAGGTGGATCGGCGGCGTCCGGAGCGACAGCCCCGTGGTGGCCTCGGTGAGACGGCGGTCGATCTCGAGCAGCGCGACGCGGCGCCCGTCAATCGAGATCTCGATCTGCTCGCCGTCCACGGTGGCGCCGAAGAGCACGCCGCACGCGTTGGCGTGGAGTTCGACGTTGAAGAGGTAGTCGCCGTCGGCGGGGAAGTGGTGGATGACCGACGTGCCGCCGCGCGTGCCCATCGGCGCGCCCTCGACGTGCGTGAGCTGCGAGGCGGTGCGCGTGACCTTGTAGGAGGCTTCGCTCGCCGTCGTCTCGGGGTCGCCCACCGCGAGGCCGGCGATGCGGCCCGCCGCGCGGAGGTAGCCTTCCATCAGCGTGGCCGAGAACGTCTGCACGTCGGCGACGTTGTCGAAGCCCTGGCTGATCGTGTCGGCCGGCAGGTACGCCGAGACATCGACATCGAGGCCGACGAGATCCTTCACGGCGCGCGCGTACTCGACGCGGTTGAGCCGCTGGAACGGACGCCAGCCGGGATTCGGGTTCGCGGCGGCCGCCAGATCCATCCGCGTCTCGAGCGCCGTCACGAGCGCGCTGAGCGTCGCTTCGTCGGGCCGCTTCGCGCCGGCCGGCGGCATCATGCCCGCGCGCAGCTTGCGGATCATCGCCTCGGTGACGTCGGCGTGGGCGGTGGCCGTGCTCGCGTCGAACGCGGCCAGCGAGAGCCCGCCCGCCTTCGCGCGGTCGCTGTGGCAGGTGCTGCAGTACTGCTTGACGAGGGCGGTCTGCTCGGCGGCGTCGATTGACGCGCCCGCGGCCGGCGTGTGAGCGGCGAGGGGACGGGCGGCCTGCGTCTCCCGGTATGCCGGCGCCGAGGCGACGACCGGCGCGAACGGGGCAGATGCCACGAGCGGGGCGCTCGCCGCCACCGGCGTGGGAGGCGCCGTCGCCGCCCCAAGCCCGAGTCCCATCACCGCCGAACCTAGCGTCGCCGCGATCAACCTTCTCATTGCGCCCTCGGACGGCACCCCGGGTAGCTGCAACGCGCGCGCGGACGGGGCCGTCTGTCTGTCCTGACCCCGCGATTTTACGGCAATTTCACGCGGGACGTGGCCGGATTCGTGCCCCATCTTGTCTTCGCTTGTCTGTGATTGTCTTGGTGCCAGACCCCCCCGTCGTTATGATGCGCGGCAGGAGGTACACGATGCGCGCACGCCAGCTCATGCTTGCCCTCGCCGTGCTGCTCGCGCTGGCGGCCGACGCCGTGGCCCAATCGCGCGGCCTGCTGCCGGCGGACTTCTACAAGGAGGTGGCCGTCAGCGACGTGGCGGTGTCGCCCACCGGCGCGTTCGTCGCGTTCACGGCGACGACGGTGGTGGAGAAGGACAACCGCCGGCATAGGACCGTGTGGCTGCAGCGGCTCCGCGACGGCCAGCCCGAGGGGACACCCTTCCAGTTCACCGACCCGACCGAGGACTCGTCCGCGCCGGTGTGGTCGCCGGATGGCGCCCGCCTCGCCTTCACGTCACGGCGCGGCAGCGATGACAACACCACCTGGTTCGCGCGCGTCACCGCCCCCGGCGGCGAGGCCCATCACATCGAGGGCGTGGAGGGCACGCCCGTCTGGTCGCCCGACGGACGCTGGATCGCCTACGTGAAGGCGCCGGACGACGGCACGACGCCCGCGCCGCGTCAGGGCTGGATCGCACCGGATGCGATCACCCGCACGCTCGACGCGGAACGGTTCGACGGCCGCGTGGTGACGTCCATGCGCTACAAGAGCGACGGCACGCTGGCGTTCGTCGCCCATCCCTTGGTGCGGGCGAAGCGCCAGATCATGGTCGTCTCCGCCGAGGGCGGCGAGCCACGCCAGTTGACGCGCGTGCCGTTCGACGCCGGCCAGCTCGCCTGGTCGCGCGACAGCACGCGGATCTACTTCGTCGGCGACGAGGCGCAGGATGACGAGCACAGCGCGGAGCCGACGACGGACATCTACGTGGTCGCACGCGAGGGCGGCGAGCCGCGGCGGCTGACGGCCAACCCGGGCGGCGAGCGCGCGCCCGCGGTCTCGCCCGACGGCCGCCGGCTGGCGTTTCTCGCGACGCCGGCGCGCGGCGCCGAGACCGATCTGATGGTGGTGGATCTCGCGGCGGACGGCGCCTTCCAGGGCGCGCCCCGCAATCTCACGGCGGCGTGGGATCTCACGCCCGGCGTCCCCGAGTGGCGGCGCGATGGCGCGGCGCTGTGGTTTGGCGCGGGCATCGGCGGCAACCAGCACGTCTTCGACGTCGCGGTCGCGGGCGGGCCGGTGCGGCAGATGACGCGTGGCGATCGCCAGCTCTCGTCCGTGTCGCTCGCGGCCGCGGCCGACGTGATGGCGTATGCCGCCACCGACGCGGTGACGCCCGACGAGGTGTTCGTGGCGCGCGCGGACGGCAGCGGCGAGGCGCGCGTGACGCGCTTCAACGATGCGTGGCTCGCCGAGGTGACGCGGATGCCCGCCGAGCGGCTCACGTGGACCGTCGCCGGCGGCACCACGATCGAAGGGTGGCTCGTGAAGCCGGTCGGCTACCAGCCCGGCCGGAAGTACCCGATGGTGCTGAAGATCCACGGCGGCCCGCATGGCGCGTACGGCAACACCTGGTTCCGGACGTTCCACGTGCTGTCGAACGCGGGATTCTTCGTGCTCTATCCGAACCCGCGCGGGTCCACCAACTATGGCCACGCGTTCACCTACGCGACCCGCGGCAAGTGGGGCGAGATGGACAGCGAGGATTTCCTGACGGGCGTCGACACGGCGCTGGCCCGCTACGCGGACATCGACCCGCGGCGCATCGGCGTGTCGGGCGGCAGCTACGGCGGCTTCATGACCAACTGGCTGTCGGCCACCACCGATCGCTTCGCCGCGGCGGTCACGAGCCGCTCGATCACGAACTGGGAGAGCTGGTACGGCGCCTCCGATGCCCAGGGGCTCACCGAGTACGAGTTCTTCGGCCCGCCGTGGGAGCAGCGCGAGCTCTACCGCCGTCTCTCGCCGATCACCTACGTCGAGCAGGTGACGATCCCGACGCTCATCATCCACAGCGAGAACGACTACCGCACCCCGATCGCGGACGGCGAGCAGTGGTTCATGGCGCTGATGAAGCGGAAGGTGCCGGTCGAGCTGGTCCGCTACCCGCGGTCCTCGCACGGCCTGTCACGCACCGGCGAGCCGTGGCTGCTCGTGGATCGCCTGGAGCGGATGCGGAGCTGGTTCGTGCACTGGCTGATCGAGCAGCCCGCGCCGACCGTGGAGGCGCCGCCCCACTGACCTGGATGTGGCCCGGGGCGGAGCGCTGGTGGCGCGCTGCCCCGGGGGTGACGGACTCCCACAGCCGTCAAGAGGGTCGACCGGCAGGCCACCTGCGCCTGTCCAACATGCACGTTCCGCCGACAAGACCGTAAGTTCTACACGCCGGGCGCGCGCCGATTCCGGCGGGCGCGTGTCGAATGCCCCGCCATTCGGCGTCATCCCGGCCGCGCCTGCCTGGCATGTCACTTGCTCCCTGTCTCGTGTCATGTCGTTAGTACCGAAGGGGAGCCATCCGTGAAGACTCTGAAGATCACCCTCGTGATGACGTTGGCGGTGATGGTCACCGCCGCGTGCAGCGGACGCCTCGAATCTCCGCTGGCGCCCTCGTCCATGAGCGCGGCCGCCGGCGCGCCAGCGAGCCCGGCGAGCGGCGGCGCGAGCGTCACCGGCGCGGTGCGGCGCGTCGGGGAGCCGGCCGCAGGAGCGGGCGCGATGTCGGCCGTGATGGCGGGGAGCGCCCTGACCGTCTCGGTGGCGGGCACGGGCCTCAGCACGACCACGGACGGAGCGGGACGCTTCACGCTCCGCGGGATTCCACCCGGGATCGTCAGGCTGCTGTTCAAGGCGGCCGACGTCGACGCCGAAGCGACGCTCGATGCGGTCGACGAGGACGAGGCCGTCGAGGTGTCGGTGGTCGTCAGCGCCTCTGCCGCCATCGTGGAGTCGCAGCAGCGCCGCACGGCGGGCGAGGTGCAGGTCGAGGGGCGTATCGAGGCCCTCACCCCCGCGTTCCGCGTGGGGACGCAGGTCGTCGTCGTGACCGCCGACACCCTCATCCGCAAGGGCGGGGCGATCGTGCCGTTCGCGGATCTCGCGATCGGCATGCGCGTGCACGTGTCGGGCGTCCTCTCGGGGACGGCCGTCACGGCGCGCGAGATCCTCGTGCAGAACACCAACAGCCAGGTGCCGGTCACGGTCAACGGTGCGGTCTCGCAGTTGACGGGGACGGCCGCGGCGTTCAGGTTCGTCGTGGACGGACGCGAGGTACGCGGCGACGGCGCGACCGCGTTCAACGGCCCGCGCGGATTCGCGGACCTGGCCGGCGGTGTGCGCGTCAACGTGCTGGGGACGATGGCCGAGGGGTATGTGCAGGCGACGCGGATCGCCGTGACGGGTCCACCAAACGGTGGTGGTGGTCCCCCCGGTGGTGGTCCCCCCGGTGGTGGCCCTCCCGGTGGCGGCGGGCCTCCCGGCGGCGGGGGGGGGGACTGAGCGTCGTCAACAGCCGCTCGAGTCAGTGTCCCTCAGCCCTTCGGGTCCAGCGCGTCACGCAGGCCATCGCCGGCGATCGAGAAGCTGAGCGCGACGATCGTGATCGCGACGCCGGGCGCCACCGCACCGAGCGGCGCCGCGCGCAGCATGTCGCGGCCGCGGCTGAGCATCGCCCCCCACTCGGGATCCGGCGGCTGCACGCCGAGGCCGAGAAACGAGAGGCCCGACGCCAGCAGGATCGCCGAGCCCAGCATCACCGTGGCCTGCGCGACGATGGGCGTGAGGCACGCGGGGAGCACGTGGCGCGCGAGGATCCAGCGGCTCGACGCGCCCGCCGCGCGCGCGGCCAGCACGAAATCGTGCGCCACGGCCCCGAGCGCCGCCGCGCGGGTCACCCGCGCGAGCGTCGGGAGCGAGAAGACCACGACCGCCACGATGGTGCTCGCCTGGCTGCGCCCGAGGATCGTCACGACCGCAATCGCGAGAAGCAGATCCGGAAACGCGAGCAGCACGTCCATGACGCGCACGAACGCGGCGTCGACGAGGCCGCGGTGCCACGCGGCCAGCAGCCCGAGCCCCACGCCGAGCACCAGCGCCGCCCCGATGCTCGTGACCGCGATGCCGAGCGACACGCGCGCCCCGAAGAGCAGCCGGCTGAGCGTGTCGCGCCCCAGGTGATCCGTGCCGAGCGGGTGCGCCGCGGACGGCGGCGCCAGCGTGTTCATGAGATCGACGGCGAGGGGATCGTGCGGCGCGAGCCACGGCGCCAGCACCGCGGCCGCAGTCACCGTCACGAGGACGCCCGCCGCCACGACCGCCGCGCGGTTGGCCGCGAATCGGGCCAGGGCAGTGCCCCTCATGCGCGCACCCGCGGGTCGAGCACGCCCGCCATCGCGTCCGTCACGGCGTTGACGACGACGTAGAGGGAGGCGACGACGAGCACGCCGCCCTGCACCATCGGAAAATCGCGCGCGAGCACCGCGTCGACCATCATCCGGCCGACGCCGGGAATCGCGAACACGCTCTCCACCAGCACGGTGCCCGCGAGCAGGCCGCCGAAGCGAAGCCCGATCACCGCGGTGATCGGCACGAGCGCGTTCGGGAGCGCGTGGCGCCAGAGCACGCGCGCGGCCGGCACGCCATTGGCGCGCGCCGTCCGCACGTAGTCCTCCTTGAGCACGTCGAGCAGCGTGGCCCGCGTCATCCGTCCGACCAGCCCCGCCGACTGCAGGCCGAGCGTGGCGATGGGCAGGATGAAGTGCGCGGGCGTGCCGATGCCGATCGAGGGCAACAGGCCGAGCTGCAGGGAGAAGGTGAGCATCAGCATCAGCGCGAGCCAATAGGACGGCGTCGACACCGCGACGAGCGTGAGGCTCATCACGAGGTGATCGACCCACCGGTTGCGGAACACCGCGGCCAGCAGGCCCGCGGAGAGGCCGGTGACGGTGGCGACGACGGCGCCGGCCGCGGCCAGCAGCAGCGTGAAGGGGAGGCGGTCGGCGATCTCCTGCGCGACGGGCAGGCCCGTCCGGATCGAGATGCCGAGGTCCCCCTGCAGGGCGCGCGTGACGAAGGAGGCGAACTGCACCGGCAGCGGCCGGTCGAGGCCGAGGTCGCGGCGGATGCGCTCGACGGTCTCGGGACCGGCCTCGAGTCCGGCGGCGATCACCGCGGGGTCGCCGGGAATCGCGTGGACGATCAGGAAGACGAGCAGCGAGATGCCCGCGAGCACGGGCAGCGTGCGGCCGGCGGCGGCGGCGAGGGATCGCGCGAGCAGGCCGGCAGCGCCTGCCACGGTCAGTCGCGCACGGTGGCGCGCGTGAAGGTGACGGTGCCGAGCGCCGAGGGCGTGACGCCCTCCACGGCCGTCCGCGTGGCCACCAGATAGTAGTTGTCGAAGAGCCAGATCGCGCCCGGGTCCTCGAGGTACACGATCTCCTGGGCGCGCCGGTAGAGCGCCTGCCGCGCGTCCGCGTCCGTCTCGCGCATCGCCGCCTGGATCACGCGATCGAACTCGGCATTCGAGTAGTAGCCGTAGTTGTTCTCGTTGGTCGGCGCGCTCTGGAAGATCGGACGCAGGCCCCAGTCGGCGTCGGCCGTCGAGGCGCCGGCGCCCATGATGAAGATCTCCTGCGGGTTCTTCTCGGGCGGCAGGCCCTGCCAGAACTGCACCATCGTGCCCCAGTCGTAGACCTCGATCGGCGCCTCGATGCCGATCTGCTTGAGCTGCGAGGCGAGCACCTCGGCCAGCTCCACCCCCATCGGGTACCGCGGCGTGGTGGCGATCTTTGTCCGGAAGCCGTTCGGGTACCCCGCCTCGCGGAGCAGCGCGCGCGCCCGCGCGAGGTCGTACGGGATCTCGCCGAGGTTCGCGTAGCCGCGCATGATCGGCGTGAGCGCACTCGTCGACGGCGTCGCGAAGCCGGCGAGCAGCGTGTCGACGATGGCCCGGCGATCGACGGCGTGTGCGATGGCGCGGCGGACGCGCGGGTCGTGGAAGGGCGGCTTGGTGACGTTGAACCGGAACTGCTGCGCGCCGATGCTGGCGGTGCGGAGCACCGTGACGTGCCCGGCCTGCTCCATGCGCCGCATGTCGGGCGGCGGCACCCGCGAGATGACGTCGACATCGCCGGCCTCGAGCGCCATCACGCGCGCGGCGTTCTCGGCGATCGGGCGGTAGATGATGCGGCGCGTCGGCGGCGTGCCCCGCCAGTGATCGTCGACACGCTCGAGCGTGATCTCCTGGTCCTTGCGCCACGCCGCGACGCGGTACGGCCCCGTGCCCGCGGTGGCCTCGGCGGTGGTGCCGAACGCGGCGCCGAACCGCTCCGCCACCGCCGGGCTCACGATCGCCGCCGAGATATGCGCCATCGTCGGCTCGAACGCCCCGAACGGGTACGCCGTGATGAGGCGCACGGTCTCGGGATCGACGACCTCGACCCGGTCGATCATCTCGAAGAGCTGGAAGCGCTTGTGCCGCTGGTCCGGGTCGAGCACGCGCGCGAAATTCCGGCGCACGGCGTCGGCGTCAAACGGCGTCCCGTCGTGAAACGTCACGCCGGGCCGCAGATGGAACGTCCACGTCACGCCATCGTCGGCCACCTCCCACCGCTCGGCGAGCCGTCCGACGATGCGCATGTCGTCGTCGAAGCCGATGAGCGTCTCGAACACCATCTGGATCACCTGATCCGATTCGGTGTCGGTCGTGTTGTGCGGGTCGAGCGTCGTCGCATCGGCGGGAGCCGAGAAAATCAGCGTGTCCCGGAGGCCGCCCGGAGAGGGGGGGGCGCCGCTGCACGCGGCGGCCAGCGCGGCAAGCACGAGGGCGGCGCCCGCGCGGACGGCCGTCACGTCGTCACCCATCCCGTGCGGCCGTCCTCGCGGTTGGCCACCCCATAGGCCCAGCCGCCGGGCCGGATCATGTGCGCGCGGCAGGCGTAGAAGATCGTGCCGTGGCCGGGGGCGTGCACCTCGTCGACGATGTCGAAGGTCCGCGGGTCGATCACGCGCGCCATCAGGTCCCCCTTGTGGACGTCGGTGAACTGGCGGTCGAGGCCCATGACGGGTTCGAGGTAGCCGCCGGCCTTCGGGCCGACGCGCCAGTAGTCGTGCACCTCGAGGTACCGATCGAGCAGCGGCGGCGCGCCGTCGATCATGCCGAGCGCGCGCATCACGCCGAGGGTGCCTTCCACGTTGCGGGCGATCCACGCCTGCTCCTGCGCCTCGCCGAACCCGAGACCGCCCACCTCGGCGACGACACCGGGGATGCCGAACCGCTCGCCGGCAAACCCGAGCGACGTGCGCGGCCCGCGCAGGCCGCTGTGAATCGTGAGCGAGTGGAGCACCGGGAAGCCGTACGCGACCGCGAGCGCGCGGCTTCGCGCCGACACCGCCGGGTCCGAGAAGTCGCTCACCCAGCTGACGTCGGCCATCGTCGCGCCCCAGTCGCCGACGTGGTAGTCGATGATCGCGCTGGCGAGGGGGAACAGGTGGTCGCTGATCGCGCGCGTCACCTGGTTGCTCAGCCACTGGTAGGGCCCGCCGAAGGTCCGGTTCGCGTCGGGCTCGTCCGCGTCGTCCTGGATGCAGCGCGTGTGCGTGAGCATCGCGGGTGCATTGGCGACGGGCACGGCCAGGACGTGCCCGCGCAGCGTCGCCGGGTCGAGCCGGTCGACGATCGCACGCACCACCAGCGCCGAGAACCACTCGTTGCCGTGGAGCATCGAGAGCAGCAGGAGGGTCGGACCGTCGTGCCGCCCGGCCACCCCGTGCGTGACGATGTCGACGGGGCCGGTCAGGTCGTGGGCCACCGGCAGGCGCACCACCGCACGGGTGCCGGCCGCGATCCGAGTGCCAGCGAGGACCAAATCGGGCATCGGGCGGAATCATAGATCGCTATTCGCCGTTCGCTATTCGCTATTCGCTATTCGCTGTTCGCTGTTCGCTGTTCGCCATTCGCCATTCGCCATTCGCCATTCGCCATTCGCCATTCGCTGTTCACCGCCGACCGCGACCGCCGACCGCCCGCCGCCCACCGCCCACCGCCCACCGCCCACCGCCCACCGCCGACCGCCGACCGCCGACCGCCGACCGCCGACCGCCGACCGCGACCGCCGACCGCC
>JAUXWO010000135.1 GCA_030680175.1 Vicinamibacterales bacterium
CGCGCCTTGCGGCGGCGGCGGGGCGGCGGCGGCGCCGCGGTCGGCGCGTCGTCGGCGTGGGCGCGTGGGAGCGGCCCGCCCTGCTGGTAGCGAACATCGGCCATGGGTGAACTTCCAGCATAGCAAACGGCGCGGCCGGCAGACCGGGTTGTCTCCCGATGTCACGGCCATGTAACAGACTCATGGACAAGGGGATAGCCCCACGCACCGCATGCCACCCGTCAGGACCGGGGCGCGGCCTCACGGCTCAGTCGGTCACCCAGAGCAGGATGGCGAAGATGATCACGGTGACCGTGACGAACCGCTGCAGCCAGCGGTGGCCGCGGAGCACGGAGAGGCGGACGCCGATGAGCGCCCCCGCGAAGTTGCCGGCGCCGAGCGCGAGGCCGTAGCCCCAGTGGATGACCCCGTTCGACGCGAAGATCGACAGCGAGAGGACCGTCAGGGCGAGCACGCTCAGGACCTTCACGGCATTGCCACGGACCAGGTCGAGCCCGGCGAAGCTCGTCACGGCGAGCACGAGGAAGCCGACGCCGGCCTGCAGGAATCCGCCGTAGAGGCCGACCAGGAAGAACCCGATGACGACGCCGGGGCTCCAGGCGCTGCGGAGCACGGTGCGCGGCGTGGGCGCGGGGGCGGCGATGGTCCACAGGGTGATCGCGAGCATTGCCACCGACAGCACGCGGCGGAACGCGAGGTCGGGAATCACCAGCGCGGCCCACGTGCCGAGCGCGGCGCCCACGAGGGCCGGGACGCTCACGCCGAAGGCCCAGCGCCAGTTCATGACGCGGTGGCGATGGAACCCCCAGACCGCGCCGAGGCCCTGGATGACGACGCCGACGCGGTTGGTGCCGTTGGCTTCGGCCGCGGGGAGGCCGAGGAAGAGGAGCAGGGGCAGCGTCAGAAACGAACCGCCGCCGGCGAGCACGTTCAGCACCCCCGAGACCAGGCCCGCCACGGCCAGGGCCACGATTGCCATCCACTCAGTCACGCGCCCCGACGATATCACGCGGCCCCGGCGGCCGATTGGAGCCGGCGCCGCCGGTGCCGATTACCTCAACGGACCGGGCACCCCGGCACCCCGGCGCCCGGAAGAACAGCGAATTGCGAATGGCTGCGAATAGCGAATAGCGAATAGCGAACAGCGAATTGCGAATAGCGAACAGCGAACAGCGAATAGCGAACAGCGAACAGCGAACAGCGAATAGCGAACCCATGCCCATCCCTGCAGCCGTTCTGGCGGGCTTTGACCATCTGGCCCCGCTGCCCGTGACCGCACAGCGTCTCGTCAGCCTGCTGTCGAGCGACGAGGTGTCGCTCGCGCGGGTGGCGTCGCTCATCGAGTACGACCAGGTGATCGCCGCGCGCGTGCTGCGGATGGCGCGGTCGGCGGCGTACGCCGGGCGGATGCCGGCCGACACGGTGCGCGAGGCCGTCGTGCGTCTCGGGACCGCGACGGTGCTGGAACTCGTGCTCGGCGACTACCTGCAGACGCTGCGGGTGTCGGCGCCGATGTACGACCTGGCCGAGGACGAACTCTGGGCGCACGGGGCGGCGACGTCGCTGGCGGTGCGCGCCCTCATGGCGGAGCGGCCGCGCGCGGGCATCCCTGGCATGGCGCTCACGGCGGGCCTCGTGCACGACATCGGCAAGCTGCTGATGGTGCGCACGCTCAAGGCGCAGCCCGCCGAGGTGCAGGCCTGCTGCGAAGCGCACGGGGTGACGTGGGTCGAGGCCGAGCGCACGCTGTTTGGCTGCGACCACGCGGAGGTCGGCGCCGCGATGGCGCGGGCCTGGTCGTTTCCCGAGCCGATGGTGGATACCATCGCGCGGCACCACGACTCGCCGCTCGCCCCGCCGACGCCGATGCTCGACGCGGTGGTGACGGCGAACCTCGCGGCCAAGTCCATCGGCGTCGGGCTGGGCGCCGAGGGACTCAATCTGAACGTGGACGGCGGCGCCGCCGCGCGGCTGGGCCTCGACTTCGCGGCGTTCGCCCGGGTGTCGGTGCAGACGGCCGTCTGGCTGAAGGACCTCAAGGAGGCGCACGGCGTCGCGGCGTGAGCCAGCTCGAGCGGCGCCGGCCCCCCCGGCCGCCGTGCACGGTGTTTTCCTCCCACTTTGCGGCCCCTCGGGGGCGGTCCCGGCCTCCCGCCTGCGTGGCATAAGAAAAAAGGGGGCGACGAGCCCGGACCGTCCGAGGTAGAATCCCCGCGTCGATAAATCCCTCGACACGCCCGAGTGACCGACGTCGGTCGCCTGGCTTTTTGCCACCTTCCAAGGAGGAGACCCATGTCGCTGACACGCCGGCGACTGTTCGAGCGGCTCGGTTCGGTAGCCGCCTTCCCGATGTCCGGGGAGGCCGTCGCGGCCCGTGGCCGCGAAGCAGCCGAAGCCGAGGGCGTGGCGTTGACCGCCGCCGCTCAGAACGGTTCCACGATTCGGATCGCCAGCAACGAAAACCCGCTGGGCCCCGGGCAGCACGTGCTCGACGCCATCGTCGGCAGGTTCCCGGAAGTTGGCCGCTATCCGTTCAACGCCAAGCAGCCCGAGGCGGCGATCGTCAGCGCGCTGGCGTCAATGCACTCGGTGGCCAACAACCGGATCTCGCTCAGCGCGGGCTCGGGTGAGCTGCTCGTCAACGCGGTCCGGGCGTTCTGCACGGCCGACCGGCCGCTCGTCACCGCCTGGCCCTCGTTCGAGGCGCCGGTGACCACGGCCAACAAGATGGGCCTGCCGGTCAAGATGGTGGAGCTCGACGGCGAGCTGCGCATCGACATCGCCAAGCTCGTCGAGGCCTCGAAGGGCGCCGGGCTGGTGTTCTTCTGCAACCCGAACAACCCGACCGGCACCGTGCACGGCGCCGCGGCCGTGGCCGACTTCGTCAAGCAGGTCCGGGCCGCGTCGCCGAACACCGTGATCCTGATCGACGAGGCGTATCACGAGTACGTGACCAACCCGTCGTATCAGTCCGCGATTGCCCTCGCCGCCGAGACCCCGAATGTCTTCGTGACGCGGACGTTCTCGAAGGCGTATGGCATGGCCGGGCTGCGCATCGGTTATGCGGTCGGCCACACCGAGACGATCGCCGAGGTGAACCGCTACCGCATGCCGTTCAGCATCGGGCTGCCGAACATCGCCGCGGCGGTGACGGGCCTCGGGAATCCACGCCACATCGAGTCGGAGCGCGCGCGCAACACCGCCGTGCGCGACTTCACGACCAAGGCGTTCCAGGAAATGGGCTACAGCGCCACGGCCTCGGAGACGAACTTCATCTTCGTGGACCTGAAGGCGCCCGCCGCGCCGTTCCGTGACGCGTGCCGTGAGCACGGCGTGCTGGTCGGCCGCGACTTCCCGCCGTACGAGAAGACGCACTGCCGCATCTCCATGGGCACCATGGAGGAGATGCAGCGCGCCGTGCAGGTATTCCGCAAGGTTCTCGGCAACACCACGATCGCGGCGGGGCAGCATGGCCGCTAACCGCAAGTCGGCTCGAGTCAAGGAGGGTTCCATGTCGCTCTCGCGACGTCAGTTCGTCCAGACACTGAGCGCCGGCGCGGCCGGCGCATGGATCGGCGCCCGCGGCCGCGAGGCGTCGATCTTCGGAGGACTCGAAGGGCTCCACGCACAGGGTGACCCGCTCATCCTGGCCAGCAACGAGAACCCCCTCGGGCCCGGCCAGGCCGTGCTCAACGCCGTGCGCGGCTCGTTCTCGGAGGCGGGGCGCTACCCGTTCGCGACCGCCGCCGACGTGACGCGTGCCATCGCCGAGAGCCACAAGCTGAAGCCGCAGAACGTGCTGATCGGCTCGGGCTCGACGCAGATCCTGCGGACCTCGACCCACGTCTTCACCTCGAAGACGCGTCCGCTCGTCGCCTGCATCCCGGCCTACGAGGAGTGCGCCGACTACGCGCGCCTGATGGGGCACCCCATCAGCACCGTGGCGCTCACCCCCGGCTCGCTGACCATGGACCTCGACGCGCTGCTCGGCGCCTCGAAGGGCGGCGGCCTGGTGTTCTACTGCAACCCGAACAACCCGGTCGCCACGGGCGTCGACGCCAAGGGCACCCGTGACTTCATCACGGCCCTGCTGAAGGCCTCGCCCGACACCACCATCCTCGTGGACGAGGCGTACTTCGAGTACGCCACGATGCCCGGCTACGAGACGATGATCCCGCTCGCGGTGGACAACCCGCGCGTGGTCGTGGCCCGGACGTTCTCGAAGGCGTACGGCATGGCGGGGCTCCGCCTCGGCTACGCCGTCGGGCACCCCGACGCCATCAAGAAGATGGGCGACTGGGACGGCAACGGCACGGTCAGCGTGCTCGCGCTGGCGGCCGGCATGGTCGCCGCCACCCAGGACCCGTCGATCATCGCCGCCGAGTCGCGCCGCAACACCGAGGCGCGCAGCTTCACGGCGAAGTGGTTCTCGGATCGCGGCTACACGCCGACCGATTCGCAGACCAACTTCCTCTTCGTGGACATCAAGCGGCCGTGCCGCGAGTTCCGCGAGGCCTGCGCCAAGCACGGCGTGATGGTCGGCCGCGACTTCCCGCCGTACGAGAAGTCGCACTGCCGCATCTCCATCAGCACGCTGGCGGACATGCAGCGCGCGGTCCAGGTCTTCGAGAAGGTCCTGGCCCAGCCGAGCGCGGCGGCCGCCTAGGCCGTCCGACGCACACGACACACGCCGGGTGTCGTTCCCGCAGCCTTCGGGCTCAGGAACGGCCCCGGCATTTTTTTTGGCTTTCGGCGATCAGCGATCGACGATCAGCGATCGGCTTTCAACGATCAGCTATTGGCTGTCAGCTTCCGGCTATCAGCGATCGGCACGGCTATCAGCATCAATAGGCTAAGCCATCCATCTTGAGGTAGTCCGGATCGCTTCACAACGCAACGTCAGCGAGCCCGCAAGGCCCGCCTGCGGCGCTGGCCGGGACGGAGGCTCCGCAGGCGTGCAGAAGACGCTCGGCCCCAACGCCAGACAGGCGGTCGTCGTAGACTTACCAGCCGACAATCAGACAGAAATAGTGGGTCGCCTTCCGCGCCACCTGCCGCCTGTTCGAGGGAGGGAGTGACTAGAAAATACTGACGCCTCAAGGCAACCGAAGCGCCTGATTGAGGGCGCTGATGAACTCGCGTGTGTCCGCATAGTAGTTTGGATATGCCGCCCGCAGATCACGAACCGAGTCAACCCATACCAAGACAGCGTCAAAGTCACCGCTCTTCAGTCTTTCGATGTCATCAAGGGCCTTGGCGGCCTTGGCCCGCGCAGAGAACCCAGTCACTCTGATCGTGTTGTCCGTTAGGTTCAGCACCAGAAGCAACCATTGGAACTGGGAGACGTTACGTCGGGGGAACGTGCGAATCGCCTTTGCCCATCCGGCCAAGCGCTGACGCACTTTCAAAGACTTCGTAACGTCGCGCAGCTCCCTATTCAGCTCGATGGGGTCGGACGGTGTCCCCTCAACCGGCGTGGTACCTTCCCTGAGGGCAAACACCGCCCCTGTGAGCGAGAAGAACCTCCGCCACTCATCTGGGCCGCCACCAAACTTCAGGGGGTGGCGAGTGAACGTTGTGACCGTTTCCACGGCCGTCGAGTAGGCGTGTTGAAGCCGCGTGCGAAGCTGGATCTCGATGCGATGGCCGCTCCATGGCTCGTTGGTCGCTACCTTCGGGCGATAGCGGCCGATTACATGGAGGCCTCGATACCCGTCTGGTTTTGGCTTTCGGATGTAGTCATAGCACTTCAAAGATCCCTCTGAATCGAACAGGGTCTGCGGGCCCCGATACAGGTTGAATAGGCGATCCACGGCGGCCACGTCGTCAACGATAGCCCTGCAGCCACCCAGATCCTGCATCTGGGAGAGCTTCATGTGTGGCTCTCGGGCCAACTTGTTAAGTATCGATGGGATTCGCTTCAACCGCTGGGCGATCAGCGCGTTCGCTGTGATCCTCTTGGCCCGCGACGTCAACCCCATGCGAAATGCAAGGAGCGGCAAGGCATGAGAGGCGCGCCAGTTCTTCGCAATTATCCAAGCGTCTGCCACGTCTGGCTTGGTCGCATCCTCAACCACAGTGGAAGACACCCACCAATGGACAAGAATCTCCCCAGCTCTGTCAATTTCACCCTTCGTATGCCGTCTCTGAACCCATGAGGCCATATCGTCGATGCTGCTTTCACATCATTGTTGGAGCGAACGTTCCCGTTGAGCCGAAAGCCTAGAGATGCTCGCAGAAAAGCCGTCAGCGGTTCGCAGGAGCCGAAAGCCGAAAGCCGAAAGCCGAAAGCCGATCGCTGACAGCCCCCAGTGAGCTGCCGTCCGCCTTCGCGGCCGAAGGCCGCTTCGGCGGGACTACGCGATCCGTCCGAACCACACCATCGACAGCACCGCCGACAACAGCGTGAGCAGGCCGGCGGCCGCGGCGAAGAACGCCGTGATCTCGGTGAGGTCGGTTTCCATCACGAACTCGGACGTCAGCTCGCGGTAGACCTCCGTCAGCGCGTCGCTGCTGCTCGCGTGGAAGTAGCGCGCGCGCGTAACCTCGGCGACCTGGCGCAGCGTGTCTTCGTCGAGCTGCACGCGCATCGACCAGCCGCCGAAGCCCACGGTCTCGCCGGCCTGCGAGCCGAACCCGACCGTGAAGACGCGGACGCCGCGGTCCGCGGCCATGCGCGCGGCCTCGACGGGATCCGGTCCCGTCGTGGCCTGGCCGTCCGTGAGCAGGATGATCACCGCCGACTGGTAGCTGCCCGGTTCGACGGGGAGGAAGCGCTCGGGGACCGGCTCCGGTGTCGGATCGTTGAGGGCGCGCCCGCGTCCGCGGAAGCGGCGGAAGTTCTGGTCGGGCAGGTCGAACTCGGCGCCGGGGAAGATCGTCTGGAGGCTCACGAGGATCGCGCTGCCGATGTTCGTGCCGCGCTGGAGCTGGAAGCGGTCAATGGCTGTCACCACGTCGTCGCGGTTCAGCGTGGGCTGCTGGACCGTCATCGCGGTGCCGGCAAACGCCACGACGCCGAGGCGCGTGGTGCGCGGCTGCTCCGCGACGAACGCCTTCGCGGCCGTCTGTGACGCCGTGAGCCGGTCGGGCTCCACGTCGGCGGCGCGCATGCTGCCCGACACGTCCATCGCGAGGATGACGGTGTCGCGCTCGGAGGGGAGCGTGACGATCGCGGCGGGGCGGGCGACGGCGGCCAGGATCAGCGTCAGGGCGCCGAGCAAGAGGGCGGGCGGCACGTGACGGCGCCATCCGGGACCGGCGCCGAGCGCCTCCTTCACCGTCAGCAGGCTCGCGTAGCGGACCACGGCCTTGCGCTTGCGCCTGAGCAATGCGATGTACGCGGCGACCAGCAGCGGGACCAGCAGCAGCAGCCACAGCATCATCGGCCAGAGGAAGGTCATGCGCGCGCCTCGAGATGGGCAGGGAGCCCGCCGCCGGATGCGAGCTGGGTGCGGCGCCGCCGCAGGTCGGAGAACCGGACAATGGCATCGACCAGATGGTCGTCGGTCGCCAGCTCCAGCGTGTCGACGCCCGCGCGTTGCAGCATCGCCCGCGTCTCATCGTCGCGACGCGCGGCCGCCGCGGCGAAGCGCTCCCGGAAGCCCGCGTCGGTCGTGTCGACCACGAGCTGCTCGCCGGTCTCGGCATCCTGCATCACGAGCAGGCCGACGTCGGGGAGCGCGATCTCGAGGGGATCGAAGAGCCGCACCGCGAGCACGTCGTGCCGCGCGGCGAGTTGCCGGAGCGGCGCGACCCAGCCGGCCGGCGAGACGAAGTCCGAGACGACGAAGACCACCGAACGCCGCGTGATGATGCCGAGGGCGGCCTGCAGCATCGCGGCCAGGTCCGTCGTGCCCGTGGGGGCGGACCGCGACGGAGACAGCAGGCGCCTTAGCAGGTGCAGCACGTGGGTCCGGCTGCTGCGGGGCGGCAGCGTCGCCTCGACGGCGCCGTCGAAGAGCAGGGCGCCCACGCGATTGCCGTGGCGCGTGAGCAGCCGCGCGAGCACGGCGACGAAGTCGGTGAGGACCGCGCGCTTTGTCACCGTCTCCGATCCGAAGTCCACCGACGCGCTCACATCGAGCAGGAACCACGCGGTGACCTCGCGGTCTTCCTGATACTGCCGCACATGCGGATGCTGCAGGCGCGCCGTCACATTCCAGTCGATGTGCCGCACATCGTCATTCAACTGGTACTCACGCAGGTCGGCCAGGTCGAGGCCCGCGCCGCGGAAGAGCGTGCCGTAGTCGCCGTGCAGCAGCCCATCGAGGCGGCGAATCACGGTCCACTCGAGCCGCCGGAGCAGCGCCTCGGGATCACGGGGCGGCGGCATGGGGCTCCATCGGGCGTGCGGGGGCGGGGATGTGCTGCATGAAGCGCTGGATCAACCGGTCGGCGGTCATGCCGTCGGCCAGCGCTTCGTACGAGAGGACGAGCCGGTGCCGGAGCACGTCGGGGGCGAGATCGGTGACGTCTTCGGGGAGCAGGTAATCGCGCCCGCGCAGGCACGCCAGGGCGCGGCCCGCCTCGATGAGGTGGATCGTGGCGCGCGGGCTCGCGCCGAACGTGAGGTACTTCGCGAGGCCGTCAAGCCCGGCCTTCGACGGCGCGCGCGTCGCGCCGACGAGCCGGACGGCGTAGTGCACGAGCGAGGGATCCACGTAGACGGCCTGGCACTGGCGCTGGAGGGTGAGGAGCTGGTCGGGCGTGGCCACCGCGGTCACCGCCGCCGCCGCGCCGGTCACGCGCTCGACGATCACGAACTCCTCCTCGGGGCTCGGGTACCCGACGATGACCTTCATCATGAAGCGGTCGACCTGGGCCTCCGGCAGCGGGTAGGTGCCCTCGGTCTCAATCGGGTTCTGCGTGGCCATGACGAGGAACGGCCGCGGCACGAAGTGCGTCTCGCCCGCGATCGTCACCTGGTATTCCTGCATCACCTCGAGCAGCGCGCTCTGCACCTTGGCCGGCGCGCGGTTGATCTCGTCGGCGAGCAGCAGGTGGGTGAACACCGGCCCGAGCGAGGTCGAGAAGTCGCCCGTCTTCTGGTTGTAGATGCGCGTGCCGACGAGGTCCGCCGGGACGAGATCCGGCGTGAACTGGATGCGCCGGAACGTGCCGCTCATGGTGCGCGCGAGCGTCTTCACGGTGAGCGTCTTGGCGAGTCCAGGCACGCCCTCGACGAGGAGGTGGCCCTGCGCGAGGATCGCGACGAGCACCCGCTCGAGGAAGCGGTCCTGCCCGACGACGACCTTCTTGACCTCGTAGAGGAGGCGTTCCGAGAGGGGAGACGTGTGCTCGTCCACCGTGCGCATCCTCGTCTGTTCATCCATCGATGAGACCACTCCGTCTGCCGAAAGCTGAAAGCCGAAAGCTGATCGCTGCTCAGAAGGGCGACCGGCCGATCCCGGCCGTGGCATTCTCGATCGGGACGGCGAAGCCGATGCCGATGAAGACGCGTTGTTTCGACGGGTTCAGGATGGCGGTGACGATGCCCACCACGTGCCCATCGGCGGTGACGAGCGGCCCTCCCGAGTTGCCCGGGTTGGCCGCCGCATCGAACTGAATCAGATTCGTCATCGCCGTCTCGCCCTCCTCGCCCTTGTACTCGCGGCGGAGGCCGGAGATGACGCCCGAGGTCAGGGACGGGCCGATGCCGAAGGGGTAGCCGATGGCGACCACACGATCGCCGACGCGGAGCCCGCGCGTGGACCGAAGCGGCGCGGCGACGAGGTCGTCGGGCAGGGTGTCGGCGCGGATCACGGCGAGATCGTGCTCGGGTTGCACCGAGATGATGTCGGCGGTGGACTCGGTGCCATCCCAGAAGACCACGCCGACGCGGCCCGCGCCGGCGACGACGTGCAGGTTCGTGAGGATGATGCCCGTGTCGATGATGACGACGCCGGTGCCGATCGTGCGTTCGTCGTGGTCCGACTCGTCGGAGCCGAGGCGGCGGACCTGCACGACGGCGGGGCGCACCATCTCGTAGGCGAGCGACTCCATCGAGGCTTCCGGGGGCAGCTGCTCGAGGGTGTGGAGGACGGCGGCGTCGATGTCGTGCTGCGTGAGCGGCGGGGGCCCCGGGCGGAACGCCGCATACGCCAGCGCAAGGAGCGCGACCGCCATGGCCGCCAGCGTCAGTCGACGCGGGTGTGCCCGCAGCCGGGCACGCCAGCCCGCGCGTCGCGGCCCCTCGTCGCCGGCGGCCGCCACCTCGGCAGGCGGCGTGCCGGGCGTCTCGGGCGGGCCGCCGGCCCGCCGGCCGCTGGCCCGGCTGTACAAGGGCGTTCGTCTCATCGGTGGTGACCCCGACTCTTTCCCAACGCGCGTTCCCCTCCGCACACCTTAGTCAAATTGTCGTCCCGTGGCAAAGCCACTTTGCGTTAGACTCCCACATTCCATTGCAGATTGCAGATTGATCCGGAGCACGATTGGCGGATGTGAAGGCGAAACGCCGAGCGCCGACAGCCGATCGCTGAGAGCCGACAGCTGATAGCGAAAGCCGAAACGATGTTGATCGATGTTCACAACCACTATTACCCGCCGGAGTATCTCGACGCCGTTCGCCGTGGGCCGACGCGGGTGCGGATGGATTTCGACAGCGAGGGCAACCCGCGCCTCCACTATCCCGGCGACTACAACATCCTCGTGCCCGGGCACCGCGATCTCGACTACCGCGAGGGCGTGCTCGCGGAGCACGGCGTCGACATGCAGGTGCTGACGTTCACGACGCCAGGCACGCACTTCGAGGCGCCCGATCAGGCGGTCGAGATGGCCCGGCACGTCAACGACGCGTTTGCCGCGGCGGCCCGCCAGCGCGCGCGGTTCACGGCCCTGGCCACCCTGCCGCTCAACGACCCGGCCGCCTCCGTCATCGAACTCGAGCGCGCCATGGGCCTCGGACTGCCGGGCGCCATGGTCTTCAGCAACGTGAACGGCGTCGCGCTCGCCGACGCGCGGTACGAGCCGCTCTGGGAGAAGGCGGACGCCCTGGGCGCGGTCATCTACATCCATCCGGCCCACCCGCTGGGCGTCGAGGCGATGGAGCAGTTCTGGCTCATGCCGCTCGTCGGGTTCCTCATGGATACGACGCTGGCGGCGGCCCACCTGGTCTTTGCCGGCGTGCCGGAGCGCTATCCGCGCATCCAGTGGGTGCTGTGCCACATGGGCGGCGCGATTCCGTATCTCGCGGAGCGCCTCGACCGCGGCTACGAGGCGTTCGACGACTGCCGGACGCACATCAGCAGGCCGCCGAGCACATACCTGAAGGGCTTCTACTACGACACGGTGAACTTCGACCCGGCCGCGATCGGGCTTGCCGTCAGCTTCGCGGGGGCGGATCACATCCTGGCGGGGAGCGACTATCCGCATCAGATCGGCAGCATCCCGAAGATGAAGGAGAGCCTGGCGGCCCTGCCGGTGTCGGGCGCGGATCGGGCCGGCATCATGGGGGGGAATGCGGCGCGGCTGCTGAAGATCGCGCGGTAGCGGTCCTCGTGGAGTGTATCGACTGAAGAGGTGCTACCAGCGCCTCTGCGCAGCCGCGATCCTGCGGGCCGCCCAACGGGCGGCCCGGTCGTGAATCGTCAACAACACGCCGCTAAGGAGTGCCACCGCCTCCGCGCGAGGCGATGGGGACGCGCCAGAGGAGCTGGCACGTACTGCATTGCACCATCAACGTCGTAGCGTCCCGCGAGACGACGAGCGTGGCGTCACTGCCGCAGAAGCGGCAGCGGATCGGGGGCACGGGGGGCGTGCCCTGAGAAGCGCCGGTCACTACCTGCTCTCATCGGCCCCGCAGCCGGCGCGGACAGGGCATTCCTCACAAACCGTGCAATCAGAGCCCCGGATGCCGGTCGCGGCCATCCGCGACGCGTCACCAGTGGGGTGTCGCTGACGGTCTACTACCGGGCCGCCCGTTGGGCGGCCCGCAGGATCGCGGCTGCGCAGAGGCGCTGGTAGTACCTCTTCAGTCGATACACTCCACTAGAGTTCCAGGTCATAGACGCGGGTGAGCGGCGGCGGTCCGCCGCGCCCGTCGCGTCCAGAGGGGCCTCCGGAGATCGCCACGCGCACGCGCAGCTGGCGGCGTTCGCCGACCGTGGTGGCGGCATAGTAATAGGTGATCTTCATCCGGCTGCCGAAGTCCTCCTCGACCACGAGTTCGTCGTTATCCCATTTCGCGCGGACCTCGATCTCGCCGTCGCCCGTCACCAGCTCCTGTTTGCGGTTGTCCGTCGGCAGGGTCGTCGTGCGGCCCTGGTTGTCGGTCAGGAGGACGCGCGCACCGTCGAGGACGACGGTCAGGCGGGCGGGTGCATCGCCGGCCCGGCGCAGCAGCGTGCGCATGCGCTGGCGATCGCGTGGCGACTCCTGTCCGCCGCCAGCGCTGCCGCCCATCCGCCCGGGACCGACGCGCCCTCCCGGACCGCCGCTGCCGCCCATCCCCGCGCGCGGACGTTGTCCGCTGTCGGGCGGTCTGGAGGCATCGATATCGGGAGGCGTCGAGGTGAGGTCGTTGTTCAGCCGCCAGACACCCGCCAGGGCATCACGCCCCTGGGCGCCGGCCGTCGAGGGCCAGAGGACGAGGGCGGCAACGAGGACGAGGGCGCACCGCACGATCATCGGGGATTCCTTTCACGCGTTCCCGCGTCGGGCGGGGGCGAGGGGCGTGGCATCTTCCTATCAGACCACGATCACGGCGTGCTGGCCGTCCCTGCAATGTGACGTGTGTGTGACGTCCGCCACCAGAGTGGCGTCAGGCCGGCGGCCGCCGCCAGCGCCAGCCAGGCAGGCCACCGGAGGGCCCCGCCGGGCGCCAGCAGGAGATGGCCGCTGGCGACGAGCGTCAGAAAGAGCGCGGTGGCGCAGGCCAGCGCCTGGCCCGCGGCGGCCGCG
>JAUXWO010000137.1 GCA_030680175.1 Vicinamibacterales bacterium
GCAGGATCCGTCATGACTCGCACTCCTCGACCGCTTTGCGTGCCCGTTCAGCGGCGCGACGCAGGCGGCTGTCGATCGCCGCAGGTCCGACGCCGAGCGCCCTTCCGAGCTGCGCGAACGTGGCGCCGGTTCGCGCGCGCAATTCGAGAATCGATCGGTCGTCGCGAGACACACGGCACAGCGCGCCGAGCGCTGCACGCGCACTTTCCAACTGCGCCGCGTCCGCGGCAAACAGCGCGGCTTCGTGGCGCGTGCGTGCAACTCGGTGCTCGCGCGCACGGCGCGACAGGTCGGCGCCCTATGTGCCAATCTCCATGAGACACTCCGCATCGCTCCAGACACAGTGGGCGGCCAGGAGACTCGACCATGGCAGACGACGCAGAAAAGCAGGCTGATCCCGCACGTTCCAGGCCCAGCGGCACGCGCCGGCGGTTCTCCGACAAGGAGAAGCTGCGCATCCTGGAGGCGGCCGACCGCTGCACCAGGCCCGGGGAGCTCGGGCTGCTGCTGAGGCGCGAGGGGATCTACTCCTCGCACCTGGCCACGTGGCGCCGGTGGCGTCGGCGCGCCCATCCCGAGATGGCGCAGTCGCAGCAGCCGCCCACCGAGAGCCAGCTGCGCCACGACATGGAGCGCCTTGAGCGCGAGAACGTCCGGCTTCGGCTGAAGCTCGAGCATGCGGACAAGCTGCTGGCGCTCCAAAAAAAGATGGCCGACATGATGGAGGCGATCGACCGCAGCAACCAGCAGGACCGGGGGAGCGGCGCCAGCGACGGGAGGTCGGCATGAGCCTCGTCGACACGCACCATGCCGAGGTCGGCGTCGCGCCCGCGTGCTCGGCGCTCGACGTCTCGCGCGCCACGTGGTACCGGCGCCGGGCGCGGCGCAGCGCGCACGACGACGCGCGATCCGCTCGGAAGAAGCCGCATCCGCGCCGGATCGGGCAGCACGAACGGCAGCGCGTGCTGGAGATCCTCTGCGCGGAGGAGTTCGCGGACTGCTCGCCCCGCGCAGTGCACGCCGTGCTGCTTGACCGCGGCCAGTACCTCTGCAGCGTGCGGTCGATGTACAGGATCCTCGCGGAATCCAACGCCGTCCGCGAGCGCCGCGCGGTCCGAAGCCACGCCAGCCACGAGATTCCGAGGCTGTGCGCCACCGGGCCCGACCAGGTCTACACGTGGGACATCACCAAGCTCCCGCATGCGCCTGGCGGATGGCTCAGCCTCTACGTGGTGCTCGACCTCTACAGCCGCTGCGCGGTGACATGGCTCCTGGCGCGGCGCGAGTCGGGCGTGCTGGCCTCGCAGCTTGTGCGCGATGCGGTCCTCAAGCGCGGCATCGTTCCGGGTGCGCTCACGCTCCACGCCGACCGGGGCTCACCGATGACCTCGAAGCCGATGGTGCAGATGCTCGCCGACCTGCGCATCGAAGGCTCGCACTCGAGGCCGCGCACGTCGAACGACAACCCGTTCTCCGAGGCGCACTTCAAGACGCTCAAGCACTGCCCGACCTATCCCGCCGGGCGCGGCACCTTCGACCAGTGGCACGCCTGGTGCCGCGAGTTCTTCGGCTGGTACAACCGAGTGCACCGCCACGAGGGCATCGCCTTCCACACGCCGCAGGACGTCTATCTCGGGCGCCACCGCAGGAAGGAACTCCTGCGCCAGCGCACGCTCGACGCCGCGTACGCCCAGCATCCCGAGCGCTTCGTGATCGGCCGGCCCCGCGCGATGCGCACGCCCCGCGAGGTCTGGATCAACAAGCCAAGCAATGAACTGCTGCTCATTCAACCAAAGGCAGCGGGGTCCCTGCGGGACCCCGCATGCGAGCTCGCGATTTCATGAACAAAGTGTCTCAAAGTTGTTGGCACGTTCCGGCGCGCAGTAGGTCTACGCCCGCGCTCATCGCCACGCGGCGAAGCCACGCATCGAGTGCGAGCGCGTGGTCGCACGCCACCGGTCGGCGCGCCACGCGCAGCCAGGCTTCCTGCGCAGCGTCGGGCACCAGATCGACTCGGTGTGCAAGCGCTCGTCCGGATTCGCGCTCGACG
>JAUXWO010000139.1 GCA_030680175.1 Vicinamibacterales bacterium
CGCGCGCGCGAGCGCGGCCCGGGTGCTGCCGCTCAAGCGCCGTCAGGAGTCCGCGATTCCCCTCGAAGACGACCGGCCGGCAGCCACGGGGACGTTCGGCTCGTTCTGAGCACGGCGCGCGATGGAGACGGGGGGCGGCCACGCGGTGGGCCGCCCCTTTGTATTTGGCCCCCGCGCGTCGCGAGTCCCCCTCCCCCGCGCGGTGACGCCCCGGCGTCACGCCATCGCGGCACGCGCGCCGCACACCCCGTGTGCCGCGGCGCTCATTCAGGCCCACAGCGGTCATCCAATCCCCCCAGATCAGGTCTTGCATCGACGCGCTGGCGCGTCGATTCAGCACACAGCACGCGCAGGCGCCGCGCACACCCCGCGATCGGGGGCGAGGCGCCCGCGGTCAGCGCATCGACGCCTGGTTCGATTCGCCGACATCACCCGCCGCTCCCCTGGTGTGGTGGCCGAGGGGGTGAATGTCGAACGTTCCCGCGCACGAGGGCCGAGAGGCCTGGGCGGGCACGCCGGTTGCGATGGCGTCGGGCCTGCGGCGAACGGCCGCGATCGGGTCTCGGAGACTGGAGTGACGCGGATGGGCAACCTCGACGATCTCGTGACGGAGTTCCTGGTCGAGAGCTATGAGAACCTCGACCGGCTCGACCGGCTGCTCGTGGAACTCGAGAAGGACCCGCGCGACCAGGCGAACCTGGCGAGCATCTTCCGGACGATTCACACGATCAAGGGCACGTGCGGCTTCCTCGGCTACTCGCGCCTCGAGGCCGTGACGCACGTCGGCGAGAACCTGCTGAGCCGCCTGCGTGACGGCGAGCTGGTGCTCGATGCGCCGATGACCAGCGGCCTGCTGCACCTGATCGACGGCGTGCGGGGCATCCTGCAGGCGATCGAGCAGACGGGCGCCGAACCGGACACCGACTTCACCGCGCTCATCGCCGAGCTCGAGCACCTCAACGCCGGCACGTCGCCGGCCGCGACGGCGGAGGCCGCATCGGTGCCAGAGGCCACGGTGGTCGCGGCTGTGACAGCGGCCATAGAGCCGGTCATCGCCCCGGCCCCGGCCGACGACCGGGCGTCCGGCGAGGGGCCCGCGGCGGCCGATCACGGGCGGCAGGGCCTCGCCGACACCTCGCTGCGCGTGGACGTGGGGCTGCTCGACAAGCTGATGAACCTGGTCGGCGAGCTCGTCCTGGCGCGCAACCAGATCCTCCAGTTCACGGCCACCCAGAGTGACACGGCGTTTGTCGGCGCGACACAGCGCCTCAACCTCGTGGCCAGCGAGCTGCAGGAAGGCGTCATGAAGACGCGCATGCAGCCGATCGGCAACGTGTGGAGCAAGTTCCCCCGCGTCGTGCGCGACCTCGCGACCACCTGCGGCAAGCAGGTGCGCATCGAGATGGTGGGCAAGGACACGGACCTCGACAAGACCATCATCGAGGCCATCAAGGACCCGTTGACCCACGTGGTCCGCAACTCCGTGGACCACGGCATCGAGCCGGCCGCCGAGCGGCTCGCGCGCGGCAAGAGCCCCGAGGGGCGCCTCCTGCTCCGCGCGTTCCACGAAGGCGGTCAGATCAACATCGAGATTGCCGACGATGGCGCGGGGATCGACCCCGAGAGGGTGAAGCGCAAGGCGATCGAGCGCGGCCTGATCACCGCCGAGCATGCGGCGCGCATGGGCGACCACGAGGCGACCCGCCTCATCTTCCTCCCCGGCTTCTCGACCGCCGAGAAGGTCACCAACGTCTCGGGCCGCGGCGTCGGCATGGACGTCGTCAAGACCAACATCGAGAAGATCGGCGGCACGGTGGACATCGCCTCGCGTGTCGGCGAGGGCACGACCCTGAAGGTGAAGATCCCGCTGACCCTGGCGATCATCCCCGCCTTGATGGTGTCGACGGGCCGCGAGAGCTACGCCATCCCGCAGGTCAACCTGCTCGAACTCGTCCGGCTCGAGGGCGAGCAGGCGCGCAGCGGCATCGAGCGCGTGCAGTCGGCGCTCTTCTACCGCCTGCGCGGCAACCTGCTGCCGCTCGTCTACCTCCACCGTGAGCTCGCCCTCGAGGCGCAGGCCGGACCCGATCTCGTGAACATCGTCGTGCTCAAGGCCGACGACCGCCAGTTCGGGCTCGTGGTCGATCAGATCAACGACACCGAGGAGATCGTGGTCAAGCCGCTCGGGAAGGCGCTCAAGGGCGTCCGCGTGTTCGCCGGCGCCACGATCATGGGCGATGGGCATGTGGCGCTCATCCTCGACGTGCTGGGGATCGCGCAGCAGGCCGGCGTCGTCTCCGAAGTGCGTGCGGGCGTTGGCGCCTGCGCCAGCGGCGCCGCCGCGCGCGGCGAGGCGGAGCCGGCCGAGACGTGGCTGCTGTTCCGCGTCGACGGCCACGAGCGCATGGCCATGCCGCTGCACCTGGTGGACCGGCTCGAGGAGTTCCCCCAGGGGGTGATCGAGCGGTCGGCGCGCCAGGAGGTGGTCCAGTACCGCGGCGAGATCATGCCGCTCGTGAGCCTCGCCGAGATGCTCGGCGCCGGGGCGGGCGCGGCGGCCGACCCCCGCCAGGTGATCGTCTTCGCCGGGGAGGGCCGGCGCATCGGCCTCGTCGTGGACCGCATCCTCGACATCGCGACCGAGGCCATCGCCGTGACCCCCACCGGCCGGCATCCCGGCATCCATGGCTCGGCCGTCATTCAGCAGCGCGTGACCGACCTGCTCGACGTCCCGAGCCTCGTGCGGCTCACCGCCGGGCCGGCCGCCGCCGCCGGCGCGGCGGCGTAGGAGAGGAACCGATGATGACGATCCCCGCGTCCACGAGCCGCCAGCTCGCCACCTTCACCCTCGGCGACATGTACTTCGGCGTCGAAGTGCTCCAGGTGCAGGAGGTGATCCGCTACCAGGAGATGACCGCCGTGCCCCGCGCCCCCGCCGTCGTGCGCGGGCTCATCAACCTGCGCGGCCAGATCGTGACGGCCATCGACCTGCGGCGGCGCCTGTCGCTCCCGGCCCTCGACGCCGATCGCCGGCCGATGAACGTCGTCGTCCGCACCGGCGAGGGCGTGATCAGCCTGCTCGTCGACGAGATCGGCGATGTCCTCGAGGTGGAGGGCAGCTGCTTCGAGCCGGCACCCGACACCCTCGTCGGCCCCACGCGCGAGCTCGTCACGTGCGTCTTCAAGCTGAGCGGCCGGCTCCTGCTCGTCCTCGACGTGGAGCGCACCGTCAGCCTCGACGATGAGGCCGCGCTCCTGGACCGGGTGGCCTGAGCGATGGCCCCCCTGGTTGTGCGGTTGGGATCGCTCGGCCTGCGGTGCCTGGTGCACCTGAACGAAGCGCTGTGGTTGTGGCACGCGCCTTCGGAGTCCGTTCCCGCGCCACACCTGTCCAAGGAAAGCGAGTAACCCGACATGGCGAAGTCATCGAGCGCACGGACCCCCGTTGCCACCCTCTTCGAGCGCGTCGGCGGCGTGCCCGCCATCAAGGCGGCCGTCGACGCCTTCTACGAGCGTGTGCTGGCCGACGCCACGCTGGCGCCCTTCTTCGAGGGCGTGAACATGCGGTGGATGAAGGGCCGCCAGAACGCGTTCTTCATCCAGGCGCTCGGCGGGCCGCAGGTCTACAAGGGCCAGGACATGGCGGCGGCGCACCGGCACCTGCCGATCGCGCAGGCCGACTTCGACCGCGTGGCGGGGCATCTCGTCGACGCGCTCGGCGCGGTCGGCGTGCCGCGGGCCCTCGTCGACGAGATCGTGGCGGCCATCGCGCCGCTGGCGCCCCAGATCGTGAAGGCGGAGGCCCCGGCGGGGCCGCGCGCCGCCGGCGGCGCGAAGCGCCTGCCGTTCAGACCCACGCAGACACACGGACACAAGGAGCAGACCATGGCGAACGGGCGGATGAAAGCGGCAGTGGCGGCATTCGAGGCGCCGGCTGAGACGGGCACCGTGCTGCTGGAGGCGACGGAGTCGCTGCGCAGCGCCCTCGACGCGTTGCAGACCAACGTGATGATGGCGGACACGGATCTCAACCTCGTCTACGTCAACGGGCAGGCGCTCGAGACGCTGCGCACCATCGGGCCCGAGATCGAGACGGCCTTCGGCGTCCGCGTCGCCGACCTGCTCGGGGGATCCATTCACCGGTTCCACCGCGATCCCCGCCGGATCGAGAAGATCCTGCAGACGCCGGGCAGCCTGCCCCATCACGCGCAGTTCACCTTCGGCGGGATCACCCTCAAGGCGTCGATCAACGCCGTTGAGGCCGGCGGCGAGCGGCTCGGCTACGTCGTCAACTGGGACGATGTGTCGACGCAGGTCGTGACCGAACGGGAGATGGCCCGCGTCATGTCGATGATGGAGAACGCGCCGGTCAACGTCATGTTCGCCGACCGCGACCTGGTGATTCAGTACCTGAACCCGGCCTCGACGAAGACGCTGAAGACGCTGGAGCAGTACCTGCCGGTGAAGGCGGACCAGATGGTGGGCGCCAACATCGACGTGTTCCACAAGAACCCGTCGCACCAGCGCCGCATGCTGGCCGACCCGAACAACCTGCCGCACCGCGCCCAGATCAAAGTGGGGCCCGAAACGCTCGATCTGATGGTGAGCGCCATCTACGACGGCGACCGGAACTACATGGGGGCGATGGTCACCTGGGAGGTGATTACCGAGAAGCTCGCGGCCGAGGCGCGCGAACGCGAGATGACGGAGCAGCTCAAGGAGGTGATGTCGCAGGTGAGTGACAACGCCGCCACGCTGTCGGCCGCGTCCGAGGAGCTGACGGCGTCGAGCCAGCAGATGGCCGCGACGGCGCAGGAGACCGCCGCGCAGGCGGGCGTCGTGTCCGCCGCCGCCGAGGAGGTGAGCCGCAACGTCCAGACGGTCGCCACGGGCACCGAGGAGATGAGCGCCAGCATCCGCGAGATCGCGACCAACGCGAACGAAGCGGCGAAGGTCGCGACCTCGGCCGTGAAGATGGCCGACACGACGAACCAGACCGTGAACAAGCTCGGCGAGAGCAGCGCCGAGATTGGCAAGGTAATCAAGGTGATCACCTCGATCGCCCAGCAGACCAACCTTCTCGCCCTGAACGCCACCATCGAGGCGGCCCGGGCGGGCGAGGCCGGCAAGGGCTTCGCCGTGGTGGCCAACGAGGTGAAGGAACTGGCGAAGGAGACCGCGAAGGCGACCGAGGACATCAGCCAGAAGATCGAGGCCATCCAGGGCGACACGCAGAGCGCGGTCGGCGCGATTCAGGAGATCAGCGCCATCATCAACCAGATCAACGACATCTCGAACACCATCGCCAGCGCGGTCGAGGAGCAGACGGCGACGACGAACGAGATTGGCCGCAACGTGTCCGAGGCCGCCAAGGGCAGCGCCGAGATCGCCCAGAACATCACGACGGTGGCCGAGGCCTCGCGCAGCACCAACGAAGGGGCGAACGACACCCTCCGGGCCTCGCAGGAGCTGGCGAAGATGGCCAGCGCGCTGCAGGCGCTCGTCAGCCGCACGAGGCGGTAACCACCCGCGCGCGCGGCCGGTCCCTTGGGGCCGGCCGCGCGTCCGGGCCCCGGAGGAGGTCGGTTGTGCCTGTGGAATACCCCACCCTCACGCTGCTCGGCGTCGACTTCACGCGCGCCCCGATCGCGGTGCGCGAGGCGCTGAGCTACACGCCCGGCGAGGCGCTGGCCCTGTTGCGGCGCACGCGTGAGATCCAGGGCCTGCGCGAAGCGGCGGTCGTGTCCACGTGCAACCGCACGGAGTTCTATCTGGCCGCGGACCCCGGAGACGCCCCGCGCCAGTGGCTCGACCTCGTCCGCGACCTGCGGCCGGGCGCGGCCGCGCACGACGCCACCTGCCGGCTGCACTGGTCCACGGGCGACACCGCGGCGACGCACCTCTTCCGCGTCGCCACCGGTCTGGAGTCGTCGATCCTGGGTGATGCCCACATCGCCTCGCAGCTGCGTGAGGCGCGACGGGTGGCGGCGGAGGCCGGCACCCTGGGACCGGTCCTGAGCCGCGCCTTCGAGCAGGCGATGACCGTGATGCGGCGCGCGCGGGCCGAGACCGGCATCGCACGTGGCGCGGCCAGCCTGGGGTCGGCCGTCGCGCATCTCGTCGCCACGGAAGCCGCCCGGGCGGGCCATCCGCTCCGCGTCCTGGTGGCGGGCGCCGGGACCGTCGCGCGCGAGTGCGCGCGCTGCCTCGCAAAGCGTGCCCCGGGCCCGCTCGTCTTCGTCAACCGCACGTCCGCGCATGCCGAGGCGCTGGCCCGTGAATGCGGCGGGACCGCGGCGCCGTGGGCATCGCTGCCGTCGCAGGTGGCCGGCGCCGACGTCGTGGTGGCGGCCGTCGATGCGCCGGGCGCGGTGCTGGCCCTCGACGAGTCGCGCGCGGGGGAGCGCCTGCCGCGCCTCGTGATCGACCTCGGCGTGCCGCGCAACGTCTCGGCGACCCCCGCCGTGCGTGTCGTCACCATCGACGGGATTGCGGCCGAGCGGGATGCGGCCCTCGCGCGGCGCGTCGCGGCGGTGCCGGCGGTCGAGGCCATCATTGCCGGCGAACTGACGCGGTGGCAGGCGTGGGTCGCCGCGCGGCCGTGCGAAGGGGTGCTCAAGGCGCTGTTTGTCGGCGAGGCGGCGCGCCGCGAGACCCTGATCGCGGAACTCACGGCCCGGGTCGGCGCCCACGCGCGTCCTGTGCTCGAGACGCTGGTGCGGCGTTACGCGACGCCGCTGCTCACGGCCCATGCCCGGGCCCTTCGCGAACTGCCGGTGGCCGGGGCGGACCCCCATCGGTCCGCAGCCGCCGCGCCTGCCGCGGCAGGGGAGATGAGATGAAGGCACTGGTGGTGGACGACTCGCGCGCGATGCGCATGCTGCTCTCGACGATGCTCCGGGAGTTCGGGTTCGACGTGGCGCAGGCCTGTCACGGCCGCGAGGCGCTGGCGCACCTGATGGCGCATCCCGACGTGGATCTCGCCCTCATCGACTGGAACATGCCGGAGATGAACGGCCTGGAGCTCGTGGAGGCCGTGCGTGCCGGCGCGCACTGGCCGTCCCTGCGCATGATGATGGTCACGACCGAGACCGAGATGGATCAGATGACGCGCGCGCTCATGGCCGGGGCGCACGAGTACGTGATGAAGCCGTTCACGCGCGCCGTCATCGAGCAGAAGCTCCGGGTCCTGGGCCTGGCGGCCTAGAAGCGCGACCATGCCCAGGATTCGCGTCCTCGTCGTCGATGATGCCGTGGTCGTGCGGCGGCTCGTGACCGACGCCCTCGCGGCGGACCCGGAGATCGAGGTCGTCGGCACGGCGGCCAACGGCGTCATCGCCCTGCAGAAGATCCCGCAGTGCAACCCGGATCTCGTGACGCTGGACGTCGAGATGCCGGAGCTCGATGGCCTCGGAACGCTGAAGGCCATCCGCCGAACGTGGCCGCGCCTGCCGGTCGTCATGTTCAGCACGCTGACCGAACGCGGGGCGGGCACCACGCTCGACGCGCTGGCGGCCGGGGCGTCCGACTACGTCACCAAGCCGGCGAACGTCGGCTCGGTCACCGCCGGGATCGAGCGCGTCCAGCAGGAGCTCATCCCGAAGATCCACGCGCTCGCCGGGGGGCCGCCACGCGCGCGGCCCGGGCCGGCGCCACCCGTCGCGGCGCCGGCGCC
>JAUXWO010000107.1 GCA_030680175.1 Vicinamibacterales bacterium
GCCTAGATGTAGCGACCCGGAGCGTTGTTGACGGTTTCGGGTTGACGCGAAGAGGGCCCCCGGGGGTTTGTGGAGGTATCTGACGCCACCACGCCCCGGAGGTCCTCGTGGCCCACGCTAACGCCCGTCTGACCGTTCACGGAAGAGCACTGCTCATTGAACGGATCCTGGCCGGTCATCGGCCGGCCGACGTCGCCCACCAGATGGGCTGCTCTCGGGCCACCGCCTACAAGTGGTTGGCCCGCTTCCGCTCAGAGGGGGCAGCCGGCCTGGTCGATCGCCCGAGCCGGCCCCATCGCTGCCCGCATCGCACCGCGCCCCCAATCGAGGCCCGCATCCTCGAGTCGCGTCGCATCCACCGGCGCGGAGCCCGGTGGATCGGCGACGAGCTCGGCCTGGCGGCCTCGACGGTGGGCCGGGTGATCCGACGCCACCAGATGCCCCTGCTGCGCGAGCTGGACGCGCTGACCGGCGAGCCGGTGCGCCGCGGGCCGGTGAGCGGCGTGCGCTATGAGCGCGAGCACCCGGGCGAGCTGATCCACATCGACGTCAAGAAGCTCGGGCGCATCCCCGAGGGCGGCGGCTGGCGCGCACACGGGCGGGGCGTGCGCCCCGGGTCGGCGCGGGCGATCGGCTACGACTACGTCCACTCGGCGATCGACGACCACTCGCGGCTGGCCTACTCGGAGATCCTGCCCGACGAGCGCGGGGTGACCTGCGCCGCATTCATGGAACGGGCGGCTCGGTTCTTCGGCGCTCACGGCATCACCCGCATCGAGCGGGTGATGAGCGACAACGCCCGCAACTACCGCACCTCGGGCGCCTTCCAGGGCGTCCTCGCCGAGCTGGGTGCCCGCCACATCCTGATCCGCCCCCACTGCCCCTGGACCAACTGTGAGGGTGACGCAGCGGCTCTGGACGGCCGCTGCGAGGGTGGCGTCGATGGCCGTGGACATGACTCGCGCACCAACTGGCGCTCCGCAACGCGGGGTGGCCTTCTTGCCGATTCGTCTGTCCGTGGTTGTCGGCGCCGGCCTGGCGCCCGCACGCTGGCCTGATCCGGAGCCTGTCCGCCGCTTCCACGGCGTGACCCATCACAGTCCTGCCCGCGCGGTTTCCCGTCCAGGCCGGCCACCGTAAGGCCCCCGGCAAAGGAGACCCAATGCAGATCATGGCCGATCAGGCCGAATACGTCATCGGCGTCGACACTCATCGCGATCAGCATGCGATCGCGGTACTCGATCGCCAGGGCGGCGTGCGACACACCCTGCGCATCGGTGCCGATCGGCGTGGGTACGCCGCGGCCCTGCGGGCGGTGCGCGATCTTGCTCCCGGCCCGCGACTCTGGGCGATCGAGAGCTCGGGCAGCTACGGCGCCGGGCTCCTTGCCTACCTCCAGGCACTCGGGGAGCGCGTCGGTGAGGTCGACCGGCCCCGACGGCCGGCGCGACGCAACGGCGCCAAGGATGACGAGCTGGATGCCGAGCGGGCCGCCCGAGAGGCGCTCGTGCGACGACTGGCCGACCCGCGCGCTCGCGGCGCCCGAGAGGGACTGCGCACGCTCATGCTCGCCCGCGACGGAGCGATGCGCGCGCACCGGCCGGCCTTGCAGCAGCTGAGGGCGCTGATCGTGACTTGCGACGACGAGCTCCGCACCGAACTCCGCCAGCTACCGCCTCTCGCCCTTCTTCGCCGCTGCGCGGGCCTGCGGCCCGCGCGCACTCAGGGCCTCGAGCGCCAAGCGACCGCCGAGGCCCTGCGCAGCCTGGCCCGGCGCGTCCTTGCCCTTCAGGCCGAAGCGGATCGCCTCGAGATGCGGATGGCCGTACTGGTGAAGCTCCTGGCGCCACCGGCCTTGCTGGAGGAGCCCGGCGTCGGCCCGGTCACCGGGGCGTGGCTTCTTCTGGCCTGGTCGCATCCGGGTCGGCTGCGCTCAGAGGCCGCGTTCGCCGCGCTCGCGGGCGCGTCACCGATTCCCGCCTCCTCGGGGATGGTGGTGCGCCACAGGCTCAATCGCGGTGGTGACCGCCAACTCAACCGCGCGCTGCACACGATCCCCGTGTGCCGCATCCGCGCAGGTCACCAGCCGACGCGCGACTACATCACTCGTCGCGCCGCCGAGGGCAAGAGCCCCCGGGAGATCAAGCGCTGCCTGGTGCGCTACCTCGCTCGGCGCCTCTTTCGGATTCTGGAGGCGCCCGTGATCGGTTGAACCACAGCATGGGCTTGACGCCCATAGGAGCATCGGCAAGG
>JAUXWO010000116.1 GCA_030680175.1 Vicinamibacterales bacterium
CCTTGCAGGGACATGCCTCTCTCATCGCCCCGGGTCGCATCACTCGAAACGAGGGCCGGCCCCGGCCGGCCCTCCGACGGACGCGCTCCTCTGCGTAATCAGCGTAATCTGTGGATGTCCCTGATCGACATCGATAGGCAGCTGACGATCGCGAGATAGATACGCGCGCGAGCCGCTGAAGATCGGCACATGGCACATCCGATCACCACATCACCACATCACCAGGTCACCAGATTCTCCAGCGGCGCGCGGGTCGCCGCGGGCGCGACGCTCGTTTATGCCCTTCTGACGCTCGTGATGACGTGGCCGCTCGCGACGGGCCTGGCGCGCGTGCTGCCCTCGGACCACGGCGACAACCTGCTGAACGCCTGGATCCTCGGCTGGGGCGCCGAGAGCCTCGTCGGGATGCTCACGGGCGCCTCGTCGTTCCGCGACTGGTGGGATGCGCCGATCTTCCACCCCTCGCCCCTCGCGCTCGCCTACTCGGAACACCTCTTCGCGCCCGTCCTGCAGGTCCTGCCGGTCTACCTGGCGACCGACAACCTGATCCTCGGCTACAACCTCCTGTTCCTCTCGACGTTCGTCCTCTCAGGGCTCGGCACCTACCTGCTCGTCACCGACCTCACGGGCAGCCGCGCCGCCGGGTTCGTGGCGGGGCTCTTCTACGCGTTCGTGCCGTACCGTATCAACCAGCTGTCGCACCTGCAGATCCTGTCGTCGCAGTGGATGCCGTTCGCGCTCTACGGCTTCCGCCGCTACCTGGCGACCCGCCGCTGGCAACCGCTCGCCGGCGGCTCGGCGGCGCTCGTGATGCAGCACCTGTCGTGCGGGTACTACCTGTTGTTCTTCGCGCCGATCGTGCCGGCGTTCGTCCTCGCGGAGATGACCCGGCGGGGGCTGCTGCGCGATCGCCGCGTGTGGCTGTCACTGGCCGGCGCGGCCGCCGTCGTGGGCGCGTGCACGCTGCCCTTCCTGCTGCCGTACACGGAGCTGCGCGCGCTCGACGGCTTCGAGCGCTCGATCCACGAGATCCGCGGCTTCTCGCCTGATCTCTACGGCTACCTCACGGCCCCGAGCGCGCTCTGGTTCTGGGGGTCACGGCTGCAGCTCGCCCCGAAGCCCGAGGGCGACCTGTTTCTCGGGGCCGTGCCCATGCTCCTCGGACTCGGGGCGCTCGCGCTCGCCGGCGCGGATGCCCGACGTGCGGCCTCCACCGGTGCCGAGGAGCCACGCGGGCGCTGGATCATCCGCGGACTCCTCGCGCTGGCGGCGCTCGCCGCGCTCGCCCTCGTCGTCCTCACCGTCTCCGGTCCCGTGCGGGGGAGCGTGTTCGGCCTGTCGTTCCGGATGACCGATGGCGGGCGGCCGCTTCTGCTGCTTGCCGGCGCGGGCGCCGCGCTCATCGCCCTCTCGGCGCGCGTGCGCACGGGCGCGCGGGCCTTCCTCGGCGCCCCGGGCGTCATGGCGTGGGCGTTCCTGCTCTTCGCGGTGGCGATGTCGCTCGGCCCCACGCCGATGCGCGGCGGCGAGCGGCTGGTGGGTCTCGAGATCTACGCCTGGTTCGTGGACTACGTGCCGGGGTTCGACGGCCTGCGGGTCCCCGGGCGCTACGCGATGATCGCCGCGCTCTTCCTGGCGATGGCGGCGGGGGCGCCCCTGGCCTGGCTCGCGCGCCGCGGGCGCGCCGGGCTCGTCGCGGTCGGCGTACTCGGGGCGCTCTTCCTCGTCGAGGCCGCCGCCATGCCGATCGAGATCAACCGCCTCTGGGGCTCTGGCAGGTATCGCGATGCGCCGGTCGTCCTGCCGGGACCCGAGGCGCCACCCGTCTATCGGCACCTCGCCGGGCTCCCGCGCGACCGCGTCGTCCTCGAGTTGCCGTTCGGTGACACCGGCTGGGATCTGCGCGCCGTCTACTACGCCTCGGTGCACCGGCTGCCGCTCGTCAACGGCTACAGCGGGGGCTTCCCGGAGGGCTACGCCCAGCGGATGATGACGCTGGCCTACCTGCCGACCGCGCCCGCGCCCGCCTGGGCCTCCATCCTCGACTCCGGCGCCACCCACATCGTCGTGCACACGCAGGCGTACTGGGGCGACCGCATCGACCGGGTGCGTGCGTTCCTCGAGGCGAACGGCGCGGTCCTCGAACACGACTTCGACGGCGACCTCCTCTACCGCGTCGACAGGTAGAGCAGGAAGCTACGTACAAACACGAAGGGCACGAAGGCCACGAAGAACGCAGAGGGTCGTCCTCAATCCCAGTGATCCGGCCCCGATCCGGGTCGCTGAAAACGTGCGTCTTCGTGGCCTTCGTGTCCTTCGTGTTTGTACGCAACACCAGATCGGGCACGTTCAGATCGCTTGAGCGATATACTTTGCCGATGCGCCAGGATCCTCTCGCTTTCTTGACCACCGAGCTGAACGCCCTTCGCGATCAGGGGCTCTACCGGCGGCTTCGCGTCCTCGAGAGCGAGGCGCTGGCCCACGCGACGTTCGACCACACGTCGGTCGTCAACCTCTCCTCGAACAACTACCTCGGCTTCGCCACGCACCCGCGGCTGCGCGAGGCGGCCCTCGAGGCCGTCCGCACGTACGGCGTGGGCTCGGGTGCGGTGCGCACGATCTCCGGCACCATGGCACTCCACGTGGAGCTCGAGCGCCGGCTCGCCGCCTTCAAGAAGGTCGAGGCCGTCGTCGTCTTCCAGAGCGGCTTCACGGCGAACGCCGGCACCGTGTCGGCGATTCTCAACAAGGACGACGCGATCATCTCGGACGAGCTGAACCACGCGAGCATCATCGACGGCGCGCGGCTGAGCCGCGCCACCATCAAGGTCTTCCCGCACAAGGACGCGGATGCCGCGCGCGCGATCATGCGCGACCTGCCGGCCGGCCAGCGCAAGCTGCTCATCACCGACGGCGTCTTCTCGATGGACGGCGACCTCGGCCCGCTGCCCGCCCTCTGCGACGTCGCCGAGGAGTTCGGCGCGATCATGATGGTCGACGATGCGCATGCGAGCGGCGTGTTCGGGGCGCAGGGCCGCGGCACCGTGGATCACTTCGGGTGCCACGGACGCGTCGACATCCAGGTGGGCACGCTGTCGAAGGCCATCGGCGTGCTGGGCGGCTACGTCGCGGGCACGCGCGACTTCATCGACTTCCTGTGCCACCGCGCGCGGCCATTCCTCTTCTCGACGTCCCATCCCCCGGCGGTGACCGCCGCGTGCATCGCGGCGCTCGACGTGCTCGAGTCGGAGCCGCAGTGGATGGAGCAGCTGTGGGACAACACGCGCTTCTTCAAGGCCGGCCTCACGGCGCTCGGCTTCAACACGGGCCGCAGCGAGAGCCCGATCACTCCGGTGATCGTCGGCGAGGCCCCCGTGGCGATGCAGTTCTCGGACAAGCTCTTCGCGCAGGGCGTCTTCGCCCAGGGCATCGGCTTCCCGACCGTGCCGAAGGGTCAGGCGCGGCTCAGGACCATGCCGGCCGCCACCCATACGCGGGAGGACCTGCAGTACGCGCTGGACATGTTCGGCAAGGTCGGCCGGGAACTGGGCGTCATCCCCTGACGTAACACCTCAAGGGCACCGCCCCCCTCGGACCTATCGGACCTATCGGACCTATCGGACCCGCCGGACCCGCCGGACCTGTCGGACCATGAAGAAGACCCGCGAGTTCTTCGAGACCTACACGAGGGACCTCACGCGCGACGAGCTCGGCAAGCTCTTCACCCGCGAGACGCCGGAAGCCTACCGCTTCTTCGCGCGCGGCATCGATACCGCCGCGCTCCGCGCGCTCCCGTGGTACACGCGCGCGCTCAAGTACGCGCAGGCCTTCTTCCTCGCGTTCACGATGCGCCTGACCCCGGCGCGCCGCGTCATCTACGCCGTCGCCCTCGTCGCCTCCGTCATCGGACTCTTCGAGCTCTTTCGCGGGATCGGCGTCGTCCGCGTCCCGTTTCCGATCGCGTTCTTCTTCATTCACATCGGCATCGTCGCGCCACGCTTCGAGCCCGGCACCATCTGGCTGCTCACCGCGTTCCTCGCGATGAACCTGCTCGTGCTGCTCGAGGTGTACGACCGCATCTCGCTCAAGCGCGATCTGGAGGTGGCGCGGGAGATCCAGAAGGCCATGCTGCCGGACGGCACCTGGAACGGGCCGGACGTGGAGGCCTTCGGGCTGACGCAGCCGGCCAACACCGTCGGGGGCGACTTCTACGACATCCTGCCGCTGGCCGATGGGCGCGTGATCGTTGCGCTCGGCGACGTGGCCGGCAAGGCCAGCCCGGCCGCGCTGCTGATGGCGCTGTTTCTCGCGATGCTGCGCACGCTGGTGGACCTCGGGCTCGAGCCGGTGGAGCTGGCGCGGCGGCTCAACGTCCAGGTGATGCGCTATGCGCCCTCGTCGCGCTTCATCACCTTCTTCCTCGCGCTGTACGACCCGGCTACCGGCGCCCTGCGCTTCATCAACGCCGGCCAGACACCGCCGCTCCTCCGCCGCATGAACGGCGCCATCGAGCGCCTGCAGACCGGCGGGACCGCCCTCGGCATGTTCGAGGGATCGACCTACGAGGAGGGACGAACGGCACTGGCCCCGGGTGACGCCCTGATCATGTACAGCGATGGCATCACCGAGGCCGAAGCCCCTGACGGCACCCCCTTCGACGAGATCGGAATCGAGCACACCATTGAGCGGGTGCCGAGCTCGGCCGCGGCCGCGCTCGGCCGCGCGATCTTCGACGCCGTCGAAGGACACCGGCTCGACACGCGGCTCGGCGATGACCTGACGGTGCTCGTGCTCAGCCGGCCGGTGGTGCCACCGATTCCTGTTGTGTAGGGGGGTGCCGGGGAGCCGAGAGCCGAGAGCTGAAAGCTGAAAGCCGATCGCTGATCGGCCCATTTCCTCCCCGCGGACGTCTAATCTCACGAGGTGACGACGATCGCACGCGTGCTGCTGTTGAGCTGGCTGGTGCTGTGGGCCTCCGGGGTCGAGGCCCGGCAGGGCACCGTGCCGGAGGGCGCGCTCGATGTGGGCATCGAGACGCTGCTGCTGCGCGTTGAGACCGCCATCGCCACGGCCGACCGCTCGAGCTGGATGGCCACCCTCTCCCCGAACGCCGACCGCCTCGAAGCCCGCGAGTTCTTCGACGCCACCATCCCCCAGGGCCTTACCCGCGTCGTCCTTCGCGAACGCGATCGCCAGCCGCTCCTCGGCACGCTGCCTGGCGACGGCCACCGGCTCGTCGTCGAGGTGTTCATCGAGACCGGCAGCCGCGGCCGTCTCACCACGTGGATGCTCGACATCCGGCGCCCGCGCGGCGCGCTCGCCGGCGACGAGCCCGACGGCCTCGGGACGCCGTGGCGGGTCGTGGGGTTCGACCGGCTGTCGTCGATCGACGGCCTGCACCGCCTCGAGCTGAACACCGCGCGCCAGTTCACGGCGCGCGACCTCGTCATCCGCTCCGTCGACCTCGAGTTGCGGTTGCCGGCCGGCGACGTCTTCGTCGTCGAGACCGCCGAGGGCACGACGGGGCTGGTGCTGCTCGGCGACGGGACGATGGTCTTCAGCCCGGCGCCCGCCACCGAGCGCGGCCAGGTGAAGATCTTCTCGGGCAGCGAGGCCATCGACACCCGCTTCGAGGCCGCGTTCGTCCGGCTCAACCCGTTCGAGTTCGAGCAGCGCGTCACGCCCGAGGCGCTGGAGCCGGCCGGCGTGGATCCGCGCGCCCTCGCGCGGGCCCGCGCGGTCTTCGACGACGAGGCGTCGCGGAGCTTCAGCCTCGACCTGCAGGACCTGAGCGCCGACACGTGGTCGCTGCTCCCGCAGGGCGGAGACTTCATCGCGGAGGTCCGCACGCGGCGCTTCCGCACCCTCACCTACGCGCGCTCCACCGGCGAACCCGAGGACGTCTCGCTCTTCCAGCGGCAGACCCGCAAGAACATCGCGGTCTACGCGTCGCCGCAGAAGCTGGCGAGCCGCGGTCTCTACTACAACGAGGATGACCTCGCCGAGTACGACATCCTCGATCACGAGATCGACGTCACCTTCGATCCGGATCGCGAGTGGCTCGACGGCCGGTCCCGCCTGCGGCTGCGCGTCAACTCCTACGCGCTCGGCGTGCTCACGCTCCGGCTGCACGAGCGTTTCCAGGTGGCGTCGATCACGAGCCGCGAGCTGGGGCGGCTCCTGTTCCTGCGCGTGCGCAACCAGAACAGCGTCGTCGTCAACCTGCCCTCGGCGCTGCCGCGCGATTTCGAGCTGACGCTGAGCATCGTGTACCGCGGCCGCGTGGAGCGCCAGGCCATCGATCAGGAGTCCCTCGTCGAGCAGCGGGGACGCCAGATCCAGCGGCCCGAGGACATCCCGGTCGTGCCGCCGGAGCCGAACTGGCTGCTGAGCAACCGCAACTACTGGTACCCGCAGTCTCCGGTGAGCGACTACGCCACTGCGACGCTGCGCGTGACGGTCCCCGGCGACCTCACGGTCGTGGCGAGCGGCGATCTCGTGGGCGGCGCCCCGATTCCCGTCGCGGCCGGCGGCGCGCAGCAGATGTTCATGTTCCGCGCGACGCGCCCGGTGCGCTACCTCTCGATGGTGGCGAGCCGCATGACGCGCGTCGACCAGGCCACGGTGGCGCTCGAGATCACGCCGCCCGCCCGCCACGCAGCCGCCGCGGAGGCTGCCGGCGACGGCGGGCCGCCGATCGGCACGCAGCACACCGTGTACCTCACCGTCGACGCCAACCGCCGCCAGGAACAGCGCGGGCGCGACCTGATGATGCCCGCCGCCGAGATCCTCCGCTTCTACGCCAGCCTGGTCGGCGACATGCCGTACGAGTCGTTCTCGGTCGCGATGGTGGAACACGACCTGCCGGGCGGCCACAGCCCCGGCTACTTCGCCGTGCTCAACAACCCGCTGCCGACGACCCCGTTCACGTGGCACAACGACCCGGCCACCTTCCGCGGCTTCCCCGAGTTCATCGTCGCGCATGAGATCGCGCACCAGTGGTGGGGACAGGCGGTCGGCTGGAAGAACTACCGCGAGCAGTGGCTCAGCGAGGGCTTCGCCCAGTACTTCGCCGCCCTCTACGCGCAGGAACTGCGCGGCGACCGCGTCTTCCGTGACGTCCTGCGCCAGTTCCGCCGCTTCGGCGCCGAGCAGACGCACCAGGGGCCCATCTCCCTCGGCTACCGGCTCGGCCACATACAGAACGACTCGCGCATCTTCCGCGCGCTCGTTTACAACAAGAGCGCCCTCGTCCTGCACATGCTGCGGCGCTTCATCGGCGACGAAGCCTTCTTCACGGGCGTGCGGTCCTTCTACGCGGACCACCGCTACCGCAAGGCCGGCACCGACGATCTGCGGAGGGCGATGGAGGCGGCGAGCGGCCGTGCGCTCGGCCGCTTCTTCGACCGGTGGGTCCTCGATGTCGGGCTGCCGCGCGTCCGGTTCACGACGAGCACCGTCGCCGGCGCCGTGATCGTGCGCTACGAGCAGGCCGGCGACGTCTTCGACGTGCCCGTCACCGCCACGCTGCAGTACACCGACGGCCGCACCGAGGACGTCGTCGTGCTCGTCACCGAGGCCTCGGGCGAGCAGCGCTTCCCCCTCTCCGGCCCGCTCCGGTCCGTCGACTTCAACCGCGACGACGCGGCGCTCGGCGCGTTCGACAAGCGCTAGGGGAGTGGATCGACTGCAGAGGCACTGCCAGCGCCTCTGCTCAGCCGCGATTCTGCGGGCGGCCCAACGGGCGGCCCGGCAGGCGATCGTCACCAACACTCCACTGGTCCCCCTCGGCGACACCGCGTGCAATCGCCGGCGCCGGTCCGCAGCGCCGCAGTAGACTACCCGGGTGGGTCCGCGCCTGCCGCACCTGGGGTCGTTCGTCGAGTGGATGGCGGCCGCGTTCGTCGCCACCGCGGTGCTGTGGGTGGGTTTCACCTGGGCCGGCCCCTGGCTCACGCGCGTGCCGAGCAGCGTCTCGGTGGAGGCGAACCAGGTGCCCGCCGGCGTCCCCGGCAATGCCCAGTCCGTGCCGCTGCTCGTGCTCATCGACGGGACCGCCATCCGCGTGGGCGACACCCAGGTCGACATCCATGCGCGCCTCGGCGAGGCCCCCGACGACCCGGAGCCGCAAGCCAGCCGCGGCGCCCTCGGCGATCGCCTGATTCGCAGCTACCTGCGCCAGGGCACCCGCTTCTTTCTCGTCTGCGAGCGCACCGAACCGGGCGGCCCCATCCGGGTGTCGCGCATCTACCTGCCGCGCTAGAAACCGGGGACGGCCGCCAACCGTCATGGCTGCAGCGAGTTGCGGCGGGCCGCCCGACAGCTGGACAGCGCCGGTGATATGATGCCAGGCGCTATGGAACAGGTGACGCTCACCATTGATGGGCGGCCGGTAACCGTGCCCAAGGGCACGACCGTGCTTCAAGCGGCGATCCAGTCCGGGTCGCCGGTCCCGTACTACTGCTACCACCCCGGGCTGGGCATCGACGCGTCGTGCCGTGTCTGCCTCGTCAAGATCGAGAAGATGCCGAAGCTGCAGACGTCGTGCTCGACGCCGGTGGCGGAGGGCATGGTCGTGCACACGCAGGATCCGGAAGCCGTGCAGGGCCGTGCGGGCGTCTTCGAGTTCCTCCTGGTGAACCACCCGCTCGACTGCCCCGTCTGCGACAAGGGCGGCGAGTGCCCGCTGCAGGACTTCTCGTACACGTTCGGCAACGACGAGAGCCGCATGGACTTCCCGCGGCGCACCTTCGACGGCCAGGGCGTGAAGGCCGACGTGGACTTCGGCCCCACGCTGATGCTCAACCGGAACCGCTGCATCCTGTGCACGCGCTGCGTCCGGTTCATGCGCGAGATCGACAGCGACGCGCAGATCGGCATCGTCGATCGCGGCAACGGGAGCGAGATCGCCACGTTCAACGAACAGGGCGTCCACTCGCTGCTCTCGGGCAACCTCATGGATGTCTGCCCGGTCGGCGCCATCACCACCAAGCAGTACCGCTTCCGCTCGCGGCCCTGGGACAACCCGGCCGCCGTCGACACGATCTGCACGGGCTGCTCGAAGGGCTGCAGCGTGACGGGGTGGCTGCGCGCCAAGCCCGAGTGGGCCAAGGGCACGAGCCTCGTCCGCATCACGCCGCGCTACAACCCGGCCGTCAACGACTTCTGGATGTGCGACATCGGCCGCTTCCAGTACGGCTGGGTCGAAGGGGAGCACCGCCTGCGCAAGCCCCTCATCCTGACGAAGGACGGCGTGCAGCAGGTGGTGACGTGGAAGGACGCGCTCGTCAAGGCGCGCGACCTGCTGAACGCCGCCGGCCGCCGCGATCCCGCGTCGGTGCGGATGCTCGTCTCGGCGCACGCGTCGCACGAGGAGCTGTTCCTGATCAAGCGGCTCGCGACGGAGCTCAAGGGCGAGGCGGGCCTCGCCGACGCACACGTGTCGTGGCGCCGCTCCGAGAAGCAGCAGCCGGCCGCGGCCGCCTTCGTCGTGCCGGCCACCGATGCGCCCAACGTGAACGGCGCGCGCGCGCTCGGCTTCACCACCGCCGCCGGCAACGACGGCGAGGCGGACCTGAGCGGCCTGCGCGCGGCCGTGGACGCGGGCCGCGTGGCGTTGCTCTACGTGCTCGACCCCGGCCCCGAGGGATCCATCGGCGACGTCTCGTGGATCCTCGAGGCCCGTGCCGCCGGCCGCATCGGCGCCGTGATCTATCAGGGCGTGCTGGCCACACCGCTCGCGCGGGCGGCGGACCTCGTGCTGCCCGGCGCGGCGTGGGTCGAGAAGGACGGCTGCTTCACCAACGACCAGGGCATGCTGCAGACGGCCTCGAAGGCCCTCAACACGCCCGGCGAGGCCGTCGAAGACTGGCAGATCCTCACGAGCGTGGCGGCGGCCGTCGGGCTCGCGTTCACCTACACGAGCGCGGCCGAAGTGCGCGCGGCCCTCGGCCTCGACAGCCAGACGTTCAACCGGCCCGTGAGCGCCGAGACGTGGCTGCAGTCGAGCAACCCGATGGAACGGCAGAAGTGGCACGACATGTTCGAGGACCTGCCGCCCGTCAAGGGACACAACGTCCAGATGGAGCGCTCCCCGCAGGCCACCGTGATCCCGCTCACGCTGGTCACGGAAGAGGTGGGCCGCACCGAATGATCCGGGGCGCGTAACAGCGCGCCCCCGGCCGGCGTAGCACCAGCAGGGGCTGCGTCCGGGGCCGGGCCCCGGCGGACCGCGCCGTTCGGCCCGCCTCCGGGTGGAGTGTCGTCGGCGGCCACTACCGGGCTGGTGGTACCCTCCAGTCGAGACACACCGTTAGAGGGACATGGAAAACGTCACGCTCTTCACCGCGTTCATCGCCGGCGTCCTGTCGTTCATCTCGCCGTGCGTCCTGCCCCTGATTCCAGGCTACCTGTCGTACATCTCGGGCGTGTCGCTCGAGGAGATGCGCGGCCCGGCCGCGGGCGGCGGCGCGGCGGGCGTGGCGGCGTCGGTGCAGGTCGTGAACCCGCGCGTGATGATGACCTCGGTGGCGTTCGTGCTGGGCTTCTCGCTCGTGTTCGTCTCCCTCGGCGCCTCGGCCACCTACTTCGGCCAGTTCCTGATGGAGCGGCTCACGCTGCTCGGCAAGGTCGCCGGCGTCATCCTGATCATCTTCGGCCTCCACATGATGGGGGTCTTCCGGATCGGCTGGCTCTACCAGGAAGCACGCATCCAGACGAAGTCGCGGCCCACGGGCTTCATCGGCGCGATGCTCGTCGGCATCGCGTTCGCCTTCGGCTGGACCCCGTGCATCGGCCCGATCCTCGCCGGCATTCTCACCGTCGCCGCGGTACAGGACACCGTCGGAGAAGGCATCCGCCTGCTGGCCGTCTACTCGGCCGGCCTGGGCATCCCGTTCCTGCTGGCGGCGCTGGCCATCGACCACTTCTTCACGGCCTTCCACAAGATCCGCAGGCACTACCGCAAGATCGAGATCGTCTCCGGGCTCCTGCTCATCATCGTGGGTGTGTTGATCTTCACGAACCGCTTCACGGTCATCGCGCAGTGGCTGACGCCCTATCTGCCCGTGTTCTAGTCGGAGGGCCTCGGCTGAAGAAGGGCTGCCAGCGCCTCGGCTGCGCCGCGATTCTGCGGGCCGCCCAACGGGCGGCCCGGTCGTAGAGCGTCAACGACACTCCATCAGTCGGAGGGCCTGACGGCCGCACGCCGTGGTATTCTGGCGCGCAGTCATGACCCGACTGCCCCTCCGCTTCCTCGTGATCGTGCTCGCACTCGCGGCGACCGGCGGGCTGGGCTACCGGGCCTTCCGGATCGACCTCTCCATTGGCGCCACGCTCGACGCCACACGGCGCGCCGAGCAGGCCGTCGCCGCCACCCGCCTCACGCTCGCCGGCCTCGATGCCACCCTGCGGTCGTTCGTCGCGCCTGGCCAGCGGCCGCGCGTGTGGGCCGAGGAGGCCGATCGCCAGCTCAACCTGGTGCGTGAGCAGCTGATCGCGCTCGAGAGCGCGGCCCCCGCCGGCGGCGATCACCCGATCGACGGCGCGCTCGACCGCGTGGATCAACTGGCCGCGAGCGCCGGACGCATCCGCAGCTACGTGGAGGGCGACCAGGGCCTGCTCGCCAGCGACATCGTCTTCAACGAGGCGCGGGGCCTCGTCGCCGGTCTCGACGAACAGGTGGCCCGCGCCGGCTCGCTCGAGCGCGGACGCCAGGCGGCAGCGCTTTCCAGCCTGCGCCAGGAACAGGGCCTGGTCGTCGGCGGCAGCATCGCGGTCTGGCTGTTTGCGGCCATCCTCCTGCTGCCCGCCGGCCGCGCGACCCAGCCGGCCAGCCCCGAGGCCACCGCCGCGCACGCCACCTTCGGCGACCTCGGCACCGGCGCGGCACGCGCCCCTGAGGCCCCCGCGGCATCGAACGCCGCCCGGGGCGCCGCAGCGCCGGCCGCGGCCGCACCTGCGGCGCTGGTGTCGGCCGCGGCGCTCTGCACCGATCTCGCGCGCGTCACCGACGGCACCGAAGTGACACGGCTCCTCGAGCGTGCGGCCGAGGTGCTCGACGCGTCCGGCGTGATCGTCTGGGTCGCGGGCCCGACCGGCGCGGAGCTCTTCGCCGCCGGCTCCCACGGCTACGACGAGCGCATGTTCGCCCGCATCGGCGCCATCCACCGCGATGCCGCCAACCTGACGGCGGCCGCCTTCCGCGAAGGGGCACTCCGCACGAGCGCGGCGCTCGATTCCTCGGGCGCCGCCATCGCCGTGCCCCTCATCGGTCCCTCGGGCGTCGTCGGCGTGCTCTCGGCCGAGCTGCGCGCGTCGGTGGACCTCTCCCCCTCGGCGTCCGCCCTCGCCACGATCGTCGCCGCCCAGCTCGCCACGCTGGTCGGGTCGCTGCCCTCGGCCGCCGGCGACGAGGCCCCGCCCGCGCAGCAAGCCAACGCGTAGCGCTGACACGGACAAACACGAAGGCCCCGAAGACGCACGAAGCTCGGCAGGTCAGTTCTCAGATCCAGATCGGAACCGGATCCATGAATTGAGCTTTCTTCGTGCGTCCTTCGTTTCTTCGTGACCTTCGTGTTTGCTCGTAGCCGCTAGTCCTGATTCTTCTCCAGTAACTGCCGGAGCATGCGTTCGATGTCGTCGAGGCGCTGACGCACCTCCGGGTCGCGCTCGCGCAGGCGCGGTTCGAGCAGGCGCATCTCTTCGCGCAGCCGCGGTTCGAGCTCGCGCAGGCGCGGCTCGAGCTCCTGAAGCCGCGGCGCCAGATCTTCGAGACGGAACGCCGTGGCGCCGGGGGCGCCGTCGAACGCCTGGGTGGCACGCGGCGCCTCGGGCGTGACCTGCAGCGACTGCCTCTGTCCCCCGCGAACGACGTCGATGCCCACCGTGCGTCCCTCGGGCGTCTCCTGCACGAGGCGCGAGAACTGCCGCGTGCTCCGCACACGCTCCTCATCGAAGCGGACAACGACATCCCCGGCCTGGAGGCCGGCACGCTCGGCCGCGGTGTCGGGCCGCACCTCGTCGATGCGGACGCCTCCGGTGACGGCGCCGGCCAGGTCCGCCGGCTCGAGGTCGCTCACGGTGACGCCTAGCTGGCTCCCGCGTGACTCGAAGGTGAACACCCGCGGCGTGCGGGGGCGTTCCTGCGGCTCCTGCGCCGCCAGGGTGGAGACGGCCGCCACGACGGCCGCCAGAAGCACGGCGGCCAGCACGAGGGACGTGTGCGTGAATCGGTTGGTGCTCATAGTGGTTCTCTTTGGCGATCCGCCATCGCCTCTGGGCGGGGCCCGATGAAATGCGCCGGACTGGCACACTCCCCATGGCCCTCCGCCACTGTGGGTGTTCGTTCTGCCATGAAATCTGACGCCCGTCCCGGCTGGCTGGTCGTCCGGCGTAGAATCGCTGGATGCCGAAGCCTGGGACGAATGCCGCCGAGCTCAAGGCGCAGATTCTGCAGCGCGCCGAACGGGAGCGCGTCAAGTTCCTCCGCCTGCAGTTCACCGACATCCTCGGCGTCATCAAGAACGTCGAGGTCCCCGACCGCCAGTTTGCCGAGGCCCTCGATGGCCGCATCATGTTCGACGGGTCGTCGATCGAAGGGTTCGTCCGGATCGAGGAGTCGGACATGTACCTGCAGCCGGACCTGGGAACGTTCCAGGTCTTCCCCTGGGCCGAGGCCGGGAGCGCCGCCGGGGGCGGGTCGGTGCGGGTCGGCCGGATCATCTGCGACATCGCCAACCCCGATGGGACGCCGTTTGCCGGCTGCCCCCGCAGCACGCTGAAGAAGGCGATCCACCTGGCGGCCAGCCAGGGGCTGCGCATGAAGGCGGGGCCCGAGGCCGAGTTCTTCCTGTTCCAGCGGCGTGACGGCCAGCCCACGACCGAGACGCACGACGGCGCCGGCTACTTCGACCTCGCCCCCGTGGATCTCGGCGAGGACGTGCGCCGCGAGATCGTGCTCACCCTCGAGCAGATGGGCATCGAGATCGAGGCCGCGCACCACGAGGTGGCGCCCGGCCAGCACGAGGTCGACTTCCATCATGACGATGTGCTGGCGACGGCGGACAATGTGAGCACGTTCCGTTTCGTCGTGAAGAACGTGGCGCTGCGCAACCACCTGCACGCGACCTTCATGCCGAAGCCGATCTTCGGGGTGAACGGGTCGGGCCTGCACATCTATCAGTCGCTGTACCGCGACGGGCGCAACGCGTTCGTGGACGAGACCGGGTCCCTGCAGTTGAGCGACACGTGCCTTCACTACATCGGCGGCCTGCTGCGGCACGCGAAGGGCTTCTGCGCGGTCACGAACCCGCTCGTCAACTCCTACAAACGGCTGGTGCCCGGCTTCGAGGCGCCGACGGCGATTGCGTGGTCCGAGAAGAACCGCAGCCCGCTCGTGCGCGTCCCCGCGGCCCGCGGCGACCACACGCGCGTCGAGCTCCGCATGCCGGATCCGTCGTGCAATCCGTACCTGGCGTTCGCGATGATGCTGCGCGCCGGCCTCGACGGCATCGAGCAGCAGATCGACCCCGGGCCGCCGGTGAACAAGAACATCTACAAGATGAGCCACCGCGAGCGGCGCCACCTGCGGATCGACGACCTGCCGGGCAACCTGAGCGAGGCACTCGACGAGTTCGAGAAGGACCCGCTCGTCCGCGACACGCTCGGCGACCACATCTTCGAACACTTCCTGGCGGCCAAGCGCGAGGAGTGGGAGGGCTACATCCGCCACGTGTCGGGGTGGGAGATCGACCGCTACCTGCGGGTGTATTAGGGACGTCGCCTGAGACGTACAAACACGAAGGTCACGAAGGCCACGAAGACGCACGAAAAGCTTCAGGTTCAGGGATCCGGTTCCGATCGGGATCTCCAAGGTCTTTCGAGTTTGTTTTCTTCGTGACCTTCGTGTCCTTCGTGTTTGTACGTCTCACCGTTGTCCCCTACACAGGACGTGGCGGCAGCGGCGCTTGGTCCGAAGCGGTCGATTGCGCCAGAAAAGCGACGCAACTCGCCCGGCACGCTCTTTGATATCGATGATTGCGGTCGCGGCGGATCACCGGGGTGCGTAATCAGGCAGGCGCTGGCATCGCCGCATCCCGGCTCGCAGCACGTCTCACGATCCGTTGCGGCCACTTCGACGCGCCCCCGCACCCACTCCCCCCTCCCATCGCGCCTTCCGTCCCATCCACGCCCCACCCGCACCCTCGGCCTGTGCCGGTGACGTGACTGCCGGAATGAAGTAGTGTATGGACCGACTCGCGACTCGGTTCAGGGGGGATTTTGTGAGGCTACCGCAGACACTTCGGACTCGGATCATCAAGGCGCTCGTGCCGCTGGCCGCCGTGGCCGCGCTCGTGGCCGTGACCCAGCGCGACCACGACGGCGTGGCCGCCCAGGGGCGCACCATCGAGTGGACCCACTGGGGGGCGGACGAGAGCAGTTCGCGCTACTCGCCGGCCGACCAGATCGACGCCAGCAACTTCGGCAGCATGGAAGTCATGTGGCGCTGGAAATCGCATAATTTCGGGCCGGAACCCGACACGACCTACCGCAGCACCCCGCTCTACGTAAACGGCAAGCTCTACGCCGTCGCCGGCCACCGCCGCGCCGTCGTCTGCCTCGACCCGGTCACGGGCGAGACGCTCTGGATGTTCCGCGAAAAGGACAACCCGCGCTGGGAGGCCTCGACGCGCAAGAACTACGGCAAGGGCGTGGCGTTCGACCGCGTGAACGGCCGTCCCGTGATCTACGTGGCGACCCCGGGCTACTACCTGTGGGCGCTCGACGCCGACACCGGCCAGCCGCTGCCTTTCTTCGGCAATAACGGCGTGGTCGATCTGCACCTCGGACTCGGCGATTATGCCGTCCATCCCGATCGTGGCGTCATGGACTACGGCGACATCACCACCTCGTCCGCGCCCATCGTGATCAACGGCGTCGTCATCGTGGGCAACTCGCACGATCGCGGCTACTACCCCGAGAACAAGGAGAACATCCCGGGCGTCGTGCGCGGCTACGACGCGGCCACCGGCCGCATGCTGTGGCGGTTCGACCCGGTGCCAAAGGAAGGCGAGTTCGGCAACGAGACGTGGGGCAACGACTCGTGGAAGTGGACCGGCAACGTCTCGGCGTGGGCGCCGCTCTCGGGCGACTCGAAGCTCGGCCTGGTGTACATCCCGACCGACACGCCGACCAACGACTACTACGGCGGCAGCCGCCCGGGTGACAACCTGTTCGGCACCAGCATGATCGCGCTCGACGTGAAGACGGGCGAGCGCAAGTGGCACTTCCAGTTCGTGCGGCACGATATCTGGAACTACGACACGCCGGACGCGCCGAAGCTGCTCGACGTGCAGATCGGCGGCCGCACGGTGCCGATCATCGCGCAGGCCACCAAGCAGGGCTACGTCTACGTGTTCAACCGCGAGACGGGCGAGCCCATCTGGCCGATGGAGGACCGCCCGGCGCCGAAGTCGGACGTCCCCGGAGAGATCACCGCGGCCACGCAGCCGCACCCGACCAAGCCGCCGCCATTCGAACTCCAGGGCATGTTCGAGGATCACCTGATCGACTTCACGCCGCTGCTGCGGAAGCAGGCGATCGAGATCATGAACCGCTACCGCCACGGGCCCCTGTTCACGCCGCCGTCGCTGCTGAAGGCCGCGGACGGAACGCAGGGCGCGTTCGCCGTGCCCGGCGCCAACGGCGGCGCCAACATCCCCGGCGGCGCGGCCGCGGACCCGGAAACCGGCTGGCTCTACGTCGCCACGCAGCGCGGCATGGGCATCTACGGTCTCGTGCCCGCGCAGGAGCGCTACCCCGATGGTCAGCCGTGGCCCGGCTGGGGCTCACCTGACGGCAAGGTAACGTCGGAGTACGTGTGGCTGGCCGCGGGTGGCGCGCGCGGTCCGTCGGGCGAGAACCCGAAGGATCCGCCACTGCCGCTGCTGAAGCCGCCCTACGCGTCGATCGTGGCGTACGACCTGAACGCCGGCGACCTGATGTGGCGCATCCCGAACGGCGAGACGCCGGCCCGCATCAAGAACCACCCGGCGCTCAAGGGCGTCGACATCGGCAACACCGGGCAGTCGGGACACCCGAACATCCTGGTGACTAAGACGCTGATGATGTACGGCGAGGGCCGCGGCTCGGAGCCGAACTTCCGCGCCGTGGACAAGAAGACCGGCAAGGAACTCGGCAAGATCGAGATCCCCGCGCCGACCAGCACCGCGCCGATGAGCTACATGCACAACGGCAACCAGTACATCATCGTCACCGTCTCGGGGGGCAACTTCCCCGGGGAACTGGTGGCGCTGGCGCTGCCGAGCGCCCGTCCGCCGCGCATGCCCCAGTAGGGGTCGCGCGCCACGGGCGCACGATCGTCGGTTTTCTCAGGAAAACGGCCGGGCTGGCCTCCCCCAGTCCGGCCGTTTTCGCGTACCGGGCGCCCCCTATCGGGGTCCTTGTGAAATTTGTTACAATCCGTAGGTTGTGGAAGCGCTCGAACATCCCTCCCCACTCGTCGCGGCGTTCAATGCCCTGATCGCGCCCACAGGCGTGCACGTCCCCGACTACCTGTTCTTCTGCGGATTCATCGTCCTGCTGGTCGGGGTGCTGGGCCTGTTCATCCGCTCACGCCTGAGCGTCGAGAACCCCAGCCACCTGCAGATCGTCCTCGAGGACCTCGTCGGCTTCCTCGTCTACCAGCTCGAGAACCTGATGGGCCCGAAGGGCCGCCAGTTCCTCCCGATGGTGGGCACCATCTTCGTCTTCGTGCTGCTCGGCAACCTGATGGGCCAGGTCCCCGGCCTCGGATCGCCCACCGGCAACATCAACGTGCCGCTTGGCTGCGCGCTCACCGTGTGGGTCTACTACCACATCCAGGGCGTGAAGGCGCAGGGCATCGTGTCGTACCTGAAGCACTTCGCGGCGCCCCCAGGCATCCCGGTGTTCCTCGCCCCGATCATGCTGCCGATCGAGATCATCAGCCACCTCTCGCGCGTCCTCTCGCTCACACTGCGCCTCTTCGGCAACGTGTTCGGCGAGCACCTCGTGGTGCTGATCATCGCCAGCATCATCCCCTTCATCGCCCCCCTGCCGATTCAGTTCCTCGGCCTGATCATCGGCCCGCTGCAGGCGTTCATCTTCATGACGCTGACGGCCATCTACCTCTCCTCGGCAGTCGCGGTCGACGAACACCACTGATCTCGGATGACGTGATCGCCTGATCACGTACAAACACGAAGCACACGAAGGCCACGAAGAAGACACAGAACGTTTCCTGCAAAGGGCATTCTCCAGAGGAGATCGTCCCTTGAAGAATCGTGTGTTGCCTTCGTGGCCTTCGTGTCCTTCGTGTTTTGTACGTCTACGTGGTGTCAGGGCCGGCGGCCGTAGGCGCCGCCCGCGGCGAGGCGCTCGAAGTAGCCGTGGGCCGCACTGGCGATCTCGAACACCGCCCGGTCGCCGTCGGCATCCGCGGCCAGATACGTCGTCATCACGGCCATCGCGTAGGGCCGGCCCTCGAGGTCCACGACCGCGGCCTCGGCGCGCACGGCCGCCAGGCTGCCCGTCTTGCTGAACACCGGCACACGCGCCGGAGTCGCGCGCCGGATCTGTCCACCCACCTGCCGCAGAATCCGGTGGGCCTCTTCACGGCTCGCCGCCGTCAGCCCCTCGCCGCGCCAGAGCAGCGTCGCCGTCCGCGCCAGCGCCCCCGGACTGGCCACGTTCTCGTCGCCGCGCGCGGCCGCCGCCGCATCCATCATCTTCCGCCGCAGCAGGGTGGGCGTCGCACCGATCGCCGTCATGCGTGCGTTCACGCGATCCATCCCCACGGCGTCGATCACGACGTTGGTGGCCGTGTTGTCGCTCAGGATCATCATCAGCGCCGCGTGGTCCCGCAGCGAGAGCGACGGCGCGCGCAGGTGCTGCAAGATGCCGCTGCCGGCCACCGTCTGCGCGCGGTCGAGCGGCGTGATCCGGTCGAGATCCAGCCGCCCCTCCTCCGCCTGCTTCAGCAGCTCGTAGAGCACCGCCAGCTTGATGGTCGACGCCGTCGGAAACGCGTCGCCGGCGAGCCGGTCGAAGCGCCGGCCGGTCGTCAGGTCGATGATGGCGTAGCCGGCGACCCCGTCGAGCTCCTCGACGACCGCGGCAAGCCGCGACTCGAACCCGCGGCGCAGGTCGGCCGCCAGGGGCGTGTCTGCCGCCGCCTGCCGGCCGGGCCCGGCGGAAGGCGTCTGGGCCGCCGGGACCACGCCCGTCGAGACCAGTCCGACGAGCAGCGCGGCCACGGCCACCGGGCGCAGGGGGGAAATGGGCATGGGCTCCTCTCAGGGCCGCGTGCGCGACACGAGGCCGGCCCTCGGCGCGCCGGCGCGGGCTACGCGATCTTGACGACGACGACCGTCATGTCGTCTTTCTGCTCGTCGTCGGTCCGGAACCGCGTGACGGCGCCGAAGATCGCATCGACGATCCCCTGGGCCGGCTCCTCACGGGTGTCGCGGACGACATCGATCAGGCGATGGGCGCCGAACTCCTCGCCCTCGTCGTTGGCGGCCTCGAACACGCCGTCGGTGCAGATCGCGAACACGTCGCCGCTGGCGAGCGTGAACGTCAGCTCGTCGTAATCCGATCCGGCGAAGCTGCCGAGCGGCACGCCGGGCAGGAAGATCTGCGACGTGCCGTCCGCGGTGGAGCGCACCGGATACGGCAGGCCCGAGTTGGCCACGGTCACGACCTTCTTGCGCAGGTCGAACGCCGCATAGCACAACGTGCAGTAGTACTCCTCGAGCTGGCGCTCGTGCAGCACCTTGTTGATCGACGTCAGCACGTCGGCCGGCGTCGAGCGTTCGGGCAGGTAGCGGCGTCGGAACGTGCGTCCGCGTACGACCTCGGCGGCGAACACGCTGTAGAGCGCGGCCGGGACGCCCTTCCCCGACACGTCGCCCACGGCGGCCACGAGGGTGTGCGTATCGGGCGAGAGAAACTCGAAGAGGTCGCCCCCGAGCTCGCGGGCCGGGTCGAAGTGCCACGCGACGTCCACGCCCTTGAGCCGCTTCGGCAGTTCGCGCGGCAGTAGCGCCACCTGCACCCGCTGCGCGAAGCGCAGCTCCTTCTCCATCCGCTCCTCGTTCTGGCGGATGGCCTCGTACAGCCGCGCGTTCTCCACGGCCTGCGCCGCCTGCGACGCCAGCAGCGTGAGCAGCTCGATGTGGCGCTTGGTGAAGGCGTCCAGCTCCGGGCTCTCGAGGTCGAACACCCCGATGCACCGGTCCTGCAGCAGCATCGGCACGGCCAGCTCCGAGCGCGCATCGGCCACCGCGTTGATGTAGCGCGCGTCCTTCGACACGTCGGGCACCATCACCGGTTCCTTGTGCAGCGCCGCGTAGCCGACGAGCCCTTCGCCCATCGGCACCGCCGGCAAATGCTGCCGGTCGCCGTAGCTGATCGCCACCTTCAGCTCGAGCATCTGGCTCGGCTCGTCCAGCAGCGCGATGCCGAACGTCCGGTAGTCGACGATCCGCTTGACGAGGTGGGCGACGCGGGTGAGAAGGGCGTCGAGATCGAGGATGCCGCTCATCTCGCGGCCGATCTCGGCGAGCGTCTCCATCGTGTCGCCGTACTCGCGCTCGGCCTCGAAGAGCCGCGCGTTGACGATCGCCTGCGCGACGTGCGCCCCGAACTGCCGGAGGATCGCCTCGTCGCGCGTCGTGAACGCGGCCGGCTGGTCGCTCAGCAGGTTGAGCGCTCCGATCACCTTGTTCTTGTGCCGCAACGGCACCGCCAGCTGCGACACGACGCCCGGCACCGATCCGAGGTACCGCGGGTCCTTTCGCACGTCGTCCACCAGGATCGGACGCTGCTCGGCGACGGCCGTGCCGATGATGCCCTGCCCCGGCCGCACCCGGAAGTTGCGCACCATGTCGTCGGGGTAGCCGTCGGCGTAGGCGATGTGCAGCTCTTCCCGCTTGGCATCCAGCAGGTAGATGGCGAAGACGGTGAAGTGCGTCAGCCGCGAGATGAGCTGCGGGATCTTGGGCAGTAGTTCGTCGAGGGTGAGGACCGACGTGACCTCGCGGCCGAGATCGAAGAGCGTCGAGAGCAGCTCCGCCGCGCCGTCGGTGGTGCCGTCGGGCAGGTAGGCGGGGCTGTGGGGACGGGGCGTAGAGGGATGAGAGGCGTCCAAGACGTCTATGTTACAGGACTGGCCGCGCCCATGGGATCCCCACGACGCGCGGCCAGTCCCGTGGGACCCCGCCGCTACTGCCCCGCCGTCGTCGTCGCGGGCTCGGCGGCGTACTGGGTCACCCAGTCGCGGATGCGGCGCAGGCGATCCTTCTGGTGGTAGTACTCCGAGATGCCGTGGCCGGCGCGCGGGTAGAAGACCAGCGCCGTCGTGCGGCCGCGGTCCTTGAGCGCGCGGAACATCTCCTGCGCCTGGCCCACGGGTACGCGCTCGTCCTGGGCGCCGTGCAGGATCAGCGTCGGCGTGGTCACCTTGTCGATGTGGTGCATGGCCGATCGATCGAGGTAGAGCGGCAGCGTCTCGGCATTCGGGATGCCGCCGAAGTAGCCGACGAGCACGTTCGGGATGTCGTTGGTGCCGTACATGCTCCACATGTTGGTGAGTCCGGCGCCCACCATCGCCGCCTTGAAGCGCGAGGTCTGCGAGACGACCCACGCCGTCATGTAGCCGCCGTAGCTCCAGCCGATGTGCGCCATGCGGCCGGGGTCGGCGATGCCGCGCGCGATGAGCGCGTCGACGCCCGTCATGATGTCGCGATAGTCGCCGCCGCCCCAGTCGTTGACGTTGGCCTGGAGGAACCGCTCGCCGTAGTTCGTGCTGCCGCGCGGGTTCGGGTAGAAGATCGCCCAGCCCTCGCCGGCGAGGTACTGCCCGCCCTCGAGCCCGCCGACGCGGTAGTTGTTGGTGAAGGCGCCGGCGGGGCCGCCATGCGCGACCACCAGCAGCGGATACCGCTGGCCCTCCCGGTAGCCGACCGGCTTCAGGAGGATGCCCTCCACCTCCATCCCGTCGCTGCTCTTCCACGTGAAGACCTCGGACTCGCCAAGGGCGAAGGCCTTCGCCTGGGGGTTCGTGTCGGTCAGCACGCGCGGGTTCGCGAGCGTGGCGTCCGCCACGTAGACCTCGGCGGGCGCCGACGGCGAGTCCATCGTCCCGGCCACCACGCGGCCGTCGCGGCTCATCGAGTGCACCTGGAGCGTGCGGCCGGTGGTGAGCTGCGTGAAGCGGCCGCTGGCCACGTCGAGCGCGTACGCCTCGACGTAGGCGCGCGTGCCCGAGGTGAAGTGGATCCGCGCGCCGTCAGGGCTCCACATGGGCGCGCCAGGCGCGGCCGCGAGGTCGCCGGTGACGTCGCGATGCGTCCGCGCCGCCACGTCGTAGAGCAGCAGGCGCTGCTGCTGCACGAGTCCGGGCACCGTGCCGTCGAGCAGGGGCGGCGCGTCGATCACCTGTGCCAGGTACGCGATGGTCCGGCCGTCGGGCGACCACGCCGGCGACTGGTCGGGGCCGAAGTTGGTGGTGATCTTCTCGATGGCCTTCGACGCGACCGTGGCGATGTAGAGGTCGCGGCGGTTGTCGCGGAGCATCGGCGTCGTGCTGCCCTGGAACACCAGGCGTGTGCCGTTCGGCGACCAGGCGGGCTGGCCGGCCGTGTAGCTGGTGCCCTCGGTGATGCGCGTGGCCTCCTTCGTCGCCACGTCGATCACCCACAGGTGCGCGTACCGGAAGTCATCCTCGTAGACCTGCGCGTCGTCGCGCTTCTTGAGGCGCGCTTCTTCCTCGGCGGTGCGCGGGTCGGTGGCGATGAAGGCGATGCGCGTGCTGTCGGGGGACCAGACGTAGGACGAGATGCCCTCCGCGGCGTCGGTCAGCCTCCAGGCTTCGCCGCCATCGGCGCGCATCAGATGAATCTGCCCCTGCACGTTCTCGCCCGTGCCGCGGGCCGAGACGAAGCTGATGTAGCGGCCGTCGGGCGACCACTGGGGCTGCGAGTCGCCGCGCTCGCCGTAGGTGATCTGCCGGGCGCTGGACGCGCCGTCCGCCACCGACACCCTCCAGACGCGCGTGCGGGGGTTCATCCGCTCGCGCTCGCGGGGGTCGGCCTCGAACTCGCGCACGGTGTAGATCACCTGCGTGCCGTCAGGCGAGACCTCCGCCGACCCCACCGCCTTCAGGTCCACGACATCGTCGATGGTGACCGGGCGGGTTTGCGCGGCGGCCGGGAGGGCCAGCAGAAGGGTGAGCACGACGACCGGGGCCGTACGGAGTGCGATCTTCATCTCGGAACCCCCACTCGAAGTTCAACGGTCCACGTCTGGTGGAGTGTCGTTGACGATCGACTACCGGGCCGCCCGTTGGGCGGTCCGCAGAATCGCGGCTGAGCAGAGACGCGGGTATTCCCTCTTCAGTCGAGACACTCCGCTAGGGCTCCACGTCGCCGCGCTTCGGCCCGAGGGCGAAGGTCATCGTGCCGTGCAGGATGATCTCGCCGTTCACCCGTGCGCGGCCGGAGAGCTGGCCCATGCGGCTGCGCAACCGCTTCACCGTCGCCTCGATCTCGACGACGTCACCCGGATAGACGGGACGCCGGTAACGGACGCGCTCGATGCCCATGAAGTAGATCAGGCGATCTTCGTTCTCGGGCTTCGCCAGGATCATGATGGCCCCGACCTGGGCCACGGCCTCGGTCAGAATCGTCGGCGGCAGCGTGGGGCGGCCATCGGGATTCGTGTGCGACAGGTACCGCTCGTTGAGCGAGACGTTCTTCACGCCGACGATCCGCTTGTCCGGCTCGAACTCCGTGATCCGGTCCACGAGCAGGAACGGATAGCGGTGCGGCAGGATCCGCTCGATGGCGGCGTAGTCCATGGGCAGCGTCGGGGTGTCCATAAGCGGCCCCCAGTATACCCGGGGGCCGCCAGGGGCCGGATCCGTGGCGCCGGGCTCGCCCGCCGCGCGGGCCGGACGAGACCCGGCCCTACTGCGGCCCCCGGTACAGCACCCGCTCGAGCCGGCGGTGCCAGTCCGTGAATTCCTCGCCGGCCGGGATTGCGGCCAGAGCCTGGCGGACCTGGTTGATGCGGGCGTCCAGGTCGTCGACGGCCGACAGGATGAACGCCTCGATCGTCTTGGGCTCGACCGGCGACCCGTGCTCGCGCGTGCCGTGGTGCGACATCACCAGATGCTCGATCCGCGCCCGGAGTTCCGACGGGAACCCCGCGATGCCGTGCGTGGTCTCCCGCACCAGGATCAGGCCGAGGCCGATGTGCCCGATCAGGTTGCCGTCACGCGTATAGGACGTCGCGCCGAGCTCGTACTGCAGCTCCTGCAGCTTCCCGATATCGTGCAGGATCGCGCCCGCCACCACCAGATCCGCATCCGCCTCGTACGCGCGTGCCACCTGCCGCCCGACGATGGCCATCTGGAGGATGTGCTCGAGGAAGCCGCCGCGGTAGGCGTGGTGGATCTGCTTGGCGGCGGGCCACTCGCGGAGCGCCGTCTCGTGATCGGCGAGCACCCGCGCCAGCAGCACGCGGACGAAGTCGTTGCCCACCTCGGCGACGACCGCGTGCAGCTCGCGCCACATGTCGTCGATGGGCCGCGGCGCGCTCGGGATCAGGTCCTCGTCGCGGAAGCCCTGCGTGGCGTCCTGGGCCGCGTTCACGCGGCGGATGGATGAGACGATGAGCTGCGGATGGCCGTTGAACGAGTCGACGCGCGCCTCGGCGCGCACGAACTCGCCGGCGTCGAACTCCTGGCGGAAGCGATCCACCTGGTCGAAGACGCGCGCCTGAATCTGGCCCGTGCGGTCGGCGAGCGTCAGCGCGAGGAAGTCGCCCTTGCGTCCCGCGCGCACTTCCTTCTGCGTGCAGAGGAAGAACCCCCACCCGGTGGTTTCCACGACGAGATCGGCAATCGGGGGCAGCTGCGGCATCAGGTGATCATACCTGCCGCGGGCCCCCCTACGCCGCTTTCTGCTCCTCGGGTGCGGCCGGGGGGAGTGCGGGCTGCGAGCGCACGATGCCCACGCCGGCAAAGACGAGCACGGCGGCGAACACGATTCGCAGTGTGAACGGCTCCGCCAGCAGCAGCGTCCCGAGCAGCACGGCGATGATCGGATTGATGTAGGCGTAGAGCGAGACGGTCGAGACGGGCAGGTACTTCAGCGCGTAGACATACGACGTGTAGCCGAGGATCGAGCCGAAGATGACGAGGTAGGCCATCGCCGCGCCCGAGCGCCACGAGAACGACAGCGCGCCCCAGTCGCCACGCGCGCTGCCCACCGCCGTGAGGAGCAGGCCCGCAAACACCATCTGCACGGCCGCGGCCGCGAGCGGGCTGGCGTCGATCGTCCGCCGCTTCGTGTACGACGTGCCGAGCGCCCACGAGAGGCAGGCCGCCTGCAGCGCCAGGATCCCGATGACGAAGGCGCGCCCCTCGGCGCCGCCGGCGCCAAGCTGGGGCCACACGAGCAGCACGATGCCGGAGAAGCCGACGAGCAGTCCCGTGACGGCGCGCCAGCGGAGGCGTTCCCCGCCGCCCGCGGCGAGTTCGACGAGGACGACCCAGAACGGCACCATCGCGACGAGCACGGCCGTCAGCCCGCTCGGCACCGACTGCTGCGCGAAGACAACAAGTCCGTTGCCGCCCACGTTCATCAGGATGCCGAGCACGAGCAGGCTGCCCCAGGTGCGCGGCTTCGGGAGGCGGTGGCCGAGCAGAGGCAAGATCGCCGTGAGGAGGACGCCCGCCCCCAGCCAGCGGAGTCCGGCGAGCAGCGACACCGGCACCGTCTCGAGCGCGATGCGGATCGCGAAGTACGTCGTGCCCCAAACGAGACACACCGTGATCCACGCCGCATAGCCCAGCTTCTTCCCCGTTGGCATCACCATGACTGCTCGCTGTTCGCCGTTCGCTGTTCGCCGTTCGCTATTCGCGGTTCGCTGTTCGTGGTTCGCGGTTCGCGGCTCGCGGCTCGCCGTTTCCACTACCCACTACCCACTACCCACTACCAACTACCCACTACCCACTACCCACCGTTCACCGTCCCCCGTCCGCCCAGCGGCAGCTTCGAGCTCTCCTTGACGGTCTCGAGCACGATGGTCGTGCGCGTGGACGTGACGGTGGGGATCGACGCGATGCGGGTGCGGAGCAGCTGGCCGAGATGCTCGGCGTCGCGCGCGCGGACCTTCAGCAGATAGCAGTCGTCGCCCGCCACGTGATGCAGCTCCAGCACCTCGGGGATCTCCGACAGCGCCACCGCCGAGGGCATTTCGGACCCGTGCTCGCTCGAGCGGACCGACACGTACGCCAGCAGCCCGAGGTCCACCGCCCTCGGATCCACCCTCGCCGTGAATTCCTGGACGATGCCCTTGGCCTCGAGCTTCCGCAGCCGTTCGAGCACCGCCGAGGGCGCCAGCCCGACCGCCTTGGCGATATCCGACTGCGTCACCCTGGCATTGGACTGAAGCATGTCCAATATTTGAACATCTGTATCGTCGATTATTCGGCTCATTGGTGTCTTTAGAGAACTATATTCAAGACGATGGCGTGTGTCCAGATGTTCCCTGGTGGGGAGGGGTCTGGCACCGTGACATGGGAAACGGTGCAGTTCCTGCTGCCCCCTGTGGAAAAGTTGCGGTCGTCTACGGGAGGCAGCAGCCTGCTCGCGACGAACCGTGATAGTGGGAGCGTTCGGGGCGGATGGACGGGCGGGGCTGGAACTGGCGGGAAGCGAACCGCGAATGGCGCTACGCCACCGACAGGTTGTCGGACCCAATGCGCACGCAGTTGCGCCCCTCGTTCTTCGCGCGGTAGAGCGCCGCGTCGGCGCGCGCGATGATCGCCTCGAGGTTCACCTCGCCGGGCAGGGCCTGGGTGATCCCGAAGCTCGCCGTGACGGTGAGCGCTTCGCCCGCCCACGGAATCGGCCGCTCCGCGATCTCCCGCCGGAGCGTCTCCGACACGCGCCGGGCGCCGGCGAGCGGCGTCTCGGGCAGCAGCACCAGGAACTCCTCGCCCCCGTAGCGGCACTTCACGTCGGAGCCGCGCAGCACTTCGCGCATCCGCCGCCCGACCGCCGCCAGGACGGCATCGCCGCACAGGTGGCCGTAGCGATCGTTCACGTCCTTGAAGTGATCGAGGTCGAACATGATGAGCGAGACCGGCATCTGGCTGCGCCGCGCGCGGCGCAGTTCGGCGTCCACCACCTCGATCGCGTGCGCGCGCGTCACGCAGCCGGTGAGTCCGTCGCGCAGGCTGTTCTCGCGCACCTCGCGGAACAGCTGCGCATTCTTCACCGACACGGCCAGGAGCGACGCCGCGGCCTCGATCACCCGCCGGTGCGCCGCCGGCAGCGCCTCGTCTTTCGGCGTCACGCCGAGCACGCCCACCGGGGCCCCGCCGACGATCAGCGGGAACCCGAGCGCGCGGCCCGGGGATGCGGGCGCGGCCGACGGCGAGGCCAGGACGTGCGCGGCCAGATCCTCACGCGCGAGGGTGTCGTCCGCCGTGCGCGTGTCACCGCTCAGCGCTTCCCACTCATTGCCCTGCCGGAGCAGCACCCACAGCTCGTCCGTCCCCACGACCCGCGGCAGGTGATGCGTGACCGCACTGCGGATCGCGTCGTAGTCGAGCGACCGGGCCAGCGCATGACCGAAGGCCACGAGCCGTTCGAGCTCCCCCGCGCGCGCCTCCGCCTCGGCCTTCGCCGCCTCGGCCGCCGCGGCCTGCGCCTGCACCTCGTGACGCTTGCGCAGTTGATGGACGATGTAGACACCGGTGAGGAGCATGAGCGCGGGCATCAGCGCAAGGCCGGAGCTCCGCTCGATGTCACGCGCGATATCAAGCCCGCGGGAGATGGGCTCGGAGAAGATGATGACGAGGGCCGCCGTCAGGCCTGCAAGCAGCAGCATGTCCTGACGGCCCACCAGACGCATATCGTGCGCAGCGTAGCTCCGCCCGGCGCCATCGTCAATGACCGGATTCGTGATCGGCGATTCAGGGGGCGCGGACACCCACCCGCCCGGCGACCCCGGTTGCCCCCAGCGCCCGGGGGCGCTAAAGTGGGCCCATGCGGTCCAGAGTCCACAGGCACGCCATCCGTGCGGCCGCCGAGCCCACGTGGACGTCCAGGTGCCAGGCCTGGACGCCTACGCCCACGCCGCCGCCCGGCAAGCAGCCGTCGATGTGAACCGCGCCGATGCGTTCGCCCGTCTCTTCGAGGCCGTTCACGAGGGGGTCTACATCGGCGTCCTCGCGACGGCGGGCTCTGTCACAGAGGCCGCCAACCCCCACCTGAAGCTCACCTTCGGCTACCCCCCAGAGACTCCGGACCACGAGGTCACGCCGTTTGAGGCGGCGCACTTCGTCGACCCGCAGGCGCGCGAGGTCTTCCTGGAACGGCTGGGGTCGGCGGGTACCGTGGCGTCGTATCTGCTGCGGCTGCGCAAGGTGGACGGAGCCGCGATCTGGCTCGAGGTCACCGCGAACGCGGAGGTGCTCGAGCCGGGGCGGCTGCGCGTCGAGGCGATCGTGCGCGACGTAAGCGAGCGCAAGAAGCTCGACGACCAGGCGCGCGACCTCTATCAGCAGCTGCTGCAGGCCGAGAAGATGGCGGCGCTCGGCCAGACGATCTCCGGCGTCGCGCACGAGTTGAACAACCCGCTTGCCACCATCCTGTCGTGGTCCGAGCGGCTCGCGCAGAAGAGCGCCGACCCGCCGGTGCGTAAGGGCCTCGAGATCATCCTCGGGGAGGCGGAGCGCGCCGCGCGCATCGTGCGCAATCTCCTCACCTTCGCGCGCAAGCGGCAGAGCACGCGCGCGATGGTCGATCTCAACCAGGTCGTGCGCGAGACGCTCGCGCTGCGCGCCTACGAGCAGCGCGTGACCAACATCACCGTCATCCCGGCGCTCGCCGCCGGCCTGCCCCAGATCTTCGCCGACGGGCATCAGTTCAAGCAGGTGCTGCTCAACCTGCTGATCAACGCCGAGCAGGCGATGATCGGCGCCCACGGACGCGGCACCCTCGTCGTCCGCACCTGGCACGATGCGGATCGCGACGCGATTGTGCTCGAAGTGAACGATGACGGTCCGGGGATTCCGGAGGAGATGCAGGGCCGGATCTTCGATCCGTTCTTCACGACGAAGGAAGTCGGCAAGGGCACGGGCCTCGGCCTCACCGTGGCGTACGCGATCGTGCAGGAGCACGGCGGGCGCATCTGGCTCGCGTCTGCGCAGGGCGGCGGCGCCTCGTTCTTCATCGAGATGCCCGTGACGGGCGCGAGCGGCGCGCCGCGCAAGGCGCCGCCGGCGCCGGTGGCGCTCGAGGCGTTCAAGGGCGCGCGGGTGCTGGTGGTGGAGGACGAGCCCGCGCTGGCCGCGGCGGTGGCCGAGGCGCTCGAGGACGCGGGGTTCGTGGTGGACCGGGCGGGCGACGGCGAGGAAGGACTCGGCCGGGTGACGGCCGAGCCCTATGACCTCGTGGTGTGTGACCTGAAGATGCCGCGCATGGACGGCATGGAGTTCTACCGCGCCATGGCGGCCGCGACGCCGGCGCTGGCGCGCCGCGTGATCTTCGTGACGGGCGACGTCGCCGGCACCGACGCCGAGCGCTTCCTCGACGAAGCCGGCTGCCTCTGGCTGTCCAAGCCGTTCCGGCTTGGTGACTTGCTGCGCGCCGCGCGCGACACGCTGTCGTAGCGCACGACGATGCCGCCGGTGGCGCGACGGGCGGCGCCGGAGGCGACGCGCGTGCTGTCGTCCGGCAGCGTGGCCTTCACCATCTTCATCTTCGGCTTCGCCTCGAAGGCGAGGAGGGCGCCGCGGAGCGCCGTCACGGTGTCGGCCGGCGTCACGGTGGCGCCGAGCGCATCACGCAGCCGCTTGATGGCGCGCGCGTGGAGCTGCGAGACGCGCGACTCGTTGACGCCGAGCTCCGCGCCGATCTCCTTCATCGTCACTTCGGCGTAGTAGTAGAGGCTGATGACGCGCTGCTCTCGGGCGGGCAGCGACTCGATCGCCCCGCGCACGCGCGCCTGCACTTCATGCTTCTCGTAGGCGTAGTCGGGGCGCTCGGGTTCGGCCGGCACCATCACCGCCGGGAGCTGCGACTCGTCGACGTTGTCGCCGCACGAGAGCGGCGACGTCGACTCGATCGTGTTGATGCGCACGACGATCTTGCCGAGTCGCGCCTCGTCGAGACCGACGGCGGCGGCGAGGTCGGCGTTCGACGGCTCGTGCCCGAGGCTGGCGCGCAGCTTCTCGCGCGCGGCCTCGAGCTCGCGGCGCAGGCGTCGCACACCGCGTGGCCAGGCGTCCTTGCGGAGCGCATCGATCATGGCGCCACGGATGCGGCGTTCGGCAAAGGTCTCGAACTTGATACCGCGCGATTCCTCGAAACGGCGCGCCGCGTCGATCAAGCCGATCACGCCGTCCTGGACGAGGTCGCCCAGGTCGATGGAATGCGGCATGGTGGCGGCCATGCGCCGGGCCAGCGCTTCCACGAAGGGAAGTCCGGCTTCGATGCGCGGGTTGGTGGTCTCGATCTCGGCCTTCATCAGGGGGTCTCCGAAGGCCTCAGGTTCGAATTCGTGAGGCCCTTACGGAACCTGTCTAGTGCAGCGACGATGCCAGCTTTGTGCAACGGCGTGGCGGGGTGTGCAAAAAAGGACGAGATGTGGTGACAAAACCATTATTTGCAGTCACTTACACGCATGTTCTCACCCGAGCACACTGCTGCGCGCGCCCGGTCAATCGCCCTCATGTCGTCAAATTGTTGGCGAAACAGGCCAATTGATCGTCAAACACATGACGCGTTCATTACGTTTTTGTGGTTAGGGGGAAGGGGTGGAAGCGGGCCTTGGTCTCTGCCGAGGCCGGGGGCTGGGTCGTGGCGTGTCTCGACTCGGGCTACTGCCGGCGTCTCTGGCCGGACGCAACTTGCGGGCGGGCCCAACCGGGGGCCCGGCAGCGGACCGTCAACGACACTCGGCTAGTCGTGGTCGACGCGGTCGCGGATCGAGCGGGAGACGCTCATCGCTTCGAGCGCCGCGGTCACGACCTGGGTGGCACGCGAGCGCTGGTGCTCATCGGACAGCTTCGACTCGAGCAGTTCCGAATGCGCGAGGATGATGCCCAGCTGGTTGTTCAGGCGGTGGAAGAGCAGGCGCAGATCGCTCGCATCGTCGGGGGAGGACGCGCGCGATCTGCTGTCGGTCACGATTGGTGCTGGCTGCAACGCGATGCCTACGCTGACGCCCGAGCCACGTTCGATTCCCGCATTGTCCCGTCCGGCGAGCGCCAGAGGGTGTCGACGAAGATCCGGATGCTGCCGCCCGCCGTGCGGACGTACTCCACCTTGCCGGCGGCAATCCAGTTATAGATCGTGCGTCGGCTGACGCCGACCAGTTCGCACGCCTTCATGATGCTGATGGTTTGACGTTCCACGGCTTGACAGTGCCTCCCACGGAGACATATCGGGCGGTTGCGCAAAACCTGCAGGGGCGAGGGGAGGGGTCTGGCACCGTGACATCGGAAACGGCGCAGTTCCTGCAACCCCCTCCTGTTGAAGGAATGCGGATCTCTGCGGAGGGGCAGCAGGAACTGCGCCGTTTCCGATGTCACGGTGCCAGACCCCTCTTGACTTCGTGGCGTTGACGCGTCAATGTCTTGACGCATGCCACATCTGCTGCTCGTGGACGACGAGGAGGCGCTCAGGTCGGTGGTAGCCGAACGCCTGACGGATGAAGGGTTTGATGTCGTCCAGGCCGATTCAGGGGAGCGCGCGCTCGAGGCGCTCAACGACTTCGCGTTCGACGTGATCATCTCGGATCTGAAGCTGCCGGGCATCCACGGCAGCGAGGTGATCGACGCCGCCCTCGCCCGCTATCCCGGCATCGTCGCCATCGTGGTGACGGGGTACGGCACCGTGAAGAACGCGGTGGACGCGATCAAGCGCGGCGCCGCCGACTTCGTCAGCAAGCCGTTCCAGTTCGACGAGCTGCTGCACGTGCTCACGAGCGCGCTCGAGCAACGGCGGCTGCGCAGCGAGAACGCGTACCTCCGCGAGCAACTGCAAGAGCGGCGAGGCCTGAAGGGCGTCGTCGGCAGCAGCGCGCCGATGCGCCGGCTGGCGCAGCTCGTCGAGACCGTCGCGCAAACCAGCGCCACCATCCTCATCACCGGCGAAACCGGATCCGGCAAGGAGGTGGTCGCACGCGCCATCCACCAGACGAGCCCGCGCCGCGATCATCACTTCGTCGCGCTCAACTGCGGCGCGATCCCCGAGACGCTGCTCGAGGCCGAACTCTTCGGCCACGCCAAGGGCGCGTTCACGGGCGCGATCGGCACGCGGCAGGGCCGCATCGAGCAGGCCGACAAGGGCACGCTCTTCCTCGACGAAGTGGGCACGATGAGCGTCGGGCTGCAGATGAAGCTGCTGCGCGTCCTGCAGGAGCGCGAGTTCGAGCGCGTCGGCGACAACCGCACCATCAAAGTCGACGTGCGCATCGTCGCCGCGACGAACTCCGATCTGGCGAAGATGGTGCAGGCGGGCACGTTCCGCGAGGATCTCTACTACCGCTTGAACGTGATCGCCGTGCCGGTCCCGTCCCTGCGGGAACGCAAGGACGACATCCCGCTGCTCGCCCAGCACTTCATCGAGAAGTTCTGCCCCGAGGGGCCGCGTCCGACGATCGCGCAGGAGGCCATGCGCCACCTGATGGACTACGCGTGGCCCGGCAACGTCCGGCAGCTCGAAAACGCCGTGGAGCGCGCCGTGGCGCTGTCGGGCGTGCGCGCCGAGATCGATGTGACCGATCTGCCTCCGGAGGTGCAGGCCGCCTCCGTGCCGGTCGTGCCGAGCGTGGACTTCCCGGAGGACGGCGTGGACCTGCCGGCCGTCGTCGCAGGGATCGAGCGGGATCTGATCATGCGGGCCCTGGCACGCACCGCCAACAACCGTGCCGACGCCGCGCGCCTCCTGGGGCTGAAGCGCACCACCCTCGTCGAGCGCCTCAAGCGGCTCCCGTAGACGCGTCCCGGGCCAGCGGGACGCCCTGCCAACAACGGGCCGAATTCAGGGGCCGTCTGTTTTTCCCTGTCCGGCGGTCGTGAATCGGAGGACAATCAAAGGTCCATCGATCGCCGTCCCCCGCTGCCCTCTGAAGATCTGAGACCGTTATGCCCCCTCGCCACGCCTATTGGACCATCATCGTCGACGGCTCGCCCACGGCGTTTCGCGCGGCGCTGGCCGACGAACTGCAGGCCACGTTCAACCGCCTGAAAGAGAAGCACGCCTCCGCGGAGATGAAGTGGTTTCAGGCCGGCCGGCTCTGGGAGTCGAAGGACGAGGCGCACGTGAAGCTGCGCGAGGGCTACCGCGTCGGCAAGGATGGGGAGCTGATTCCGCCGGACGGGCGGGAGCGCCGCAGCTACGACTGGCGCCCCGGCGGCACGCACGAGGACCCGCGCGCGAAGTACGAGAAGGCCAAGAAGGCGAAGTGGGATCGCTTCAAGCAGGCGATTCGCAGCCGATCTGACAAGGCCGCCAGCCGAACGGACGACGACCGGCCGGCGCGGGCACCGCGCGAAGACGACGCGGTGGCGGACCGCCCACGCGCGCCCTGGAAGCCGAAGGGGCCGCCCGCCTCAGGCGGAGCCGGGCGCGGCCCGGCGAAGCCGGGGGGATGGAAGCCCAGAAGCGACGGCCCCGGCGCACGGGCCCCCTGGAAGCCGCGCCCCGAAGGCGCCAGTGAGGACCGCCCACGCGCGCCCTGGAAGCCGAAGGGGGCGCCGGCCTCCGGAGGCGCCGGACGTGGTCCGTCGAGGTCTGGCGGATGGAAGCCCTCGGGCACCTCATCCGGCAACAGCGCACCGTGGCGACCCAACGAAGAGGGCGGCCGCGGGCCGTGGACCCCGAGCAGCACCGGGCGCGGTCCGTCGAAATCTGGTGGATGGAGGCCGCGCTCCGAGGGCGACGGCGACGACCGGCCACGCGCGCCCTGGAAGCCGAAGGGCACCGTCCCCGGCGAGAAGGCACCCTGGAGGCCGAAGGGTGATGGCCCGCGCGCGCCCTGGAAACCGAAGGGCGACGGCACCGGCGCACGCGCCCCCTGGAAACCGAAGGGCGAGGGCACCGGCACGCGGACCCCATGGAAGCCGAAGGGGCCGTCCGCCCCGGGCGGCGCCGGGCGCGGCCCAGCGAAATCTGGTGGATGGAGGCCGCGCCCCGAAGGCGACGGCGACGACCGGCCACGCGCGCCTTGGAAGCCGAAGGGCACCGTCCCCGGCGAGAAGGCACCCTGGAGGCCGAAGGGTGATGGCCCGCGCGCGCCTTGGAAGCCGAAGGGCGAGGGCACCGGCGCACGCGCCCCCTGGAAGCCGAAGGGCGAGGGCACCGGCGCGCGGACCCCATGGAAGCCGAAGGGGCCGCCCGCCGCGGGTGGAGCCGGCCGTGGCCCGTCGAAGCCGGGTGGGTGGAAACCGAAAGGGCCGCCCGGAAAGGGGCCTGGCGGACCGAAGGGCGCGTGGAAGCCCAAGGGGCCCGGCACCGGCGCGAGAGCGCCGTTCCGCGGCAAGCCCAAGAAGCGCGAAGACTAGGGGACTGCCAGCAGGGTGCCGCTAGCGCGACGGCGAGCGCTTGAACATCTTGCGGATGGAGCCGACGACCCCGCGGTCGCGCCGCAGGTCGTCGAGCTGCTCGAGCAGCGACACCGCTTCGTCGATCGACTGCGCCACCTTCACGCCGATCCGCGCCGCACCCGGCGGCACACCCTTCGGATCGGCGGTCCACACCAGAATCGACTTCGCCTTCGACTCCACCGCCACGTCAAGGCAGTTCTCGGGGCGGTCGTCCACGACCGCATCGAGCGTGAGCGCCTCGGCCACCTTGCCTCGCGACCCGTGCACGACGTAGCAGCTCGGCAGCGTGAAGCCGTGCGCCGCAAGCCAGCGCAGCGACTGCACCTGCGTGGTGTCGCCCGCCGTCGACGGGCGCGTCGTGATGAAAATGACTTCCCATCGCCGCGCGGCGGCCGTCTGCGCGATGCGGCCGATGATGCCGGGCTCGGTCTCCGGCAACCCCATCCAGAAGTTCTCGATCTGCCGCACCGCGTCCCAGAGCTGCGCCTGCTGACGGGCCGTCAGGTTCAAATCGCCGAGTGACGGCAACTCCGCCTCGGCTTCGCCGTTGGTGCCGTTCTGAGACCCCTCGCCGGACCCCTCGGCCGCACCAAACATGTCGGCCGCCACGCGCGCCATCGCGGCGTGCATGTCAGCAACGGTGCCGTCCAGATCGAAGGCCACGCGCAGGGACATCACCGCTAAGTGTATGCCAAGGCGGGGGAGGGCGGGACAGCGGCGGGGGGGGGGGTGATGGGGAGTGGGGAGTGGGGAGTGGGGAGTGGGCAGTGGGTGGGGAGTGGGGAGTGATCCCCGATCCCCGGTCCCCGATCCCAGGCCCCCGATCTCTGATCCCCAGCTCCCTACTTCCTGATCACGAACCGGCCGAGGCTCAGGACGTCCAGGCCCGTGCCGTAGAACACCCGCACCGCGTCGCGCGGGGTGCAGACCAACGGCTCGTGGAAGCCGTTGAACGACGTGTTCACCAGCACCGGCGCTCCGCTCTGCGCCTCCGCCACCTCGAGCAGGCGCAGCATCCGCGGCCCGCGCGCGTCCACCGTGTGCACCCGCAGCCGCGTGGTGCCCGGCGGCAACAGCGCCGCGAACTGACGCGGGTCGCGCGGGCGATACTCGAACTGCATGTAGTCGGATACGGGCGGGCCCTCGAACAGCTCCTGGACGCGGCTGGCCGGCACGCTCACGCCGTAGGCGCGATACCACGGGCGCTGCTTCAGGAAGCCGTTCAGGTTATCGAGCACATGAGGGCCGCTCGCGCCGGCCAGCACCGACCGATGCCCAAGCGCGCGCGGGCCCCACTCCATCCGGCCATCGAACCACCCGACCAGCGCGCCCCGCATCATGGCCGCCACCGCCATCTGCACCACCCGCTCATCGTCCATCAGCGTGTAGACGAGCTTGCAGTTGTCGAGCGTCGCCTTGATTTGCTCGTCGGTGAACGAAGGGCCGAGGAAGGGCGAGGGGAGATCTGGCGATGTGGTGACGTCGTGATGTGGTGATCTCGGATGTGGGATGTGGCGATCTGGAAATGTATCTTCTGATCTGGTTTCTGATCTATCCGACGATCTTGTGAGCGACAGGGCGGCGCCGATGGCGGCGCCGCCGTTGCCGGGGTGCGGCGGGACGAAGACTTCGGCGAACGGGCCGCGCGTGGCGGCTTCCGTCGTGAAGTGCGTGTTGTAGAACAGGCCGCCTGACAGGCACACGCGCGTGGCGCCGGTCGCACGCTGCACGCGCGCCAGCAGCGCGAGGAGCGCCTCGGCCAGCGCCGCCTGCACCGCCGTGGCCGCGGCCACCTGCGCGGGGGTCCCCGCGGAGCCCTGGTCCCCCGGCGTCACAGCAAGCCGCTCGCGCCACCGCGCGTCCACGATCAGCCCCTCGTCATGCACGGCGAACGCCGCGGCCACCGGGTGCTCCGTCGCGCGCCCCACGCGCGCCATGGCTTCGACGATGTGCTCGTCGCGGCCGGGGGCAAGGCCCAGAGCGCCGGTCAGGTCGCTGTAGAGGTGCGCCAGCGGAAACGCGCCGAGATCGTCCTCCACGCGCGTGAGTCCATCGGCCACGCCGCGCCATGCCGTCCACCCGCGCTCCGTCGCGCTGTCGCAGACGACAACGGCAGCGCTGTCGAAGCCGGACGCGTGAAACGCGTACGCCGCGTGCGCCAGGTGATGGTCCACCGTCTCGACATCGTCCCGTCCCGGGAACTGGCCACCGCTCGTGACGGCCACGGCGGTGATGTCGTCCACACGCCGCCCGAGAAACGCCGCGAGCTCGCGCAGACCGTGACGCGGGAACGTGGTGCGTTCCGAAAGGCGGAGGCGCGCGAGGCGGCTCTCCTCGCTGGCCGCGAGCGCGCGGCCGTCGAGCAGCGCTGCCGAGGGTCCCTGACGGGAGCCGGAAATGCCGATGATCATGGGTTCGCTGTTCGCTATTCGCTGTTCGCTATTCGCTGTTCGCTATTCGCTGTTCGCTGTTCGCTGTTCGCAATTCGCTGTTCGTTGTTCGCTATTCGCCGTTCGGCGGCCTGGTCATCTCGGCCATCAGGAAGAACCCGCAGCGCTCCCAGCCCACGAGGCACGCGAGCGCGTAGGCAACCGCGCGAACGATGGCGCGGGATTCGAACTGCAGATCGTACCGCGTCGCCGACGTGCGGATCGCGGTGATCCGCGCGCCCGCACGGGCGGCCATGTCCGCGAACTCCGCGCGTGTGTAGGCCTTGGTGCCGGGGCTCTCGAGATGATGATGCATCACCCAGGTCAACGAGCGAAAGGGCTGCCCTCGCAGTGCGGCGAAGCGCAGCCAGCGGAACCAGGTGTTGAGCGACGGCCGGTGGTAAACCATCACCTTGATGGTGCCGCCGGGGCGCGTCACGCGGACGATCTCGCGGAGCGCCTGCTCAGTGCCAGGCGAGTGATGAATCACGCCCCACGAGTAGACGACATCGAACGTGCCGTCGTCGTACGGCAGGTGCTCGGCGTCGGCGACGCGGAGGTCTTCGGCCTCGAACCCGTACACCGCGAGGCGATGGCGTACGTGGTCGATGGCCTCCTCGGTGAGGTCGATGCCGTGAACGCGGCAACCGGCGCGCGCCCACTGCAGGAAGTCGGACCCGGCGCCGACGCCGACCTCGAGCAGGCGCTCGCCGTGATGGCGGGTGAACTGCGCGAACGAGAAGATCTCGGGCTCGACGGCGTAGCGGTAGCGTTCGATCTCGTCGAAGTAGGCGCGCGTGAACTTCTCGCTGCCGGCCACATGCGTCCCGCAGGACTCGCGCTCCCAATAGGTGCGGACGGCGGCCTTCAGATCCGTGGCCGTGGGCTGTGGGTCGGGCATGGCGGGTGGCGTGTCCCCATTCTCTCTCAGTACGTCGGCAGGACGAGGCGGCTCGGGTGGGCGCGTGTCGGTCGGACCTCGTCGACACCAGCAGCGACGATGACGACGGTGTGCGCACCGTCACGTCGCACGACGCCGGGCTACTTGAGCGGGCTCGGCACCCGAAGGCCGGAGAACATGCGGAAGTCGGCGTCGGTAGAGCACAGCGTGAGATCGTGTCCGATGGCGATCGCCGCCAGGTGTGCGTCGGGGACACGCCGGCTTCGTGGCAGGGCCCGGAGGAGGCGCGCGAAGATTTCGGCGTGTCGGGGCGTGGACTCCGGCACCCACACCGTGTCCCACGCGAGCCACTCCTCGACGAACGCCATCCGCCTTCGGCCCCACACGCACGCCGAGGCCGCCGCGCAGGGTGCTGCCGATGGCGCGCGCGCGCACGTCGATCTCGTAGCCGGGCCGCTGCCGCGTGTTCGACGCGGCGTAGGAGGCAAACGGCGCGAGGCGATTGAAGCGGTGCTCGTACCGCAGGCTGCCCGTGCCGCCGACCGATCGCTCGGAGTCGTACTCGTTGAAGTTGGTGAGCTGCACCCCGGCGTTCGCCGTCACCAGCCAGCGGCCGGCGCGCATCCACACCTCGGCCCCAGGGGCGGCCTGCACGGTGAAGTCCTGCTTCGGATCGTTCGCTTCGTTGAACACGTTCGTGTCCACGCCAAGGTTGGTGATGACGATGCGTGGGGCGACGCCGAAGATGCCGGCACGGATCGGAGCCTCGCCCACGGGGTCGGGGTCCTGAGCCCAAGCGGCAGGCGCGAGTCCAAGGACAAGGAGCGCGTGGAGCGTGAGCGCAAGACGTCGGGCTTGGCTCATGGCAAATCGTCGGTGACGGCCCTGAAGGGTCTTAGCCGAGGTGATGGACCGCACACCCTCCGCCCGTGTGCGGGTGCGGGGCAGGGGAGCGCACTCGTTCCGCATCGTGGATAACGGCTTGGATTTCCGAATGAATGTGCACAACTGATCACGGCAGGACCCGGCACACGCCTTGACCTTACTCGGGGCAACAGCAACCCCCAGCGAGGTGCCCCGTGGTCCGAATCTCCATCGCCCGTCTGTCCATCGCCTTGGTGCTCAGCGCCTTCGTCACGACGACCGTCGCCGCCGACACGCTCGGCACGACGCCTTCGTCGCGTCCCTTTGACAGCGTGTCGTTCGGCGCCGCCGCCAGCCTGACCGCGACCGACGCCGGGGTGCCCGTGGCCCCCGTGGCGGTGACGATGACGACGCCGCTGGCCGAGGCTCTGGCCGCCCGCGTGGACACCGCGCAGCCGGTCTTCGTCAGAGACGGCGGCGTGAACGGCCGGCCGAAGGTGCTGCCGGTGCTCTACGCCTCGCTCGCGGCGCTGCAGGTGATGGACGCGCTCAGCACGTTCCGCGGGCTCGAACTCGGGGCAATCGAGGCCAACCCGGTGATGGCCGGCATCGCGGACAACCGCAAGGCGATGTTCGCGGTGAAGGCCGGTGTCACGGCGGCGTCGATCCTCGTCGCCGAGCGGCTGTGGAAGAGGAACCGCGTGGCCGCCGTCGTGACGATGGTGGGCCTGAACGCGCTGATCGGCACCGTCGTGGCGCACAACCACTCGGTGCTGCGCCAGCTGCAGTAGGGCACTGGGCAGGGGTCAGACCCCTGCAGGGGTCAGACCCCCTGGTTTCCCCGGTTTGAGTTGTCTGACCCCGCCGGTTGGCGTGACGCATGTGGTGGCCTGGGGGACATCGCGCGCGCACGCCGGCCGGCGGGCCTCCTGTGCGCGCACGGCCCCTGCACAGGGGGCGCACACCAGACTATCGCAGCACACTCCTTTAGATTCAACAGGTTACGGGCGTCAACAGACGGCACGGGACTTGACCTCTCTCCAGGCAGAAAGAGAGGGTCACATGGTCCGCACGCTCCCCATCGTCCGCCTCGTCCTGGCCGCCGCGCTTGTCCTCACCGCCGCTCCAAGCGCCTTCGCGCAGCCCGGCAACGACGTGCCCGCCTACCTGCTGGCGCGCGCGGCCTACGAGGCGCGGACCCCCGCCGCCGACCCGATGATGGACCTCGACGCCCCGGACACCACCGACGCGGGTGCGCGCGTGGCCGGCGACCGCGTCGTCTGGGCGAACCGGACGCAGGCCGCAGTCCCGGTGAAGGCCGACTTCCACGTGAACGTGGCTGACGGCGGACAGAAGCGGCCGATCCTGCTGCCGGTGCTCTACGTGACGCTCGGCGCGCTGCAGGGGATGGACTACTACACGACGCAGAAGGGCCTGGACCTCGGCGCGCACGAGACAAACGCGATCGTCCGCAACAGCACGAAGGGCACGTTCCTCGCGATGAAGGCCGGCTCCACCGCGGTGACGATCCTCATCGCCGAGAAGATGTGGAAGAAGAACAAGGCCGGCGCCATCGCCCTGATGCTCGCGACCAACGTCGTCTACGGCGCGGTGGTGGCGAACAACACGCGGGTGATCGGCCAGGTGCGGTAACGCCGCCGCCCGCCGCCTCGCGGGCCCGGCTACCGGGCCCGCACCGCAAGCCCCTGCCGCTCCTGCTCCAGAAACCACTCATAGGTCGAACGGATCCCGTCGCGGAGCGTGATCGTGTGCGTCCAGCCGAGGGCATGGAGGCGCGAGACGTCGAGCAGCTTCCGCGGGGTGCCGTCGGGCTTGGCCGCATCGAAGACGAGCTCGGCGTCCGGATGCACGGCCTCGCGCACCATCATCGCCAGTTCCGCGATCGACAGGTCCTCGCCGGTGCCCACGTTGATGTGCGACGCCTCGTCGTAGCGCTGCATCAGGAAGTGACACGCGTCGGCGAGATCGTCAACGTGCAGGAACTCGCGCTTCGGACGACCGCTGCCCCACACCACCACCTCGCGCGTCCCCCCCATCCTGGCATCGTGAAACTTGCGGATCAGCGCGGGCAGCACGTGCGAGCTCGTGAGATCGAAGTTGTCGTGCGGGCCGTACAGGTTGGTCGGCATCGCCGAGATGAAGCGGCGGCCATACTGCGTGCGGTACGCCTGGCACAGCTTGATGCCGGCGATCTTCGCGACGGCGTAGGACTCGTTGGTCGGCTCGAGCGGGCCCGAGAGCAGCATGTCCTCGGTCATCGGCTGCGGGCACTCGCGCGGGTAGATGCAGGAACTGCCAAGGTAGAGCAGCTTCTGCACGTCGTAGAGGTGCGAGGCGTGCACCACGGTGGCGTGGATCATCATGTTGTCGTAGATGAACTCCGCCGGGCGCGTGGCGTTGGCCATGATGCCGCCGACGGTGCCGGCGACGAGGAACACGAACTCGGGGCGGTTGGCCTTGAACCAGTAGTTGACGGCCGCCTGATCGCGCAGGTCGAGCTGATCGCGCGTGGCGGTGAGGATGTGGCGGTAGCCGAGCGCCTCGAGCCGCCGCAGCACGGCCGACCCCACCAGCCCCGCGTGGCCGGCCACATAGATGCGCGACGCCGAGGTCATCTCCATAGGGGGAGGATACAACGGGGCCTCGGGTCTCCGCGGTGGGCCAGAAGCGTCGCTAAAGTCATATCGAAATCTGCCGATTACCTTGGCTTGAGGTGCGACTCAGACCAGGCGAGATCTGGTAAAAGCCTTGTAATTAGGTGTTTACTGGCCTGTTCACCCAGATTTCGCGGAGGTGGTTGCGCTGCTGCCTAATTGTCGTTATTATGACTCGGTATGACAGTAACGACTCTAGCGTGGTCGCCGGTATGAAGAACCTGACGTTCGGCATGCTGTTGATTGCCAGCCTGCTGGCCGGGGGCGTGGCGCCGGCCGAGGCTCAGGCGAAGCCCGAGGTCTGGCGGGTGGCGTTTGACGATTCGGGCGACGAGTTCCGCCGGGCGCTGCTTGGGACGCTGGAGCTTGCGGACGGGGTTCTGCGCTTCAGCTCCGACAACCGGACCGTGCGCTGGTCCATCGCGCTCGCGGACGTGAAGCAGGTGGGGCCGAGTGCGGGGTACGGCGAGGACGCGCGCGCCGTCCTCATCGAAAGCCTCTCGGGCGAACGGCTGTACGTGGCGCTGCTCGACAAGCACATGCTCTATGCGTCGCCGAAGAAGGCACTGAAGGTGATGGAGTCGACGCTCGGCCTGCCGTCCGTCCGCGCCGCCCGCGCGGCGACCGCGAACCGCCTGGCGAATGCCGCCGGCGACGGTCAGGGCGACAATAAGGGCGGTCAGTAGCGCAGGAAGAACGCCTCGACGAGCTCGCGCAGGTGCGGGATGGACTGCGCGCTGTTGATCGACACCCGCAGCTGCGCCCCGCCCTCCAGCCCCTTTGAATACCAGCCGCACAGCGCGCGCAGCTTGTTGATCACCCACTTCTGCCGGCCTACGGCCGGCTCTCGGCTGTCGGCTCCCAGCGGCCGGCTCTGGGCGTCCTTCCTCTCGAGGCTGTGGCGGAACCCGTCGGCCTCACCCTCGGCCTCGCCGAGCAGCAGGTCGATGTAGGCGAGCAGGAAGCGGCCGCGTTCCTCGAGCGACACACTCCGCGGCGCCCGGCCCTCGAGCAGGTCCTGGGCCTGCGCCAGGATCCACGGGTTGCGCAGCACGCCGCGGCCCACGAACACGCCGCTCACCCCCGCGCGCATGCGCTCGACGATCTGCTCGGGCTCCACGCAGTCGCCGGATCCGAACACCGGGATCGACAGCCGGCTCGCCACGTCCGCCACGAAGTCCCAGTCGGCGTGGCCGCCGTACGATTGCTTCGCGGTCCTGCCGTGGATCGTCACCGCCGACGCGCCGGCGTTCTCCACGCGCGCCGCCACCTCCGGCGCCGACAGATCCCCTTCGTCCCACCCCTTGCGCATCTTCACGGTGACCGGGATCTTCACCGCCTGCACCATCTCGCGGATGATGCGCTCGGCATGCGCCGGGTCGCGCATCAGGCTGCACCCCGCGTTGTGCTTCGAGATCTTCGGCACCGGGCAGCCCATGTTCACGTCGACGATGTCGGCGCCCATGCCCTCGACGACGCGCGCGGCCTCCGCCATCGTCGCCGGATCGCCGCCGAAGATCTGGACCGAGACGGGCCGCTCCTCCTCGGTGTACTCCGCGTACTCGAGCGTGCGATCGATCCCGCGCACGATCCCCTCGCTGCTCACCATTTCGGTGACCACCAGCCCGCACCCGCCCTGCCGCTTCACCAGGCGGCGAAAGCCGGTATCCGTCATCCCCGCCATCGGCGAGACGACGAACGGCGACGCCAACGGGATGTTCGCGATCTTCATCAATGTCTAGTACGCCTTCACGTCCGCCGCATCGACCTCGACGCTCACGGCCTGGCCGATCAGGTTGACCGACAGCACGAGGCGCGCGTGCGCGCCCTTGCGGACCAGGCGGCCGACCACGCCCTTGAGCGGGCCGCTCTTCACTTCGACCATGTCGCCCTCCTTGATCATGGGGCACGGGTCGTAGCTGAGCTCGCTCTCGATGAGCTGACGGATGCTGTCGATCTCGATCTCGGGAATCGGCGACGGCGCGCCTTCGGCGCCGACGATGGCGACGACGCCGTCACATTTCAGGACGGGGAGCCGGTCCTGCGCATCGAAGCGCGCGAAGCAGTAGCCGGGAAACAGCGGCCACTCGATCTGCTTCTTGCGATCCTTCCACCGGCTCCACTTCTGGTAGGTGGGCAGGAACACGTCGACGTGCTTCCGCTCCAGCTGATCGCGGACGGCCTTCTCATGCCGCGACCGGATCCAGAGGGCATACCAGTGCACACCGACCGCGAGGGTGGGATCTTGGAGCATGGAACTTGACGCTCTCGGCTCTCAGCTGCCGGCTTTCAGCTATCAGCTGTCAGCAGGAAGCCGGGAGCTGAAAGCCGGAAGCTGACAGCTGCGAGCCGACGGCGCAGGCGCGCGCCTAGCGGGCGCCGGCGACTTCCCTGGCCTGCAGTTCGAGGCCCAGGTCGTAGGCCTTCTTGATCTCGTCGTTCTTCCACTCGATGATGGCCTGCCCGCGCAGGCGCGTCAGGTAGCGTACGAACTCGGCCTGGCGCTTGGTCTCGAACAGGCGCTGCGAGATCTCCTCCTTCGCGTCCTCGAAGGCCTTCACGGTTTCCCCCTCGGACGACTCGAGCCGCAGGACGAGATAGCCGCGCGCGATGCGGAACACATCAGAGACGTCGCCCGGCTTCATGCCGTCGAGGGCCTTCTGGAGCGGTTCGGCCAGGTCGTTGCGGCTGAGTGGGCCGACGAGGCCGCCGTTGGCCTTGCTCGGCGCATCCGACAGGTCCGCGGCCAGACGCGCGAACGGCTCGCCGGCCAGCGCGCGCGTCCGTGCCCCCTCCGCCTTCGCCTTCGCGTCATCGTCGGCGCCTACGTTGATGCCTTCGGCCGTCGTCGGCACGCTGACGAGGATCTCGCGGAGCGTGATCTGCGGCGGCGTGGTGAACGACACGCGGTTTTCCTTCCAGTAGGCGCGCGCTTCCTCGTCGGTGACACCGATGCGGCCGAGCACTTCCGCCTGCTGCACGCGCGTGATCAGCATCTGGCGTTCGAGCTGCCGGCGCAGGTCGTCCATCGACAGGCCTTCCTGGTTCAGCGCGGCCTGGAACTCCTCTTCGCTCTCGAGCTTGTTCTCCTTGCGGATGTTCTCGATGATGCTCGCGAACTGGTCGTTGCTCAGCGTGTAGCCGAGCTCGCGTCCGCGCTGCACGAGGATGAGCTCGTCGACGGCATCGACGATCACCTCCGGCGTCACGTCGGCGACGGCGCGCGCCAGCTCGGCGCTGTCGGGCCTGAGGCTCTGCGCGTCGGGCCGCTGCCGCAAGGCCGCGATCTGGCGCCCTTCGAGGTCGGTCTTGGTGATGATGTCGCCGTTGACCTTCACCAGGATCTGCTCGAGGATCTGCGCCTCTGGCGCGGCCACGAACAGCAGGAACGCCGCGATTGCCGCAAGGCTGGACAGGTTGGTCTTCATCTGAATCTCTCAGTCTAGCGCGCTTCGCCGAGGGCCAGCAACAGACCCGTCACCCGTTCGAGCACCCCGCCCGGGGCGCGCGGGTCGTCGGGCGGGGCCTTCAGGATCTCGGCCTTGCTGAACCCGGGCGTCACCTCACCGGCGTTGGCCCGCGCCGTCCACCACGAGGGCTTGCGCGGCGCGCGCGCCGGCCCACGTCCTTTGGACGCCAGATGGGCGCGTTTGAGCGTCTCGAGGCCGCCGTCGGCCTCGGGGGCGCCGGCTTCGCTCGACTTTCGCGTGTCGAGCTTCAACGTCGAGGGCGGCAGCAGCTGCAGGTCCTGCCGCTCGCGGACGAGCCGGATGATCTGCGCGGGGTCGACGTTGGCCCGCTCCCTGAACTTGAAGACGACGAGCGAGCCGTCACGGTCGATCGACTCGACGCGCAGCTCGTCGGCCAGGATGCGGATGCGGCCGTAGTCGGCGAGGTTGAGGAGCGCCACCGGCGGCGGACCGTAGCGGTCGCGCACCTCCTCGACCACGCGGGCCAGCTCGTCCTCGGTGCGCGCGGCCGCGATCTTCCGGTAGATCATGAGGCGCTGGTTCGTCTCGGCGACGTAGTCCTCGCCGATGCGGAAATCCACCTTCAGGTTCACCGTCGCGCGGACATCGTCTTCCAGATCCTCGCCCTTCAGCTCGCGGATCGTCTCCTCGAGCAGGCGCGTGTAGGTGTCGAAGCCGACGGCGTCGATGTGGCCGCTCTGCTGGCCGCCGAGCAGGTTGCCGGCGCCGCGCAGCTCGAGGTCGAGCGCCGCCACGCGGAAGCCGCTGCCGAGGTCGCTGAACTCGCGGATCGCGGCCAGGCGCTTGCGCGCGATCGTCGAGAGCGAGTCCTCCGGCGGGATCAGCATGTAGGCATACGCCGGGCGGTCGCTGCGGCCGACGCGTCCGCGCAGCTGGTAGAGCTGCGACAGGCCGTAGCGGTCGGCGCGGTTGATGATGATCGTGTTGGCGTTCGGGATGTCGAGGCCGTTCTCGATGATGGTCGTCGCCAGCAGGATGTCGAACTTGTGCGCCATGAAGTCGAGCATGGCGTGCTCGAGGGCGTCCTCGCCCATCTGGCCGTGCCCGACGACGAGCCGCGCCTCGGGGATGAGGCGCTGGAGCAGGTTGGCCATCGAGTAGATGGACTCGACGCGGTTGTGGACGAAGAAGACCTGCCCGCCGCGCGCCAGCTCGTGGCGGATCGCCCGCGTGATGACGGGCTGGTCGAACTTCACGACGTGCGTCTGGATCGACAGGCGGTCCTTCGGCGGCGTCTCGATCACCGACATGTCGCGGATGCCGACGAGCGACATGTTGAGCGTACGCGGGATGGGCGTCGCCGAGAGCGTCAGCACGTCCACCTTCTTGCGCATCTGCTTGATGCGCTCCTTGTGCGCCACGCCGAAACGCTGCTCTTCGTCGACCACCAGGAGGCCGAGGTCCTTGAACTGCACGTCTTTCGACAGCAGCCGATGGGTCCCGACGATGATGTCGAGCCGGCCGGCCGCCAGCGCCTCGAGCGAGGCCTTGATCTCCAGCTTGGTCCGGAAGCGGCTCACCATCTCGACTTTGGCCGGGAAGGCCGCGAAGCGCTCCGTCAGGGTCTTCAAGTGCTGCGACGCCAGCACCGTCGTCGGCGCCAGGAAGGCCACCTGCTTGCCGTCCATCACCGCCTTGAAGGCGGCGCGCATCGCAACTTCGGTCTTGCCGTAGCCGACGTCGCCACACAACAGCCGGTCCATCGGCGTCGACGATTCCATGTCGCGCTTGATATCGGCGATGGCGGTGGCCTGGTCTGGCGTCAGGTCAAACTCGAAGGCGCCTTCGAACTCTTCCTGCCAGTGCGTGTCGGCGCCAAACGCATGCCCCGGCACGGCCTTGCGCGCGGCGTAGAGCTTGAGCAGCTCTTCCGCCATGTCGCGCATGGCCTTCTTGACCTTCGACTTGGCCTTCTCCCAGGTTTGGCCGCCGAGGCGATCGAGCGGCTGGCTGGCCGCCCCGGTGTACTTCTGGATCAGGTCCAGCCGTTCCACCGGCACAAACAACTTGGCGTCGCCGTGGTACTGGAGCTCGAGGAACTCCTGAACGACGTCGCCGCCGCCGACGGAGATCTGCTTAAGGCCGATGAACTGGCCAATGCCGTGGTCGACGTGAACGATCAGGTCCTTGACCTTGAGATCGCGCAGGTCCGAGAGAAACGTGGCAGCCAGCGAGCGTTTGCGTCCGCCGCCAGTCTTGCGCCGTTCCTCCTCGAAGATATCGGTCTCAACGTAAACCTGGAGGCTCGGCACGCCGGCCTCGGTGGCCGGGAGGCGCAGGCGGAACCCCTTTGACAGCCAGCCCTCGCCCACCAGGACTGCACCGGCGACAACGTCGCCGGCATCGGTCGCCATCACCGCGCGGACTTCGTAGTCGCGCAGCAATTCCACCGTGCGCTCGGCTCGCCCGTGCGTCCCGGCGACAAACACCACGAGGTCGCCGCGCTGCTGGGCGGCCTTGACGTCGGCCACCCAGTCGGCGATGCGGCCATGGAACGACGCGGCGGGCTGGACCGAGAGCTCGGTCGCACCCGGATCCCGGACCCCGG
>JAUXWO010000126.1 GCA_030680175.1 Vicinamibacterales bacterium
ACAGACGATCATCCAGTCGGTCCTGGATGAACGCGTCGACACGCGGGTCCGGTTCGCGCGGCCGCCAGCCCTGCAGGCCTGGCGTGAGCGGATGCCGAGCCTGACACCACCCGACGTGCAGCCGTCGGACGTCGCCGCCGCGATCGCCCCGATGCGCTGGCTCCTCGAGGCGTGCGCGGACGGTGTCACGCTGACGGCGGCCGGCTACCTGCCGCCCGCCATCGTGCGCGAGGCCGCCCGACGGTTCGGCTGGTGGGAGTGGCCGGGACAGCCGCGGACCGAGGCGGACGTCCACCAGATCGGCGTCCTCCGCCAGACCGCCGCACGCCTCCGCCTCGTGTCGAAGCGGTCACGGAGGATCGCGGTCACGCCCCGCGGGAGCGAGCTTGTGGATGACACCGTCGGCCTGTGGAAGGCGATCGCGTCGACGCTCGCCTGCGAGGATGGGTACCTCGCGATGCTCAGCGAGCTCGTCGCACATCGGCTGCTTGACGGCCCGGCCCTCGACGACGCGCTCGAGCGGGAGATCGGGCCGATCGTCGCGGCGCAGGGCTGGGCGGCCGACGGCGTGCCGGTCACGGCCCGTCACGCTGGAGTGTCGGTCCACCATGCCCTCTACCACTGGCGGCTGTTCGCCCTGCTCGACGAGGTTCGCCCGAGGTGGGAAGGGGGCCGACCGAGCGGGCCGAGCATCACCGCCCTGAACGCGGTCGGCCGGTCCACCGCCATCACGTTCCTGCGCGCGCGGGCCACGGCCCCCCGAACCGACGTTCGAGGCTGAGGGCGCAGGGTCCGCGCCCTCGGCTCCAGTGGTCACGCAGCAGGAGCGCGGCCGATGCTCGCGAGCTGACGGCACACTCGAGGGTGCAAGTGTGCGGCCTGTCCGCTTGCTGGACCGGGCCCGTGTCATCACGCGGACTGCGGCCCGGTGACCACGCCGAGGTCACGATCCGCGCTCGCGGTCGGCTGCGGCGGTCAAGGCATCCGCCTCCACGAGCGCCCCCACCCGCTCGTACCGCCGGCGCGCACGGCTGAACCGGACCACGATCGCCGAGACGGCGCTCGCGGCGAGC
>JAUXWO010000127.1 GCA_030680175.1 Vicinamibacterales bacterium
GCCCTCTTCGAGCACGGCCAGAACTTCCCCCACTTTGACGTCGGCCCCGTCGCCGTGCACGATCTTGCCGAGGACCCCGGCCCGGTCCGCGCTCACCTCGAGGTCGATCTTCTCGGTCTCGAGTTCGACGAGCGGCTCGCCCAGCGCGACCGCGTCGCCCTCGTGCTTGAGCCACTTCGCCACGCGGGCTTCGACGACGGATTCTCCGAGTTCGGGGACGAGGATGTTGGTAGGCATTAGATCAGTTCAAGGCTCAAGGTTGCGACTAGCGAACAGCGAACAGCGAATAGCGAATAGCGAATCAGACCTGCTTTGACAACACGCGGTCGAGTTCGCGCGTCTCGGCCTTCTCCTCGAACACCTGTTCGACGATCGCGCGCTGGTTCACCTGGTGCCACGCCGACGACCCTTCCGACGGGCTCGAGTTGCGGACGCGGCCGATGTACCGCAGCGGCCACCGTCCATCGACGAGCTCCTCGAGCAGCGGGCGTGCGAACTCCCAGGCGCCCATGTTCTCCGGTTCTTCCTGCACCCAGCACACGTCACGCAGCTTCGGGTACCGATCGAGCACCGCCCGGATCTGGTCGGTCGGGAACGGGTAGAGCTGCTCGACGCGGGCGAGCGCGACGGTGGCGTTGTCCTTGCGCAGCTCGCTCGTGGCCAGGTCCACGTGGACCTTGCCGCTCGACAGGACGAGGCGGCGCACCTTGCCCGGCTGCTTCACGTCCAGATCGTCGATCACCGGGTGGAACCGGCCTTCGGCGAGCTCGCGCGGCGTCGAGGCCGTGAACGGGTGGCGCAGCAGGCTCTTCGGGGTCAACACCACCAGCGGCAGGGGGTCGGTCGCCAGCAGCAGCGCCTGCCGCCGCAGCAGGTGGAACAGCTGGGCCGCCGTCGTGCAGTTGGCGACCCGGAGATTCAAGTCGGCGGCCGACTGCAGGAAGCGCTCGAGCCGCGCGCTCGAGTGATCCGGGCCCTGGCCTTCGTAGCCGTGCGGCAGCAGCATCACGAGTGAGGGCGTGAGGCCCCACTTCGCGCGGCCCGACGTGATGAACTCGTCGAGCATCACCTGCGCGCCGTTGATGAAGTCGCCGTACTGCGCCTCCCAGAGGACGAGGCGGTGCGGCTCCTGGATGTTGTAGCCGAACTCGAAGCCGAGCACGGCGTTCTCGGAGAGCGCGCTGTTGTGGATCTCGAACGACGCGCGCGCCTGCGGCATCGCCTGCAGCGGCACGTGGCGCGCCCCCGTCACCGCATCGTGCAGCACCGCATGGCGGTGGCTGAACGTGCCGCGACCGACGTCCTCGCCGGTGAAGCGGATCGGGATGCCCTGCGCCAGGATCGACGCGAGCGCGAGGTCCTCGCCGGCCGCCCAGTCGATCGTGCGCTCGTCGGGCGTGTCGAAGGTCGTCCGGCGCCGTTCGCGGCCGCGCTCGAGCTTGCGGTGCACCGTGAACCCGTCCGGCACCTGGCCGAGCGCGGCGTTGAGCGCGGCCAGCTCCGCCATCGGAATCGCCGTCCGCATCCGCGCCGCCGCACCGCTCGGGGGCGTCACCGCCGCGGGCGGCACGTAGTCTTCCTCCGGCTTCAGCCCCGCGTACGCCTCCTCGAGCGCCGTCATGTGCTTGCGTGCGAGCGCGTCGGGCGCGGCCGCATCCACCACGCCACGTGCGACCAGGGCGTTGGCGAGCAGCTCGCGCACGGTCGGGTGCGCCGCCACCTTCTGGTACATCAGCGGCTGGGTGAACCCGGGCTCGTCGCCCTCGTTGTGCCCGTGCCGCCGGTAGCCGACGAGGTCGATGATGAAGTCGAGCTTGAACCGCTCCCGGTACGCCCAGGCCAGCCGTGCCGCTTCGAGGCACGCCTCCGGATCGTCCGCGTTCGCGTGGACGATCGGGATCTTGAAGCCGCGCGCGACGCCGCTGGCGTAGCTCGTGCTGTAGGACTCTTCCGGCGTGGCCGTGAAGCCGAGCTGGTTGTTGGCGATGATGTGGAGCATCCCGCCGACCTCGTACCCGTCGAGGCGCGAGAGGTTGAGCGTCTCGGGCACCACGCCCTGGCCCGGGAACGCGGAGTCGCCATGGATCAGGATGGCGAGCACTTCCTCCTTGCGGAACCGCGGCGCGCCGGGCGCGTCGGCCACCGTGGCCGCGGCGCGCGCCATGCCCTGGAGCACGGGGTCCACGGCCTCGAGGTGGCTCGGATTGGGCGGCATCGAGATCACGAGCGACTCGGGCAAGCCGGGCTTCCGCACCGCCCGCGCGCCCGCGTGGTACTTCACATCACCCATCCAGCCGAGGTCGATCCGCCACGTCCGCGTGAACAGCGGGTCCTTGAACTCGGCCAGGATCTGCGCGTAGGGCTTCTGGATGATGTGCGCGAGCACGTTGAGCCGGCCGCGATGCGCCATCGCGATCATCACGTGCTTGACGCCCGCCGCCGCGGCATCGGAGATGATCTCGTCGAGGATGGGGACCATCATGTCCAGCCCCTCGATCGAGAACCGTGTCTTGCCGGGGAACGTCCGGTGGAGGAAGCGCTCGAAGATCTCGACCTGCGTCACGCGGTCGAGCAGTTCGGGGTAGTCGATCGGATCGCGATCGGGCCGGAACTGCCCGGACTCCACCGCCTGCCACAGCCACGCGCGCTCCTCCGCCACCCAGACGTGGTTGAAGTCGTACCCGCTCGTGCCGCAGTAGATGCGGCGCAGCCGCTCGATCACCTCGAGCGCGTTGGCGGCGCCATCGGCCGCGGGGCCGCCCGGCGCCGACGCCGGCAGGCGCCGCAGGATGTCGGGCGTGAGGCCGTAGGTCTCGAGCCGCAGCCCCGGATCGTCGCTCGTGTTGTTCAGGTCGAGCGGATCGACGCGCGCGTCGAGGTGGCCGAACCGCCGCAACGACAGCGCCAGACTGAAGCTGGCCACCGCCGCGCCGAGGTCGGCGCCCTCACGGGCATCTGCCGCCGGCAGGGTGCCGGCGCGCCCGACGCCCGGACCCGCGTCCGGGTCCGTGGGCGTCCAATTCTGGAAGGTGGCCCGCGTCGCCTCGTCCACCGACGACGGGTCCTGCTGGAAGCGCTCGTACAGCTCGTACACGTACCCGGCGTTGGCACCGGTAAACTGATCCCACGGGCTCATAACCTTACTATCCTAACCCGGTGCCGGGCCGGTTCGATTGAGTCGAACGGATAGAATGCATCAGGAGTCCGCATACCTCGTCCGGACGCCGGCCCTGTTCCCGTGTCCCCAGTGGAGCGCGCATGACCGCACACCCGACCTACGACGACGCCAACCTGATTCTGCGGCTCTACGAGATGCGCCGCGAGGACCGGATGCGGGAGGCGCGCGCCTGGTTCACGGCGCACTTCCGGGCGAAGACCTGGGAGGAACTGACGACCCTGGCCCCGGGCGGCACCGACCAGAACGCGTCGTACCGGATGGTCGTCAGCTACTGGGACCTGGTGGCCTCGTTCGTCACGAGCGGCGTCCTGAACAAGGAGCTCTTCTTCCAGAGCGGCCGCGAGCTGCTGCTGGTCTGGGAACGGCTGAAGCCGGTCCTGCCCGAGATCCGCGCCAGGTACGAAGACCCCCTGTACCTCGTCCACCTCGAGACCGTCGGCAATGAGTTCGCCGAGTACTTCAAAGGGCGCTCGGGCCAGGGCTACGCGGCGTTCGTCAAGCGCATCGGATGATCCGGCTCATCGCCATCGACATCGACGGCACCCTGCTCGACAGCCGCGGGCAGGTGCCGGACGACAACCTCCGCGCGCTGGAGGCGGCGGCCGCCCGCGACGTGCACCTGGTCATCGTCACCGGCCGGAGCTTTCAGTTCGCCCTGCCGGTCCTGACCGGCCTCCCCGACCCGTTGACGCTCGTCGTCCACAACGGCGCCATCGCCCGGACGCGCGACGGCCGGACGTTGCTGCGCCGGGTGATGCCCCGCGACGTCGCCCGGCAGGTCCTCGCCGCGACCGCCGAGTGGCGGCCGCAGACCGTCCTCATCTTCGACAGGCCCGCCGCCGGCCAGATGGTCTACGACCGGATGGACTGGGAGCATCCGCACCGCAAGGGCTTCCGTGAGAAGAACGCGGCGCTCATCACCAGCGTCGAAGCGCTCGAGCACGCGCTCGACGACGACCCCGTCCAGGTGGCCTTCAACGGCGGCGTCGCCCCGATGCGCGCGGTGATGGACCATCTCGACTCGCTCGACGTGGCCGCCGACCTCGCCGTCTCGCTCACCGAGTATCCGGCCCGTGACTTCTCGCTCGTGGACGTGTGCGGGGTGGGCACGACGAAGGGGGCGACGCTCGAGCGGGTGGCCGGCCTGCTCGGCGTGGCCCGCGACGAGGTGATGGCCATCGGCGACAACTTCAACGACCGCGACATGATCAGCTGGGCCGGCACCGGCGTGGTCATGGGCAACGCGGCGGAGGATCTGCGGGCGGAGGCCCGGTACGTGACGGGCACCAATGACGAGGCCGGCCTGGCGCAGGCCATCCGCCGCTTCGTGCTCTGAAGTAGCCGCCGGAGGGTCCTGCACGGCAGTGCACACTTCGGCCATCCGGGGTGGCGGCCGGCGCACTGCCGTCCGATACACGCGGAGGTATGGGCACCAACGGCCACGCCAACGGGAACGGGAACGGCCAGGCGCCCGGCGCCAACCTGGCGTTCACGAAGTTCCTGTTCGTGCTGAACCGGCTCGACGATGACGCGGCGGGGACGCGGCTGCGCACGGTCGGCGGGCTCATCGGCCGCGGGTTCTTCAACGATTTCGACAGCGACGGCACGCGCGACCCGCAGCCGTTCGAGACCATCCAGTTCATGGTGCGCACCGGCGAGCCGGCCGATGCCGTGGGTGACGCCGCGCGCGTGGTGGCCGGGGCGCGGTACGTCGCGCAGGTCTCGAGCAAGTACCGGCCGCGCCTCCAGGAGGTCGAGGAGGAACTGCGGCGCCGGCTGGGCGACACCGCCGAGGTGCTGGCGATCGACGGCGCGGTGCGCGCCCCGCGTTACTCGAGCGCCGAGATGCAGCACCACATCTCGCGCAGCGCGCCGCCGCGCCGATCCGGCCGCGTCAGCGCGCACGCCTTCATCATGCCGGTGCGCAAATCGCGCGAGTGGTGGGCCTTGCCGCCGCTCGAGCGCCAGACCTACTTCTATCCGCACGTCAACCGTGCCTCGGGCTGCCCGGTCAAGGGGCACGCGATGGCCGCCGACGAGGGGATCCCGTTCCTCCACCGGCGCATCTTCCACAACCCCGACGGCTACGAACGCCGCGGCGAGTACGACTTCGTCACCTACTTCGAGTGCGAGGACGCCGGCGTGCCGGTGTTCGACCGCATCTGTGAGGCCGTGCGCGATCCGGCCCAGAACCCGGAGTGGGCGTTCGTCGAAGAAGGCCCGCTGTGGCGGGGCACCCGCGTCCTGCGCTGGTGACGTCAGAACGCGAGCCCGAGCCCGGCGTGCCAGCGCGTCTGGCCCTCTGAGCGCCCGACGTCCACGTTCATCGTCAGCGCCGCCACGCCGAAGAACACCCCGGCGCCCACGCCGCGCCTGAACGGCTGGTCCGCCAACTTCTCCCGGTGGTTCCACACCGCGCCCGCATCCACGAAGGCCTTCACCCCGAACCGGCCCACCGACAGGGGGGAGGTGATCGGGACGCGCAGTTCCGCCGAGACCGCCGCGAGGTTGTCGCCCGCCGCCATCCCGGCGCGTGTGCCGCGGAGGTTGGCGGCGCCGCCGAGCAGCGCCTTCTCATATCGCGGCAGCGGCTGATCCGCGCGCGTCGCCTGGCCGCTCACCGCGAGGACCGACGATCTCGGCAGGCCCAGGTAGCCGCGTGCATCGAGCGTCCACCGCGTCGAGGCGAACGCATCGCTGAACCCCATCCGCTCGAACGTCAGCAGGGTGTACACGGCGTTGCGCGGGAACGACGGATCGATCCGCGTATCGACGATGAAGTCCATGCCGAACGCGTTGAGGTCCTGGCCGCGGCCCTCGAACGAAATCCGTTCGCGCCGCACGTGGCCGCCGATGCGCACCCAGGTCAGGAAGGCGTGTTCAGCGCGCAGGGTGAGGCCGGTGCGGGTGTCGGCGATCTCGTCGAACGGGTTCACACGGCGGGACACGCCGCCGGTGGCCACCACCCGGGAGATCGGGCCGCGCGCGAAGGTGCGCTCCGCCTCCGCGCTCGCGCGCCGCTCGCCGCCCCACGTGAGCGGCATCGACACGCGCGACCGGGGGCCGAACAGATCGACGAAGGTGGCGCGCGCGCCGTAGGTGAAGCCGTGGCCATCCTCGTAGGTGAGCACCGGCATCCATAACCCGGCCGCCCGGATCCGCCGGGCGAGGCCCGGCATCAGGTTGTCCTCGCTGACGCCCGCGCGCTCGGTGACCATTACGACCACCATGATCTGCGTCGGATCCGTCAGGGACGCCATCCGGCGCCGGACCTCGACGGCGGCGAACCGCCCGCTCTCCTCGACGCGGATTCGCGCCGCCTCGAGGGCCGTGTCGGTCGCCGGCGCGCCGACCTCGAGGTCGACGAGGGCCAGGACAATCGCGTCCGGCGTCGTGTGGTTGCCGTGGATGCGGATCTGCACGATCACGTCCGTGGCGGGCTGCGCCGCGGCGGGGACGGCGGCCAGCAAACTGACGATCAGGGCAAGCGGGACGATCACGGCACGATCCTCGTCTTCACGTCGGCGAGGCGGTAGCCGTCGTAGCGGATGTCGTACCGCGCGTCGAGGCCGCCGGCCGCCGTCATCATCCGGACATGCATGTCGATGGCGTCAGGCAGCCAGACATCGGGGAACGCCTCGACCATCTGCATCGAGGCCCGCGCCTCCTCGGCGCGCAGGAGCCATCGTCCTGGCAGGAACCCCCAGTCCACGTTGTCGAAGGTGTAGCGGACGACCTGGTGGTTCTCCGGCAGCACCCACAGCGTCACGACCGAGACCTTGTTCATCTGCGTCGTGATCCGGTCTTCGGCCTCGGCCTCGCGGTCGCCCCTGGCCTCGGCGCGCTCGCGGCGCCGGCGCTCGCGCTCTTCGCGCCCGCTGTCCTCGCGGTCGGGGTCGGGGTTGTCGTCGCTGAAGAGGCGCGTGGGGTAGTACTCGATGCGCAGCACCGTGCGCCCGTCGAGGGTCTCACGCCCGGCGAGGGCGTAACTGCCGGGATCGAACCTGAACCGCAGGAAGTAGGCGGCCGACACGAACTGCGGCTCCACCGACTGCCGCAGCACGTCCTCCGTTGCCGCCGGCGACTCGACGTCGCGGCCTTCCCGCTTGGCGCGGCGCTCCTCGCGCCGCTGTTCGTTGCGGATCCAGGTGTCTTCGTACTTCTGCCGCTCGTCCTCGCCGATCGCCGCGCCGTTGGCGCGCGTCGGGCTGCGGACGAAGAAGCCCTGGCGGATGAACCACGTGTATTCGCGCTGCTGGCCGAAGATCGGCGCGCCGCCCGGTCCGAGCAGGCGCAGCGTCTCGCGTTCATCGAGCACGTACTGCTGCAGCTTCTTCCAGTTCTCGTCGCGCCGCTCGACGACGCGCGCCATGAAGGCGTCGAGATCGGATTGGGCCGCGGGCGCGCCCGTGGCGGCGAGGAGGGCCAGGGCCGCCAGGATCAGGCGTCTAGTCATGCTTCACGATAGGACGGCGCACGGCGGGGGCCGGTTCAGTGGGGCGGCGACACTCCACTAATTGGTGACCGTCGGGCGCGCGGGCGCGGGCGTTCGCCGGTACACGACACGGCCGTCGAAGATCGTCACGTCGACCTCGGCCTCGAGCAGGGCCGTGGGCGCGGCGCCAAAGATGTCGCGCGACAGGATGACCATGTCCGCCAGCATGTCCGGCGCGATCTGCCCCTTGCGCTGCTCGTCGAACGAGGCCCAGGCCCCGGTCCGCGTGTAGGCCTCGAGCGCCGTGGCGAGATCGAGGCGCTCCTCCGGCGGCAGGCCGCCGTCGGGCTCGCCGTCGAGGGTGGTCCGGTTGACCGCGACGTGCAGGCCGAGCCGCGGGTCCATCGAGACCACCGGCCAGTCGCTGCCGAAGAGGAGACGGACGCCCGCCTCGTGCAGGCTCGCGAAGATCCAGCCGCGCGCGGCGCGCTCGGGGCCGATGTTCTCGCTCCAGACGTCGCCGCCCCCGGGCGTCGGCACGCCGTGGTACGGCTGGTACGACGCGATCACGTCGAGCTCGGCGAACCGCGCGATGTCAGCGGGATCGATCGTCTCGAGGTGCTCGATGCGGTGCCGGCGGCCGCGTTCGGGCGCCGGATTCTCCTTCGCCGCGTGCGCGAAGGCATCGAGGGCCATGCGCACCGCGCCGTCGCCGATGGCGTGGATCATCAGCTGCCAGCCGCGCCGGTCGAGCTCCGCCACCACCTCGTTGAGGCGCGCCTGCGAGAAGCGCGCCTCGCCCGCCGTGTCGGGCCGGTTGGCGTACGGCGCGAGCATCGCGCCGGTGTGCCCCTCGATCACGCCGTCGAGCATCAGCTTGATCGCGCCGGTCTTGAAGACCGGATCGTCGGCGTACTCGTCCCGAATCTCGACGAAGCGGACGAAGTCCTCGTCCGCGACGTCCGGGCCCACCGAGATGGCCGAGTAGACCCGCACGGCGAGCTCCCCGGCATCGCGCAGTTCCTCGTAGAGCGCGAACTCCTCGGCGGACCCGCTGGCGTTCTGCACGCTGGTCACCCCGAGCCGGTGGGCCTCCTGCACGGCGCTGCGGATGGCGTCGAGCCGCTCGTCGCGCGAGGTCGGGGGCAGCACCCGGGCGACGAGGCCCATGGCCGTCTCCTTCAGGACGCCCGTGGGCTCCCCCGTGCGCGGGTCCTTCTCGATGATGCCGTTCGGCGGGTTCGGCGTGCTCCGCGTGATGCCGGCGCGCGCCAGCGCGAGGCTGTTGGCCCAGCCCGTGTGGCCGTCGTAGGCGGTGAGGTAGGCGGGGCGATCCGGCACCACGGCGTCGAGCAGCTGCCGCGTCGGGAGCCCGCCGGCAAACGACTGGTAGTACCAGCCACGGCCCCGCACCCACTCGGCGTCCGGGTACGCGGCGGCCCAGGCGCGCACGGCCGCCTCGATCTCCTCCACGGTGCGTGCGTCGAGCAGGTTGATCTGGGTGAGGCCCAGCCCGCCGCTCATGAAGTGCAGGTGCGCGTCGTTGAAGCCGGGAACGACCGCGTGTCCGCCGGCGTCGATGACCTCCGTCTGCGGCCGCCTGAGGCGCAGCACGTCGCGCGTGGTGCCGACGCGCACGATCCGGTTGCCCTGCACCGCCACCGCCTCGGCGAGGCCGCCGCTCCCATCGGCCGTGAACACCCGGCCATTGACCACCATCAGGTCGATCGGCCCCTCGTCGTCACGCTGCGCGCGGACGATCAGCCCGGCGATCAGCGTCAGGATGACGATGGAGGAGACGATGTACGCGGTGAGGCGTGTCGCCATGGCCGGATAATAGCATCTTCATCGGAGTGATACCGTAAGGGCGCCGGCGGCGCGCGGGCCGGCGGATCGGGGCGGATTCCGGAGGGGGCTCATGCATTTCGCGATCGTCGGGTCGGGCGCTGTCGGCGGGTACTTCGGGGCGCGGCTGGCCCGCTCGGGCCAGCAGGTCACCTTCATCGCGCGCGGCGCGCACCTGGCGGCCATCCGCGAGCGGGGCCTCGAGGTGCGAAGCCCGGCCCTCGGCGACTTCGTCGTCAAGGCCGCGGCCGAAGAGGACACGGCGCGCGTCGGCCCGGTGGACGTCGTGCTGTTCACCGTGAAGGCCTACGACAATGCCTCGGCCCTGCCGCTCGTGGCGCCGCTCCTCGGGCCGGACACGGTGGTGCTGACGCTCCAGAACGGCGTCGGCAGCGCCGATGAGGTGGCCGCCGCCGTCGGCGAGGCCCGCGTGCTCGGCGGCACGACCTACGTCGCCACCGCCCTCGAAGCGCCGGGGCTCATCGTGCAGACGGGTGTCCACCGCTCGATCATCTTCGGCGAGGTGTTCGGGGACCGCGGCCGCATCACGCCGCGCGTGCAGGCCATCGCCGACGTGATGGCGCCCGCCGATATCCAGGTGACCGCCGTCGCCGACGGCCGCGTCCCCATCTGGGACAAGTTCGTCTACCTGGCGCCATTCGCCGGCTTCACGGGCGCCGCGCGCCTGCCGATCGGCCAGATCTGGAAGTACCCGCACGTGCAGGAGATGTTCTACGCCGCCTCGCGCGAGATCGCCGCGATCGCGGCCGCGGAAGGCATCACCATCTCGCCGAACCGCTTCGACACGCTGAAGGAGTACATGGACAACGTGCCGGCGACGACGCGCTCGTCGCTGCTGATCGACCTCGAGTTCGGCAAGCGCATCGAGGTGGAGGCGCTGCACGGCGTCGCGGTCCGCCGCGCCGCGCGGCTCGGCGTGCCCGTCCCCATCACCGCCACGCTCTACGCCCTGCTGAAGGCGTGGGAACATGGCGATCCTCGGAGAATCTGATGACGTGGCGATGTGGTGATCTGGGGATCTGACCTGATGATCTGCCGATCTGGTGATCCGGGGCCCTGATGCCCGAGATCGCGCTGCCTCTCGTCGCCGGCGTCGCCGGGGCCGGCCTCGCGGCCGGGTTCCTCGGCGGGTTGCTGGGGCTCGGGGGCGGGGTCTTCCTCGTGCCGCTGCTCGTGCTCGGGCTCAATCTCCCGATGCGCGAGACCGTGGCGCTCAGCCTGGCCACCGTCGTCGCCACGTCGGGGGCCGTGGCGGCGGGCCGCGCCGCGCGCCTGCTCATCAACCTGCGGCTCGGCCTGCTGCTCGAGATCGCGACGGCCGCCGGCGGCCTGCTCGGCGGCCTGACGGCGCTGGCCTTCAGCCAGGCCTCGCTCCAGCGCCTGTTCGCCATCGTCGTCATCGCGATCGCCATCGTCACGCTGGCGCGGATCGATCAGCGCAACGTGTCGTTCGACGAGGACGTCACGCCGGGCCGCTGGGGCGGCCGGTTCCTGGACGATGACACGGGCCTGCCGGTGACCTACCAGGTGCAGCGCCTGCCGCTGGCGATCGCCGTCTCGTTCATCGCCGGCAATCTGGCGACGCTGCTCGGCATCGGCGGCGGCACCGTGAAGGTGCCGCTGCTGACGGCGTGGTGCGGCGTGCCGCTGCGCGCGGCCGCGGCGACGAGCGCGGTGATGATGGGCGTGACGGCGGCGGCGGGCGCGACGATCTACTACGGCCGCGGGCTGCTCGTCCCGGCGCTGGCGGCCGCGGCCATCCTCGGGGTGCAGGCCGGCGCGACACTCGGCGTCCGTGTGAGCGCGCGTGCGCCGGTGCGCACGTTGAAGATCATGATGGCGGGGATGCTCATCATCGTCGGGATGATGATGCTGCTGAGGTCGCTGTGACCGACGAGATCCCCCCGTCCCGATCGTCGGCGCCGCCCTCGCCGCCGGAGCTCGACGCGCGGCTGGACCGCGTGCTGCGCCTCTTCACGCGGCTCAGCCTGATCTGCCTCGCGGCCGGGCTGGCCGGCGCGCTCGTCTGGCCAGGCGCGCTCGCGGCGCGTGTGCTGCTGCACACGGGCATCATCCTGCTGCTGGCCTCGCCTGGATCGCGGCTGGTCGTCATCGTGGCGGTGCATGGGCACAAGCGTCAATGGGCCATCGTGGTGATGGCGGCCGTCACGCTCGCGATCATGATGAGCAGCCTCGTCGCCGGCCTGCTGGTCCTCCTCGTCCGCTGAAACGGTTCCATCCGCAGATTACGCGGATTACGCAGATCCTCCGGTGCCAGGGCAATGCGTGGGGAGCAGGCCGGTGAGCGCGTCCCCGAGGCTGCCGGTCCAGACCGGCAGCCTGGTGCGCGGGCTGAGGCGCGCACAGGGACCGTCCCCGCGCATCCTGGCGCGCTCGGAGAGGGGACGGTCCCTGTGCGCACTTCAGCCCGCGCAGCCGGTCGGCCGCAGGCCGACCGCGGGACGCTCAGCGCCGGAGATCCGCGTAATCCGCGGAATCTGCGGATGAGTTCCCGGCGAACGCGTCCACCGCTGCCTGCCTCACCCCAGGGTCCACTAACGGAAACGTCGACACAACGTGCGCGAACTGGGCGCGCGACAGGCCATACAGCCCGGCGACGCGCGCCTGAAGAGCCACGTACGTGGCGAGGCGCCGGTCGATGCCGTCGCGTGCGAGCGCCTTCGCCAGCCTGACTAGCGCACGGTGCGTGCGTGAACCAGGTACCGGCCGCGGCACCGGGAGACGCTTCACGATCGCCGTCGTCACGTGCGTGGTCACGTAGAGGCGCGCGACGTAGTTGGCGACGAAGCTGTTCATCAGCGCGAGCAGGCACCACTGGTCGTCATCGTCGAGCAGCGTCTTCAGGCAGAACAGCGTGTGCGTGGAGACCGTGCCGGCCGGCAGCCGCGCCGCAATCAGCGTCAGGCGGTTGGTGGCGCTGGCCACATCGCGGTAGGCGATCCGCGCGCGTCCCCACGTGCGGTCGCGGTCCAGCAGCTGCCGCGCGGCGTCGTGCGGAAGGCCGGCGGCCGCGCGGTCCACGTCCACGCGGAAGGGGGCCACGAGCTTGCCCTCGACGATGGGCAGCAGGCGCGCGGGGCGCACGGTGGTCCGCGGACGGAAGTGCGCGCGGTCATCGGTGGCGTTCAGCTCGCGGCCGAACTGGGCGTGCCAGCCCGCGGGATCGCCAAGGGCGGGCGCGGCGTGTGCGAGGTGGAGAAGCAGAGACAGATCCTCGGGCGAGGCCAGGTCGGGGATCGCCAGGTCGTGCGGATCGAGGGTGTTGATCACGTCGCGGGTGAGCGCGAGGGGATAGGCCTCGGCGGGGTCGTCGCTCGCGTGGTCGGGCAGGACGTCGAGCGCCGACGGCGACCGCAGCCCGAACCGGGCGCGAACCTCGGTCGTGGGCGGGCCCGCCGTGGTGGAGACCAGCAGGAAGCGGACGCTGCGATGGATCGGAAAGATCGCGTCGCGGTTGTCGAACCCCGTGACGCGTTCGAGCGCGGTCTCGTCGAGCAGGCGCCGCCGCAGTCCGGCACTACCGTGATCGAGCAGAAGGCCCGCCGGCACGAGGAGGCCGAGGCGGCCGCCGGGGCGCACGAGCTGCAGCGCGCGCTCGACGAAGAACTGGTAGCGGTTCGCGTGGCCTCCGCCGGCACTGCGGTACGGGCCGGCGTCGCGGAGGAATCGGAGGTACCGCGTGACGTGCGCACGGTCGCGTCCGCGCGCCCCGGCATCACCGGAGTCGGCCCGCACCATGTCCCACGGCGGGTTGCCGAGCACGGCGTCGAACCCACCGTCCGTCCGCCGCCGGCCGTCGGGGCCGAAGAAGACTTCCGGAAACTCGATCTCCCAGTGGAAGAAGCGATGGCGGCGCGCCGCCTCGCCGGCCCGGGCGAACCACGGCGCCGCGACGCGGGCCGGCAGCACACGCGCGCCGCCCATCGCCGCCGCCTGCAGGTCCGTGAAGAGGCGCGTGTCCGGCACGGGATCCACGAACCATCCGGCACACCAGACATCGGCCACCTGCCGCCACGCCGCGAGCGGGGTTCCGGGGGCGCCGAGCCGGTCCAGGGCACGCTCCTTCTGGCGCACGGTGCGGGCCGACTCGTCGGGATCCATCGCCAGCCGGTACCGGTCCGGCAGCACCGCCCGCGCCAGCGGCGCAGCCGTCTCGTCGTCGAAGAGCGGCAGCGGGCGCGGACGCGCCGCGCGCGCGCCCGGCGCCACGCGCGTCAGGTCGACGAAGCGTGCGCCGACGAGGCTGTCGCCGGTCGCGAGGTGGTGATCGAGAAAGGTGAGCGGCCGGTCGGCGGCGAGCGTCGCGAGCCAGAGCGACAGCCGCGCGAGCTGCACGGCCGTGGGGTTGAGATCGACGCCGTAGAGGCATCGCTGCGCCACCAGCCGCCGCGTGGCGGCGACGGTGTCGCGGTCCGGTTCGGCCGGCGTGCCCTCACGCGCATGGCGCGCCGCGATCACGGCGGCCGCCAGATAGCGGCACGCCGATACGAGGAAGGCGCCGCTGCCCATCGCGGGGTCGACGATGCGCAGGCCGAGGATCTCGGTGGCCCCCCGTCCTTCGACGAGCGGCGCCAGCGTGCGCCGCACGAGGAAATCCGTCATCGCTCGCGGCGTATAGAAGCTGCCGGTCTGCTTGCGGTCGTCCGACGTCCGGCAGAGCGGCGCTTGGGCGCCGGCCGGCGAGGGCTCGTACTCGAGCACGTGTTCGTACACGGCGCCGAGCTGCTCGACGCCGAGGTCCCGGTATGCGATCCGTTGGCGGCCTGCCGGTCCCGCCGCCGTCGTCGTGAGCGCCGTGACGGCGTGCGCCACCGCGCGGTCCGGCACGCCGGCGGCCTCGGCGAGCGGGGTGCGTGCGGGCGCGAACAGCCGGCCGTTGAACGCGGTGACGCGCAGGTCCCCGGCTTCGCACCCGGCGTGCGCCATCCGCGAGATCGCGCGCAACGCGTCCCAGTGGCCGGGCCCCTCGGGCCGGAGCGCGGCGCGCCGCGCGAGGGCATCCACGGTGTAGCGGTCGCGGTAGACGCGGTGCCACACGGGCACGAGGCCGCGCGACTCGGCGAAGAGCAGGAACAGGATGCGGTAGACGAGCGTGAGCGATTGATCGAAGCGTGGCCCGGCGCCTGCGTGCACACGCCCGTGCGCCAGGCCCTCCACCAGATGGCCCAGCGCTTCGATGACGCCGCCGCGCAGCGATCGGCACACCGACACGCCGTGCGCGTCGGAGCCGGCGGCGAGGAGGTCGAGCGCCGTCCGGCCCGTCACCGCCTCCGGGGCGAGCACCCCCGCCGCCACGAGCCTCGTCAGCGCGCGCGCCGCGCGCGGATCCGAGGTGACGGCGGCGAGGTCGATGTCGAGCGCGCGCCGCGTCCATGCGGCGCCGGCGTCGAAGGCATGGAGTGCGGCGCCGTTGGTCGCCAGGCACCAGCGGACGCGCCGGGTGAGGCCGGCGCGGACGGCGTGGCGCCACAGCGGCTCGATCGGTTGCCCCCACGGCGCCGCGATGAGCAGCGCGGCGGGCGTCGGGCCCGCGTGGAGCAGGGCGGCGAACCCCATCGAGCCGTGCGCCGTTGCGGTGCCGGTCGCGAAGCCGAGCGCCTCGACGAGCGGCCGCGCGAGAAGCTCGAGCACCGCGCGCGCGCCGGACGCCGGTCCAAGACGGCGATGCGCCTCGCGCACGATACGCGTCAGGCGGACGGCGGCGTCCATGGACGCACCATCCGGCGCCGCGTGCAGGAGAACCGACTCCAGGTAGTCGGTCGAGACGAGCGAACCGTGAATGCCCGGCAGCATCGAGGCGTCCTACGTGTCCTGCCAGGCGAGCCGCGAGCCGCCGTCGGGTACGGTGAACGCCGCGGCAAGCACGGGCGTGCCGGCGTGCGCGGGCCCACGTGCCCGCGTGATCCGCTCCACGTGGGCGTGCCACCACGCGGCCGCCTCGCCGCGCAGCCGGCCGGCGTCCTCGGTTGCCTGCGCCGCCCGTGCGTCGAACAGCGAGGTCTGCACGAGGCCCTGAGGCGCGAGACTGCGCGCGGCCAGCGCTTCCGCGCGCGCGAGCAGGGCCGCCCGTCCGCGTGCGTGCTCGGCGTCGATCGCCGCCGCCCGCAGCGCAAACACCCGCGAGCCCTCCACGGCGCTGACGGCATGGGTGAGCGCCGCGCGCACCGAGGGCCAGTCCCGAGGCGACGCCCCGGTCCAGCTGACGAGCGCGGCCAGGACGGCCGACTCGAGGAGGCGGCCGCCGGCGTCCCGCGTGTCGGCACGGACGACCAGCATCCAGCGCCGGCCGGACGTGCGCGTCGCGGCGAGCGCGCAGGGGATGCGCGGACGACGCGGCACGTCGCGCGGACGGTCCGTGATCCGCGCCAGGCGGCGCATCGACGCGACGCGCGCCGCCTCGCGCGTGGCCGCGGCGTGAAACCCGTCGACGATGACGCGATCCGGCGCGGTATGCGGGTCGAGGGCGTGGTCGATCGCCGCCTGCCGTCGATCGAGGTTCGCGAGGGCCGGCTCGTCGAATCCGCCGGTGTGGGCGAGCGTGAGGACGTGCACCCGGCGCGCCTGCCCGAGCCGCGCCAGGCGCCCGGCGCGCTGGGCCAGCCGTGTGGGGCTCGGCGGCGCCTCGAGGTTCACGGCCACGCGGCAGCGCGCCTGCAGGTTCAGCCCCTCGCTGCCGGCATCCGTGGACAGGAGCCACGTCACGGATCCGCCGACGAACCCGCGCACCGCCGCCTCGCGCTCCTGGCGTGTCAGCCCGCCATGCAGCAGGCTCAGGCGGGCGGATCCGTCGAGCGCGCGCGCGATCTCCTCGAGCGTGTCGCGGTACTCCGTGAAGATCAGCACGGGCTCGTCGATGCGCCCGAGCCACCGCGCCAGCGCGCGGACCTTCGACGCGTGGCTCGAGGCGCGCTCCGCCAGCAACTGCAACGTGTCCAGCGCGGCGCGCTCGCCCGCGGCGTCATCGCTCACGTGCGCGCCCACGACATGGTCCGGCACCACATCGTCTCCCGCGTCCGGCTCGTCCCACGGCAGCCGCAGCTGCTCGCCGGCCGGGAGGCCCTCGACGAGCAGCCGTCGCCGGCGCGCGATCGTCCGCGCGAGGGCCGCGGGACTCGAGGCCGCGCGGCGCGCGAGGACCGAGGCAAGCAGGGCGCCGTGCGCGGCCCCCTGGCACTCGCGGGCGATCCAGTGCAGGTAGCCGCGCAGGGCGTCGAAGAGCGCGGCCTCGGCGCCGGTGGGCCGCACCCGAAGCACGCGCTCCCGCCGCGGCAGGCGCAGGCCGACGCCGGCCTGGGTCCGGCGAAACACCAGCATCGGCGCACGCCGTTCGATCGCCCCGATCATCGCCAGCGCGCGGAACGCGGCGTCGTCGCCGGTGTGCGGCGTCGCGGTGAGGAGCACGACACGCAGCGCGTGGCCGGCGAGGTGCGCCACCGCATGGCCGCGATCGGTGCCCGTGGCGGCATGGTGCGCCTCGTCGACGATCAGCAGGTCGATCGGCACGTGGTCGAGTGCGGCCAGCACTTCCTGCTGGCGCACGAGATCGATCGAGGTGACGACGATGGGGGGGAGCCGCCAGGGGTTGATGCCGCGGGGAAGCGCCGCGCGATCGCGGGCGAGGCGCGCCTGGTCGACGAGCGCCGCCTCGAGGCCGAAGCGGTCGCCAAGCTCCTGCACCCACTGCGCGCGCAGGCCGGCCGGCGTGACGATGCAGATGCGCGCGGCCTCGCCGCGTGCCCGCAGCTCGGCGGCGATGAGGCCCGCCTGGATGGTCTTGCCGAGGCCGACCTCGTCGGCGATCAGCAGCCGCGGGTGCCCGGCGACGACCGCCAGCGCCGGCGCCAGCTGCCACGGCCAGAGATCGAGCGCCGCCGCCCGCGCGGTGATGAGCCCTCCGGCCGGCGGTGCCTCCACCACGGCCCGTGCCGCGGCCTCGAGCGCCGCAGCGCGCCCCGCGCGACGCCACCGCCCGCGTCCGCGCCGCACGACCGGCTGGTCGAACGGCGCCACGACCTCGCACGAGTCCCCGCCGTTGGCGGGGCCGCAGCCGCGCAGCGTGAGCCGCGCGCAGCGCTCATACGGGACGAGCGCATCGAGCACCCACTCCTCGCCCCGCACCGAGACGCGGTCGCCCTGCCTCCATCCAGATCGCGTTTCCTGCACACGCACCTCCCCGGAAACGTGGCAGAAGCTGCGTAGATGCCGCCTCCGCCGGTGGTTTCAGGGGGGATCGCGCAAGGAGCGCGCCAGACTCGCCGTTCGCCGTTCGCCGTTCGCCGTTCGCCGTTTGCCGTTCGCAACTCGCGAATAGCGAATAGCGAATCGCGAATAGCGAATTGCGAATTGCGAACAGCGAACAGCGAATCGCGAATCAGCGTCTGCCTGCCGCCGCCGTGTGGATCGCGTTGAAGAGCAGGCGGAACGTGCCGTGCGACTGCGCGCGGTGCTGGGCGCGGAAGCCGAGCAGCACCGCACGGCCCTGCCCGACGCGCGCCTCGACGACGGCGCCCTGGCCGGCGATGTGGGCCTCGCCTTCCAGCCAGCCGCTCATGAGCACGTCCTCCGAGGCGTAGCGTCCCGGCACGCGCACCGACGTGTCGCCTTCGTCGACGGCGAACCCGGAGCCGAAGGCGAAGAACGCGCCGGCCTCGGGGGTCATGCCGTAGGCGAGCGGGTCGGTGACATCCACCTCGAGCCGCAGGATCGAGCCCGGGCAGAAGAACTCGTCCGCCGGCCGTCCGCGCAGCGTATCGCGGACGGGCAGCGACAGCGTCTCGATCGCGAACTGGCTTGCCGAGTCGATCGCGATGAGCGTGCCGCCCGCGCGGACGAACTCCTGGAGCGCGGCGACGCCCTCGTCGCCGAGGCCCCCCACGTACTCGGGGGGCATCGAGAGCGGCGCGTGGCCGCTCCGCAGGCGTTCGGCGTCCATGTCGGGGAGCACGATGGCGTCGAAGCTGGCCCGGAGTCCGCCGCGCCGCACGTCCTGATCGGTGAGGCTGCTGAACGGGAACCCGTACTGCTCGAGCAGCCAGCGCGTCCACCCTTCGTCGATCGACGCCACCCACGGCTTGTAGAGTCCGACGCGCGGGCGGCCGAGGGGGCGGAGGTTCGACGGCGCGCGGCCGCGCGCCCCGGTCGCGCGCAGGCCCAGCTCGTTGACGATCGACGTCACCACCTCGCGCGCGCGGTTCGAGTGCTCGACGACGATCGAACCCGGCGGGTAGCTGTAGCCAAGCAGCTCCGCGGGCGCGGTGGTCCACGACGGCGCGAGGCCGGCGGCCAGCAGCCGGTTGAGGGCGAGCGTGCCGGCGGTGCCGCGTCCGTCCACGACGTAGTGATCCGGCCGCGGCTCGCCCCACAGGTAGGCGGGCGCGATCTGCGTCTCGGTGAGGCGCACGCTCGGGGGCGGCTCGAACGTCTGCTCGATGCGATCGACGTGGACGCCCATCTGGAATGGGAGCGTCCACCCGGCCACGTCGTACGGCCGCTCCGGCGCCGCCTCCGGCGCTAGCCGCCGCACCGGGTAGACCTGTTGTTCCAGCAGCGTCTTCGCGTACGCGCGATACGGCTGCGCCATCAGCACGAGGTCCGTGCCCGCCGGGTAGACGGTGTCGGCCACGCGGAACGTCTCGGCCGCGCGCATGATCTCGACGCTGCCGTCGAGCAGCAGCTCGCGCAGCCGGTGCGCCGCGTGCGGGTCGTGCTGCTCCGGCGGAATGATGAAGGCGAACGGCGCGCCCTCCGATCCGGTGACGACGGCGCGCCGGCCCATCGTGTAGAAGTTGCGGACGATCTCCTGGCGGTACCGCGACGCGCCGGTGAGCAGCCCGCGCACGGCCGAGAGGTTGTAGTCGACGATGTCCCGAAGCCGCCACGCGCCGCCGGGCCAGGGATTCGGGAAGTTGATCTGCGCGCGGTACTCCGGCAGGCCGCGCGGCGTCCCCTGGAGCTCGATCGGCGAGACCCGGATCGGCGAGGCGACGTTCACGCTCGCCGCCTCCGTCAGCAGCGTCACCACGTTGTGGCCGAGCGGCGCGGAGTCTTCGTACCCGGGCCAGTAGTAGTCGTACATCGCGCTCTGCAGCACGCCCTGCCGGCCGTCCTCCTCCATCGCGAGCGCCATGGCGTGGCCGAGCAGCCCCGCCGTGCGCCAGATGAGCGGGTCGTGGTTCGGATCGATCGGGTCGTAGTTGGGCGGCACGAAGTAGCGCGCGCCGCGCTGGCCCATCTGGTGCATCGAGAGGAACACCTGCGGGTGCCACTCGCGGTAGAAGAAGTGCGCGAGCGACCGGTTCTCGACGACGTTCATCATGAAGGCGTCGCGGTTGATGTCGTGGCCCACGTACTTGTGGTACAGCCACGGCATGGGGCTCCCCTCGAAGTCGGTGCCCCGCCAGCGGTTGTACCAGTCCACCGTCAGCACGTGGCCGTCGGGGTTGAGCGATGGGAAGAGGATCAGCACCACCTCGTCCAGCACCCGCCGCGTGGCCTCGTCCTCCGCCGTCGCGAGCATGTGAAGCAGTTCGGGCATCGTCTGCGTGGCGCCGATCTCGGAGGCGTGGATGCTCGCGCCGATCACCACGATGACGGGCTGGCGCGTGGCGAGCGCGCGGGCGTCGGCGACGCCGATCGCGCGCGGGTCGGCGAGCCGGCGGCTCGCGGCCTTGATCTCGTCGAGGCGGGCGAGGTTCGCCGGCGACGACACGATCGCGCCCCGCAGCCGCCGTCCCTCCGTGGTGGGGCCCGCGTCGACGAGCGTGACGCGGTCCGAGGCCGCCGCGACCGCCTCGAGGTACAGCTCCAGTTCGGGCCAGCCGGCCAGCCGGCCGTCGGTGCCCATCGCGAAGCCGAAGAACGCGTCCGGGGCCGGAGCCGTGCTGCCGGACTGCGCCGGCAGCAGCGCGGGGACCGACAGCCAGAGGGCGAGGAGGAGCGCGGCAGATCGCATCCTTCGATCTTAGGTTCAATCGCCGGGGGGCGCGCCGCCCCGGCGCCCCCCCGCGCAAAAAAAACAGGGGACGCGTGCGCGTCCCCTGAAGAGGATGGTGGTGCCCGAGAGTGGCCTACGCGTCGACGATATGGATCTGTCCGATGCGGCAGCCGCGGGCGTACTGCACCAGCGCGACCGCCACCGGAAGACGGAGCATGCCGAAGATGCCGTGGAACGCCTCGGGTGGCGCGTCCGTCGATGCCATCGCCATCGCGCGCAGCCACATCGCGGTGACGGCACGGCGCGGACGCGGTGGCGCCGGCTCGGCGACCGGCTCGGCCGCCGGGGTGGCCATGGGCACGAGGGCCGCGGCGGTGGCGTGCCTCGTCTCGAGCGTGACGGGGTGCTGTCTGGCGCGCGCCACGGCCTCGGCGATCGCCAGCCCCACGCCGCTCACATCGTCGCCGACGGCGGCCTTGCGCGTGCCGGTCTTGCGCCGCGGCCTCGACTCGCGCTCGCGTTCGCGGCGCATGCCGTCGGGATCGACGCGGTTGAAGAGCGCCTCGATCCCCGCAACGGCCGGGTCGTAGACCCCCCACTCATTGACGACGGTGGCGGCGTCAACGGGCGGGGGTGTGGTGGAACGTCTGGCCAGGGTAGGCATGGTGACAGGCAGGAGAGCAAACGCCGTACCCTGGCGCCCCGTGGGGGCGTTCGCGCGGAACGCGGAAATTCGGACGGACTCTGTGGACAGCGTGCGGGGCGTGGCCCACCAAAGCGGCGAGTGTCATTACGAAACTGCGGGGCCGTTGACGCCGCACGGTCGAGGCGGGTCGGGGCCTCCCTCCGCATTTCCGGGCAATCGGCCATCCGAGCGGCGTGGCACGTCGGTTGCGAGGGGGGCGGGTGATGGTCATCACCTTCCTCGGCACCAAGGGCGGCACCGGCACGACGACGCTGGCGGTCAACTCGGCCGCGGAACTGTGCCGCGTGTCGGGGCAGCGGGTGCTGGTCATCGATCTCAAGGCGGGATCTGGGGACGTCGGGCTCTTCCTCGGCCTGCGATCCCGGTACTCCCTGCTCGACCTGCTGGATCAATCGGGATGGCTCGACCCGGCGGTCGTGCCGAGCCTGCTGTCGCGTCACGAGTGTGGCCTCGACGTGCTCGTCGCGGCCGACGACTTCGCGCGTCCGTCGCCCGCCGACGCCCCCGGCATCGAACGCGTGATGGAGCTGCTGCGGCGCGCGTACGACTTCATCGTGATCGACGCGGGGAGCGCGCTCAGTTCCTGCTCGGCCACCGCGCTGCATGCCTCGGATCAGGTGATGCTCGTCGCCAACCCCGATGTGCCGTGCCTGCGCAATCTGCAGCGCCTGCGCGACATGGTGCGGCTCATCGGCATTCCCGAGGAGCGGCTGCGCGTCGTGCTGAACCGCACCTCGGATGTCGAGGTGCTGACGGTGAGCCAGATCGAGGACGCGCTCGGACGCCACATCGACCATCGCTTCACGAGCGACTACCGCACGGTCGCCGCCGCGCTGAACACGGGGGTCCCCGTGGCATGGGTGCGGCCGTCGATCCTGAAGGGCGAGTTCGAGCGCTTCGCGCGCGGCCTGGTGGGGTCGCAGGCCGGCACGCCGCACGCGTAGCCCTCGCCCGGCCCGTGGCGCCAGTTGTCGCGCCGCGCCAGCTGTGGAATGCTTGGCGGATGGCCGAGACCGCCGCGCTCGAGACGTTTCCCAACCCGCGCCCCGAGCGTGATTACGAGATCGCGATCGACTGCCCCGAGTTCACCTCGATGTGCCCGAAGACGGGGCTGCCCGACTTCGGCACGATTCGCATCCGCTACGTGCCCGACGCGCAGTGCGTGGAGCTGAAGTCGCTGAAGTACTACCTGCTCGCGTACCGCAATCAGGGCCTCTTCTACGAGTCGGCCACCAATCAGATCCTGGACGATCTGGTCGCTGCCTGCCGTCCGCGCCGCATGACCGTCGTCGGCGACTTCACCGCGCGCGGCGGGATCACGACGAAGGTGACGGCCGACTACACGCGCTAGGCGTCCTTCAGCTTCGCCACGGTGGCCCCGAGCCGGCTCTCGGGCGCATCCCAGTACTCCTCGACGAGCGGATGGGAGCGCAGCACCCGGTGGACGACGCCGCGCTGCGCGCCGATGCCGCGTCCGTGGATCAGACGGATGAGGCGGAAGCCCGCGGCGTGTGCCGCCTCGAGGTAGTCCTCGACGACGAGCGGGATGTCGCGCGGTGCGAAGGCGTGGAGGTCCAGCGCCTCCTCGATGGGCACATGCACGGCGTCGTCGTCATGGGTCATGGGGGGGCGGCTCCTTCGCCGCCAGCGCGAGGGGTGGGCTCGGCGCCCGCCCGCCGCGGGTGGCGGCGCGTGGCGGATTGATTGACACATCCGGATCGGCGCGCTAGCATCAGAGCGAATTTCGGCCCATTTTCCGAGGCTCCGTATTCGCGCGCGCGGGGACATGCGGACGTTCGACGGTCAGCGCGCGATGACCACCAGGGGGACACGATGGTAGAAGCCCGCAGAATGGGCAAGTCGGAGCTCTTCTCCCACTTCGCCGAGCGGTTCGACATGAAGCGCACGCAGGTGCGGGAAGTGTTCGACGAGCTCACGGCGCTGTGCGAGAAGGAGCTCAAGCGCTCGGGCGAGTTCACGGTGCCCGGCATGGTGAAGCTGGTGAAGCAGAACCGCAAGAAGCGCATGGGCCGCAACCCGGCCACCGGTGCACCGATCGAGATCCCCGCGAAGACCGTCGTCAAGGCCCGGATCGTCAAGCAGCTCAAGGACGCCGTCCTCCCGCGCGTCGCGAAGTAGCGCCGGCGCCGTTCGCAGTGTGACGGCTGGAGATCTGGTGATTTGACCCCTAAATCACCAGATCACCAGATCACCAGATCAGATCACCACGTCACCACATCACCACATCACCAGATCTATCTATCTCCCTTGATCTTCCTCGCCAGCCCTCGAATCTCCAGCCGGTCCATCTTGAACTTCAACGTGCTGAGCGGAATGCCCAGGTAGCGGGCGGTCTGCGTCACGTTCCAGGCGCTGCGCTCGAGCGCGCGGATGATGAAGTTGCGCTCGAAGGTCGTCATCACGCGGTCGAGCAGGTGCTGGCCGGGGTCGCGATCGATGTCCGCGACGTGGAATTCGAACGGCAGATCGTCGTCCGTGATCCACTCGCCATCCGAGGTGGCGACGAGCCGCTCGATCAGGTTCTCGAGCTCGCGCACGTTCCCGGGCCACCAGTGGCCGGCCAGCATGCGGAGCGTGGACTCGGCGATGCCCTGCACCTGCTTATGGAAGCGCGCGTTGTAGCGGCGGAGGAAGAAGTCGGCCAGTGCCGGCAGGTCCTCGAGCCGCTCGCGCAGCGGCGGCAGCCGCACGGGGATGACGTTCAGCCGGTAGTAGAGGTCCTCGCGGAACGCCCCCTCCTTGACGGCGCGCGCCAGGTCCACGTTGGTGGCGGCGATCAGCCGGAAGTTGACGCGGATGGGCGTGGCGCCGCCCACGCGCTCGATCTCGCCTTCCTGGATCGCGCGCAGCAGCTTGGCCTGCAGTTCCTGCTTCAGGTCGCCGATCTCGTCGAGGAAGAGCGTGCCGCCGTGGGCGAGCTCGAACTTGCCGATCTGCTGGCGCACGGCGCCGGTGAACGCGCCCTTCTCGTGGCCGAAGAGCGTGCTTTCGACGAGCTCGCGCGGAATGGCGGCGACGTTGACGGGGATGAACGGCGCGTCGGGCTGGCCGGAGCGCTGGTGGATCCGGCGTGCCACGAGCTCCTTGCCCGTGCCGCTCTCGCCGAGGATCAGGACCGTCGCGGAGAGCCCCGCGACCTTGTCGACGAGATCCATCATCTCGCGCGCCACGAGGCTCGGCCCGGTCACGAACTCGCGGCCGCCCTGCTCCTCGACCTGCGCGCTGAGCGCCAGTACCTGGCGGCTCAGATCCTGGCGTTCGCCGGCGTGCGCCAGCGCGGCGCGCACCGCGTCCGGCGCCGCATCGGCCTGCAGGACATCGTAGGCGCCGAGCTTCACCGCCTGCACGGCCGACTCCACGTCGGACTGCGCCGAGACCATCACGATCTCGGTGAGCGGGTAGTTCTCGCGGATGATGCGGAGCAGGTCGAAGCCCGACACGCCGGGGAGCGCGATGGCCGCCAGCACGAGCGAGACGTCCTCGCGCGCCATCAGGCCGAGCCCCGCTTCGCCGGAGGCCGCCTTCAGGATGCGGGCATCGCGGCGCAGCACCTGGCCGAGCCGCTCGCGCGACGGCTCGTCGGGATCGACGATCAAGATCGTCTTGCGGGACGACGGCATCAGGGGCAGTATAGCGGTCAGATGCTGCTTTGGATGCTGGCGGGGACCGGATGGGTGCTGGCGCTCGTGGCGATCGTGCTGGCGCGCCGCCTTGCGAGCCGCGTGGCCGATCTGACGGCGATGCACTGGGAGCTGAAGTACGCGCACAGCGAGCTGAAGACCCGCGTCGTGGCGATCGCCCCGCGCCCCGAAGACACCCCCCCGCCGCCGGCGCCGGCCACGCACTTCGTCCCCCTCTCGCAGGTCAAACGGTGACCGGTTGACCTCCTGACCCCTTCCAATAAAAACTGAAGGGCTGTGACCCGGCGGGCGGCCGGGCGGGCAGGCCCTGCGGGTCCACGGGGTATACTCATTCCGGAATTATTGGCTAACCGGGCAGAGCATCTTTTTTTATCATCGGTTCGATAAGGAGTCCTGGCAGTGGCGCAGCAGTACGACGTCGTAGTGGTGGGGGCGGGCACCGGCGGCTACGTCGCGGCGATTCGCGCCGCGCAGCTCGGGCTCACGGTGGCGCTCGTCGAGAAGCAGAAGGCGCTCGGCGGCACCTGCCTCATCTGGGGCTGCATCCCGACGAAGGCGCTGCTCGAACACGCGCACGCGCTGAAGGTCGCGCAGCAGGGCGTGAAGGAGTGGGGCCTCACCGGCTACGACGCGGCGAAGGTCGGCATCGACATGGTCGCCGTCCACGCGCGCAAGGACAAGATGATCTCGGGCCTCACCGGCGGCATCGAGATGCTGATGAAGAAGAACAAGGTCGCGGTCCTCAAGGGCACCGGCCGCCTGCTCGGCAAGCAGCAGGTCGAGGTGACGCTCCACGACGGCACGAAGGAGACGCTCACCGCCGGCAAGGAGATCATCGTCGCCACCGGGTCGAGCGCCCGCAGCGTCCCCGGCATCACGGTGGATCGCAAGCAGATCATCTTCAGCGACGAGGCCATCCACCTGACGTCGGTCCCGAAGTCGATCGCCATCATGGGCAGCGGCGCCGTCGGCGTCGAGTTCGCGTCGATCTTCAAGAGCTACGGCAGCGAGGTGACGATCATCGAGCTGCTGCCGCGGCTCGTGCCCGGCGAGGACGAGGCCGTGTCGGCCGAACTCGAGAAGACGTTCAAGCGCCGCGGCATCAAGGCGTTCACCAACACGAAGGTCACCGCGGCGAAGGCCGGCCCGAAAGGGGTGGAGGTCGAGTTCGCGGGCGCCGACGGCAAGGCACAGAAGCAGGCCTTCGAGATTCTGCTCGTGGCCACCGGCCGCGGCCCCGTCACCGAGGGCCTCGACGCCGAGAAGGCCGGCCTCAAGCTGGACCGCGGCTACATCGTCGTCGACGAGCTGTTCCGGACGAGCATGCCCGGCATCTCGGCGATCGGTGATGTGATCACGATGGGCGGGCCGCACTACCAGCTCGCGCACGTGTCGTCGATGGAGGGCATCCTCGCGGCCGAGCGCATCGCCGGCCAGGACGTGCGCCCCATCAACTACAACCACGTGCCGCGCGGCACGTACTGCGACCCGGAGATCGGCAGCGCCGGGCTCACCGAGGCGCAGGCGAAGGCCGAGGGCTACGACGTCCGCGTCGGCGTGTTCCCCTTCAAGGCGCTGGCGCGGGCGCGGATGGCGGGCGAGACCGACGGGTTCGTCAAGATCGTCGCCGACAAGAAGTACGACGAGGTGCTCGGCGTGCACATCATCGGTCCGCGCGCCACGGAGCTCGTGGCCGAGGCCGTGCTGGCCCTGCGCCTCGAATGCACGGTCGAGGAGCTCATCAAGACCATCCACGCGCACCCGACGATGTCGGAGGCCGTGGGCGAGGCCGCGCACGCCGCGCACGGCGCCGCGATACATATTTAAGGGTAGTGGGTAGTGGGTAGTGGGTGCGAATACTCACCTCCGCATACCACCCGCTACCTACTACCTACTCCCTACTACCTACTACCCACGACCTACTACCCACGACCTACTACCCACGACCTACTACCCACGACCTACTACCCACGACCGCTCGACGTAAGAGGATCGAACAGATGTCTACTCCCGTAGTGATGCCGCAGATGGGCGAGTCGATCGCCGAGGGCACGATCGTCCGGTGGATCAAGAAGGTGGGCGACAGCGTCGACCGCGACGAGCCGCTCTTCGAGATCTCCACCGACAAGGTTGACGCCGAGATCCCCTCGCCCGTCGCCGGCGTGCTGCTCGAGATCGCCGTCAAGGAAGGCGAGACCGTCCCGGTGAACTCAGTGGTCGCCACGATTGGCGCGGCCGGAGAGGCCACGGCGTCCGGTGCGGCCGACGCGCCGCCCGCCGCGGTGGCCGGCCCCGACGGCAGTCCCGCCGGGAAGTCCGCCGCCCCCGCTGGCGCTCCTGCAGCCCCTGCGCGCGCCAGTGACGCCGTCCCGGCGGCATCCGCCGCGGCCGCGGCCCCCGAGGCCGCGGGGGGGGACCGCCGTCAGAAGTCGTCGCCCCTCGTGCGGAAGATTGCCCAGGAGCACAACGTCGACATCGCGCGCCTGAGCGGCAGCGGCATCGGCGGACGCGTCACCAAGAGCGACATCCTCGACTACATCGAGAAGGGTCCCGCCTCCGCCGCGTCCGCGGCTTCGGCGGGGCAGGCCCCTGCGCCGGCGGGGCAGGGCGCGAAGCCCGCGGGGCACACGCCCGTGTACGGGCCGAACGACAACGTGGACATCCAGCCGATGTCCGTGATGCGCAAAAAGATCGCCGAGCACATGGTGCTCAGCCGGCGCACGTCGGCGCACGTCTACTCGGTCTTCGAAGTCAGCTTTCAGAAGGTCGACCAGATCCGCAAGGCGAAGAAGGCGGAGTACGAACGCCAGGGCGCCAAGCTCACCTTCACCTCCTTCATCGCCAAGGCGGTCGTCGACACGCTGCGCCGCCATCCCGTGATCAACGCCTCCATCGACGGCGACAACATCGTCTACAAGAAGGACATCAACCTCGGCATGGCCGTGGCGCTCGACAACGGGCTCATCGTGCCGGTCGTGAAGCAGGCGGGCGAGAAGAGCATCCTGGGCCTGTCGAAGGCGATCCAGGACGTTGCGGACCGCGCCCGCGCGAAGAAGCTGAGCCCCGACGAAGTGCAGGGCGGCACCTTCACCATCACCAACCCCGGCAACCACGGCGTGCAGTTCGGCCTGCCCGTGATCAACCAGCCGCAGGTCGCCATCCTGGGCGTCGGCACGATCGAGAAGCGTGTGGTCGTCGTGGACGATGCGATTGCGATCCGGTTGATGGGGTATCTGACGCTCGGCTACGACCACCGGCTCGTGGACGGGGTCGTCGCGGATCAGTTCCTGGCCGACCTGAAGAAGTACATCGAGACGTTCGACGCCGCGCAGGTCTGAGGCCGCGGAAAGCCGTCCGTCACGCGCAGCCCCGGAAGGGCCCTGCGCTCGACGGGCGGCAGATCTCCACCGTCGCGCTGCCGAAGACCAGCATGTCGCCGCCTGGCGCCGCGGCCCCCGTCCGGTTCTCGAACCGGAAGACCGCGCCCTCCTGCCACGCCCCCGCGGGCACGACGAACCGGCCGAGCGTGCCCGTCACGGTGGTGCCCCCGAGCGCCGCCAGCCAGGGCGGCAGAAACGGGGCACGGCCATACACGCGCCCGTCGAGGAGCGTCGCCTCCCCGAGTTCGCTCGTCTCGAGCGTGACGAGGGTGGCGGAGCCCGGCGTGCGCTCCCCGCGCAGGATGACCGTGTTCGGCGAGTCCGCCGCCACGCGGTAGCCCGCGAACTGCGAGTCCTCGCACCGGTTGATCGGCCGCCACTCCGTCCGGATCGTGCCGGCGCCCGCCACCGCCCGCATGGCCGGCTGCGTCGAGATCCGCATCTCGACGCGGGCGCGCTCGGTGTTGCAGCCGATGCGCGGCTGCGACGTGTAGATGCCGCGGATCAGCACGTCCTGCACGCACTCGACCTGATCGTCCACGCCGAGCGACTCGAGCAGCGTCTCCACGTGCCGCGGCAGCACGTCGCCGCCGTGGCGCGCCATCAGGGACTCGTTGGCATCGGGATACGTGGCGAGGTCGGGCACCGTGGTCTCGCCGGGGTCGCGCACGCCGTTGCCGTTGGCGTCCTGCTCGAGGTACTCATCGGGCAGGCCCAGCACGTGGCCGAACTCGTGGGCGATGGTCGCGGCGGACGCCTCCGCATCCCAGAACCCCGTGCGCCCCGTGCCCCCCGCGGGGATGGGCGTCGAGTGCACGGAGCTGACGAAGTACTTGCCGAGATCCACCTCTTCGGCGACGACGAGATGGTAGTCGGGGTCGAGATCGCCGCTCGACGGGACTTCGCGAGCGACGACCATGAACCTGACGGGCCGGCCGCAGTAGGTGAACGGGCCGCCCGTGGGCGCCTGATTCCATTCCGCGTTGATGGCGTCGAGCCAGCGCCCCGTCACCTCCGGACCCGCCCCCTCGAACTCCAGCCCCACGACCACGCTGATGCCGTCGTCGTCGACGACCAGCTGGGTGGCGCGGGCAGCCGGCGTGCCACCGGCGGCGAGGGTCAGGGCCAGCAGGCATCCCGCCTGGACCAGGCGCCTCATCGGCCCGCCCTCGAGAGCGCGTCGAGCGTGGTTGACGCGAACGTGCCCGCGGTCCGCGGCGGGTCGCTCCACGGCATCAGCGTCGAGGAGCCGCGCAGCGCGTCGAGCGCCGCGCGTCCGCGCGCGTGGCCGAGGGAGGCCAGGGCGCCCGCTGCCATCGCGCGAATCGCCTCGTCTTCGTCGGCGAGGAACGCCTCGAGCGCGCGTTGGTCGTCGTCATCCTCCGCCCAGAGCGCCGCCACGTAGACCGACGCGCGGCGGACGTGGGGGTCGCCGTCGGCGGCGAGGGCGAGGACCGAGGCCGGCGACCCGCCGCGGGCGTGCACGGCCTCGTTCAGTCGCTGGAGGGCGCCGGGCGACGCGGCGCCGCGCACGGCGTCGACCACCGCGGGGGGCGGGGCGGCCGGGGATGACGAGCAGCCGGTGACCCACAGGGCCAGGAGGACGGGCGCGAGACGACGCATACGGACTTGGACCGGATTCACGCCCGCATGGTAACGCGGATGAGGACCTTCAGCCCGGGAACGGCGACCCGGTGTCCGGCCGGCCCAGCTTCGCCACGGCGTCCTGCCGGGACTGCACGTGCAGCGTCTCGTAGATCCGCCGGACGTGTGCGCGGACGGTGTTGATGCTCACGCCGAGCTCGTCGGCGATCTCCTTGTACATGAGCCCGCGGCTGAGCGCGTCGAGCACCTCGCGCTCCCGGGCGGTGAGTGCGGTCACCTCCGGGGCGGCCGGCCGCGGCGAGAAGTACTGCACCAGCTTCCGCGCGATCGCGCTGGAGATCGGCGAGCCACCCGCGCAGACGTCGCGCACCGCGTCAAGCACCTCGCCGGCCGTTGCGTCCTTCAGGACGTACCCCGTCGCGCCCGCCTTCAGCGACTCGAAGACCTGGTCCCCGTCGTCGAAGGCGGTGAGCATGACGATCTGCGCCGCCGGCAGCATCACCTTCAGTCGGCGCGCGCACTCGATGCCGTTCATGCCCGGCAGGTTGATGTCCATCAGCACCGCGTCGGGCTCCAGCCCGGGAAGGTGATCGAGTGCGGCCTCGGCCGTCGCGAAGGCGCCGACCAGGGTGAGCCCAGGGTCGCCGGCAACGATGGAAGTGTAGTCGTCGCGCAGCCGCGCATGGTCTTCGACGAGTGCAACTCGAATGGGCATGGTCTGTCTCTCAGCGTATCTGCGCCGCATCGGAAGGGCTATCGCATGGGCATGTGAGGGGCGGTGTTCTGGTGCAGCGGGACGCGAAAGCGGACGGTCGTCCCCCCGCCGGCGATCGACTCGATCGTCATGCTGCCGCCGACCGCGGTCATCCGCTCGCCCATGTTCGTGATCCCGTTCCCCGCGGACGTCTCCCACTCGAATCCGCGCCCGTCGTCGGCGATGGCAACTTCGAGCACGCGCGCGTTGACGGTCATGCCGAGCCGCAGTCCAGTGGCCCCGGCGTGCTTCACGGCGTTGTTGACGGCTTCCTTGATCGCCAGAAAGACGTGGCGCCGCTCCTCGGCGGCCAACGGGTAGGCTTCGATCGCGGCGGGCGTGTCGAAGCGACAGGTGAGCCCGGCGGCCCGCGCATGCCGTTCCGTGAAGCGCATGGCGTAGCTGGCCAGCCCTTCCAGGGTGTCGTGACTCGCGTTGACCGACCAGACGAGCTCGTCCATCGTGCGCGCAGTCTCGCGGGCCGAGGCGGACAGCTCGGCGCGGGTGCCCGGCTCCGCACCGCGGTCCGCGAGCAGGGCCAGGTGGGTGAGCCGCGCGCCGATGTCGTCGTGCAGGTCGCGCGCGATGCGCGTGCGTTCGCGGGTGAGGGCCTGCTCGCGCTCCAGCTCCGCGACGCGCGCCCGCGCGCGCCTGAGTGACGCGGTCCGCACACCGCCGCCGGTCAGCCCGAGGAGCACGACGAGCGCCAGGGCCTGCACGGCCCGCCGCTGCCACCAGAGCGGCGCGACGGTGATCTGCAGCGTCGCCGGCGCGGGACTCCAGACGCCGTCGTTGTTGGCCGCGAGCACCTCGAACGTGTACGAGGCCGGCGGCAGATTGGTGTAGAACGCGGACCGGCGGTTGCCGGCCTCATGCCACTCGTCCTCGAAGCGGGCCAGGCGATAGCGGAACCGCACACGGTCCGGCGCCAGCAGGCTGAACGCGGTATAGGCGATCTCGAGGCCGCGTGTTCCGGCGGGCACCCGCACCTGGCCGCCGACGCCGTGCTCGACGGCGGCCTCGTCGACAATCACATGCTCGATCGCGACGGGCGGAGGCACGGGGTTCAGCGGCAGCGTGGCGGGATCGATGACCACGATGCCGTCGAGGGTGGAGAACCACAGCCGGTCGTCGCGGTCGCGGAGCCCGGCGGGGTCGAAGCCGCCACCCGAGCCCTCGAGCGAACGCAGCCCGTCGGCCTTGCCCAGCACGATCGGATCGAGGGATCGCGCCCGGCCCGAGACGACCGCCTCGATCTGGTCGCGCGTCAGCCGCGAGATGCCGCGCGACGTCGATACCCAGAGATCGCCGTTGGCGTCCTCGAGGGTGAGCGCGACGACGGGATCCGGCAGTCCATGCTCGGGGCCGAAGTGCTCGAAACGTCCGTCGCGCATCCGGTAGAGGCCCTGATTCGCCGTGCCGATCCACAGGTCGCCGTGCGAGTCGAACCGGAGCGTCGACACGAGGCGGGTCGGCAATCCGTCGGCGGCGCCGAGATGGCGGAATCGTTCGCCTTCGAGGACGAAGAGGCCATTGGCGTTGGAGCCGGCCCAGATCCGGCCGTCGCCGTCCTGCGCGAACGTCACGAGGCGGCCGGCCGGGAGGCCCTGCGCCTCGCCGAACGTCTCGATCCGATCGTCGATCAGGCGATGCGCGCCCGCCGCGTCCGTGCCGAGCCAGATGGCGCCATCGGCATCCTCGAAGAGCGACACCACGCTGCTCGGACTCAGCCCCTCGTGCGTGCCGATGTACCGCGCCGCGCCGTCCCGCCATCGGTAGACGCCGCCCTGGCTCAGGCTGAACCAGAGGGTGCCATCCCGAGCGGCGAGCACCGCGACGACACATCCCGTACCGATGTATTCGGCCAGGAACGGCTCGAACGTGCCGTCGGCGGTGCGCCGCGTCAGCGGCGCGCAGCGTCCTCCCGTCCAGACCGTGCCCGCCCCGTCCTGCACGATCGATGTGATGACCTGCGCTCGAAGGCCGTGCCCGGCGCCGAACGTCGTCACGCGGGTCGGCCGGAGGCGCACCAGGCCGTTCTCCGTGGTGCCGGTCCAGAGGCTTCCTTCTCCGTCCTGATGCAGCACCGTCACCTCGCCGGACAGGCCCGGCCAGATCGGGTCGACTCCGCGGCCCGAGTCGTCCACCCGGACGATGCCTCCGTGCGCCAGCCCGACCCAGATGCCGCCCGCGGCCGCCGGCAGGAGCGCCCTGACCTGCCCGGTGCCGAGGCAGTCGGCCGTGCAGGCCGGCCATGGTTCGAGGGACGCGCCTGTCCACTGCGCGACGCGTCCCGGCAGTCCGACGAGGACCGTGCCGTCGTCCATCGGCAGCAGGGCGCGGATGGCGTCCACCATGCCGGTGACCGCGGGCCAGCAGGTGAGCGAGACGCCCCGGGTCCTGCAGATGACGCCGGCGCTCGTGCTCATCCAGACATCGCCTTTGTCCGAAGGCGTCATGACGTTCACGATCCCGAGGGCAGACACGCCGGTGGGCACTGGCGTGGTGGCGGCCCCCTCGTGGATCACCGACACGCCCGCACTGGTCCCCACCCAAATCCGCCCGGCGGCATCCACCGCGAGGGTGCGCACGTTGTCGTGCACGAGGCCGTCCGCTGTGGTGAAGAGTTGAAACGTGTGGCCCTGCCACCGCGCCACGCCCCCGCCACCCGTGCCGATCCAGACCGAGCCGTCCGGGTGCTCGACGAGCGCGAGGATGTGGTTGTTCGGCAGATCGGCGGCGACCGGCGTGAACCGCACGCCATCGAACCGCACGAGTCCGGCCCAGGTGCCGAGCCACAGGTACCCGTCGCGGGTCTGGAGGATCGCGTTGACCGAGTTCTGGGGGAGGCCGTGGTCGACCTCCCATTGGTCGACCGAGACGGTGGGGAGCGGAGGTGGCGGCGATGCCGAGAGCATCGCCGCCATCAGGAGCAAGAACATGAGCCGGATCCTACCCCGGCTTCGAAAGGGGCCAGTCTAACGGCACCGCAAGTTCAACCGGATCAACATGGGGTTTGTGCCGCCGGCGAGACCGGCACCGACGAAGCCTGGGCCGCACGTGATCTCGTACGGAGGATCCAATAAGTCCGGAGCAGGGCCGACAGGACCGACGTCGTTGGTCGAGAAGGTCGAGAGCAGCGGCGCGCAGCGCAGCCCGACGTTCCGCACCCGGCCTGTCAGCGGCACGCGGCCAAAGATGCCCACCACCATGGTGCCCACCGGGCAGCTCGCCGACACTTTTGTGCCGCTCTCGGTACCGGAGAACCCTGTCTGAGAGGGGTTGCCGTCGAACGCGAGGTACAGACCAACCGGCGAGACGGCGGAGATGGTGTTGCTTCGACCGCAGACGGCCGAGACCGCCGTCAGGATGTTGCCGTCGTGCCACGCCTCGATGCCGGTCAGGACGGCATCCTGGCCGCACGTCCGGGTGAAGGCGTCGCCGCCGATGTTTCCGGCGGGGACAGCAGGGGCGGTCACCACCGAGCCGGGGGTGACGAGCCGCGCCCCGATGCCCGCGGGCCCCTGCGGTCCCTGAGAACCCTGGGGTCCCTGCGGACCAGTCGGACCCACGGCGCCCGTGGCGCCGGTCGCGCCCGTGGCGCCCTGCGGCCCCGCTGGTCCGGTCGGTCCGGTGAGGCCGCGAAGTCCCTGAGGACCCTGAGCACCGGTCGCACCGATCGGGCCCTGCGCACCCGTCGCACCAGTCTCACCCTGCGGACCAATCGGACCAATCGGACCCGTCGGACCTGTTTGACCTGTCGGACCTGTTTCGCCCTGCGCGCCGGTGGCGCCGGTGGCGCCGATCGTCAGGTCGACCGAGAAGCCCTGAGTGACGGACGGCCCGCGCGACACCGTGAGCATGTAGGTGCCGGGTTCCGCGGTGGCGAGGACGGCCACGACTTCCGTCTCCGAGGCGGCGAGCACGGCCAGCGGCACGAGTCCGCTGTCGGTTCCCATCCGGACCTCGGTCTGCGATCCCAGGTTGACGCCCAGGATGCGCACGGTGGGTGGCACCGCCTCGACGTCGGCGGTCACCGTGTGGACGACGAGTTGTGGCGGAGGGTTCGGTCCTCGGGCCTGTGCGTTGGCGAGCACTGGCGTCAGCAGCAGGGTAAGGGCCAGCATCGCGGCGAAGCGGGGGGGATGGAAGGACATCGTGGGCTCCAGGAGTGACGCGCGCGCCAATCGCGGTTGTCTTGTCACGGATGCTACCGACGCGACCAAACCGCCTCAATCGCATGCGCATGCGACCCGCCAGCTCGACCACGGATATCCGGCAGTGGCGTCTCCCGTGGCGCGCGCGGGTGGGCGAATCAGGCATTCATCCCGTAGAGTGTGTGGAGCCGACGGGTGGTATTCGGCTTGCAATATGTTCAGTACGACCCTTGCGAAAGGAGCCGTCGATGGCGAATGTGACCGTGCGGGATGTTGTCAGGCAGATCGGGCAGTGCCACGCCGCACTGGCCGCGCTCTACTCCGGACTCGCGGCCACCGCCAGCGGTGAGCGTGTCCGCATGCTCGCGCAGGCGCTCGCGGCACGAGAGGACCGGCTCGTGCAGACGACGGCACGCTACCAGCGCGACGAGGCCAGCAAACCCACGCTCGACTACTGGTTCAAGGCGAAGCCGATCATGCCCGAGGCGCTGTCCCTCGACGGCGTGCAACTGGACCCGCAGATGACTACGGACGAGCTCTCGGCCTTCGGCGTTGGCTGTGACGCCGCGCTCGGCGAGTTCGTGCAACGCATCTCGGAAGCGACGAACTCGCTGAAGGTCCAGGAGCTGTTCGCCGACCTGCGGGCGCAGCAGGAAGCGGAGGTGCGCCAGACGGCGCGCGTCACGCTGAGCGTCGAACGCGACCTGTAGCGCGAAGGGGCGGCCCCGGGTCACAATGTCAGCCATGCGACTGCCTGCGTCTCTCCTCGCCCTGCTCGTGACCGCCGGCCTGGCCGCCGCGTGCTCATCCGCCGACACCACCGACCCGCACGCCGGGATGGACCACGGCGCGGCGCCGGCCGATGCGCAGCACGAGGGCGTCCTCGGCCCGCATGGCGACCACACGCCCAAGCACGGCGGGCTCGTGCTGATGAACGACGACCTGCACTACGAAGTCGTCTTCGCCCGCGACGGCCGCCACCAGGTGTGGTTCACCGACGCGATGCGGAACGAGCTGCCGGCCTCGCTGGCGTCGCACGTGACGCTCACCGTGCAGCGCCCCGGCGCGCCCGCCGAGACGCTCTCGCTCGCCATTGATGAGTCGGGGGAGTCGTGGGTCGCCGCCGGCCAGCCCGTGGAGGGCGACGACGTGACGGTAACGATCAGCTACGCCGTGATGGGCGAGCCAATCCAGATCGACGTCCCGTTCGTCCCGGCAGCAGCTGAGAGCCGATAGCTGATCGCTGATCGCTGATCGCTGATCGCCGATCGCTGATCGCCGAGTAGGGACTCGCGAATCGCGAGTCCCTACTCGTACCTCAGTGCTTCGATCGGATCGAGCCGCGATGCGCGGCGGGCGGGGTAGTAGCCGAACCCGATGCCGACGGCCGCCGACACGGCCACCGCCAGCGCGATGGCGCCCGGGGACACCTCCGTCGGCCACTCGAGCAGCGCCGTCAGCGCGTGTGCCGCGGCGATGCCGGCGGCAATGCCGACGAGCCCGCCGATCAGACTCAGCATCAGCGCCTCCATCAGGAACTGCAGCAGGACGTCGCGGCGCCGGGCGCCGACGGCCAGGCGCACGCCGATCTCGCGCGTGCGCTCGGTCACCGACACCAGCATGATGTTCATGATGCCGATCCCGCCCACGACGAGCGCGATCGCCGCGATGCTCCCGAGCAGCGCCGTCATCGTCGTGCCCGCCCGCGCGAGCGTGCCCGACATCTCCGTCAGCGTCGCATCGTCGAGCCGCGGCATGTTGGCGAGCGCGAAGGCGGCCACCGAGGTGTAGAGCCCGCGCGTCACGCTCGCGGCGGCCTGCGTGCGCACGACGAAGTCGTCAGGCGAGGCGGCGGAGACGCCCCCCTGGCCGGCCGGCGCCGCGCTGACGAAGCCGACGGCCGCGCGCTCCTTGCGCTCGAGCCCGTGGCGCTCGCGGAGCAGCGCCGCCACCTCGTCACCCACGCGCGTGGCCACACCGGCCTCGGTGACGCCGATGGTGATGGTCTGCAGGAAGCTCCGGTGGGTGAGCTGCTGGAGCGTCGACACCGGGACGAAGACGCCTTCGTCCTGGTCGCGGTCCACGGCGCGCATCCAGCCGACGACCTCGAAGCGCGCGTCGTGGATCGTGACCTGCCGCCCGAGCGGGTTCACGCCCTCGCCGAAGAGCGAGGCGCTCGCCAGGCGGCCGAGGACCGCGGTGCGGGCGCTGTCGCGCACGTGGTCGGCGGTGAGGCCGCGTCCGCCGAGCCAGATCCAGCCGTGGATGTCGGCCAGCCCCGGCTCGGTGCCGCTCACGATGGTGAAGAGCCGCGCGTCGGCGGAGGCCTCGACCCAGGTGCGCGACCGCAGGCCGGCCGCGATGAACTCGACGTCCGCGATCCCGGCGACCGCCTCCGCGTCCTGGCGCGTGAGCGTGGTCGCCGCGCCGAGCCCCGAGGCGATGTTCACGGCGTCGCCGCCGCGGATGTAGTTGCCCGCCGTCACGGTGACGATCGTCGTGCCCGCCGATCGCATGGTGCGGGTCACCGATGCGCGCGCGCCGTTGCCGAGCGCCACGGTCGCGATCACGGCCGCCACGCCGATCACGACGCCCAGCATGGTGAGCGCCGTGCGCATGCGGTTGCGCGCGAACGATCGGAGCGCGAGGTGGGTCGTGACGAACAGGAAACGGAGCACGCTTACTCCCGTCGCAGGGCGACGATCGGGTCGAGCGCGGCGGCGCGCCGGGCCGGGTAGTAGCCGAAGAACACGCCGACGGCCGCGGCGACGCCGAACGCCACGAACACGGAGGTGAACGAGACGACGGTGGCCCACCCGAGCGTGGCCGCGATGGCCGCCGAGGCCAGGATGCCGAGGACGATCCCCGCGGCGCCGCCGGCGAGGCTGATGGCGACGGCCTCGGCGAGGAACTGGCGCATGACGTCACGCCCGCGCGCGCCGACCGCCATGCGGAGCCCGATCTCGCGCGTCCGTTCGGTCACCGACAGCAGCGTGATGTTCATGATGCCGATGCCGCCGACCAGCAGCGACACGAACGCCACGGCGCCGAGCAGCCACGTCATCGTGCGGCTCGCGCGCTCGAGCGTGGTGGCGAGCTGGTCGAGCGTCACGCGCTCCAGCTCGCGCACGTTTCCGGCGATGACCTGCGCCACGCCGGGCGCCAGGCCGCCGCCGGCGATGGCGCTGGTGGCCTGCGTGCTGACCGTGAAGTCGTCGGGCATGGCCGCGCTGATGCCGTGGCGCTGGCGCAGCAGCTCCGTGATGGCGCGCGCCACCTCCGACACGGCGCCCGACGAGGCCGCCGTCACCGTGATGTCGTTCAGCTTCGACAGGTTCAGCAGCCGGTGCGTCGTCGTGAACGGCATGTAGACGGCGTCGAACTCGTCGTCGCCCGGCGCCGGCCGGACGACCCAGCTCGCGCTGCCGATGACGCCGACCACGTCGAACGGCTGGTTCCACAGCGTGACCTCGCGGCCCACCGGGTCGACGCCCTCGCCGAAGAGCCGCTCGGCGGCGACCTGGCCGAGCACCAGCACCTGCGCCCCGCGGTCCTGCTCGCGCCGGGTGAAGAACCGGCCGGAGGTGAACGTCCAGGTCCGCTTGATGTTGGGCAGTTCGAGGTCGGTGCCGTGCATGCGGGTGAACCAGCGTCGGTCGCCGGCATGCACGCGGGCATTCGCGTGAACGCCGCACGCGACGTACTGGACGCCCGGCAGCCGCCGGATCGCCTCCGCATCCTCGAAGCTCAGCGTGGCGGCGGCGCCGAGGCCGGCTTCGAGGTCGCCGAGCCGCTGCCACGCCAGCGGGTGGTCGTGCTTCTCCATGGGATCGTCTTCCGGGTGGAAGGCGATCGGCACCACATCGTCGCGGCGCCACGCGGCGCCGGCGCGCGGCAGCGCCGGCATCAGGTCGTCGACCGGCAGGCGCAGCGAATCGCCGGCGTCGCCGTGCGGCGCGGCGGCCCCGCCGTCGATGGCCTGCTTGGGCTTCCAGTTGCCGGCCTTGATCGTGATCTGGTTGAGTCCGGCCGCGCGCACCTGCTGCTCGATCGAGCGCTGCGCCCCGGCGCCGACCGCCATCATGGCGAGGACGGTTGCGACGCCGACGGCGATGCCGATCATCGTCAGCCCCGTCTGCAGCCGGTTGCGGGAGAGCGCCTTCACGGCGGTCTCGGCGACCGGGCGGAGCGAGACCAGCAGGGGACGGAGGTGCGCGAGCACGCGGTGGAGGCGCGCCGGGGTCATACGGGCTCTTCTGCGGGGACGGTGGCGCGCGGTTCGTCCGCATTCACCCGATCGGAGACGACCACGCCGTCGCGGAAATCGATGGTGCGCGTGCCCCACGCCGCGATGTCGCGTTCGTGCGTGATGACGACGATGGTGAGCCCGCGCGTGGCGCGCAGCTCGGCGAAGATCTTCATCACCTCCTGGCTGGTCTCGGTGTCGAGATTGCCGGTCGGTTCGTCGGCCAGCAGCAGGGCCGGCTCGTTGATGAGCGCGCGGGCGATGGCCACGCGCTGCTGTTGCCCGCCCGAGAGCTGGCTCGGATGGTGATCCGCGCGGTCGGTCAGGCCGACGGCCGCGAGCGCGCGCATCGCGCGGCTGCGCCGCTCGGCCGCGCCGAGCGCGCCCTGCCGCGTGTAGAGCAGCGGCAGCTCGACGTTCTCGAGCGCCGAGGTGCGCGCCATCAGGTTGAAGCCCTGAAAGACGAAGCCGATCGTCTCGTTGCGCACCCGCGCCAGGTCGTCGGCGCCGAGGTGCGAGACGTCCCGGCCGTGGAGCAGGTACTGGCCGCTCGTCGGGCGGTCGAGGCACCCGAGGATGTGCATGAACGTCGACTTGCCCGACCCGGAGGGCCCGACGACGGTGACGAACTCGCCGGCGGCCACATCGAGCGTGACGCCCCGGAGGGCGCGCACGACGTGGTCGCCGACGTGGTAGTGCTTCGTGAGGTCTCGGACCGCGATCATTCCGTCCCTTGTTGCCCGCTCGTCGATCGTCAGCGACGCGCCATTAGTTGGTGCTCGCCGGGCGCGGCAGCAGCCCGGCATACGCGTAGAGCACCGTCGCGATCTGCTTCTCGGCGCCCGCCATGCCGTAGACGCGGCCGGCGCCCTCGATCACGTAGTACTCGTTGGCGGCATGGGCGCGGCCGCCGTGGCCCGCCTGCCCGCCGACGATCGGCACGCCCATGAACGACGAGATGCGCTCGCCGACATCCTCGTGGCCGAACATGTACGCCGGCCAGTAGCCGCCGAGCATCGTCTCGTGGTCGAGCGGGACGCTGTAGTTGATGTCGAAGATGTCGTAGGACTGCATCAGCGCGCGCGCGATGTCGTTGTCGTAGCTCATCTTCGCCCACGGCACGTCGCCGATCACCTTGATCTCGACGTCCGCGAACCCGTTCTTGTCGAGCTGCGCGCGCAGCTTCTTCACGATGTCCGGCCCGTTCTGGCCCGGCAGGTAGCGGAAGTTGTGCTTCGAGGTGATGGTGTTCGGCAGGATGGCGCCGGCGCCGCCCGCATACATGTTGCCGGCCCAGATGCCGTCGAGGTTGAAGGCCGTGCCGTAGCGCTGCATGCGCACGACCTCGAACGGATCGTCCGAGATGAAGCGTGCGACGCCCGTGTTCTCGGCCGCGACTTTCAGGTCCATGCGCTCGCCCGCGCGCTGCAGGCCCGCGGCCTCGGCCGCCGTGAGCGGCTGGATGCCGTCCATGAAGCCCTCGATGAGCGGCGTGTTGCCCTCGCCGATGAGCGACGCGAGCATCTTGATGTGACGCCACGCCGGGTTGTCGACGCTGCGGCTCTGCCCGCCGTGGATGTTCGAGTCCAGCGGCCCGCGGCCCCACGACCGGCCGCTCGTCGTCAACTCGACGTAGACGCAGCCTTCGGAGCCGCCCGAGATCGAGCCGCCGCCGCTCGCGGCCTGCCCGCCGAAGCGGTACATCGCGTCGACGCCCTCGAAGAGCTCCGGATGATCCTTGACGAACTTGCGGAGCCCGATGGACATCCGCTCCTCGTCGCCCTCGGCGACGAAGACCAGGTTGACCGGCAGCTTGCCGGTGACCGCCTTGATGGAGCGGAACGCCTGGAGCTGCGCCATCTGCGGCCCCTTGGAGTTGGTCGCGCCGCGGCCGACCAACACCTTCGGGAACGGCGCCTGTTCGACGAGGCGCGCCTCGAACGCGGGGTTGAGCCACGCTTCGGGCTGCTCGACCGGCATGGTGTCGTACATCCAGTAGATGAGCAGCGTCTTCTCGGCGCCCTCGTCGCACTTGGCGTAGACGACCGGGTTGCCGGGTGACCCGTACTCGGTGACGCCCACGTCGTAGATCTGCGTCTGCTGGCAGCCGAGCTCGTCGAAGTAGCCCTTCACCATCTCGGCCGACTCGGGGATGCCCTCGCCGGAGTTCGACACGCTCGGCTGCTGGATCCAGCGCTGGAGTGCGACGACGTGATCGTCGATGTTGGCGTCAACGTAGTCGAACACCTTGCGCAGATCCTCGTTCGTGATCTGCGACATGTCCGGCGCGATCTCGGTGTCGCCCGCCGGGCGGATGCCGAGCGACGCGGTGCTGGTGGGGGTCCCGGTCGCTGGCGCGGTGGGCGCCTGTCCGCAGGCCACGCTCATGGCCAGCACGATGCCGCTCAAGACAATCCGACGCATGTGTCCTCCTAAGATCAGGCCCCCGCCGTGTGCGGGGGCTAGCGCATCTAGCCTCACCCGTCCGCGGGTTGTCAACTGCGCTGTAGTACGATCCGAGATCGATGCCGATCGACGGATGGATCCAATCCGCGCCGCGTATGAACCGGCGCGCCGCCATAGGCGCGATCGCGAGCCTCGCGCTCGCGCGCTGCGCGCCCGCCGGCCCGGCCGTGGCGCCTCTGGATGAGGCGGCGGAAGCCTACGTGCGCGCGGCATTGCGACTCGCGCAGCACCAGCCGAGGCTGGTGGAGGGCTGGCGGGGCCCCGCCGCCTGGGCGCCCGGTCCCCGCGAGCCCGTGGCCGGCACCGTCGCCGCCATCGAGGCCCTGCTTGGCACGCTCGAGCCCATCGCCGCCGCCGGGGGCGAGGACGCGCCGCGCGCGCGGTATCTGCTCTCGCAGACCCGCGCCCTCTTCCTCGCTGGCCGACGGCTGCTCGGGCAGTCGATGCCGGTCGCCATGGAGGCACAGATCGGGTTCGGGCGCGCCATGCCGCCGGCTGATGTGCTGCTCGCCCTGTCGGCCCGCGACGCGCTCGATCAGCGCCTGCCTGGCCGCGGTCCCCTCGGCCCGCGTCTCCAGGCGTATCGGCGCGAGGAGCTGGTGCCGGCCGATCGCGTCGAGGCCGTCTGCGCGCAGGCGCTGGCGATCTGCCGCGACCGCACGCGCGCGGCGCTGACGCTGCCGGAGGGCGAGCAGGCGGCGGTGCGGCTCGTGGACCCGCTGCCGTGGGACGGCTTCTGCCGCTACGAGGGCGGAGGCCGTTCGACGATCGAGATCAACGGCGCCGCGGCCCTGCCGCTGTCCCGCGTGCTGCGCCTCGCCGCGCACGAGGGCTATCCGGGGCATCACGTGCAGCATGTGGTCACGGAGGCGGCGCTCGTCGAGGGCCGCGGCTGGATGGAATTCGCGCTGCAGCCCGCCTTCGGCCCGCACCTCCTGCTCGCCGAGGGCGCCGCGGAGGCCGGCGTCGATCTCGTGCTGCCCGACGACGCGCGCGAGCGGGTGTACGCGGAGGCGCTGCTGCCGGCGGCGGGGCTGGACCCGGCGCGTGCCGCGGACATGGTGGCGATCGAGCGGCTGGCGCTCGACATGGAAGCGCGCATTCCCGAAATCCTCGCGGAGTACCTCGACGGCCGCGTGAGCGGCGAGCAGGCGATCGAGCAGCTCGCCGAGCAGACGCTCGTCGCCGACCCGCGCGCCTTCCTGCCGTTTGCGGAGCGACAGCGCGCAACGCTCTACGCGTATCCGGTCGGCCGTGACCTCGTGTGGGCGGCCGTCAACGCAGACGGTCCGGCGGGCGCCTGGCGTGCGCTCGACGCCCTCTACCGAAGGTGGCAGCTGTGAGCCAAGGCAGGCTGATGGTGCGCCGGCGCGTGGCGTTCGGTGTGGTCGTGGCGGTGCTCGGGCTCGCTTTCGTGGCCGCGGGTGAGGCCGCGGCGCAGGCGACGGGGACGATCACCGGCGTGGTGACCACGACCGCGGCGGCGCGACCGCCGGTGCGGATCACGACCGACACCGCCGCGTGCGGCCGCCAGTTGCCGAACGAGTCGGTCGTCGTCAACGCCGGGGGGCAGCTCGCCAACGCCGTCGTGACCCTGACCGGCGTGCGCGCGCGTGGCGAGGCGCCCGAGTTGACCATTGCCAACGACGGGTGCCGCTTCGTGCCGCGCGTGCAGGTCGCACGGCCCGGGCAGGTCGTGCGCACGGTGAGCCGCGACACGGTGCTCCACACGACCACCGCCGTTGACGCCGCGGGCCGGCAGATCTTCAACATCGCGCTCCCGGTGCCCGGCCTCACCATCGCCCGCCCCCTGGGCGACCCCGGGATCGTCCGCGTCGTCTGCCAGATGCATCCCTGGATGCTCGGCTGGCTGATGGTGACCTCCGACGTCTCCGCGGTGTCGGATGCGGAGGGCCGCTTCCGCCTGCCGGATGTGCCGCCAGGCACCTACACACTGCGCGTGTGGCACGAGACGCTCGGCGAGTCCACCGCCTCCGTCACCGTACGCGCCGGCCAGACCGCCACGGTCGCCGTCGCGGTGAACGAACGCCGATAGCTGAGCGCTGATAGCTGATCGCCGACTGTTGTTCTACTCTGTAGTGATGCGATCCCTCGATGTGCGCCGGCTGGGCGTGGTGCCGTACGGCGAGGCGCTGGCGATGCAGCGCGCGCTCGTGGAGGACCGCAAGGCCGGACGCATCCCCGACACGCTGCTGCTGCTCCAGCATCCGCACGTCCTCACGCTCGGCGTGAAGGGCGACGGCGGGCGCGGCCACATCCTCGCCGTGCCGGACCGCCTGGCCGCCCTTGGCGTCGAGGTGTTCGAGACGGGCCGCGGCGGCGATGTGACGTATCACGGCCCAGGGCAGATCGTCGGCTATCCGATCATCGACCTCGATCCCGATCGGCGGGACGTGCATCGCTACGTGCGCGACCTCGAAGAGGTGATGATGCGCGTGTGCGCGGAGCAGGGCCTGGCGGCCGGGCGCATCGAGGGGCTGACGGGCACGTGGGTCACGCCGCCCGGCCGGCCCCCGGAGAAGATCGGCGCGATCGGCGTGCGCATCTCGCGGTGGGTGACCAGCCACGGCTTTGCCTTCAACGTCACGACCGACCTCGACTTCTTCCGTCTGATCGTGCCCTGCGGCATCGGCGATCGCGGCGTGACGTCGCTCGCGCACGCGACCGGCCGTCCGCAGGACCTGCCCGCCGTGGAGCAGCGCCTCATCCACCACTTCTGTGCGGTGTTTGGTGCGGAGGTCGTAGCATCGCCGTCTCCGTCAGCGCCGGTCATCGAGGCGGACACGGTAGAATGACGGCACACTGCCGCTCCGTGACGTGACGGGGACGCGCGGCCGGGGTGGGGAGGCGCGATGGACGCATTGGTCGAGTACTTCGCCGACGTGCCGCCGGTCCACCGGGCCCTCATCCTCGCCGGCGGCCTGGCCGCCTTCTGGCTCGCCGAGAGCGCGACCCCGCTCTTCCGTTTCGACTACCGCAAGTGGGCGCATGCGCGCGTCAACCTCGCCTTCACGCTGACGACCGTCATCGTCAACTTCGCGCTCGCCTTTGTCCTGCTCGCGGCGGCCGACTGGGTGACGGCGGAGCGCGTCGGCCTGCTGTTCCTGCTGCCGCCGATGCCTCTCGCCGCGCAGATCCTCGTGGGGCTGCTCGTGCTCGATCTGGTGTCGTCGTGGCTGGCGCACTGGGTGCAGCACCGGACGCCCTGGCTGTGGCGGCTTCATCTCGTGCATCACTCCGACCCGCACATCGACACGACGTCCGCCAACCGCCATCATCCTGGGGAGAGCGTCGCCCGCGTGGGCTTCACCGTGCTGGCCGTCGTCGTCGCGGGCGCGCCGATCTGGCTGGTGTTCTTCTACCAGTCGCTGAGCGTCGTGCTGAGCCAGTTCAACCACGCGAACATCTCGCTGCCGGCCTGGCTCGACCGCGCGATCAGCTGGATCATCGTGTCGCCCGACATGCACAAGGTGCATCACCACTACGTCCGGCCGTACACGGACTCGAACTACGGCAACATCTTCTCGCTGTGGGATCGCGCCTTCGGCACGTTCCGGACGCTCGATCGCGCGCAGCTGGTCTACGGGATCGACACGCACATGGCGCCCGAGGAGCACGCGACCGTCCGCGCCCTGATGACGATGCCGTGGCGTCCGGATCGGCGCGAGGGATGACCGTGTGACGCCGCTGTCCCGTTCGCGCTGGCCGGTGCCCACGACGATCACGCTGATCGCGGTCGGCGTGACGCTCGCCTCGATTGCGGCCACCACGGGGTTTCTCGTCTGGGCGTACGGCGAGCTCCCGCCGGCCGTGCCGACGCACTACATCCGCGGCGAGCCGGTTGTCTACCAGTTCAAGTCGGTGCCGCTGGTGCTGTTGCCCGTCGGCGTCCAGCTGGCGCTGGCCACGGTGTTCGGGGCGCTGATGATGGTGATGTTGTGGCGCGCGCGGCCCGGCGAGGGCTTCACGGCCACGGCCGACGATGCGGAGCGGATGCGGCACGCGGCGGAGGGGGTCGCGCTGCTGGCCGCGTTGTGGATCTCGTTCCAGGGCCTTGGCGCCTGGCGGCTGATTGAGATGTGGTTCCGCGGCCGCGGCGGCTACGGCCAGGGCTACTCCTACGCGCTCCTCACCGCCATCGTCGTCTCCGTGGTGATTCTGGCGCGGACGATGAAGCTGGTGCGTGGGCGTCCGGCGATCGTCGGGCGGCTCATCGACCCGGCGGACTGGTGGGGCGGGCTCTACCTCAACCGTCGCGACCCGGCCCTCTACGTCCCCACGCGCGCCGGGGCCGGCTGGACGCTGAATTTCGGCCGCCCGGCCGCCATCCTGCTGATGCTCGCCGTCCTCCTGCTGGGCTTCGGCATCCCCGCCTGGATCGTCTGGCGCACCCTGCGCGGCGCCGGCTGGTAGCCCCCCGGCCTCCCGGCCCCCCTGAGCACCCTGAGCACTTGGGCACCCCGGGCACCCCGGGCACCTTGGGCACCTTGGCACCTTGGGCACCTTGGGCACCGTGGGCACCGTGGGCACCGTGAGCACCCTGAGCACTTGGGCACCCCGGGCACCCCGGGCACCCCGGGCACCCCGGGCACCTCGGGCACCTCGGGCACCCCGGGCACCTTGGGCACCCTGAGCACCTTGAGCACCCTGGGCACCCCGGGCACCTTGAGCACCCCGGGCACCCCGGGCACCCCGGGCACCTCGGGCACCCCGGGCACCCCGGGCACCTTGGGCACCGTGGGCACCTTGGGCACCCTGAGCACCTTGAGCACCCTGGGCACCCCGGGCACCTTGAGCACCCCGGGCACCCCGGGCACCTCGGGCACCCCGGGCACCTTGAGCACCCTGAGCACCCTCCCGGGAATACCCCCCGCCCTTCCGGTGTTCTTATCGAACAGCCATACAGGAAGGACTCATCCCAATGCGTGATGCCACTTATGAAGAGACCCTCGTCGAGCGCCTTCGCGCCAAGGACGAGACGGCGGTGACGGAGCTGGCCAGCCAGTACGGCTCCAGGATCTTCCAGCTCGCGCTGCGCTACATGAAGAACCGCGAGGATGCGGAAGAGGTGGCGCAGGACGTCCTGCTGAAGGTCTATCACAAGATCGACGCCTTCCGCGGGGACGCGGCGCTCTCGTCGTGGATCTACCGCATCACCTTCAACACGGCGATGTCGCGCCTGCGGACGACGCGCGCGGCCCGGATGGCGGAGGTTGACGAGGTGCTGGTCGCGGGCGAGCACGGCGACGAACCGCGCCGCCGCGAGGCTGCCGACTGGTCGAACCTGGCGGACGAGCGCGTGCTGCGCGCCCAGATGCGGGACGTGCTGTTCTCGGCGGTCGCGGAGCTGCCCGACATCTACCGCGAGCCCGTCATCCTGCGCGACCTGAAGGGGTTGTCGACCGAAGAGGCCAGCCGCGCGCTGCGCCTGAAGGACCAGACGCTGAAGTCGCGGCTGCATCGTGGCCGCCTGATCCTGCGCGAGCGGCTGTCGGACTTCGCCGGCGGGCTCAACCTGCACCAGGCCGAGATGTCGCTGTCCTGATCCCGGGTTCGCCGCCCATTCGATCTCCCGGCGCGGGCTGGTGCGGTGTGCGGTTCTCCCTCCGCCCTGCATCCCCGCGTCCGGGCGACTGCGTTACCGGACGGCCGGTGACGCCAGCCGCGCGGCCACCTCGAGCGCGAGCCGCGTGATCTCCGCGCCGCCGGCCGCGTCCAACCGGTTCCAGTCGTCGCTCGGGCGATGGTAGTCGCGGTGGAAGCCGGTGAAGAACGACAGCGCCGGCACGCCGCGGTGGATGAACGGCCAGTTGTCCGACGCCCCGTCCGCGAACCCCTGGCTGAAGTCGGTGAGCGTGAGCGTCGACAGCGGCGCCAGCGACTCCACGGCATGCGCGAAGACGGGGCTGAGCTCCACGCCGCCCACCATCACGCGCCCGAACGCGCGCCCCACCATGTCCAGGTTGATCATCGCGATGGTGTCGTCGATCGGCACGCGCGGGTGGTCCACGTAGTGGCGCGATCCCAGCAGGCCGAGCTCCTCGCCCGCGAACGCCACGAAGACCAGGGACCGGCCGAACTGGTCGCGTCCCGCTGACGCCGCGCGCGCCATCTCGAGCAGGGCGGCGATGCCCGACGCGTTGTCGTCGGCGCCGTTGTGGATCTGGCCGTCCGAGCCGGTCGCGCGCGAGAAACGCGCGCTGCGGCCCAGGTGGTCGTAGTGTCCGCCGACGACCACGGCCTCCGTCCGAAGCGCCTCGTCCGACCCGCGGAGGACGCCCACGACATTGCGCACGGTGGGACGGATCCGCGCGTACCGCGGGGTGTACGAGACGCGCACCCCGTCGAACCGCTGCGACCGGGGCTCGAGCGTGAGGTCGATGTGGCGCGCGACATCGTCGAAGCTGACCGGCAGCAGCGCGTCCATGCGGCTGCGCTCCACGCGGACGACCGGCAGCGGCAGCTCGTCGATCTGGGGATCGCGACGCCAGTTCGGGGTGATCGAGCGGTCGGTGGCGTGCGAGGGATCCTCCACCACCATGAGCAGCCGTGCCCCCCGCGCAGCGGCGAGGCGCGCCTTCGACGCGACGGTGCCGTGCGGGGTCAGCGCCGTCCCACCGAAGGCGCTGGCGGCATCGTCCTCCTGGGGCTCGTGCGTGAAGACGACCACGGCGGCGCCGCGCGGATCGAGGCCGGCGTAATCGTCGTAGCCGAGCCCCGGCGCCGAGATGCCGTAGCCGGCGAAGACCACCGGCAGATCCTCGAGCGTGTCGACGTCGGTGGTGGTGGTGCGGTCGAGGATCGAGAGCGGGTGGTACTGCTGCCCGAGCCGCAGGGCCACCGCGGCGTCGTCCGACGAGACGGTGAGGATGTCGGTCAACAGCGGCTCGCGCCGCACCTCGACCTCGAAGCCCTGAAACCACGTGCCGTCGTCACCGCCGGGCTCGAGGCCCGCGGCCTCGAATCCGCGCGCGATGTACTCGGCGGCGATCTCGAGGCCGGGCTCACCGTTGCCGCGGCCCTCGAGTGTGTCGGACGAGAGGAAGCGCACGTGCGACAGGAACCGCGCCTCCTCTACCGCCCATGACGCGTCGCCGGCCGCCAGCGTGATGGCCGCCACGACGCAGGCGAGGGTGGGAAGCAGCACGGCGGCGCGTCGCCGCCGATCGACGCCGGGCGCCCGGGCGGTCACGCCGGTCTGCCCTGCATGGCGGTGTCGAGCCGCACGCGGTCGCGCGAGGGCAGGGAGGGAATCTCGATGGCGGTGATGCCCGACGGTCCCAGCCGCACCGGCAGCGCCGCCCCCCTCCTCGTCATCGCCGGCGCATCGTCCCGCTGTCCGACGTTGGCCAGGGGGTCGGGGACAACGAAGGCGCAGGGCCGTCGCGGTGAACGCGCGAGGGCGATGGCCACGAGGCGCGCCGCGGCGCCGCCGAGCGTACGCGGGCCGGGCGGCCACAGGCGCGCGATCCGGTCGTCGAGTCTCAGGAGCGCGGGTGCGTCCAGCACGTGCGGCGCCGCGCGTCCGGCGATCGAGGCTTCACTCCACGGCACGATCCAGCCGCCGGGGCGCCCGACGACCGTCAGCGAGACGTCGGCGGGGGCGCACCCGGCCTCGAGCGCGGTCATCGCCGTGACGGCGGCGCGCAGGGCCTCCGGCGCCGAGCCGAAGAGGCGCCGCCTGTCGAGGCCGAGTTCGTTGACGCCGCGATCCACGAGGTCGAGTTGCGACGCGCCGGCGCAGATGATCGGCGCCGTCGGCGCCATCCGCGCCACCCGCCCCACGAGCGCGAGTCCCGCGTCGCCGCTCCATTCCTGTGACACCGCCCCGAACCGGTCCGCGATGACGATCACGGCGGCGGGGAGGGCGGCATCCTCGGCGCCGGTGCCGGAGATGCGGGTGGCGTAGCCATCGATGGGGGCGGCCTGCATCTGATCCAGGGCCTTCCCCGCGGCCGCGTTCGCCGCCTCGTCCACCATGACGATCGTGCGCACGACGCCGGCGGCGGCGGACTGCCGCGCCACGGTGCCGCCGAGATCGCCGGCGCCGAAGATCACCAGGGTGGACACCAAGATATTCTAGCTGGGACAGATAGATAGATCCGTAGATAACAAGATATCTGGTGACCTCGTGATGTGGTGATGTGGTGATCGGATGTCACGAAGTGCGATCTGATGATCTATCTTCTGATCTCGATCTTGCCGGTGCCGGGCGCCGTGCGCCGCGCCAGCTGCTCGATCGCCGAGAGCCGAGAGCCGAGAGCTGATCGCTGACAGCCGATAGCCGATAGCGGAGATTCCAATGACCATCCTCATCACGGGCGGCACGCGTGGCATTGGGTACGCCCTGGCTGAACGGTGCCTCGCTGCGGGGCACCATGTGGTCATCACTGGGACCTCGACGGATGGCGTGAGCCGGGCGGAGGCGGCGCTTGGCACCTCGGTGGACGACACGACGCGCGTGATTGGCGTGGTGTGCGATGTGCGCGATGCGGGGGAGTCCACACGGGCTGTCGAGACGGCCGTGCAGCGGTTCGGCGGGCTCGATGTGCTCGTCAACAACGCCGGCGTGGGGATCGGTGCGCCGGTGGCGGACTTGTCCGACGAGGAGTGGCGGCGCATCCTCGAGACGAACCTGACCGGCACCTTTCACTGTTGCCGCGCGGCGATTCCACACCTGCGCGCGCGCGGCGGCGGGTGGATCGTCAACGTGAGCAGCCTGTCGAGCACGCGCCCGTTCGCGGGCGGCGCGGCCTACTGCGCGTCCAAGGCGGGGCTGAACGCGTTCACCGAGGCCTTGATGGAAGAGGTGCGCGCCGACGGCATCCGCGTGACGCTCGTGCTGCCGGGGTCGGTGGCGACCGGGTTCTCCGGGCGTCCGGCCGGGCAGGACAGCGACTGGAGGCTGCACGCCGAGGATGTGGCGCAGGCCATCACCGACCTGCTCGCACATCCCCCGCGCAGTCTACCCAGCCGCCTCGAGATCCGCCCCGCGCAGCCGAAGCGCGGGTGAGCGATCGCACGAGGCGCGCCCGGGCCATTCGCGATGGCCGTTGTACACTGCTCACCATGATCCCGCTCGTGTTTGCCGCGCTCATCATCGCGGCCTGCGCGCCTTCACCGCAGCCGCCGCCTCCTCCGCCGCCCCCATCCCTCGCGGTCAGCGTCCAGGCACGCGGCCTTCACCCTGGCGAACTCGTGGTGTTGACGGTGACGGCGGATGCCCCGCTGTCCGCCGTGCGGGCGAGCGCCTTCGGCCGGCCACTGAATCCCTGGGCGGCCTCCGACGCCGGCACGGTCTGGCGCGTGCTGGTCGGCATCGATCTCGACGTCGCCCCCGGCCCCTACGCCGTCACCATCGAGGCCGACTCCGCCAACGGACCGGCGACGACGGGTCACGAGATCGTCGTCACGCCGAAGGCGTTCGCGACCAGGCGGCTGCGGGTGAATCCCGACTTCGTGAATCCGCCGGAACGGGAGCAGGCGCGTATCCGCGCGGAGGCGCAGGAACTGGAGCGGCTCTGGGCGGCGCCCGCGACCGCACCCGTGTCGGTCGACCTCGTCTTCGAGCCGCCGGTCCCACACCGCGCCAACTCCGCGTTCGGCACGCGCAGCGTCTTCAACGGCGAGCCGCGCGGCGCGCACGGCGGCGCCGATTTCCTGAGTCCGGCCGGCACGCCGGTGACGGCGCCTGCACACGGCACGGTGGTGCTGGCGCGCGACCTGTACTACACCGGCGGCACGGTGGTCCTGGACCACGGCCTCGGTGTGTTCTCGATCTTCGCGCACCTGTCGAAGACGTCCGTCGTACCCGGCGATGCGGTGGCTCGCGGCACGACGGTCGGCCTGGTCGGCGCGACGGGCCGTGTGACGGGCGCTCATCTGCACTGGACACTGCGCGTCGGGGGCACGCGCGTGGATCCCCTGGCCGCCCTCGAACTGTTCGGTGAAGGAGCGCAGCCATGACCCAGACCCCTGATTCTTATCCTCCGGCCGATCTCCCGCTCGCGCGCCGGCTGGAGCGGACGGAGGGCGCCGTGAACGCCGCCTTCGTTGAGGCCCGCGCACGGCTGGACCCGGACTCGCGCGCGGCGTGGACGTCCATCGCCGGTGTTTACGCCATGTACGACGGCGTGGACTCGCCCTTGACGCAGACGTTCGGCCTCGGCGTCTTCGAGCCCGTCGGCGCGGCCGAATTCGACGCGCTCGAGGCGTACTTCGTCGAGCGCGGCGCGCCCGTGCACCACGAGGTGAGTCCGTACCTCCCGGCGGACACGCTCATCGCGCTTGGCGAGCGCGGGTATCGTCCGTTCGAGGTGTCGACCGTGCTGGTGCGCCCGACCGACGCCGGTCCGGGCGGCGCCGACGGCATCGCCGTGCGCGAGATCGACGCCGCGGAGCGGAGCACGTGGGCGAAGGTGGCGGGCGAGGGGTGGAGCAGCGAATCCGAGGCGCTCGCGTCGTTCATCGAGGCCTTCGGACAGATCGTGACCCGGGCGGCGGACGTGCACTGCTTCGTCGCCGAGCGGGAGGGCACGCCGATCGCGGCCGGGACGCTCGCCCTGCACGGGGACACCGCCCTGTTGGCGGGGGCGAGCACCGTGCCGGCGGCCCGGCGGCAGGGCGCGCAGCGCGCGCTGCTCGACGCGCGCCTGCGCTTCGCCCGCGACCGGGGCGCCACGCTCGCGATGGTCGTCACCGCGCCCGGCAGCGGCTCGCAGCGGAACGCCGAGCGCCAGGGATTCCGGGTCGCCTACACGAGGACGAAGTGGCGGCGCGCGGGGTGAACGCGGCCGTCGACGGACGCCCTATACCTGGAGCGCGGTCACCAGGCGGTGGAGGTCCACGTTTGCGCCGGTGACGAGCACCGCCACGCGCCGGCCCTCGGTCGGCACCTTGCCGGCCAGCACCGCCGCGGCCGCGACGGCGCCTGCCCCCTCGGCGATCAGATGCTCTTCGCCGGCGAGCCCGCGCATCGCGCGCTCCACGTCGTCCTCGGAGACGGTGACGACGCGGTGGATCGTGCGCTGGACGATCGGGAACGTGATGCTGCCGGGTTCGAGGTTGCCGACCAGGCCGTCGGCGAGGCTCGGGCGCCAGGTGATCTCGGTGATCCGGCCGCGCTCGAGGCCCGTCGTGAACGGCGTTGACGCCTCGACCTCCACGCCCACGATCGTCGCGCGGGGCGCGGCCGCCTCCAGTGCGATTCCGATCCCCGCCGCCAGCCCGCCGCCGCCGAGCGGCACGACGACAATCTCGGCGTCGGGCAGCGCCTCGACGATCTCCAGCCCCACCGTCCCGGCGCCGGCGATCACCTCGGGGTGGTTGTACGGCGAGATGTACGTCGCGCCCTCGCGGGATGCAAACTCCCGCGCGGCCGCCTCCGCGTCGTCGTACGTGGCCGACTCCGCGCGCAGGTCCGCGCCGTGCCGGCGGATCGCCGCGAGCTTCGTCTCGGGCGCCGTGGACGGCGTGAAGACGACGCACTGCAGGCCGCTCTGCTCGGCCGCCCACGCCAGCGCGCGTCCGTGATTGCCGGCCGACGCCGTGACGACCATCGGGGCGTCGCCGTCCGTGCGCTCGACGAGGGCGCGCACGGCGTTGAGCGCGCCGCGCGACTTGAACGAATGCGTCACCTGCAGCGACTCGAGCTTGAGCCAGACGTCGCCGTCGGCAATCGACGAGAGCCACGGGGAGGCGGCCAGCCAGGTGCGCCGCACGTCGCGGCCCAGCCGGTGGCGCGCCGCGAACACGTCATGGACCGTCGGCATCACCAGGTCGCTCATGCTCCGCCCTCCCGTTGGGCATCGTCGCGCCCGAGCAGTGCCGGCAGCTGCATGACGAACGCCGACCGTGCCAGCACCTCGTCGACCCCGCCGGCCCGGGCCGCAGCGATCGTCTCCGCATCCACATGCGAGACGAACCCGATGATGACGGTCGAGGCGAGCGAGGGATCGGCCTTGACCTCCGCCACGACGCGCAGCGGGGCGAGGCGTACGGCATTGAGATCGACGATGACGAGGGCCGGGGCGTTGAGGTGGATCAGGCTGACGGCGGCGTCCGGGGCGGTCACGAACCGCACATCCGCGCCCACACCACGGGCCGCGCTCTGGATCCGCGAGCGGAACATGAGGTCGTCTACGAGCGCCACAATCATCAGGAGGTCTCCGGCCCTGCTATTCTAAGTGCAGGGTGGCCGCAACGGGCTGCCAGCTTTCGGCCCGCGAGTAGCGAATAGCGCGAATAGCGACTGGCGAACAGCGAACAGCGAATAGCGAATAGCGAATCCGTGATCATCGAAACCGCCGCCGCGCCTCCATTCTTCACCAACGGCTTCGTTCTGGGCTGTGAACGCACACGGGCTGCGGTGATCATCGATCCCGGCGATGCCGTGGACGAGCTCCTCGCCGCCGTCGCGGCGCACCGGCTGACCGTCGAGGCCATCCTGCTGACCCACGCGCACGTGGATCATGTCTCGGGCGTCGCGCGCGCCAAGCGGGCGCACCCGGTCCCGATCTGGCTGCACAGAGACGACCTGTTCCTGTACGAGCGCGCCGTCGAGTCCGGTGCGCGGTTCGGGCTGGACGTCGAGGCGCCGCCGCCCGTGGACCAGTGGTTCGTGCCGCCCGGGCCATTGTCGTTTGGCGACTACGACGTGCACATCCTCCACACGCCGGGGCACTGTCCAGGCGGTGTCTGCCTGCAGGTGGGCCGTCGCGGCGAGCCTGCGCGCGACCTGTTCGTGGGCGACACCCTCTTTGCCGGGTCGATCGGCCGCACGGACCTGCCGGGCGGCGACCACCCGACGCTGATGCGTGCCATCACGGGCGTGCTCCTCCCGCTTGGCGACGATGCCCGCGTGTATCCTGGCCACGGGCCGGAGACGACGATCGGCGACGAGCGCCGCACGAACCCGTTCATCCTGGACTGGCTCTCGAGAGCCGGTAGCTGATCGCTGACAGCCGATAGCCGAGAGCCGAGAGCCTCCCCCAATGTGGATTCTTCGTACGACTGACGACCCCGAGCCGCTGACGTTCCGCCTCCTGCCCGGCTCCGTGAAGACCATCGGCCGCGCGCCGCGTGCGGACTTCATCGTCGACCGCCCGCTGGTCTCGCGGCTGCACTGCCGTCTGACGATGGACGCGGGGGGGGCGGTGGTGCTGGAGGACCTGGAGAGCACGAACGGCACGTTCCTGAACGGCACGCGCGTCACCCGCACGGCCGTCGCCCCCGGCGACCTCATCCGCCTCGGCCGCATCGAGCTCACGGCCGAACGCGGCTAGGGGCACAGAGATCAGGAGATAGCTCTCCAGATCAAGAAGATAGATCTCCAGATCACGAGATAGATCCCCAGATCACGAGATAGATCTCCAGATCTCACATCGAACATCCGAGATCACCACATCACCACATCACCACATCGCAAGATGTAAGCCTCTGGAACCCCCCTCCCTCCCCCCTCGTAACTACGGAGAGAGCCGGAGGGGCCGATCCATGCGCACGTCCAGGAAATTCACAGTTATCGCCGTTGTCCTTGTCGTCGTTCTGGCGGGGGTGTACGGCATCTCGACGCTCAATGGCGCGTCGGCGGCGATTCCCGAGTCGCGGCTGGCGACGGCCGAACTCGGCACCATTGCCCGGTCGGTCGTGGCCACGGGGAAGATCGAGCCGGTGGCCAAGGTCGAGATCAAGTCGAAGGCCAACGGCATCATCGAGCAGCTGCTCGTGGACGTGGATCAGCGCGTGCAGCCCGGGCAGGTGCTGGCCGTGCTCGACAAGGAGACGCTGACGGCGCGGCTGCGCGAGGCGCACGCGAACCTCGAGGCGGCGCGGGCCGCGTTGACGGCGGCGGAGGCGCAGGCGGCCAAGCACCAGATCGAAGCCGAATCGCCGGATGTGGACTTTGCCCGGTCGGCCCATGCGCGCGCCGAGCAGCTCCACGCGCAGGCGCTCGTCTCGCAGGACACGCTCGAGGAGGCGAAGAGCCGCTACGAGCAGGCGCTGAACCGGCAGCGGGCCGCCGCGTCGCAGACGCACGTCAGCCGCGCGGGCATCAGCCAGGCGCGCGCGATGGTCGCGCAGGCGCAGGCCGCCGTGGACCGTGCCCAGGAGGAGCTGGCCAACGCCACCATCAGGGCGCCGATTGCGGGCACCGTGCTCACGCGCGACGTCGAGCTCGGCAGCCCCGTCTCGTCCATCCTCAATATGGGCGCCAACGCCTCGCCCGTGATGACGATCGGCGACATCGAGCGCGTGTTCGTGCGCGGGCGCGTTGACGAGGCCGACATCGGGCAGGTGCGGCTCGGCATGCCGGCGCGCATCACGACCGAGAGCTTCCGCGACAAGGTGTTCGAGGGGCGCGTCACCCAGATCTCGCCGATCGGCGTCGAGCGCGACAACGTCACGACGTTCGAGGTCGAGGTGTCGATCGAGAACCCCGGCCAGGAGCTGAAGGCCAACATGTCGGCCAACGCCGAGATCGTCCTCGAGGAGCGCGCGCAGGCGCTGATCATCCCCGAGTCCGCCATCACCTACGACGCCGACCGGAAGGCGCACGTCGACCTGGCGGACCCGGGCACCGAGAGCGGCCGCCGTCGCGTGCCCGTATCCCCCGGCATCAGCAACGGCACCCGCACCGAGATCACCTCCGGCCTCACTCCCGGCGACCGGGTGGTGCTGCCGGGATAGCTGGAAGGGCGGTCAGCTTTCGGCCATCGGCTTCCAGCTTTCAGCGGACGCGAGCCGATAGCTGATCGCTGATCGCTGATAGCCGAGAGCTGAGAGCCGAGAGCCGACAGCCGATCGCCAACTGCGAAGGCCCCTGTATGCGAGAAGCCATCACCCAGGCCGTCGAGAACCTGCGCGCCAACAAGCTGCGCAGCTTCCTCACGATGTTCGGCATCCTGTGGGGCATCATCGCCGTCATCGTCCTCTCGGCGACGGGCGAGGGCTTCCGCCGTGGCAATCAGGCGGTGCTCGAGGAGCTGGGCAAGAACATCGCGATCGTGTGGGGCGGACGCACGACGATTCAGGCGGAGGGACAGCGCGCAGGCCGCCGCATCCTGTTGACCATCGAGGATGCCGAGGCGATCAAACGCGAGTCGCCGCTCGTCGCCGTCGTCAGCCCCGAGATCAACCGCGGCGGGCTGCAGGTGAAGAGCGCGCACAATGCCGCCGCGCTCAGCGTGCACGGCATCCAGCCGCAGTATCAGGAGATCCGCACCATCGACATCGAGCGCGGCCGCGCGTTCGGGTGGCCCGACGAGGACGCCGGCCGCCGCGTCGCCGTGGTGGGGGCCGACGCGTGGCAGCAGCTGTTCGGCGCGCGGGAGGGCCTGGACCAGACGGTGCAGATCAACGGCCTCCCCTATACGGTGGTCGGGAAGATCCGGAAGAAGGAGCAGGACAGCAACTACTCGGGTCCGGACAACGACAAGGTCTTCATTCCCTTCGCGGCGATGGCGCGTGATTTCCCGCGCCCGGATGTGCCGAAGGGCGTGGTGTCCCAGATCATCGTGGCGCCGCACGCGTGGGTGGTGGCGGACCTGCCGCGCGTGATGGATGCGCGCACCGGGCGGATTCAGGACGTGGACTGGCCGCTCGAGCGCGACGTGCGGCGCGTGCTGGCCGCGCGGCATCACTTCGATATCGAGGATCGCGACGCGCTTGCCATGTGGGACACGTCGCTCGAGAGCCTGATGTTCGCGCGCATGGTCGACGGCATGCGTCAGTTCTTCACCATCGTCGGGCTCGTGACGCTCGGCCTCGGCGGGATCGGCGTGATGAACATCATGCTCGTCGCGGTGCGCGAGCGGACGCGGGAGATCGGCGTGCGCAAGGCGCTCGGCGCGACGACGCGCGTCATCGAACGGCAGTTCTTCCTCGAGGGCTTCTTCCTCACGATGCTGAGCGGCACGATCGGGTTTGCGCTGGCCGTGGGGTTGTGCGAGCTGATCAACCTGGCGCCGATGCCCGAGCGGTTCAAGGGCATGATCGTCACGTGGGATGCCGGCCTCTACGCGCTGGCCATCCTGGTGCTGATCGGCGTCGTCACGTCCACCTATCCGGCCCGGCGGGCGGCGCAGTTGCCGCCCGTCGAGGCGCTGCGCTTCGAGGTGTGACGTGCAGGTGATCAAGGAAGTCCTGCGCGAGGCGTTCACCGGACTGGCGCGCAACCGCGTCCGCGCCGGCCTCGCGATGCTCGGCATCTCGTGGGGCATCGTCTCGGTGGTGATCCTGCTGGCGTACGGCGGCGGGCTGCACGACGCGCTGACCCGCGGCTTCCGCGGCGCGTTCGGCGACGCTGTCGTCATCGCGTGGCCCGGGCAGACCAGCCTGCAGGCGGGCGGCGAGCGCGCGGGCAAGCGCGTGCGGCTGCGCACGGCGGACGTGATGGCCGTGGCGGACGTGCCGTTCGTGAAGCACGTGAGCCCCGAGTTCACCCGGGACTTTCCGGTGACCTGGGGGACGAAGCAGGGTGCGTTCCTGATCCGCGGCGTCTCGCCGGAGTACGCGCTCATGCGCAGCCAGACGGCCGAATCGGGTCGCTTCCCCGACCACGAGGACGTGCGGCTGCAGCGACGGGTGGCGTTCCTCGGGAGCGAAGTCGCCCGAAAGATCTTCGGCAACGTGCCGCCGGTCGGCCAGCGCCTCCGCATCGGCGGCATGTCGTTCGAGGTGGTGGGCGTGCAGCGCGAGAAGGTGCAGCTCTCGAACTACCTGCGCCCCGACCGCCAGTCGATCTTCATTCCCTACACGGCGGCCGGCCAGCTCTGGAACACCGAGTTCACGACCGTGATGGTCTACCAGGCCGTGGACGCGAGCAAGGAGGCGCAGGCCACCGCGGGGGTGAAGGACCTGCTCGGCCGGCGGCTGCGGTTCGACCCGGCCGACGACCGCGCGCTGCGGATGTTCGGGTCGACGCAGACGGCGCAGATCACGGCCGGCATCTCGACGGGGCTCACGCTCGTGCTTGGCTTCATCGGGGTGCTGACGCTCGCCATCGGCGGCGTCGGCGTGATGAACATCATGTTCGTGTCGGTCACCGAGCGCACGCGCGAGATCGGCGTGCGCAAGGCGCTCGGCGCACGCCGCAGCGCCATCCTGCTGCAGTTCCTGCTCGAAGGCCTCGTGACGACCATCGCCGGTGGCGCCGCGGGCGTCGGGGTGTCGTGGCTCCTGGTGATGGCCTTCAGCCCGCGGCCGTTCCTGTCGGAGTTGCTGGACGATGCCACGCGGACGGCGGACATCCACCTGGTGCTGTCGTTCGAGCTGCTGGCGATCTGCGCCGGGATCCTGATGGTGGTCGGCCTCGTCAGCGCGCTCATCCCCGCGATGCGCGCCTCGCGGCTCGATCCCATCGAGGCGCTCCGGTACGAGTAGGGGGGATCGGGGATCGGGGACCGGGGGCTCGCTACGCCTCTGGGAGCGAGCTTGGTTGGCCGTACACGATCGGCCGGGTCGTGTCCGGCCGCACGGCATTTGACGCCCCGCGATGGGCGACGGGCTTCACCGGCCGGCGGCGCGGCTCCGGCGGCATTGGTGGCAGGGGCAGGAAGGCCGGGATGCGCGCCCGCCGCCGCCACATCAGCTGCAACAGCGTCCACGCCAGCAGAACGACCCACCCGGCGCGCACGGGCATCGAAACCGCCTCGAGCATCGCAACCGCATCTCCCATGACCGTTCCCCCCACCTACAACCCACTACCCACTACCCACTACCCACTACCCACCACCCACCACCCACCACCCACCACCCACGACCCACCACCCACTACCCACTACCCCCGACCCACCGCCCCCCACCTACTCCCACGTAACCGGCTTCCCCGCGACCAGCGAGTACCGCGTCAGCAGCGTCTCGAAGATCGGCGCGCGGATGCTCTCGCGCGCCATCGCGGCGCGGAGCGCCTGGTCGAGGTCCGTGTCGCGGTCCTGGTCGAGCACCAGGATGATCACGAC
>JAUXWO010000031.1 GCA_030680175.1 Vicinamibacterales bacterium
CCATCATCTGGGGTAACTCCATCATCTGGGGCAACTCCATCATCTGGGGCAACTCCATCATCTGGGGCAACTCCATCATCTGGGGTAACTCCATCATCTGGGGTAACTCCATCATCTGGGGTAACTCCATCATCTGGGGCAACTCCATCATCTGGGGCAACTCCATCATCTGGGGCAACTCCATCATCTGGGGCAACTCCATCATCTGGGGTAACCACGCATGGAGCGACTAGAAGAGCAGATGTGCACCTACGTGAAACGAGCGCTCACTAGCGACACGACACCGACATTTGGCGGCAAAGGCGAGGACACGTCCATGAGACCATTGATAATCTGGGGTGAATAGGCCCGGCGCTTCGCACGAAAGCGGGGAGTAACCAGCTTTGAGTTCGACCCAACCCAAGACCCTTGCCGCGCGTGCTTACATGGCGGGGGTTCCAGCTGCCGGCATCGCGGTGCTGCTGTGGGCTGTGGTCGACTTGGTGGTTGCACCTCCGCCCCCTGAGTGGCTAGCTTTAGCTGCGCTGACAGTCCTTACCGGGTCTTTCACAGTGAAGATCCCCGGACTTGTGGCGCGCCTCTCAGTGTCGGAACCGTTTGTCTTCGCTGCAACTCTTCTCTTCGGGCCGGCAGCGGGCGCCATCACCGCCGCCTTGGACGCGCTCATTATGTCCCTGTGGTTGCTCCCAGGGCTGAAGACACTTCACCGACTCCTGTTCAACGTCAGTGTCCTAGTTGTCTCGATCTGGGTCTCCTCCCAGATGTTCTTCGTCTTGGCTGGACTGGATCCGCGCGCCCCTGTCTACCCGTCGCTCGGCGCATTCATCGCACCGCTCTACGTCTTCACCCTTTGCTGTTTTCTCCTGAACAGTGGACTCGTAGCTGTGGCGCTCTCGTATGAACGCCAACAGCCTGCACTCGAGATCTGGCGCAGTCAGTTCCTCTGGCTATCAGTGAACTACTTCAGCGGTGCATCAGTGGCGGCACTGATCGTGGTCTACGCAAAGACCATAGACTTCGCCGTAATCGGGATTGTGCTACCGCTACTCGCGATCTCATATCTCACATTTCGAACCACTCTCGGGCGCCTCGAGGACACGAACAGGCATCTCGTTCAAGTCAACAAACTGTACTTGTCGACCATCGAGACGCTCGCCATGGCCGTCGATGCCAAAGACCAAGTCACGCATGGCCATATCCGTCGTGTGCAACAGTACGCCATGGGGCTAGCGGGAGAGCTCGGTGTGGTGGATCGCAAGCAGCTTCAAGCCATCGAAGCGGCTGCGCTCCTGCATGACATGGGCAAGCTCGCGATTCCGGAGTACATCCTCAACAAGCCGGGGAAGCTGAGCCCGAGCGAGTTCGAGAAGATGAAGCTGCACGCGAGTATAGGGGCGGATATTCTGTCCGCAATCGAGTTCCCCTACCCAGTCGTACCGATTGTTCGCCATCACCACGAAAGCTGGAACGGTGGTGGCTACCCTGATGGCATCAGCGGGACTCAGATTCCGATCGGTGCCCGGATCCTGTCCGTTGTCGACTGCTTTGACGCCCTGACCTCAGACAGACCGTACAGACCGGCGCTCTCCACGGAATCAGCAATCAAGATCATCCTGGAGCGCCGCGGCGGGATGTACGATCCGCTCATCGTTGATACGTTCATTTCGGCACTGCCTCGTCTCACAGCATCCCTCGCGGTGATCGAACCGAGCCCTGAGACGATTCAGGCTATCGCGCGGCTCAACGCTCCAAGAGTTGAGCCAGTGGAGGCTGCGACGGGTAACGATGGGCTCGCCCATGCCGATGTACTCCCTTTGTTCTCGCTTCTTGAGTCGCTCCCCCGCGGTTTCGATCCGAACGCTCTCGCCCTGTTGTTGCTGTCGCGGGTCTCGCGGTTTGCGCCACTGGATGGATGCGTCGTGTTCCTGGTGGGACCATCGAACGCCGACGTTGTCGCCGCCGGTGTCGCCGGCGCCGTGCCTCTGTCATTCTGCGGCACGGTGATCCCGTTCGGAGGGAGGATTGCGGGCTGGGCCGCCGCCACCCGTTCGGCCGTACGGAACTCCGACCCCGTTCTTGATTTCGGCCCCTTAGTTGGGTCGTTTGCAAGCGCGATGGCCATTCCGCTACACAACTCTGACACGGTGGTAGGTGTTCTCACGTTCTACTCGAACAGCGACACCGCATACTCAGCTGATCACCAGCGGTTTGCAGAGCTCCTTGCAGCGCAGGTGGCCGAGTTGTACGGCTCAAAGCAGACCGACAGCCGCGAGGTTCCTGCCGAGCCGCCCACGCCTGACCAGTGGCCCGGCTGGCTTGAGTTGGACCGCGTTCTTGCCTTCGACCATAACTCCATTAGCAAGTGGTCTCCATTGAGTCTCATTTCGATTGACGCTGACGGGGTCTCGCCCCTCATCTGCTCAGCAGTTGGCGACCACGCCCGCCAGGCAGTGCGATTGGGCGACCTAGCGTTCAGGCTTGCTGATACTGAGTTTCTTCTGCTGCTCCCGAAGTCCTCGCCCGAGACCGCCGCAGCCGTCTCAGATCGGCTCCGCGCGTCGATCACCGCAGTGAGTCACGCATCCACAGTCAGAGTGGTGGCGACTACTTGTGCGGGCGATGAACTGTTGGTTACGGCACTTCGACGGGTTCGGGAGCATCGGGCCCAGCGGCCTGGATCGGGCAGGCACGGACACGCTGTGCACTAGCCGTGAGGTGCTCAATATGTCCCAAGCTGTCCTGTTCCCACACGCGACAACTGGACGCTACGGAGAGGGACTGAGGTCCCTCCGGCAGACCGAGCAGCGGCGACCACTGACCGGTCGAGAGGCCGTCGAGCAGACGTTCCTCCTTGCACTTACCGGATCGCATCGTCCGGCCTTTGCGAGCACACAGAGCCTCCTCAAGGACAGGCGCCTCGACGACAGGCTCCGCGCGGCCACCCTCTGCTGCCGCGGAAGCCTGCAGTTCAGCTTCGGGCTTCACTCAGCCGCAGTCGTGACGCTCAATGAGGCAATCGACCTGGCGAGATCGAAGTCGGATCCTCACATGGAGGCATTTGCGCGGGTTCGACTGTTTCGTGGGCTGAGCCACTACCTTGGCCCACACGCAGCCGCAGCAGAGGTCATGTCAACGCGGCGAAGCGTTCACAGAGCCGGCGACGACCTTCTGATAATCGAGTTCTATATCGGACTGACCGAGTTGGAGGCGAAGCGAGGAGCAATCGGCCGGGCCAGACAACACCTGCAGGTCGCCGATTCTCTCCTGCAATCTGTTGACCATGCGTGGCTGCGCGCCGAGTTCAGCGTTGTACAGTTCGCCATCAGCGCGACGGAGGGTGACTCGGAGGCCGCAAGAATCCATGGCGAGCAGGCGATGCACTGGGCGCGCGAGGCAGACAGCTCATCCGCACACTTCGGCGCCCTTGTGAATCTGGCACACGTTGAGATATTCCAGGGCAACCTCGACAGAGCTGAGACCCTGGCTGCGGATGCGCTTGAGCGCTACTCACTTGGAGGCGACGCCGAGATCGCAATCCGCGACACTCTGATGCAGATTGCGCTGAGCCGGGATGACACGACATCAGCTGCTGAACAGGTGGAGAAGGTCAAGCAACTGTCCATGCCCCGCGAAGGGGATTCTGAATCCCTCATCATGTTGTGGAATCGGCTCAATGAGTTTCGCCTGCTGCTTCGCACCGGCCGCGCTGACGCCGCCGTCGCCCTGGCCCGCGAGGCGATTCCGCGGATCGAGCGGATGGCCGATCGGTACCTGCTCGAACGCATGACGCTCCTCGCCGCCGACGGCCTCGCCCTCACCGGACAGCACGGCGAGGCCGCCGCCCTCTGGGCCGAGGCCACCCTCGCCGCGGAGAACCCGTCGCTCGACCTGCTGGCTGAGGCCAGCCGCGTCGCCGGGCGCATCGCCGCCGGCGACCGCGCCGCGGCCCGCGAACACCTCGCGCGCGCCGACCGCATCCTCGCGCACATTGGCCATGTCACCGCCCGCCGCGACCTCGCCCGCCAGGCCCGCGAGATCCTCCACGCGCCAGGCACGCCGGAGCCGCTGCAGCCCCCCGAGCACGACCGCCCCGACCTCGACGGCGCCGTCCCAGCGCACGGCCACCGCCTCGATGCCAACCCGCCCCTCGCGAATCCCCGCCCCTCCACCGCCTCGGCCATCGACACCGCGGCCGCCGCCTTCGACCTCGCCGGCCACCCCGCCCTCCTTGGACACGAACTCGCCGCCCTCCTCCACGCCTCCGCCGCCTCGCGCGCCGCCGCGCTCGTCGGCCGAGCCGCCAGCGGCGCCGCCACCCCGCACACGTGGACCGGCGGCACCGCAGAGGACGCCGTGGCCCTCGCCGACACCCCCGGCGCCATCGTCATCCCCCTCGGCGCCGAGCGCGGGTCCACATGGCAGCTCGCCGTGCTGCCATCAGCCACCCCCTCCGCGCGCGCCACCGTCGCCGCCATCGAGCGTCTGGCCGCCTCCGCCCGCGCACTCGACGAGGCGCGACGCCGCGAGCGCGAGCGCGCCGCCCTCTGGCCCGAGGAAACGCCCGAGCAGCAGCTCGGCTTCGTCGTCGCCTCCGAGTCGATGACCACGCTGGTGCGCACGATGCGGCGGGTCGCCATGGGGACCGTCCCGGTGCTCATCACGGGCGAGACCGGCACGGGCAAGGAACTCCTCGCGCGCGCGCTGCACGAGACGTCGCCGCGACGCGACAAGCCGTACGTGCCCTTCAACTGCACGGCCGTCCCGCGCGACATGCTCGACAGCCAGCTGTTCGGCTATCGGCGCGGCGCGTTCACCGGCGCGCAGGACGCGTTCCCCGGCGTGATCCGCGCCGCCACCGGCGGCACGCTGCTGCTCGACGAGATCGGCGAGCTCGGCCTTGACGTGCAACCCAAGCTGCTGCGCTTCCTCGAGTCCGGCGAGGTGCACCCGCTCGGCGAACCCGCGCCGCTCACCGCGGACGTGCGCGTCGTCGCCGCCACGAATCGTTCGCTCGAGGCCCTGGTGGCGGAGGGCCGCTTCCGCGAGGACCTCTACTACCGGCTGCACGTCGTGCGCCTCGAGATCCCGCCGCTGCGCGAACGCCGCGAGGAGATCCCGCTGCTCGTCGAGCACTTCCTCGAGAAGTGGGGCGCCGAGTCACAGAAGGCCGGCCTCCGCATCGCGGAGGAGACGATGGAGTATCTGGTGCTGTATCGGTGGCCGGGAAACGTCCGGGAGCTGGCCAACGAGCTGCGGCGCCTCACCGCACTCGCCGAGCCGGGGGCGGTGTTGATGCCCGAGCACCTGTCGCCGGCCATCGCCGCCAGCCGGCGCACGCTGCCGCCGTCGGACCGCGCCCTGGAACCCACCGAGCTCATCGTGCGCATGGACCAGCCGCTCGATGCGGCCATCGAGCACCTCGAGCGCGCGATGGTGCAGCAGGCGCTCCGCCTGCACGGCCGCCGCGTCGAGGAGGCCTCGCGCCACCTCGGCCTGTCGCGGAAGGGGCTCTACCTCAAACGGCAGCGGCTCGGCATCGACTGAGCCGGCTACCGCGCGTCGTGGAAGATCACGCCGAGCGTGTGGCGGTGGCCCGCGCGCAGGCGGCTCACGCCGTGGCGCATGTGGACGCGGTAGGTTCCCCGCGTCCCGGGCACCGGCCGATGGTGCACGGCGAACGCCACCGCGTCGCCCCGCCGGAGCGGGACCACCTCGGCGCGCGACTGCATGCGGGGGCGCTGCTCGGTCAGCACGAACTCGCCGCCGGTGAAGTCGTGGCCGGGCTCGGACAGCAGGACCGCCACCTGGATCGGGAAGACGTGCTCGCCGTAGAGATCCTGGTGGAGCGCGTTGTAATCGCCCTCGCCGTACTGGAGCAGCAGCGGCGTGGGCCGCGTCTGGCCCGCGGCGTGACAGCGGGCCAGGAAGCCGGCATGCGCCTCCGGGTAGCGCACGTCGAGCCCCATCGAGGCGTTCCAGCGATTCGCCACCGGCGCGAGGCGGGGATAGAGCAGCGTGCGCAGGCCGGCGACCCGCGCGGGCAGCGGGTAGGCGAAGTACCGGTACTCGCCGCGGCCGAACCCGTGACGCGCCATCACGACGCGGCTGCGGAACCGGGCGTCCTCGGGATAGAGCGCCGCCGTGGCGTGGCACTCGTCGATGTCGAGGAGCCCCTCGAGCATCGCCCACCCGTGCGCATCGAGGTCCGACGCGACGCGGCGCCAGTCGTACCCCTCGACCCGCGCCGCCAGATCGGCGCCCGGCCGCCCCCCGTCCCCCCGCACGATGCGGCGCACCGCCTCCATGATCACCCCCAGGCGAGCGGCCACCTCCCCATGAGGTGCGTCCGGCTCGCCCGTCAGGATGGCAGGGGCGGGGGCGGCGGCGCGATCCGTTTCCTGCGCTCGAAGCGCGGACCGGCTAGCGGCCGTTCCACCACGAGACGAGCGGCATGTCGCGCATCGTGCGCAGGCCCGGCGACACCATCAGGATCTTCGCGATGGCGTTGACCGTGATCGACGCCGTCGCCACGTCGCCGTGGACGCCGCCGGCGATCTTCTGCACGATCCGCGGCGAGCCCTCGATCGTCACCGCGTCGTACGACTCCGGCGCGCCGAGGTACGCCTCCATGTGCAGCGTCACGAGCGGCTCGCCCTTCGACCAGCCGATGCCGTCCTGCACGAGGCCGCACACGTAGCCGGCATCCACGGCCAGGAACTCGCTCTCGACGGTCGAGTTGGCGATCATCGGCCGGATCTGATCCGTCACGCGGTCGAGCTTCCACCCCATCGCATCCGCGATCATCGTCACCGACTCGGCGAGGCCGACATGGCGCACGCCCTTGTCGTCCACCTTCTTCTGGAACTGCGCGGCGGTGAGGCCGGCGCCGATCTTCTGCTGGAACGGCAGCCGGCGGCTGCGCGCGTCCTGGATGCGGTCCACGCGGATGCTGTCGACGCGCTCGCACACGCCCGTCAGCATGATCGGCAGCGCGTCCATCGTGAAGCCGGGGTTGACGCCCGTGCCGAGCACGGCCACCTTGGCCTTGCGCGCCATGTCGCCGATCTGCTTCGCCAGGCGGCGGTTCGGGCCGACGGGGTAGGACAGCTCCTCGGTGGTCGAGACGATCGGGACCTTGAGCTTCAGCAGGCCCTCGATCTGCGGCATCACCTTCTTGAGCGACGAGCTCGTGCAGAGCGCGACCACGTCGGGCCTGGCCGCCCGGATCGCCTTGACCGCATCGTCGCTGACCTTGACGCGCAGCTTGCGGCCGAGGCCGATCACGTCACCGAGATCGCGGCCGGCCTTGGCCGGATCGACATCGATGCCGCCCACCACCTGGAAGCCCTTGCGCGCCGCCATCTGCCGCGCCACCGCCGCGCCGATTGGGCCGAGTCCGTACACCATCACGCGAATCATGATCCGTCCTTGTGTTCGTGGACGCAGGCGCGCGCCCGACCCCCGATTATACGTGAGCCCGCGCGCGGGGTTCAGGTGTACGATGCCGCGGATGGGCGTCGGAGCAGCGTTCGTGCAGGGGTGGCAGCGCGTGTGGCGCGCCCGTGTCCTGCTGGCCGGCGTCCTGCTGGCGACGGCGGCCCTCGCCACGGTCGTGCCGGTGGCCGGGAGCGCGGCGCTCGGGCCGGCGTCCCGCGTGACCGGGCTCGGGCTGGCGGCGGCCCTCGAACTCCGGCCCGGGCTGGACGAGGCGCTCGGGGCGCGTCCGGTCGCGCTGGCGGCCCATCTCGCGGCCTCGCTCGTGCTGCTCGGCGCCCTGCTGGCGCGCCTCGCCGCCGATCGCCCCCTCGGGCTTCGCGGGTGCCTCGCGGCCGGCACCGTGCGCGTCTTCCGGTTCTTCCGCCTGACGCTGATCGCCTCCGCCGGCGCCGGCGCGGCCGTGGCCCTCTTCGTCGCCTTCCCCACCCCGGCCGGCGCCGGCCTCGCCCGGGCGCTGCTCTTCGTGATCAGCCTGGTCACCAGCTACGGCGAGGTGCGCCTCGTCGTCGAAGACCGCCGCACGGTGCTCGGCACGCTGGTGGCCGGCTGGCGCTTCGTCCGCGCGCACCCCGCCGCCACCGTGGGGCTGCATCTGGTCAACGCGATGATCGGAGGGGCCGCGTTCCTGCCGCTCATCTTCCTGGGCCCGTCCGACGCGGCCGCCACCGGGTGGGCGCCCACGGCCGAGCCCCTCCTGCTCCTGCCGGTCGTCGTCGCGCAGGTCCACGCCGCCGCGTCGCAGATGGCGCTCTTCGACGCGCATCTCGGGCGCCGCCCCGCGGCGGCTGAAGCCGCACGTCACACAGACATGAACCGCCGGCCGTAGACGGCGCGGGGGTCACCGCGTCAGGATTCCGAGGTCAGCGATGCATCCGGACACCAGAAGATGCGATGCGGCCCTGGCGTCAGATGACCGGAAGATCGGCGGCCTCGTCCCTTGAGCAAGAGGGGCTGGCGAAGGAAGGCCGCGAGAGAGGCACCGAGGGCACATGGCAGCGAAGGGCGCGATGCATCTCGGCGCGAGTGAGCGCGAGAAACTCCTGGGCACCCTGCAGGCCCGTTTCGAGGCGCACATGCACCGCCACAACGGCCTCCAGTGGGAGAAGGTACGCCAACGGTTGGAGAGCCATCCAGGCACGCTCTGGTCGCTCAGCGAGATGGAACGCAGCGGCGGCGAACCCGATGTCGTCGGCCAGGACACGAAGTCGGGCGAGTACCGCTTCGTGGACTGCGCCGCCGAGAGCCCGGCCGGACGCCGGAGCGTCTGCTACGACCGCGAGGCGCTCGACGCACGCAAGCAACACAAACCCGCCGCCAGCGCCGTCGAATTGGCCACCGCCATGGGGGCTGCGCTGCTCACCGAAGAGGAGTACCGGCGGCTGCAGACGCTCGGCGCGTTCGACACGAAGACCTCGAGCTGGCTGCTGACACCGCCGGAGATCAGAGCCCTCGGCGGCGCAATCTTCGGTGATTGCCGTTTTGGCGCCGTCTGGGTGTACCACAACGGCGCGGAGTCGTATTACGCCGCCCGGGGGTTCCGCTGCGCCCTCTGGGTCTAGTGGAGTGTCGTTGACAAAGAACTACCGGGCCGCCCGTTGGGCGGCCCGCAAAAATCGCGGTTGAGCAGAGGCGCTGGTAGTCCCTCTTCAGTCGATACAGTCCACTAGTGGAGTATCTCGACTGGAGGGGCTAGAGCAACCCCGCCCCCGCCGTGGCGCTGGCCGACGCCTTCAGCTTCTGCCGTGCCTCCTCGGCCGTCGCGCTCAGCAGCGGATCGGGGTCTGCGGCCCAGCGGTCCAGCACGTCGGCGAAGCGCATCAGCCGCAGCTCGCCGATCGCAAACGCCGCGCACGACTGGAGCCACGGCTCGTTGCTGAGCGTCAGCACCGAGATCGCCTCCTCGCGCTCCCCCATCGACGTCCCCAGCATGCGGGCGCCGATCGCGGCGCGCTCGGCCGGCGTCACGCCGCGGTCGAACAGCGGCAGGACGACGGACCGGACCTGGGGCGAGAGGATGTTCTCGAGAAACTCGATCGCGTTGTCGTGCACGACCGGGTCCGACGACCGCAGGCCCACGTAGGCGCTGTGGAGGTCGTGTTCGGGATGCAGGATCTTCAGCAGCCGGAAGATCCGCTCCGCCTCCTGGTCCTTCGATTCGTGCACGCCCTGCACCAGCGGGTCGATCCCGCGGAACGGCGCGACGAGCGTCGCCAGCACCTGGTAGGTCCGGTAGTGGCCGAGCAGCTCCGCGGCCAGCACGGTCTCGACGATCTTCCGATCGATGCGCCGGTCAGGATAGAGCTGCCCCAGCTTGTTGAGCGCGAAGATCACGCGGTACCGCAGCACGGTGTCGCTGTCGAGCACGCTCTCCACCAGCACGTACTGCGCGGCCCGCGTCCCGATGGCGAGCAGCGCGTTCGGGATCTCGCGCCGCACCTCGATCGGCGTCGTGCGATCCACGAGCGCATCGCGCAGCGTCCCGACGATCCCGTCGCCGAAGGCGGCGAGGGCGTCGACACCGGCCTCGGCCAGGGCGGGTTCGCCGAGGCGCTCGAGCAGGCGGGGCACGAACAACCGCTTCCGCAGCCGTCCGACCGACGCGATCGCCGCGCGCGCCACGCCCGCGTCCTCGTCCTGCAGCAACTGCCGCAGCTCCCGATCGAAGAGGTCGGGCAGCGCGCCGAGCAGCCGCGCGGCCTCGAACCGTGCGGGACGGCCGGCCTCGCCCGCCTCCGCGACCATCCCCGCCAGAATCAGGCGGGCGGCCTCGACGTTCTGTCCCGACCCCGGCCGCGCCAGGAACGAGACCATCGCGGCGCGGATCGAGAAATCAGGAAAGTCGCCGAGCTGCTCGATGCGTTCCAGCGGGTCGATCCGCGCATGCATCGACAGGTAGTGCAGGGCCTCAATCCGCACCTCGAGGTCGTCGTCATAGATCAGCCGCTCGACCTCGGGCTGCACGGTGCGGTCGTCCGTGTCGGCCAGCACGGCAATCGCGCGGCGGCGGATCGCGGGATCATCGTGGGCGAGCAGCCCGCGCACCTCGGGATGCCCGGACCGGTCATGCGCCATCGTCATCAGGTCCAGGGCATACAGGACCTCGGCGGGCGTGCCCGCGAGCTTGCGCGTGATCAGCTCCGAGGTGGACCGTTCGAGCACGGGGGCCGCCACGCGCTCGGCATCCACACGATGCTGGTGGATGCTGTCCTGCAGGTTCTCCACGTAGAGCCGGCGCGCGACGGCGGCGGCCATCAGCCACGCCGCGACGAGCGCGAGCACCACCCACGCCATCTGGATCGGCGACACCCCGAGGGCCGCGGCGAACACGAGCACGGCGATCCCGCCCAGCGCGTCCCCGACGCGATAGATCACCGTATCGATGAAGGCCTTCACCTGGAACGTCTGGCCCGACGGCACCGGCAGGTACAGGAGCTCCACCGTGGCCTTGTCGATCGAGTACCGCAGCACCTGGTCGCTCGCCTTGAGCGCCGCCACCGCCAGCAGCGTGCCGAAGATCAGCACGGTCGTGGAGCCCGCCGCGATGGCGACCGGGACGATGAAGAGGGCGAGGCCCACTCCCGCGCGCTTCAGCACGCGGCCGGTGAGCATCACCTGCAGGAACAGCGACGCCAGCCCCGCCACGACATTGAACGTGCCGAAGAACGCGGCCAGCGCGTCCTTCTCCGGGATGTACTCCTTCGCCACGGCCTTGAACTGCCAGCCCGCAACGGTCGTGGCAAACGCCGAGAGGCAGACGACGGCGGCGATGGCGCGCAGGTAGGGCGACCGATGCAGCAGGAGCAGGGTCGCCCAGATGCCGCCGGGGCCCTCCTGGGGCCCGCCGATGGCCGCGCCGTCACTCACGTAGTCGGGCCGTTCGTGCCAGATCCACGCGACGAGGCCCACGCAGACCCCGAGCGACAGCGCCACCCAGAGCAGCATGCTCTCGGTCCCGAACCGCTCGGCGGTCTCGCGGGTCACGAGGCCCCCCACAATCCATCCGAGGATGGCGCCGCTCCCCACGAACCCGAACCCGCGCTTCGCCTCGCGCGTCGTCATCACGTAGTTGGCGAGGGTCCACACCTGCACCGGCGCGATGACGCTGAAGACGCCGACCCAGACGTAGATGACGGCGAACAGCCAGTCCGGCTCTTCCCCGGCCGGGCGCGACAGCCACCAGAACCCCGCGCCGGTGGCGGCGAAGAACAGCAGGCTCGCCACCTGCACGTTCCGCAGGCTCGTGCGTTCGCCGATGCGCAGGTAGAGCGAGACGACCAGCCCCACGAGCACGGCAATGACGATGTCGGCGTAGGGCAGGTCGACGGCGCGGAAGCGCTCGAGGAAGAGAGCGTCCCGGGCGGCGCGGCTGGCCACGGACCCGGCGATCACCAGAAACAGGTACGCAAACAGCGGCAGGGCGCGCCGCAGTTCCGAGGCGTGAAGACCGAGGAGGCGTTCCAGAAGGCGTAGCATCGCGGCCAGGTACCGCCCCCGAGTGTACCCCACCCCCCCCCGGCTCCCGCGGCCGGGGAACCGATGTGCACCGTTGGTCGTAACCCAATTGGTCAGTTGCCGCCCCCCGAGGGGTGCCGTAAGATGACCCCCACGGATCGATGTCCCTTCCCTCTGCGCCAGCCACGCTGACCGCACGGCTGTTGAGCCCGTTCGCCCAGGTCAGGAACCACGAGAGCGCCACGGCGCTGCTGATGTTCCTGTATTCGTTCCTGGCGATGACGAGCTACAACATCATCCAGCCCATCACCCGGTCGCGCTTCATCACGGACCTCGGCGCCGAGAACATCCCCTACGTCCAGTTCGCGTCGGGGCTGATCATCGGCGTGCTGATGCAGGGCTACGTGAAGGCGACGTCGCTCATCCCGCGGCGCTGGGTGGTGCCGGTCTCGCAGGCGGCGATCGTGGTGCTGCTCGTCGGGTTCTGGGCGCTCTTCCAGACCGGCCAGGAGTGGGTGTCGGCGGTCTTCTACCTGCTCGGCCTGATCTTCGCGATCCTGCTGGTCAGCCAGTTCTGGGCGCTGGCCAACGCGATCTACGACGCGCGCCAGGCCAAGCGGATCTTCGGCTTCATCGGCGGCGGGACGGCGCTCGGCGGCATGATGGGGGCGGGGATCACCTCGCTCATCGCCGAGCGCGTCGGCACGAACAACCTGCTGCTCTGGAGCGCGGGCACGCTGGTGCTCTGCATCGCGATCGTGATCATCGTCCTCGGCCGCGAATCGCAGGCGGTGGCCGAGCCGACGGCCGGCGAAGACCGCGGTCCGGGGGCGGCGCAGGCGCTGCGGCTGCTGGTCACGTCGCGGCAGGTGCGGCTCATCGCCACCGTCATCACGTTCGGCGCGCTCGGCGCCGCCATCATGGACCAGCAGGTCAACATGGCGACCGAGGAGTTCAAGGGGCGCGGCGAGACGGACGCCATCACGGCGTTCCTCGGGGCGGTGCGGTTCTGGCTGTCGGCGGCGGCGTTCCTGATCCAGGTGTTCCTGACGAGCCGGATTCACCGCTTCCTCGGCGTCGGCTTCGCGCTGATGGTGCTGCCGGTGAACCTCGCGGTGATGGCCGGCGTGATCATCGCGATCCCGGCGCTCTGGGCGCCCGCGCTCGGCACGGTCGTGGACCGGTCGTTCCGCTACACCGTGGACAAGACGACGCGCGAGATCCTGTTCCTGCCGCTGCCGATCGACGTGAAGCTGCAGGCCAAGCCAGTGATCGACGTGACGGTCGATCGCATGGCGAAGGGCGTGGGCGCGCTGATCCTGCTGGTCCTGATCCAGCCGTGGGGCTTCGGCCTGCGGTGGGACCAGCTGAGCTACGTGTCGCTCGCACTGATCGCGGTGTGGCTGGTGATGGCCGTGCGCGCCAAGCGCGAGTACATGGCGTCGTTCCTGCGCACGCTGGAGCAGCAGGGCGTCACGCCGTCGGACATCCGGCTCGAGACGGCCGACCTCAACACCATCGAGACGCTCGTCGCCGAGCTCTCGCACGCCGAGCCCCGCCGCGTCGTCTACGCGCTGGACCTGCTCGAGTCGCTCGACAAACGGCACCTGGTGACGCCGCTGCTGCTGTACCACGAGGACGCCGGCATCCGCGTGCGCGCGCTGCAGGTGGCCGAGGGCGCGGGGCCCGCCGCCGGTGAGCGCTGGGCGGCCAGCATCGAGCGCGTGATGCAGGCCGACGCGGACGCCGGCGTCCGCATGGCCGCGGTGCGCGCGCTTGCCGCCGTGCGGCGCGAGGCGGCGGCCGCCCTCGTGCGGCCGTTCCTCACGGATCCCGACCCGCGGCTCGTCGTCACTGCGGCGGCGGCGCTCGGCGCCGGCACGCACGACGAGGACGTCGAGGCCGCCGTGGCCGCGCTGTCGCGGCTGGGCTCCGACAGCCGGCCGCAGGCCGCCGAGGCGCGCCGCGAAGTGGCCCACGTGCTCGGACGCCTCCCGGCCCCGCGGTTCGGGGCGCTGCTGATTCCGCTCATGTTCGATGCGCACCTCGGCGTCGCCCGCGAGGCGCTGCGCAGCGCGGGCCAGCTCGGCGCGGGCGACTTCCTGTTCGTGCCGCCGCTGGTGTCGCTGCTGCGCCACCGGCTGCTCAAGCGGGAAGCGCGCGAGGTACTCGTCGGCTACGGCGAGTCGGTCGTCGATGCCCTGGCCTACTTCCTGCGCGACCGGGAGGAGGATCCCTGGGTGCGGCGCCACGTGCCGGGCACGCTGGCGCGAATCCCGTGCGCGCGTGCCGTGGACTCCCTCGTCCAGGCGCTCGACGACCCGGACGGATTCCTCCGCTACAAGGCGCTGTCGGCCCTCGATCGGATCCATCGGTCGCATCCCGAGCTGGCCGTGGCGCCGGAGACGGTGGAGCGCTTCCTGCTGACCGAAACGACCCGCGCGTTCGGGGCGCTGACGCTGCACTACAACCTGTTCGTCGCCGGGTCGCTCGACCGGTCGTGCGTGCTCGCGCGGGCGCTGGAGGAGAAGCACCAGCGCGCGGTCAACCGCACGTTCCGGCTGCTCGGCCTCGTGCACCCGCCCACCGAGATCGCCGCCGTCCAGGCGGCGCTGCGGCAGGGGGACACGCGAGCGCGGTCCGGCGCGGCGGAGTACCTGGACAACCTCCTGAAGGGCGACGTGCGCAGGCGCGTGATGCTGCTGGCCGAGGACCTGCCGCTCGACGAGCGGATCCGCAAGGGCAACGTCGTGTTCAACACGCGCACGCGCGACGTGGAGGACACGCTCGCCCAGCTCGTGCACGACGAGGACCAGACGATTGCCGCCGCCGCGATTCAGCTCGTCGAGCGGCACGCGCTCTGGTCGCTCACGGGCGATCTGGAGCACGCGCTGGCGCATCGGGACGTGCGCGATTGGTACGTCTTCGAGGCCTCGTCCTGGGCGCTGGCCGGGTCGCGCATGACCGCTGAACGCCGGCGGGTCCTCTGGCTCGAACCGCTCCCCGCCGTCGAGCTTGCCGATCGGCTCCGGAAGATCCGCCTGTTCGACTTCGCGTCGGTCGACGAGCTGTTCCGCGTGGCCGGCCTCGGCCGGCAGGTGCGGCACGAGGCCGGCCGCCTGCTCTACGAGCGCGGCCGCACCCCGGACGCCATGCAGTTCCTGCTCGACGGGCGCCTGGAATCCACGCAGGAGGACGGATCCCGGATGTCCATCGAGGCGCCCGGGACGGTGGCCTTCGAAGAGGTGCTCGAGGGCGCCGCGATGCGGTCCACGGTCCGCGCCGTGGAGACCGCCATCACACTGGCCCTGACGAGCGAGGAGCTGCTGTCGCTCCTCTCGGAGAACGTGGAGCTGGCGCAGGGCATCTTCCGGCTGCTCATCGAGACCTGCTGCGCGCCGTCGTGGCGCACCGTCGTGCACGGCCACCTCACGCCGGAGATTGCGGCCAAGGTGGCCGAGGGCCTGCAGCCGGTCGATCGCTGGCTGCTGCTGCAGTCGAGCCCGCTGCTCGCGCGCGCCACGGCCGCGGAACTGCTGCAACTGGCCGCCAGCGCGAAGCTGGTCCCGCTCAAGGCCGGCACGGATCTGTTCGCCGCCGGCAGCTCACCGGCGATCTTCACGGTGCTCGAAGGCACGGTGCGTGTCAGCCTCGAGGGCGACGAGCACGACACGGCACACAGCGGCGATGTCATCGGCATCTACGAAACGCTGAGCGGCCAGCACCTGCCCGGCCACGCCGTGGTCACGGCCGACGGTTCGGCGCTGCGCTTCGACCGCACGGAGCTCTTCGAACTCCTGGCCGACCATGTGGAGATGCTGCAGGGCCTGTTCAGCGGCCTCCTGCACGCACAGAACCACACGCGCGCCGGGGGGCCGCACCGACACTAGGGGTGGGGGGTGGGGGGTGGGGGGGGGGGGGGGGGGGGGGGGGGTTTGGGGGGGGGGGGGGGGGGGTCGTCGGTGGTGGGTAGTGGGTAGTGGGTAGTGGGTGGTGGGTAGTGGGACGGAACGGACAAACACGAAGCACACGAAGGCCACGAAGCGCCTCATTCCTTCTTGATGGCTTCATTGACCGGTGAGTCCGAAGACCAACGTTCTCCCGTGCGTCTTCGTGGCCTTCGTGACCTTCGTGTTTGTCCGTCCCGTCCCACTACCCACTACCCACTACCCACCCCCCACCCCTAGTGTCGGTGCGGCCCCCCGGCGCGCGTGTGGTTCTGTGCGTGCAGGAGGCCGCTGAACAGGCCCTGCAGCATCTCCACATGGTCGGCCAGGAGTTCGAAGAGCTCCGTGCGGTCGAAGC
>JAUXWO010000033.1 GCA_030680175.1 Vicinamibacterales bacterium
TAGATCTTGTCGCTGAGCGTCCCGTTCCACTCCGTCTTCCATACCCAGCTCCCCGAGTCCTGCTTGAAGGTCGGCCCCGCCGAGTCGTAGATCGCCGTGCCGAACGGGAGACGCGTCGGCTGCAGCTTCTGGCCCCACTGGTAGTAGGCAATCAGCTTGTTGTTCTGGTTCGCCTGGTACGTGAGCTTGGCGACCGGGTTCCACAGCTTCGTGTCGAAGGTCGAGTCGAAGTTGAAGTTCGGCTGCTCGACCGCGTTCTTCTGCGTGCGGTACGTCCCGAACCACCACACCTTGTCGCGGATGACCGGGCCGCCGACGTTCAGCGCCGTGTCGTAGTAGTGATCGATCTCGTTGCTGCCCGCGCGGAACGGGTTGTTGTTGAACGCGCCGGCCTGCGTGTACGAGTCCGGGATGTTCGTGCCCTGCAGCGAGTTGTTGTACCAGTCGAGGTACCCCTCGCCCGAGAACATGTTGCCGCCCGACTTCGCGATGAACTGGCTCTGCACGCCGGGGTTCGGCATCTCCGCCGACTGGCCCGACGTCCCGAGGAACACCTCCTCGAGCGACGAGTAGTCGAAGTAGAAGCCCGCGCCGCCCGTGCCCTCCGTCGTGTTGATGCCCTCGATCAGCACCCGCACCTGGCCCGTGAAGCCGTAGGCCGAGTAGCCCGTCTGCGTGCCGGCGCGGTTCCCGCCCACGTCGATACGCGTCATCTGCACCGACGGCGTCACCGCCAGCAGTGACCACATGTCGCGGCCGTTCGGGATCGACTGCAGCGAGTCCAGCTTGAAGTTCTGCACGACGCGCGTCGACGTCGTGTCGATGACCGGCGACTCGCCCGTCACCGTGACCGTCTCTTCCAGCGTCGCCAGCGCCAGCTCGATGTTGATGTTGGCCGTAAAGCCAAGCGTCAGCTGAACGTTCTCACGCCGCACCGTGTTGAAGCCCGGCAGTTCGTAGGTAAGCGTGTACGTGCCGGGCGGCACCGCCGGAAACCGGTAGTTCCCGTTCGCCGACGTCACTGACGTCTGAAGCCCCAGCATCGACGGACTCGCGGCCGTCACCGTCACCCCGGGAAGGACGGCGCCGCTCGTGTCCGCGACACGCCCCTGAATCGTCGCCGTCGAACTGGCGCCACCACCCTGCGCCCACACCTGTGGGGCTCCGATCAGCAGGGCCGCGAGCGCGAAACATCCTGCCAGGACGCGCTGCTTCATATCCATACTCCTCAATGGCCTCCGCGCCCGACGACGCGGGATCGCCAACCATCACATACAACCGCGCGCACGCAGTCGAACCACACCCGGCAGCCGCGACCAGTCGCGTCGCGTTCGCCGACCCGCGGTAGCCACCACTGGCCATCACGTGGGCGCAATTTGTACCGGGATGAGAGACCGCACACAATACGGCCGGGCGTGAGGACTTTCTGCCGGAGGAGCGGCAGCAGAACGAGAGGGTTGCCGGTCCGGCAACTACAGGATGACCGGGCTAGGAAATCACGCCACGCCGGACCGCGTACAGCACGAGCTCGGCCGTGTTGTGCACGTCGAGCTTCTGCAGGATGCGTGAACGGTGCGTTTCGACGGTCGCCAGCGTGATCGCGAGCGCCTCGGCGACTTCGCGGTTGCTGCGGCCCTCCGCCACGAGCTGGAAGATCTCGCGCTCGCGCTCCGAGAGCGTTTCATACCGATCGGCGGTGCCGGTCGCGCCCGCGCGGCGTACGTAGTCGTCCAGCATCAGCTGCGCGACGGACGGGCTGAAGAACGACTGCCCCGCGGCCACGGCCTCGACGGCGCGGATCAGATCCTTGCCCGCCGAGTCCTTGAGCAGGTAGCCCTTCGCGCCCGCCTGCAGGGCGCGCGTGATGTAGGCCTCGTCCGAGTGCATGCTGAGCATCAGCACCTGTACGCCGGGCTCCCGCTTCAGGATCTGACGCGTCGCCTCGATGCCGTTCAACTGCGGCATGCCGATGTCGAGGACGGCCACGTCCGGCTTGTGCTTGAGGGCGAGCCGGACCACCTCGCGGCCGTCGCCCGCTTCGGCGACGACCTCCCAGTCCGTGCGCTCCTCGAGGATCTTGCGCAGCCCCTGCCGCACGAGGGTGTGATCGTCGCCGAGCAGCAATCGCAATTTAGGCACCTCGCGCCTCCAGAGGCCGGTCACTCGGTGCGTGTTCCGCCGCCGGCAGCCGCACCACCACGCGCGTGCCGCGGCCGGGGACGCTATCCACCGTCAGCGTGCCGCGCAACTGCGCCACCCGTTCCCGGATGCCCACCATGCCCAACCCCCGCTGCGCACCAATCCGCCCCATCGCCTCCGCATCGAACCCGGTCCCATCGTCCTCGACCTCGACGGTGAGCGCACCGCCCTCGGCGGTGGTGTGCACGAGGCGCACGTGGCACGTGCGCGCGTTGGCGTGCCGGACGATGTTGGTCACGGCTTCCTGGACGATCCGGTAGGCCGCGACCTCGGTGTCGGCCGCGACCCGCTCGGGCATCCCGGCCTGCTCGAGGTCCACGCGGAGCCCGTGCCGGCGCGCGATCCCGCGCAGGTACCAGTCGATGGCCGCCGGCAGGCCGAGATCGTCGAGCACGGCCGGATGCAGCAGCTGCGAGAGGTCGCGCACCGACTGCAGCGCGCTGTCGGTGACGGCCTGCGCCTCGTCGAGCAGGTGGCCGCCCCCGCCCTTCAGCTCCAGCGCGCGCTGCGCGAGCGAGATCTCGACGTTCACGGCGGTCAGGACCTGGCCCACCTCGTCGTGCAGCTCGCGGGCGATGCTGCGGCGCTCCTCTTCCTGCGCCGTGATCAGCTTGGACGAGAGCCGCTGGAGGTCGCGGGTGTTCTGCGCATCCTTCTCGAGCTGCGCCAGCAGCCGCTTCTCGAGCCGCCCCGCGTAGACCGTGGCGATCAGCGCGATGGCCAGACTGGCGGTGAGGCCCAGGCCGAGACGCTGCCAGCTCTGTCGCTGGGCGATGCGGTGGATATCGGCCGTGACGACCTGCTGCTGGACGTAGGCGGTGCGGTTGATGGCCTGCACCTGCTCGGACACGCGGACGGCCGCCTCACGACGGGGCACGATGCGGTCGTTCAGCAGGTCGCGGACGCTGGCGTGGCCGAGATCCGCCTCCAGAACATCCCACGTCGTCCGGCGAAACTGCTCGACGGCCACGCGGAGCCGGTCGATCTCCTCCTGCTCGGTGCCGGCGTCAATGACCGGGATGTAATCCCGGAGCGCCTCGTCGATCGTGCCGTGCGCGAGCTCGATGCGCTCGCGGTGATCGGGCAGGGCCAGTTCGGGATCCATGAGGGCATCCCGGACGAAGACGGAGCTGAGGAGGACCTGGGCGCGGACGGTGGCCAGGAGGTCCTGGGCCTTGAGATAGCGCGCGGTCACCGCGGACGCCTCGCGCTCGGCCTCGGTCAGGCGCGTGGTGAAGGCGTAGCCGGTGAAGAGCCACAGGCCCAGGGACAGGCCGAAGCCCAGGCCGAGCGCCGTCCGGATCGTGAGCCGACCGAGGAGCACGCGCCTCATGGGGCCGCATCATACCCTCGGATGAGCTTTGAGATGCAACCCCCCCCGCCTTCGCGGCCGTTGGCCGCTTCGGCGAGGTCTCGCCGTTGCCTGCGCTGCAGTCGTGGCGCGAGCGACGGTACCCGCCTTCGCGGCCGCTGGCCGCGGGCCGCTTCGGCGGGGTGTCTCGCCGTAGCTGCGCCCTGAATTCATGCGCGAGCGGAGGCGGACAAAAAAACAGGGGATCGCCATGCCTGGCGATCCCCCGAGAGATGACTCCCCCCACAGGAGTCGACTGGGAGGTGGCGGACTCACCGCAGCACGGTGAGCGCCGTCCTTCCGCCGCCCCTTACCAGAGGAAGCGGAAGCCGACGCGCCCGGTCCGGGGCGCCAGGATGTTCGCCGGACGCTGGTAGCCCAGGCCCGTCGCGCGGCTGATCGTCTCCGACGCGTGGCTGTTCGTGATGTTGAACAGGTCGAAGAAGAGGCGCGCCCGCGTCCGCGACGTGAAGTTCACCGTCTTCTCGGCGCGGATGTCGAACACCCAGATGTTGT
>JAUXWO010000016.1 GCA_030680175.1 Vicinamibacterales bacterium
CCAGCGCTGGCAGATCGACCGCGACCGCAAGCAGGCGACCGCGGCGGCCACCTACTTCCTCGACACGCCCCGCGGCAGCCACACCCTGAAGTTCGGCGGGGAGATGCTGAAGGAGCAGTCGTGGGAAGGCTACGAGCGCCAGTACGGGGGCAACATCTACCACCTGTACAACAACGGCGTCTCGAGCCAGGTGACGTTCGGCCTGCCGACGGCGAAGGAAGTCGGCAAGCTCGGCCTGAACACCAGCGGCGCGCTCACCTCGCGTGCGGCTCTGGATCACGCGGGCTTCTTCGTGAACGACACGTTCGCGATGGGCCGCATGACCATCAATGCCGGCGTGCGCTACGACCGGTACCGCGGCTGGCTGCCCGAGCAGGAGCAGCTGGCGGCGACGGTGGGTCCCGTGTCGGTCCCGGCCCGGACGTTCGCCGAGACGGAGTTCTACACGTGGAACCTGTTCGCGCCCCGCGTCGGCGTGGTGTATGACCTCGGTGGCGACGGCCGGACGGTGCTGAAGGGCAACTACGGCTTCTTCTGGCACAACCCGGGCGCGGGCGTCGGCGCGGCCGGCAACCCGAACACGGCGGCGAAGTCGGCCGTCTACTCGTGGAACGACATCAACGGCGACCGCCGGTGGCAGGCCGGTGAAGAGGGCAACCTGATCAGCGCGTCGCTGCAGGGCGCCGTCCAGGTGGACCCGAACATCAAGGCCCCCTACACGCACGAGGCCAGCGTGTGGCTCGAGCGTCAGCTCACCGACGCGCTCGGCGTGCGCGGCGGCTTCGTCTACAAGACGGAAGACGACCTGATCTCGAACAACTGGCAGCCCTTCCGTCCCGCCTCCGCCTACACGACGCCGTTCACGTTCGTGGACATCGGCGTGGACGGCGTGCGGGGCACGGCCGACGACCGCAACATCCAGATGTTCGGGATCCCGTCCGGTCAGGCCGCGAACTTCCCGACGACGACGGTCGTGTCGAACGTGGACCAGTACTCGCGCTACAAGACAGCCGAGCTGTCGATGAACAAGCGCTACAGCAACAAGTGGTCGGCGTCGGTCGGCGGCGCGTACACGTGGATGACCGACTTCCCGAACGGGCCGCAGCGCAACCCGAACAACCCGGGCGTGGAAGACCGCACGATGTGGAACTTCAAGGTGACGGGCAGCTACGACGCGCCCTACGGCATCCGGATCTCGCCGGTGCTGCGCCACCAGTCGGGCAGCAACTACGCCCGCACGGTGACCATCTCGAACCCCACGGGCCTCATCGCCACGTCGGCCGGCACGGGCAACACCGCCTACGTCGAGCCGATGAACGCGAACCGCGAGGACAACATCTGGGTGTTCGACATCCGTGGTGAGAAGACGATCGAGTTCACCAGCCGCGTCCGTGCGCGTCTGTTCCTCGACCTGTTCAACATCGCGAACAGCTACGCGTCGGAGACGATCAGCCGCGCCACGGGCCTGGGCTACCAGCGTCCGTCCGCGATTCTCGGGCCGCGCACCGCGCGCGTCGGCTTCCGCTTCCTCTGGTAGCACCCGGGGCGCCTCAGCCCGAGGCGCCTACGGTGTGACCGTTGCTCTCAGGGGGCCCGCTTTCGAGCGGGCCCCCGCTTTTTTTGTACCCTTCGGGCTGGGGGCTCTCGGCTTTCGGCTTTCGGCTTCCGGCTGTCAGCTCTCAGCTCTCGGCTTTCGCGCTCCGCTCCCCGATCCCCGATCCCCCACTCCCCACTCCCCACTCCCCACTCCCCACTCCCCACTCCCCGGTTTTGATACGCTTGGCACATGAGCCAGGCGGTCACCTACAACTCCTATCTCAAGATCGACGAGCTGCTCGCCCTCCAGCAGCCCCGTTCCGACGGTCCCGAGCACGACGAGCTCCTCTTCATCGTCATTCACCAGGTCTACGAGCTGTGGTTCAAGGAGGTCCTCCACGAACTGGACCGCGTGCAGCACCTGCTGGCCTCCGACGAGCCGCACGGCGCGCAGCACACGCTCAAGCGGGTCCTCACGATCCTGAAGGTGCTTGTCGCGCAGCTCGACGTCCTGGAGACGATGACCCCGCTCGAGTTCCAGTCGTTCCGGGAGCGGCTGGATCAGGCCAGTGGCTTCCAGTCGGACCAGTTCCGCCAGCTCGAGTTCGCGCTGGGGCACAAGTCGCGCGGCGCCATCGACCGATTCCCGGAGGGGGGACGCGCCAGGCAGGCCCTGGAGGCCCGCTGGCACGCCCCCACGCTGTGGGACGGCTTCCTGCGGTATCTCGCCAGGGAGGGCCACGCCGTCCCGCCCGCCCTCCTTGCGCGCGACGTCACGACGCCTGTGGCGCCGTCACCGGAGTTGCAGCAGATCCTGATCGGGATCTACCGGACCGACCCGAAGACGGCCGGCATCTGCGAACGCCTGGTGGACCTCGACGAGGGCATGCAGGAGTGGCGCTACCGCCACGTGAAGATGGTCGAGCGCACGATCGGGACCAAGCCTGGCACCGGCGGCTCCGCCGGCGCCGCCTACCTGCGCACGACGCTGATGCAGCCCCTCTACCCGGACCTGTGGGCCATCCGTGGGCAGCTGTAGGCTCCCCGCGTAGAACACAGATCACGTACAAACACGAAGGACACGAAGGCCACGAAGGCACATGAGAATGGCTCAGGCTCAGCGTCTTCATGTCCTCGAGGCGATCTAGTGGAGTGTTGTTGACGATTTACTACCGGGCCGCCCGTTGGGCGGCCCGCGGAATCGCGGTTGAGCAGCGGCGCTGGCAGTACCACTTCAGTCGATACACTCCACTAGTCTCGCAAGGCGTCGTTGCCTGTCAGACCCAATCGTTGTGGTGTTTTCGTACGTCTTCGTGACCTTCGTGTCCTTCGTGTTTGTACGTGATCAGGGGACTTGGCTCGATGATCGATCCCGCCGCGCTTGCCTCGCACTACTCACGCTTCCGTGTCACGGAGCGGATCCTGCTGACCGGGCACTCGCATCAGGCGTGGCCTGATGTGGCCTTCGAAGGGCAGCAGGCGTCGTGGCTCGATGCGGCCTCGCTCGTCGACGGCAAGTGGGGGCGTGCCATGGAGGTCGCCGCGGAGGTGGCCGACGGCTGGCGCCGGTTGCTCGGTGAGCCCCACGGCGAGATCGCCCTCGGCCAGAACACCCACGACCTGCTGGTGCGGCTGCTCTCGGCCCTCGTCCCTGCGCGCCGGCGCCTCGTGACGACGAGCGGCGAGTTCCACACCATTCGCCGGCAGCTCGATCGACTGGCCGAGGAACGGATCGAGGTCGTCAAGGTCGCCGCGAGGCCCGCCGGGACGCTGGCCGAACGCCTGGCGGCCGAGGTCACCGGCCAAACCGCCGCGGTGCTCGTGTCATCGGTGCTGTTTGAGACCGCGGAGATTGTGCCCGGACTCCCCGGCCTCGCCGAGACATGCGAGCGCCACGGCGTCCCACTCGTTGTGGATGCCTACCATCACGTGAACATCGTCCCCTTCGACATCGCCGCGCTCGGGCTGGCGCGGGCCTTCGTGGTGGGGGGCGGCTACAAGTACTGCCAGCTCGGGGAGGGCAATTGCTTCCTGCGTGTCCCGCCCGACACGACATTGCGTCCCGTCATCACGGGGTGGTACAGCGAGTTCGCCGAGCTCGCCGAGGCGAAGACGCCTGGCGAGGTGCGGTACGGCAGGGGCGCGGCGCGGTTCGCTGGCGCGACGTACGACCCGGCGTCGCACTACCGTGCGCGGGCGGTGTTCGGGTTCTTCGCGGACAAGGACCTCACGCCGGAGCGCCTTCGCGCGGTGAGCGTGCGTCAGGTGGGTCTGCTGGCAGAGGCCGTGGAGGCGCTCGGTCTGGATCCGGCGGTGGCGCGCATCGTGGTGACGGAGGCCGAGCGGCGCGCGGGCTTCCTGGCGATCCAGACGCCCCACGCAGCGCGCCTGGTGGGCGAGCTGCGGGCGCGCGGCGTCCACACCGACGCCCGCGGAGACTACCTGCGCCTGGGCCCCGCGCCCTACGTCACGGACGCCCAGCTGACCGACGCGGTCTCCCACCTCGCCGATCTCATCGGCCGCTGACGCGCCAAGGGACAAACACGAAGGCCACGAAGAGACGAAGGACGCACGAGGCCAGTCTTCCTTACTGAGAAGAGTCCCGTGCGCCTTCGTGGCCTTCGTGCGCTTCGTGTTTGTACGTTGTCACACCGCGGCTCGAAGCGTACGCCGCGTTGCAGGGCGGGAGCCACCGCTCGCGCACGGCGACGTACAAACACGAAGGCCACGAAGGTCACGAAGAACCCTTCTTCAAGAAGAGCCCCACGTGCCTTCGTGGCCTTCGTGTGCTTCGTGTTTGTACGTCGTCTCGTCGACTACGGCTCGATCAGCTCACACGACAGCAGCCACTGCTCGCCCATCTGGCCGATGGGCGCGCCCGGCGGCGGCTCGGGGACGTTCGGGAGCCGGTAGGGTTCGCCCGGGCGGCTCAGGAAGCGCTGGATGTCGTCGGCGAGCAGCGCGCGGTGCGCGCTCTGCGACGGGTCCGCCGGCAACGCCCTCGCGCGCAGGCTCTTGAGCTCGGCCACGGCCAGCGCCCGCACCTGCGGCATCGTGCCGTTGGCGGCGAGGTTCATCAGGTGCTCGGCCACGACGCGCTCGACGCTGCGGTTGACTTCCGCCTCGTACGGGGTCGTCGTGGCGCGATCGAACACGGAGGTCGTCACGCGGTCGAGCACCTGGGCGAGTCCGGGCAGGCCCGGGTCGATGGCGCGCTGGGCCACCATGCGGGCCGCGCGCTGCGGCTGCAGCAACGCGCCGAGCGTGTGCTGGGCGGCGACCACCGCCGGGGCGATCGGGTCGAAGATGAGCCCGGTCGTGCGCGGGAAGAGCTCACGATGCATCCCGTAGCCGGGCACGCGCGGCGAGATGGCGTCAAGCACCGAGCGTGGCAGCACGAGCTCGGCCGGCGCGATCGACGCCATCAGGGCATCAAGAGCCCCGTTCTGCGCGGTCGCCGGCACCCACCGCGTCCCCGGACGGCCGTCGCCCCGAATCGCGTAGTGGTAGTCCTGGCCGCCGAGCGCCGAGGCCGTCGCCTCGATCTGGTAGCGGTGGTGCAGGTAGAGCGGCACCAGCGCCTCCTCGATGGTCGTCATCGGCACGCCGCGCTTGATGGCGCGTTCGCCGAAGCGGTCGAGCGCCGCGCGGCGGACGCGCAGCATGTCCATCAGGCCCGCCGCCATGTCGACGCCGTTGTTCCACTGGTCGGCGCGCGGCGTGACGTCGATGTCCTGGTTGCTGAGGAACCGCAGGTCCTTCTCCCAGGCGTCGTTCAGGATGGCTTCGAGCGCCTGCGCCTCGTCGGCGCCCGCCGGGAACTCCCGGTAGCCCCAGTTGACGGCCACCTTGTCCCAGGCTCCGATCTCGTTCGTGTAGGCGTCCGACAGATCGATCGTGCCGTCTGCCCGCAGCGTCGAGAGCGGGTGCGGGTAGTCCATCACCGAGATGCGCCCGGCCGTGGAGTTGTAGTAATTGTGCGAGATGCCGATGGTGTGGCCGATCTCGTGCGCCGAGAGCTGGCGCAGGCGCGCGACGGCCATGTCGCGCATGGCGGTGGGCGCTTCCGTGCCGGTCTCGTACGGCGACAGCAGGCCCTCCGCGATCAGGTAGTCCTGGCGCACGCGGAGCGAGCCGAGCGTGACGTGGCCTTTCAGGATCTCGCCCGTGCGCGGGTCGCTGACGGATGCGCCGTAGCTCCAGCCGCGGGTCGAGCGGTGCACCCACTGGATGACGTTGTAGCGCACGTCGAGCATGTCCGCGCCCTCCGGCATCATCTCGACGCGGAACGCGCCCGTGTAGCCGGCGGCCTCGAAGGCCTGGTCCCACCAGCGTCCGCCCTCGAGCAGTGCCGTGCGGACGGGCTCCGGCGTGCCGCGATCGAGGTAGTAGATGATCGGCGCCACGGGGGCGCTCACCGCGGCGTTCGGGTCCTTCTTCTTGAGCCGGTGACGGCGGATGTGCCGCTGCTGCATCGACTCACCGAGCGGCGCGCCGTAGTCGGCATAGGTCCGCGCCCCGTAGCCGGCGCGCGGGTCGAACGCGCGCGGCGTGTAGCCATTATCGGGGAGCTGGACGAACTGGTGGTGGAGGCGCAGCGTGACGGCCTCGGCCGAGGCGGCCACGTCGCCGATGCGTCCGCCGGGCAGTCCTGGCCCGGCGCCCGGCGCGTCCGCCACGAACGTCACCGTGGCCTCCATCGTCGTGTTGCGCGGAAACGCCTTCGACCGTTCCATGAACACCGCGCTGCGCGTGCGGTCGACGCGGTACGTGGCGGGGCGCAGCGTGCTGACGATGTTGTAGGAGTCGCGGAGGAGGAAGTCGCTGAGGTCCACGAGCGTGCGGCCGCCGGTCTGCGCCGCGGCGGTGAAGCCCCACAGGGTGGAACTCGCGAAGGCGTCGCGCACGGCGCGCACTTCGTCTGGGTTGTCGGTCGTGGCGCGGTAGTCGTAGTTCGGCTGCACCATCAGCACCTTGGTGCCGATGCGATCGAAGCGGACAATCTGCGTGCCGCCAAGCCGGCCGCGATCGAGTCCGATGTCGTTGGAGCCGAGTCCGGCGGCGAGGGCCGAGACGTAAATCACCTCGGTGCCGAGGCTGGGGATCTCGAGCCAGAGCGTGCCGGTGGCCTCGTCCCAGTAGAGCGGGAAGAAGCCATCCTGCTTGGCGAACCCGGCGGTCTTTTCCTCGATCGTGGGGAGCGCCCCGGGTCGAGACTGGGCCGCCTGATCGGCCGAGGCGACGGGGGCCATGGCGAGGAGCAGGGCGGCCACGAGAGCGGTCGTGAGTGTGGAGTTGCGTCGCGTCATCATGCGGCGCAGTGTAACAGGTTGGTGCCCTGGGGTCAGATCTTGAATCTGAGCGCAAGGATCAAGATCTGACCCCTGATCCAGTGTCATGAATCCGCTGGTTCCAAGAGGTTGGATCCATGGACCCTCCGTTCGGAAACCGAACGCATGGTCGACCGCATTTATTGGTGTTTCATCCGATTCCTGCAGCCTCCGGTACCGGCACGTCGATTGCTATTTGACAGGCAACACTCACGGAGCGGCTGGGGCCCCACAGCTCACCTGGTTCGGCCACCAGGGGCGAGTTATCCCGGCTGTCTCTTGTGTCTGTCGATGTTCGCAATCGCCGCACGGAAGAGTGGCAAGGGCAGCGCGGTCGGCGGGACTCAGTTGAGACCTGCGGCCATCGCCCTTCGGAGGCGCCTGACGGGTGCTCCACGGCCGGTCCTCTTCCGATGCCGATGCGGTGGACTCGACCGTTTGATTTGCCGCGCGGATGGCGGCAGCAGACTTGTGAGCCAGGCTGACTAGGCCACTGGCTCTTGCGCCACGCCGCGTCGCGGGATGGAGGATTCCGCGACGCCAGGCCGTGGTCGTCGGCAGGGGGGGCGAGAGCCCCCCCTTTGTTTTTGCCGCCTAGCCCTTCTTGAGCTGCTCGATGAGCGACTTCGCCATGCCGGCCTCTTCCGAGTTCGGCTCGACGGCGATGACCTTCTCCATCATCTCGATGGCGCCCGCGGTGTCGGCCTTCTGCAGCCGGCCCAGGCCCATCTTGAACACGGGCTTCGCCCAGTTCGGATCGGTGTCCATTGCGCGCTGGTAGTACTTCATCGCCTCGTCGGTCTCACCCTTGGCGAACTTGACCTCGCCGAGGTTGTAGAAGACCTCGCGGCTCGCGCCCATGCCCTGCGCCGCCTCCGTGAGCGCCGCCTCCGCGGCGTCCAGGTCGCCCTTCTCGAGGTTCGTCATGCCGACCTCAATCTTGGCGCGTTCGTTGGTCGGGTCGCCCTCGAGGATGGCGTTGTAGGCCGCCAGCGCCGCATCCCAGTCCTTCTTCATGCGATGGGCGCGCCCGATCTGCATGTTGATCATCGTGAGCGCGGGCGTCTTGGTCAGGATCGCCTGGTACGCCGCGATCGCGCCGTCGTAGTTGGCGGCGTTCAGCAGGTCCTCGGCGGCCTGCAGTTCCGCCTGCAGTTCCTTGGTGTTGACGCCGGCGAGCGCACCGCCCATGCCGGGCATCTCGGGGGCGCCGGGCGCCAGCGTGAACTCGAGCGGCGGGTTCGGCGCGCCGATCGTCCGGACGTTCAGCTGCCCCGACGAGGGCTGGAAGCCGGGCGCCGACGCGGTGATGCGCCAGTTGCCCGAGCGCAGGCCGATGATCGAGAAGCGGCCGCGATCGTCGGTGGTCGCCGTAAACGACGGCGGCGACGCGCCGGGGTTCTCCGCGACGACGGTGGCACCCTTCACGGGCTGGCCCTTGTCATCCTTCACCAGGCCACCGATGCGGCCGGTCTGCGCCACGGCGGGAAGGGCGCTCATCAGGATGAGCAGGACCGCTGCCATCAGCATCTTGTGACGTTCACGCATTACACGACTCCCTATAGAGATCCAAATAAACCCTACAAGCATATGTTAGCTTGGATGTTGCAGCCAAGCTCGTCCATTTTCCCGCCGGGAGAGGAGTCTCATGCAGGTTAAGACGCTTGCGGCCGCGGCCTTGGCCGTGCTCTTTTCCGTCCTTGCCGCCGCGGCTCAGCCGCCCCCCTCCCTCCGTCTCGACCCCGCCCGCCTGGCCCGGATCGACGCCCTCGTCGAGGAGGCCATGGCCGCCCGCCTGCTGCCCGGCGCGGTCGTCCTGGTCGGGCAGGGCGATGCCGTCGTCTACGAGCGCGTCTTCGGCCGTCGTGTCGTGGAGCCGGCCGTCGAGCCCATGGCGGTGGATGCGGTCTTCGACCTGGCCTCGTTGACCAAGGTCGTCGCCACCACGACGGCCGTGATGCAGCTCGTCGAGCAGGGCCGGCTTCGCCTCACCGACCGCGTGGCGGCCCACCTGCCCGGATTCGAGCGGCACGGCAAGGGCGACATCACCATCCGGCATTTGCTGACCCACGTCGGCGGCCTGCGGCCCGATGTGGACCTGGCGGAGCCCTGGGAGGGACGCGACACGGCGCTCGAGCTGGCGCGTGCCGAGGTCCCGGTCGCGCGGCCAGGCGAGCGCTTCATCTACAGTGACATCGGCTTCTTCGTCCTCGGCGCCATCGTGGAGCGCGTCAGCGGCGAGCGCCTCGAGGACTACGTGGCGCGCCACATCTTCGGGCCGCTGCGCATGGCCGACACCGGCTTCCTGCCCGGCGAGGCCCTGCGCGGCCGCGTGGCGCCGACCGAGCGCTGCGCCTTCATGGACGAGTGGCCGTGCCGCACGACCGACGCGCCGCCCCTGCACGGGGTCGTTCACGACCCGACGACGAGGCGCATGGGCGGCGTGGCGGGCCATGCGGGCCTCTTTGGCACGGCGCACGACCTGGCACGCTTCGCGCGCGCGCTGCTCGGCGGCGGGGAGCTCGATGGCGCACGCATCCTGTCGCCGCTCACCGTGGCGAAGATGACGAGCCCCGCGACGCCGCCGGACATGGCATTCGTCCGCGGCCTCGGCTGGGACATCGACACGAACTTCTCGTCGAACCGGGGCGAGCTGCTGCCGGTCGGATCCTACGGTCACACCGGCTTCACGGGTCCCTCGCTCTGGATTGATCCGCACAGCGGTGTCTTCGTCGTCTTCATGGCGAGCCGCCTGCACGCGGATGGCAAGGGCGATGTCGTGGCCCTCCGTGCCCGGGTCGCCACCGCGGCGGCCGCCGCGCTCGTGGACGGTAATGGCGCGGGCCACATACTGCGAGGCGGCTGGCCGCCGAACACCGGCGCCGACTTCGGCGCGACGGCCGACCCGCTACGTCCCGTTGGCGCCGCGCCCGACGAGCCGGTACGGCCGGGGATCGATGTGCTCGGCGCGCGCGGCTATGCGCCCCTCGCCGGCAAGCGCGTCGCGCTTGTCACGAACCACACAGGCCTGGCGCGTGACGGCACGTCCACGATTGACCGCCTGCACACCGCGCCCGGCGTCCAACTGGTGGCGCTCTTCAGCCCCGAGCACGGGATTCGCGGCCTCCTGGACGACGAGCACGTGCCGTCCTCGCGTGACGCGCGGACGGGCCTGCCGATCCACTCGCTCTACGGGGAGACGCGGCGGCCGACGGCGGCGATGCTCGAGGGCCTCGACGTAATCGCCGTGGATTTGCAGGACATCGGGGCGCGGTTCTATACCTACGCGACGACGCTCTTCTACGTGATGGAGGAGGCGGCGTCGCGCGGGATCAGCGTCGTCGTCCTCGATCGCCCGAACCCCATCGGCGGGTGGCGCATCGAGGGACCCCGGCCCGACGAAGGCGCGTCCTCTTTCATCGCGTCCCTCGAGACGATGCCGGTGCGGCATGGGATGACGCTGGGCGAGCTCGCGCGGCTCTTCAATGTGGAGCGGAAGGTGGGCGCCGACCTCACCGTGATTCCTGTCGAGGGCTGGCGCCGTGACCAGTGGTTCGACGAGACGGGGCTCCGCTGGGTCAACCCGTCGCCGAACATGCGTAATCTGAACCAGGCGACGCTCTATCCCGGCATTGGCGCGATCGAGTGGTCGAACGTGTCGGTGGGCCGCGGCACCGACCAGCCCTTCGAGCAGATTGGCGCGCCCTGGATCGACGGCGCCCGGCTGGCCGCGCACCTCAATGCCCGGCGGCTCCCCGGTGTGCGGTTCTACCCGGTCACGTTTACGCCGGCGTCAAGCAAGTACGCGGGCGAGGCGTGCGACGGGGTGTTCATGGTGGTGACGGACCGCGTGGCGCTTCCGAGCGTGAGGCTCGGCCTCGAGATCGCCGCCGCGCTCTGGACGCTGCACGGCGATGCGTACTCGATGGAGAACACGGACCGCCTGCTCGGCTCGCGTGCCAGCCTCGAACGCGTGCGCGGCGGCGAGGATCCCGCCGTCGTCGCCGCGTCGTGGGCCGCCGCCGAATCCCGCTGGCGCCTGCTCCGCGCCCCATACCTGCTGTACCGGTAGGGAGGGGTCTGGCACCGTGACATCGAAAACGGTGCAGTTCCTGCACTCCCGTCTGTTGACGTGTTGATGCACTGCGGAGGAGGATGCAGGAACTGCACCGTTTTCGATGTCACGGTGCCAGACCCCTCCCTACAGCTGATACAGCATCAGATAGATCACCACGCCCGTCACCGAGACGTACATCCAAATCGGCCACGTCCATCGCGCCAGGCGCCGGTGGGTGCGGAAGCGGTCGGTCAGGGCGTAGCGCACGGTCACGAGCACCAGCGGCAGGATCGCGGCCGCCAAAATGATGTGCGTGATCAGGATCGTGAAGTACACGACGCGGATGGGCCCCTGACCCTCGAACGGCACCGAGCCCGCGTAGTAGTGGTACACGAGGTACGACGTCAGGAACGCGGCCGACATCGTGAGCGCGCCCAGCATCGACAGGCGATGCCGGACGCGGTCTCCACGCTTGATGAAGACATAGCCGGCGATCAGGAAGAGCGTGGCGGCGGCATTGAGCGTGGCGTTCAGGGCGGGCAGGTCGGCAATCGTCATCGAGGGGTCTTTCGGGAGTGGGGAGTGGGGAGTGGGGAGTGGGTAGTGGGTAGTGGCGAGCCGGTCGTCGGCCCACTACTCTTCTCTCGGGATACTCACCAGCACCGTGGCGGCGATCAGCGTGGCCGCGCCGAATGCGGCCATGACCCCGAGCGTTGGCAGAGCCGAGGCCAGTTGCCCATCGAGCGCCGCGCGGAGCGCGGTCATTCCGTAGGTCAGCGGGTTGGCCGCCATCACGGCCTGCATCCACGCGGTGGCGCCGTCGGCGGGGAACACCGCGCCCGACAGCAGCCACATCGGGATCAGCAGGAGGTTCATGATCGCATGGAACCCCTGCGTCGATGAGAGCGGCCAGGCGATCAACAGGCCCAGCGCGCTGAGCGCCACGCCCATGACGAGCAACACCGCGAACGCCGCGGGCAGCGACAGCCACGGCACGGCCGCCCCGGCGATCGGCGCGATCGCGAGAAACACCGCGGCATGCGCCAGCGCGAGCGACGTGCTCGCGCTCACCTTCGCGACGACGATGGCGGCGCGCGGCACCGGCGCCACGAGCACGCCCTGGAGGAAGCCCTCCTGCCGGTCTTCGATGACCGAGATGGTCGAGAAGACCGCGGTGAAGAGCACAATCAACGCGAGCGTGCCGGGGAGGAAGAACTCGAGGTACCCCGCGTCCGTGCTCCCGCCCGCGGGCTGAAACGATTGCCCGAGCCCCGAGCCGAGCAGAATCCAGAACAGCACCGGTGTGCCGAGCGATCCGATCACGCGGCTGCGCTGACGGAGGAAGCGGAGCACATCCCGCCGCCACAACGCCGCCACCGCGTGTCCCGTCATGACAGCACCTTCATCGATGCACCGGTGTGATGCACGAACACGTCGTCGAGGGTGGGCCGGCCCACCGCAATGGTCTGCACCTCCCCGGGGAAGGCTTCGACCACGATCGGGACGAACTCGTGCGCGCGCGGGCGCTCCACGCGCAGGCGGCCATCCACGACGCGGGCCACGACACCGAAGCGGTCGCCGAGATCCGTCGCGAGCCGTTCGGGATCGCGGCATTCAATCGTCAACACGTCGCCACCGACGGCGGCCGTCAGCGCGTCGGGCGCGCCGATGGCCACCAGCCGGCCCTCGTGCAGGATCCCCACGCGGTCGCACACCGCCGCTTCATCCATCAGGTGCGTCGTCAGCACGATCGTCGTGCCGGCATCGTCGCGGAGCCGCGTGAGCTCCTGCAGGAGATCGCGCCGCGCGACCGGATCAAGGCCGGCGCTGGGTTCGTCGAGGACCACGAGCGGCGGCTCGGTCAGCAGCGCCTTGGCCAGCTCCACGCGCCGGCGCAGGCCGCCCGACAGCGTGGCCACGCGCTCGTGGGCGCGCGGCGTCAGGCCGAAGCGCTCCAGCGCACGTTCGATCACGCGCGGGAGCGCGGCCCCGTGCAGGCCGTAGAGGTGCGCGTGCGTGCGCAGGTTCTCGACCACCGTGAGCCACGGGTCCACCGCGGGATGCTGGAAGACGACGCCGAGATGGCGGCGGGCGCGGGCGGGATCGCGCACGGCGTCCACGCCGAACACGTCGACGGCGCCCGACGTCGGGCGCAGCAGCGTGCAGATGATCTTGAACAGCGTGGACTTGCCGCCGCCGTTCGGGCCGAGCAGGGCGAAGACGTCGCCCGCGCCGACGCTGAAGCTCAGCCCGCGCAGCGACTCGCGGGTGCCGTACTGGTGGCGCAGGTCCGCGATCTCGAGCGCCGTGCTCACGCCGGCCGCCCCGCGCCTGCCGCGACGTGCGCCTTCAGGGGGGCGCTCCGCAGGACGCTGCTCATCGGAGGAAGTGGTCGGCCAGGAGCAGCCCCCAGAGGAGCGGCAGGTAGAGGATCGTTCCGAGGAACAGGCGCCGGGCCGTGGCCATCGTGCGCGTCGCGGCGAACTCGACGCTGAGGACGAGCACGACGAGGCCCAGCACGAGCGCGCCGACCATGTAGTACGGACTCGCCAGGCCCACAAACGACGGCAGCATCGTCACCGGGATCATGGCGCCGGCGTAGAGCACGGCCTGCCGTCCCGTGCTGCGGCCGTCGGGCTGGATCACGGGGAGCAGCGGGATGCCGGCCTGGGCGTAGTCGTCGCGGTACATCCATCCGATCGCCAGGAAGTGCGGCATCTGCCACATGAAGACGATCGCGAAGAGCACCCAGGCTTCGATCGAGAACCGGTTGGTGGCGGCCACCCACCCGATCGCGGCCGGCAGCGCGCCCGGCACGGCGCCGATGATCGTCGACAGCGACGTGCGCAGCTTGAGCGGCGTGTAGCACAGCACGTAGCTGACGAGCGTGACGAAGGCCACGAACGCCGCGAGGAGGTTGGCGCCGAGCCAGAGCTGCAGGAGTCCGGCCGCCGACAGGATCAGGCCGAACCAGAGCGCGACGACGGGCGGCACACGCAGGTCCGGCAGCGGGCGCAGGCGCGTGCGCCGCATCAACCGGTCGGTGTCCTTCTCCCACAGCTGATTGAGCGCGGAGGCCCCGCCGGCGACGAGCGCCGTCCCGATCACCGTGTGCAGCAGCGTGGCGAGGGGCGCGCCGCGCTCGGCCCCGAGCGCGTAGCCGGCGAGCGCCGTCGCGACCACGAGGAAGTTCAATCGCGGCTTGGTCAGCGTGACGAAGTCGGCCACGCTTCCGCCGTCCGCGCGTGTGGCGGCCGCCGTGCCAATCGGCAGCGTATCGGGGGACGTGGCGGGTGTGGACTTCACGCGTGCAGTCTCAGGACACCGTGAAGGTGAACGTCAGTTCCTGCCGGGCACCCTCACCGAGCGTGACGGTCTGGCTGGACGTGCCGAGCACCTCGTGCCACGCGTCGACGGTGTAGGTGCCCGGGGGCAGCCCGTCCAGCGAGAAGGCCCCGTCCGGGGCGGTCACGGCGAAGAACGGGTGCTCGAGGACGCCGACCCACGCGTCCATCCAGCCGTGGACGTCACAGCGGAACGGCACCATCACCTCGCGCGTCGTGAACGTGTGCAGGTTCCGCATCCCGGCCACCGGCTGGCCGATGTTGAAGCCCTGGTTGATCTGGGCAGAGGCCCGGACGTTGTGCAGCAGCGCATCGCTGTTCCGTACCTCGAGCGGCTGCCCGACGCGCACGCCGACCACGCGCGGCGTATACCAGCAGCGTTCCTGATCGAGGACAACGGGCTCGGCCGGGATCGGAAACGCCTGCCGGCCGAGGGCATCGCCCTCCCGCACGTAGACGAACACATTCGCCAGCCCGCCCTCGGCGCCGACGACGAACGACTGGCTCATCTGCGGCGTGCCGGCGAGCAGTTCCACGCACTTCGGGTCGCCATCGAGCCGCAGCGTGACGGCGGGTGGCGGCGTCCCGTTCAGGACGACGCGGCCGTGCACGCGCGCGGCGATCGCCGGGTCCACCGCGGGCGCGGGCGCCGAGGGGGACGGGGCGGGCGAGCCTCCGCCGCACGCGGCCGCCGTCGCGACCGTGG
>JAUXWO010000017.1 GCA_030680175.1 Vicinamibacterales bacterium
CCAGCGCTGGCAGATCGACCGCGACCGCAAGCAGGCGACCGCGGCGGCCACCTACTTCCTCGACACGCCCCGCGGCAGCCACACCCTGAAGTTCGGCGGGGAGATGCTGAAGGAGCAGTCGTGGGAAGGCTACGAGCGCCACTTCGGCGGCAACATCTACCACCTGTACAACAACGGTGTGTCGAGCCAGGTGACGTTCGGCCTGCCGACGGCGACGGAGGTTGGCAAGCTCGGCCTCAACACGAAGGGCGCGCTCACGTCGCGTGCGGCGCTCGACCACATGGGCTTCTTCGTGAACGACACGTTCGCGATGGGCCGCATGACGCTCAACGCCGGCGTGCGGTACGACCGGTACCGCGGCTGGCTGCCCGAGCAGCAGCAGTTGGCGGCGACGGTGGGCCCGGTCTCGGTCCCGGCCCAGACGTTCGCCGAGACGGAGTTCTACACGTGGAACCTGTTCGCGCCGCGCGTCGGCGTGGTCTATGACCTCGGCGGCGACGGCCGGACGGTGTTCAAGGCCAACTACGGCTTCTTCTGGCACAACCCCGGCGCGGGCGTCGGCGGCTCCGGCAACCCGAACAACGCGGCGAAGCGCGCGGTCTACTCGTGGAACGACATCAACGGCGACCGCCGCTGGCAGCCCGGTGAAGAGGGCAACCTGATCAGCGCGTCGCTGCTGGGCGCCGTCCAGGTGGACCCGAACATCAAGGCCCCCTATACGCACGAGGCCAGTGTGTGGCTCGAGCGTCAGCTCACCGACGCGCTCGGCATGCGCGCCGGGTTCGTCTACAAGACGGAAGACGACCTGATCTCGACCAACTGGCAGCCCTTCCGTCCCGCCTCCGCCTACACCACGCCGTTCACCTTCGTGGACATCGGTGTGGATGGCGTGCGGGGCACGGCCGACGACCGCAACATCCAGATGTTCGGGATCCCGTCGAGCCAGGCCGCGAGCTTCCCGACCACGACGGTCGTGTCGAACGTGGACCAGTACTCGCGGTACAAGACGGCTGAGCTGTCGATGAACAAGCGGTACAGCAACAAGTGGTCGGCGTCGATCGGCGGCTCGCACACCTGGCTGACCGACTTCCCGAACGGGCCGCAGCGCAACCCGAACAACCCGGGCGTGGAAGACCGCACGATCTGGAACTTCAAGGTGACGGGCAGCTACGACGCGCCCTACGGCATCCGGATCTCGCCGGTGCTGCGCCACCAGTCGGGTGGCAACTACGCCCGCACGGTGACCATCTCAAACCCCGCGGGCCTCATCGCCACGTCTGGCGGTACGGGCAACGTCGCCTACGTCGAGCCGATGAACTCGAACCGCGAGGACAACATCTGGGTGTTCGACATCCGTGGTGAGAAGACGGTCAACTTCACGGATCGGGTGCGCGCGCGTCTGTTCCTCGACCTGTTCAACATCGCGAACAGCCACGCGTCGGAGACGATCAGCCGCGCCACGGGCCTGGGCTACCAGCGTCCGGCGAACATCCTCGGGCCCCGGACGGCCCGGATCGGCTTCCGCTTCCTCTGGTAGGAGGCGGCGGAAGGCGGATGGGCCTCCCGGCCCACCCGTCACCTCCCAGTCGACTCCTGTGGGGGGAGTCAGCCTTCGGGGGGAGTGCCTGCGCTGGCACTCCCCCCGCTTTTTTGTCTGCCTCCGCTCACGCCAGGACTCAGCGCGTGAGCCATGGCAGACAATCCGCCGTAGCCTTGTCGAAGGCGGATCCTTCGCTCACGCCCGAATGCCGCGCGTGAGCCAGGGTGAACACCCCGCCGAAGCCTTGGCGAAGGCGGGGACCGGCCTCGGTACGGCTCATCACCGCTATCCCCTTGAACGATCGTTCTACCCCAACTACTTGCTTTCCGTCCCATATCTGACCTAACCTGCTCGGTCAGTCGGGTGGTCGGCAGCTACCACCCCTCGATCCGCGTCGTCACGGGCCTCCCCAACACTTCACAGGGTCCGGGACGGGTGCTGGTCCAGGGATGCCTTGCCACCCGTTGTTTGGGTCGTACGCCGCCAGGCGGGCGATCTCTTGTGACTCGGGAGGAATGCGAATGAAGCGTTGGTTGACTGGTCTGATGACCATGGCGCTAGCTGTGTCGATTGCGGGTCCCGCATTCGCACAGGGCGGCGGCGCCAGTGCGACGGGTACCATCCAGGGGCGCGTGGCCGATACGAGCGGCGCGGTGCTCCCTGGCGTCACGGTGACGGCGTCGAGCCCCTCGATGCTCGGCGTGCAGACGTCGGTGACCTCGGAAAACGGGAACTACCGGTTCCCCGCGGTGCCCCCCGGCACCTATACCCTCACGGTTGAGCTCGCGGGCTTCAACACCATCCGTCGCGAAGGCATCTCGATCGGCCTCGGCTTCACGGCGAACGTGAACTTCGAGCTCGCGCTGGCGACGCTCGAAGAGACGGTCACCGTGACGGGCGCCTCGCCG
>JAUXWO010000019.1 GCA_030680175.1 Vicinamibacterales bacterium
TCTTTTAAGAGATTCACAAGATGAAGCCAAAAAAGCTCAATATCTTTCGACGCTTTGGTATGATCAGTCGACAAGAGAAGCACATAGAGGAGAATTGGTCGCGGCTTATTTAGATCTTTTCCATAATACGCAAGATGAAGCGAAAAAAGCTGAATATCTTTGGTGGCTTTGGCGTGATCAGCAGACAAAAGAATCACATAGACCGGCACTTGTGACAGCTTACTTTGATCTTTTTCGAACTACGCAAGATGAAGCGAAAAAAGCTGAATATCTTTCGAAGCTTTGGAAAGATCAGCCGACAAGAGAAGCGCATAGAGAGGAATTGGCAAATGCCTATTTAGATCTTTCCGGGAATACCCAAGATGAAGCCAAAAAAGCTGAATATCTTTCGAAAGCACTTTTAGCTATTGCAAAAAACTTCCAAAAAAGAGAGCGTGAAAGATTCGAAGCGTGTAAAAAATTAATGACATCTCAGGATGTTAATAAAGATGAAGTGGTTTCTATTCTTTTTGAGATGGCAAAAGAATTTACCCATTATAATGATTTTGCCCTCGACGTGCTTTGGGATGATCAAGAAACAAAAGAAAAACATTTGGATGTATTAGCCCAATTATATTTTGATTATGCCAAAAACACAAAAAGTGAAATTAAGAAAAATTCCATTTTTAATAAATTTTTTGACGATCAGCAATGTAAAATAAAATATACCGATGAATTGGTTACCCTTGCGGTAGATCTTGCAGAAAATGCAAAAGACTCAATATACTATAAACATGAATCTCTCAATAAGCTTTGGAAAGATTCAATAATAAAAGAAAAACATTGTCCAATATTATCTAAAGTACTTTTAGCTATTGCAAAAAACTCCCAAAACAGTGAGAAAGAAAGATTCGAAGCGTGTAAAAAATTAATGACATCTCAGGATGTTAATAAAGATGAAGTGGTTTTTATTCTTTTTGTGATGGCAAAAGAATTTACCCATTATAATGATTCTGCCCTCGACGTGCTTTGGGATGATCAAGAAACAAAAGAAAAACATTTGGATGTATTAGCCCAATTATATTTTGACTATGCCAAAAACACAAAAAGTGTAATTATGAAAAATTCCATTTTTAATAAATTTTTTGACGATCAGCAATGTAAAACAAAATATACCGATGAATTGGTTACCCTTGCGTTAGATCTTGCAGAAAATACAGAAGACTCATACTATAAACAAAGATCTCTCGATCAGCTTTGGAGAGATTCACTAATAAAAGAAAAATATCATCATATATTATTTAATGCACTTTTAGTTTGCGCACAACAAGATTCAAATAAAATCTCAAAATTTAATACGATGTATGCACTTTGGAATGATCAACCGACAAGAGAAGCGCATAGAGATGCTTTGGTTGCAGCTTATTTAAATCTTTTAAGAGATTCAAAAGATGAAGCGAATAAAGCTCGATATCTTATGATGCTTTGGTATGATCAGCCGACAAGAGAAGCGTATAGAGATGCTTTGGTTGCAGCTTATTTAAATCTTTTAAGAGATTCAAAAGATGAAACTCAAAAAGCTGAATATCTTTCGCAGCTTTGGTCTGATGAGCCGACAAAAGAATCATATGGACCGGCACTTGTGACAGCTTATTTTGATCTTTTTCGAACTACGCAAGATGAAACTCAAAAAGCTAAATATCTTTCGAAGCTTTGGAATGATCAAGAAACAAAAGAAAAATATCATCATATATTATTTAAAGCACTTTTAGTTTGCGCACAACAAGATTCAGATAAAATCTCAAAATCTAATGCGATGTATGAACTTTGGTATGATCAACCGACAAGAGAAGCATATAGAGGAGAATTGGTCGAGGCCTATTTAGATCTTTC
>JAUXWO010000049.1 GCA_030680175.1 Vicinamibacterales bacterium
CTTTCATGGGGGCTCCGCCTTCGAACGTCAACACGCGAGCCCGCCGCTGCTGCCGCGTCGGCAGGTCTCGCGCGTCGGTGGGTCTCGCGTCTCGAAGTGCGCGGCGCGCCGCTTAGAAGTCCATGCCGCCCATGCCGCCCATGCCGCCCATGCCGCCCATGCCGCCCATGCCGCCCATGCCGCCCATGCCGCCCATGCCGCCCATGCCGCCCATGCCGCCCATGCCGCCACCGGGCATGCCCGCCGGCTCGGGCTGCGGGAGATCCGCCACCGCGCACTCGGTGGTCAGCATCAGCCCGGCGATGCTCGCCGCGTTGGTCAAGGCCACGCGCACGACTTTGACGGGATCGATGATGCCGGCCTCCACCAGATCGCAGTATTTCTCCGTGCGGGCATCGAACCCGCGATTGCCCTTGTCGGCCTTGACGGTCTCGACCACGAGCGGCGCGTCGCAGCCAGCGTTGGCAGCGATTTGCGCCAGTGGCGCCGAGCACGCCTGCGCCAGCAAGCGTGCACCGAAGCGCTGGTCGTCCGAGAGCTTCAGGCCATCGATGGCCTTGGCGGCGCGGATCAGCGCCACGCCACCGCCGACCACCACGCCCTCGGCCACGGCCGCGCGGGTCGCCTGGAGCGCGTCGTCCACGCGGAACTTCATTTCCTTCATCTCGGTCTCGGTGGCCGCCCCGACCTTGATGATGGCGACGCCGCCGACGAGCTTCGCGAGGCGCTCCTGGAGCTTCTCACGGTCGTAATCCGAGCTGGTCTCCTCGACCTGCGCGCGGATCTGGCGGACGCGGCCCTCGATGTCCTTGGCCCCGCCGTCGCCCTCGACGATCGTGGTGTTGTCCTTGTCGATCGTGATCTTCTTGGCCTTGCCGAGATCCTCGATCTTGATGTTCTCGAGCTTGATGCCGAGGTCCTCGGTGATGGCGCGGCCACCGGTGAGGATGGCGATGTCCTCGAGCATGGCCTTGCGGCGGTCACCGAAGCCCGGGGCCTTGACGGCCGCGGCCTGCAGCGTGCCACGCAGCTTGTTCACCACGAGCGTGGCCAGCGCCTCGCCCTCGATGTCCTCGGCGATGATGAGCAGCGGGCGGCCGAGACGGGCCACCTGCTCGAGGACGGGGAGGAGGTCCTTCATCGAGCTGATCTTCTTCTCGTGGATCAGGATGACCGGGTTCTCGAGCACCACTTCCATGCGCTCGGGGTCGGTCACGAAGTAGGGCGAGAGGTAGCCGCGGTCGAACTGCATGCCCTCGACCACGTCGAGCGTCGTCTCGAGCGTCTTGGCCTCTTCGACCGTGATGACGCCGTCCTTGCCGACCTTCTCCATCGCCTGGGCGATGATCGTGCCGATCGTCTCGTCGCTGTTGGCCGAGATGGTGCCGACCTGGGCGATCATGTTGCCCTTGACGGGCTTGGCCATCTTCTTGATCTCGGCCGTGATGGCCGTGACCGCCTTCTCGATGCCGCGCTTCAGCTCCATCGGGTTCGCGCCGGCCACCACGTTCTTGGCGCCCTCGCGGTAGATGGCCTGCGCCAGCACCGTCGCCGTCGTCGTGCCGTCACCGGCCGTGTCCGACGTCTTGCTCGCGACCTCGCGCACCATCTGGGCGCCCATGTTCTCGAGCGGATCCTTGAGCTCGATCTCCTTGGCCACCGTCACGCCGTCCTTGGTGATGGTGGGGGACCCGAACTTCTTGTCGAGGACGACGTTGCGTCCCTTGGGGCCGAGCGTCACCTTGACCGCGTCGGCCAGCTGGTTGACGCCGCGCAGAATGGACTGCCGGGCCTCTTCGCCGTAAATAATCTGCTTCGCCATTGTGTGGATTCTCCGTCCTTACTTCTCGATGACAGCCAGGACTTCGTCCTCGCGCATGATGAGGTATTCCGAGCCGTCGACCTTGATCTCCTGGCCGGAGTACTTGCCGAAGAGGATGATGTCGCCCGTCTTGACGTCGAGCGCGATGCGCTTGCCGTCCTTGTCGGCCTTGCCGGCGCCGACGCCGACGACCTTGCCCTGCTGCGGCTTTTCCTTGGCAGTGTCGGGGATGATGATCCCGCCGACCTTCTGCTCACCTTCATCAATACGTTCAACGAGAATGCGATCGTGTAGCGGTCTCAATGCCATGTGCCTGGGCTCCCAGTGTGGCGGTGTGTTCGGTGGTCGAAAAAGAGTGCCGGGGCCCCCGCAGGGGCAGCCCGCGCGCCGCCCGCCTGACTGCTAGCACTCGATGACTCTGTGAGCTAGCAGTCGGTGGTGGCGACTGCTAATGATAGGGGGGCGCGCGGGCGTGTGTCAAGGGGCGCGGCACGGCCTCCGCCGGTGCCGCGCCCCCGCAGGGCGCCGCGGCCGGACGGGGCCTAGCGCGCCTTGATCCGCAGTTCCTGGAGCTTCCGCGTGAGGGTGTTGCGGTGGACGCCCAGCGTGTCGGCGGCGCGGCCCAGATTGCCCTCGCTGCGCTGGACGACGCGGGTGATGAAGCGCTTCTGGAACTCGCGCTGGGCGTCCTCGTAGTGGATGCCCTTGTCGACCATCTCCGTCACGAGCTGCTCGAGCAGATCACGCACCGGCCGTCTCCAGGGCGTGGCCGGTCAGGCGCTGGTAGGCGTCGAGGTACTTCTCGCGCGTCCTCGCCACGACATCGTCCGGCAGCGAGGGCACCGGCGGCTGCTTGTTCCACCGGATCGACTCGAGGTAGTCGCGGACGTACTGCTTGTCGAAGCTCGGCTGCGGCCCGCCCGGTGCGTACTGATCCGCGGGCCAGTAGCGCGACGAATCCGGCGTCATCACCTCGTCGATGAGGAGCAGCGTGCCGTCGGCCGTGCGGCCGAACTCGAACTTCGTGTCGGCCAGGATGATGCCGCGCGACTCGGCGTGCGCCACGCCGTGCGCGTAGAGCGCGAGCGTCAGCGCCTTCACGCGGGCCAGCAGTTCGGGGCCGATGAGCGCCGCCGCGTCGGCTTCGCTGATGTTTTCGTCGTGCCCGGACGCCGCTTTCGTCGCCGGCGTGAAGAGCGGGGCCGGCAGGCGGTCGGACTCGCGCAGTCCCGGCGGCAGCGTCACGCCGCACACCTGGCCGGTCGCGAGGTAGTCCTTCCAGCCGGAGCCCGACAGGTAGCCGCGCGCGACGCACTCGATCGGGAGCGGCTCGGTCCGGCGCACCAGCATGGCGCGTCCCGCCAGCATCGCGGCCTCCGATCGCGCCGGCTCCGGGAACCGCGCCGCGTCGGTCTCGAGGACATGGTTGGGCACGAGGTCCCGTGTGCGGTCGAACCAGAACGCGGACAGCTGCGTCAGCACCCGGCCCTTGTCCGGAATGCCCGATCCGAGCACGTAGTCAAAGGCCGAGATCCGGTCGGTGGCGACGATGAGGAGATCGTCGCCGAGTTCGAACAGGTCGCGGACCTTGCCGCGGCGTGCCGGGGGCTGTCCGGCCAGCGTGGTGTTCAGCAGCGGGGATGAGGATGGCACAGGCGCTCTCGATGGAGGGGGCGGAAAGAGACGCATGTTAACGCGAACGTTCGCGTCAGCGCCAGCCAAGTTCTGTGCGAAATCCCGCGCCGGACCGGGAAGCCGCCCTCCGCCATGGGCCGGGGACGTCATGTAGTATGGTGGGCGCCACCTGCCCCTTGATATGGGGCTCCGAGGGAATGGCCGATCGGCGATCGCTGATGGCAGGCCGCGGCCGACGGTCGGCCGAGTTGAGAGTGGCGGATTCACTGACCATGCGTGCCACGATCCGGAACGTGCTCGTGACGGCGCTGGCCGTGGGGCTGCTCGCGTGGTTCATGCGCGGGGCGGATCTCGCGCGCGTCTGGGACGAGATGCGGATCGCGCGCCGCGATCTGCTGGCGCTCGGCGCCGGCCTCGTCGTGCTGTCGTACCTGATGCGGGCGCACCGCTGGGTGTACCTGCTGGCGCCGCTCGGCCCGGTGCGGCTGCGCACGGCGTTCCGGACCACGGTGATTGGCCTGGCGCTGTCGGTCGTGCTCCCGGCGCGCGCGGGCGAGTTCCTCCGGCCCTACCTGCTCGCGCGGCAGGAGGGGCTGAGCGCCACGGCGACGTTCGCGACCGTGGTCTTCGAGCGTGTGCTCGATCTGATTGCCGTGCTCGTGCTGCTGGCGCTCTATCTGGCGGCGTTTGATCCGGGCCTGGAGGTCGTCAACCCGGCCGTGTTCCGCGCGGTGCAGATTGGCGGCCTGACGATGGGGGCGCTGGCCGCGGCCGGGCTGGTGGTGCTGGCGGTGCTGGCCGGCCATCCCGAGCGGCTGCACGGCATCGTGCTGCAGGTCGAGCGCGTGCTGCCGGCGCGGCTCGCGCATCTGGTGGCGGGACTGGCGCGCACGTTCGCGGAGGGGCTGGCGATCATCCGGCAGCCGTCGCGCGTGCTCGTCAGCCTCGGCCTGTCGCTGCTGATGTGGATCGTGATCGCGGCGCAGACCTGGGCCGTCGTCGCCGCGTTCGATATCGCGCTGCCGCCGGCCGGCGCGCTGCTGGTGATGGCGTTCCTGGTTGTCGGCGTGGCCGTGCCGACACCGGGCGGCGTCGGCGGGTATCACGAGGCGTTCCGGATCAGTGTGACGACGTTCTTCGCCGCGGGGAACGATGTGGCGATCGGCGCCGCGATTGTGGCGCACATGGTGTCGGTGATGCCCGGGCTGGTCCTGGGCATGTGGTTCGCGGCCCAGGACGGGATGAGCTTCACGGGCCTGCGGGATCTGGCGGGCGTGGCGAAGGCAGAGGAGACAGCAACGTGAAGTGTCCGTATTGCGGCCACCTCGGCGACAAGGTCGTGGACTCGCGCGAGAGCAAGGAGGGCGACGTCATCCGGCGCCGCCGCCAGTGCCTGAACGACGGGTGCCACAAGCGCTTCACAAGCTATGAGCGGATCGACGAGATCCCCTACATGGTGGTGAAGAAGGACGGTACGCGCGAGCGCTTCGAACGGCAGAAGCTCATTGCCGGGCTCCTCAGGGCCTGCGAGAAGCGTCCCGTCAGCGTCGCCGCCATCGAGGACGTCGCCGACCGCGTCGAGACGATGCTGCAGGATCGGTCGGAGAAGGAAATCGGCACGTCCGAGATCGGCGCCTTCGTCATGGAGGAGCTCAAGGGGCTGGATAAGGTGGCCTACGTGCGCTTCGCGTCCGTGTACCGGCACTTCCGCGACATCGGCGAGTTCATGACGGAGCTCAAGGACCTGCTCAATGCCAAGGAGTGAGGGGCGGTGCGCCCGCACCCGGTGAGCCGCGCCGCCCCGGTCGCCCCGCCCGGGACGGCCCGGCGTCCGTTCCGCGACAACCCCCGCCTCATCCTCGCGGGCATCGTCGTCCTGGCCGTGGCGCTCGTGGCGCTGGTGGTCGTGGCCGACCGCAGCTCGCGCCTCGCGCCCGATTTCCAGACGGAGGTCGTCCTCTACGCGCTGTCGGCCACCAACCTGATGATGCTGCTGGCGCTGGTCTTCGTGCTGGCGCGCAACATCATCAAGCTCGTCGTCGAACGCCGGCGCGCCCTGCCGTTCGTCCGCTTCCGCGCCAAGCTCGTGGCGGTGCTGCTCGCCATGACGATCATTCCGGCGCTGCTGGTGCTGATTGTCGGCAGCCGCGTGGTGCTCACGGCCGTGGACCGCTGGTTCAACGCGCCGATGGACGAGATCCTGGTGGCCGCCAACCAGATCGCCGGCGACTACTACCAGGAACGGCAGCGGATGGTCGCCGACCAGGCCGCGCGGCTCGCGCGCGCCCTGGCGCGCGTGGACCTGGCGGCCACCGACGTGGCGGCCGTGCGCGCCGCGGTCACCCCGGAGGTGAACCAGCAGCGCATCGGCATGGTGAACGTCTACCGTGTCGGCAGCGAGGGCGGGCCGGGGCTGACGGTGACGCCGGTCGTCGCGGTCGCGACCGCCTCGATGGCGCAGGACCCGCCGCGCGGCGCGACGGACCGGCTGGCCGAGCAGGCCGCGGGCGGCGCGACGGAGGCGCCGTGGACGCTCGAGGCCCTGCCGGGAGGCGGGGAGCTGCTGCACGCCGCCCAGCCGGTCGTCGATGCCGGGGGCCGTGTGCGCGGCGTCGTGATCGCCAGCGACTACCTGTCCGGCGGGCTGGCCGAGCGCTCGCGGCTCATGACGAAGGCCTACGAGGACTACACGCAGCTGCGCGTCCTCAAGCAGCCGCTCGCCGGCGTGTACCTGTCGTTCTTCCTCATGGTGACGCTGATGATCCTGGTCGGGTCGACCTGGATGGGGCTGTACCTCGCCAAGCGCATCACGCGGCCCGTGCAGATGCTCTCGGTCGCGGCGCGCGAGATCGGCGCCGGGCACCTCGATCACCGGATCGAGCACGAGGCCACCGACGAGTTCGGCTCGATGATCGAGGCCTTCAACGGCATGGCCTCCGAACTGGCCTCGAGCCGCCGCCGTCTCGAGCGCGCGACCGTCACCCTCGAACAGAAGCACCAGGAAGTGGAGGGGCGCCGCCGCTACATCGAGACGATCCTCGAGCGGATCGGCACCGGCGTCATCTCCATCGACGCCGCGGGCCGGCTGAGCACGCTCAACTCGGCGGCGCTGACGATGCTGTCGCTCGCGCGGGACGTGGCCGGCCAGTCGGCGGTCGAGGTGTTCGCGCGGGAGGACCTGCGCCCGGTCGCCGCCGTCCTGGACGCGGCGGCGCGCGGACGCGAGGATGCGGTGGCGCAGGAGCTGACGCTGGTGATCGCGGGCCGCGAGGTCACGCTCGCGGCCGGCGCCACGCGCCTGCAGGGCGGAGACGGCTTCGAGGGCACGGTGCTCGTGCTGGATGATGTGACGCCGCTCATCCGGGCGCAGAAGGTGGCGGCGTGGCGCGAGGTCGCGCGACGGCTGGCGCACGAGATCAAGAACCCGCTCACGCCGATTCAGCTGTCGGCTGAACGCATGCGCCGCAAGCTCGACGAGACGGGACCCGCCGTACGCGACCTGGTCGACGAGTGCACGAAGACCATCATCGGCGAGGTGGACTCCCTCAAGGGGCTCGTCGACGAGTTCTCGCAGTTCGCGCGCATGCCCGCACCGCGCGCGGTGCTGAGCGACATGCACGCGCTGCTCGACGACACGGTGGCGCTGTACGACGGCCTGTTCGCCGACGTGCGCTTCGCCCGGCAGTATGCGGAGGGCATGCCGTCGATCCGCCTGGACCCGGAGCAGATCCGCCGCGTGATCATCAACCTCGTGGACAACGCGATCGAGGCGATGGACCGGCGGGGCACGATCGTGCTCGAGACGGCGCACGATGCGGCCCACCGGGTCTGCCGGATCGTCGTGGCGGACAACGGCCCCGGCATCCCCGCTTCGGAGCGCGACAAGCTGTTCCTGCCGTACTACTCCACCAAGGGCCGCGGCAGCGGCCTCGGCCTCGCCATCGTCCGGCGGATCGTGGCGGAGCACGGCGGGAGCATCGAGGTGAGCGACAATCAGCCGCAGGGCACGCGCTTCACGGTGGAGCTGCCGTGCTAGATGACCGTGACGTACAAACACGAAGGACACGAAGGCCACGAAGGATCATCTCCATAGTTTCAGTCGCTGTTTTGAGCCTTTTCTTGCGTCGTCTGTCGTGCGTCTTCGTGGCCTTCGTGTTCTTCGTGTTTGTACGTAACGGTGGATGACCATGGCGTCGATTCTGATCGTTGATGACGAGCCCGGCGTGCGGTCCGCGCTGGGCGGGGTGCTGCGCGACGAGGGGTTCGACGTCGAGGCGGTGGCGACGGGCGAGGAGTGCCTGGAGCAGGCGGCCGCCGCCGAGTACGACGTCATCGTGCTCGACGTGTGGCTGCCGGGCATCGACGGCCTGACGACGCTGCAGCGGCTGTCGGAGCGGCGGGTCGACTCGCAAGTCGTGATCATCTCGGGGCACGGGAACATCGAGTCGGCGGTGCGCGCGATCAAGATGGGGGCGTTCGACTTCGTCGAGAAGCCGCTGTCGCTCGAGAAGACCGTGCTCGTCGTCCGCAACGCCGTCCGCCAGCGGCTGCTCGAGGTCGAGAACCGCGCGCTGCGCGCCCAGGTGGACCGGCAGTTCGTGATGGTGGGCGAGAGCCACGCCATGCAGCAGCTGCGCGAGCAGGTCGCGATGGCGGCGCCCACGAATGGCCGCGTGCTGATCTACGGCGAGAACGGGACGGGCAAGGAACTGGTCGCGCGGACGCTGCACGCGCAGAGCCGGCGGCGATCCGGGCCGTTCATCGAGGTCAACTGCGCCGCGATTCCCGAGGAGCTGATCGAGTCGGAGCTGTTCGGCCACGTGAAGGGGGCGTTCACGGGGGCGGTCGCGGACCGGCGGGGCCGCTTCGAGGCGGCCAGCGGCGGGACGATCTTCCTCGACGAGATCGCCGACATGAGCCTGAAGACGCAGGCGAAGGTGCTGCGCGTCCTTCAGGAGCAGGTCATTCAACCCGTGGGCGGGCTGCGGGTCGTGCGCGTGGACGTGCGGGTCGTGGCCGCGACGAACAAGGAGCTGCCGGGCGAGATCCGCGCGGGCCGGTTCCGCGAGGACCTGTACTTCCGCCTGAACGTCATTCCGATCTTCGTCCCGCCGCTGCGCGATCGCGCCGGGGACATTGCCCTGCTGGCGGATCACTTCATGGCGACGCTCGCCGCGGAGTACGGCCGCCGGCCGCGCCGGCTGGCGCCCGAGGCGCTGGCCCGCCTGCAGCAGTACGCGTGGCCCGGGAACGTGCGCGAGTTGCGGAACGTGATCGAGCGGCTGCTCATCATGGTGCCGGGCGACACGATCACGGCGCAGGACGTGGCGTTCCTCGGGCGGGAGGGGGCGCCGGAGCCGGCGGAGGCGGCGACGCCGGAGCTGCCGCTGGCGGAGGCGCGCGACCGCTTCGAGCGCGACTACATCCTGCAGGTGCTGGCCGCGCAGGGCGGGAACATCTCGCGCACGGCCGACGCGCTCGGCGTCGAGCGGAGCAACCTCTACAAGAAGATGCGCGCGTTCGGGATCGCGCCGTCCCGCTGATCACGGCCGCCACGGACAAAACACGAAGGACACGAAGGCCACGAAGGAAGGATATTCATGCCTCCACGCGCAGCCTGCCCGTGATCACGCATCGTCTCCCAGTCGTGCCGTGCGCCAAGCCCGGCTGGCGAGGACGCGTCCCGGGGATGCAGAGGTCGAAGAGCCATCTTGACTCGAGCGTCTTCGTGGCCTTCGTGTCCTTCGTGTTTGTCCGTGATCACTCGGACTGGCGCAGTTTGTGCTCCAGCACCTGGTCGGCGCTGAAGCCTTCGACCTGCAGGTACCACGCCGCGGCATGCACGAGCGCGGCGGACGGCACGAGCCCGACGATCTCGCTCTCGAGCACCGTGACGCCGTAGCGGGCGGCCTCGCGCTTCACGGTCTCGAAGACGCGGAAGATCGGGGTCTTCTCGTAGTTCGTCAGGTTCATCGAGACCTGCACGATGCCGCGGTCCTCGAGCGGGATGCCCATCGCCTTCACGTACCGGAAGCCGCCGCTGCTCATGCGGATGGCCGTCGCGATCTTCTTCGCGACATCGAGCCGGTCGGTCGCCAGGTTGATGTTGTAGGCGATGAGCGGCATGCGGGCGCCCATGACGGTGGCGCCGGCGGACGCGTGCGGAGCGGCGGGGCCGAAGTCCGGTGTCCAGGCCGGGGTGGCGAGCCTGGCGGCGAGCCCTTCGAATTCGCCGCGCCGGATGTCCTCGAGGTTGCGGCGCGCCGGCGTCGACGCGGCCTCTTCATAGAGAAACACGGGCAGGGCGAATCGCCCGGCGACCTCCGCGGCGGTCTCCTTCGCCAGCGCCACGCACGCCTCCATCGTGACGCCCTCGATCGGCACGAACGGCACGACGTCCACGGCGCCGAGGCGGGGGTGTTCACCGCTGTGCTGACGCAGATCGATGGCGGGGAGGGCGGCGCCGAAGAGCGCCAGCACGGCCTGCTTCACGGCGGGGCCGTCGCCGGCGAACGTGAGCACGGAGCGGTGGTGGGCGGCGTCGGAGGAGGCATCGAGAATGCGGACCCCCGGCACGGCGCGGACGGCGTCCACGACGGCGGCGATGACCTCGGGGCGGCGTCCTTCGCTGAAGTTTGGAATGCACTCGATGATGGCCATATGGGGCGTTGTTGTACCACACCGCAGCGGGCGGCCGGCCGCTGCTGGAGACTCGGCAGGACAAGTACGGGCGGCAGGATCCGGAACAATGTGCACTATTGAACATCCATTCAAATGGATCAATCTGCGTTGTTTCTTCCCGTATATCCAATTCATTGGATGCCTCGTCGGCCAGCAGGATGGACGTCGGGAATAGCGACTGCAACATACTGCAACAAAGAGACTTATACGTGGGTCGGTTGGAGGGACGTGTGGTATCCGGTTTGCTACGTATTGGTGACAAGCGGGCGCTTGTCCGTGACCGGCCTGTGAATTTGTGGGACGATCGGCGTTTGCCGGCGTCTCACGGAAGACGGCTGGCGTGGCTCCCCGGGCATCCCGGGTGTCACTGTTGCTTGTTATTGGAGAGGAAATCTATGTTGCAGAAATGGACCCGCGGTCTCGTCGTCGCGCTTGCCCTTTTGGTGGGCGGCACGGCGTACGGCCAGGGCGTTCAGACGGGTGTCCTGACGGGCACCGTGACCGACTCCGACGGCCTCGTGCTGCCGGGCGTGACCGTGACTGTGTCGTCGGCGGCCCTGCAGGGCGTGCGGACGACCGTGACGGACGGGAACGGCGTGTACTCGCTGCGCGGCCTGCCGCCCGGTGAATACACCCTGGCGTTCGAGCTGTCCGGCATGCGGACGGTCGAGGCGACCCAGCGTGTGGACCTCGGCCTGACGGCCCGGGTGGACGCGCGGCTTCAGCTGGCGACGCTGACCGAGACGGTCACCGTCACGGCCGAACTGCCGACGCTGGTCACGACGACCAGCGGCGGCGCCAACTACCGCGCCGAGGAGATCAACGTCCTTGCGACCGCGCGCACGGTGCAGGGCATCGCGAACCTCGCGCCCGGCCTCACCGACAACACCCCGAACGCCGGGCAGGTGACGATCAGCGGCTCGTTCGCGTTCGACAACCAGTTCCTGGTGGACGGCGTGGACGTGGCGGACAACCTGTTCGGCACGGCGAACAACCTGTTCATCGAGGACGCGATCGAAGAGGTCCAGGTCCTGACGTCGGGCATCTCGGCCGAGTTCGGCCGCTTCTCGGGCGGCGTCGTCAACGCCGTGACGAAGAGCGGTGGCAACACCTTCTCGGGCAGCTTCCGCGACAGCATCTACAAGCCCGAGTGGACCGAGGAGACGCCGTTCGAGACCGAGCGCAACCAGACGCGCGAAGGCGATCTGCAGCACGTCTACGAGTGGACGGTCGGCGGGCCGATTCTGCGGGATCGTCTGTGGTTCTTCCACGCCGGCCGCCGGCAGGAGAGCACGACGCCCGCGCCGTTCCCGGATACGGGCATCGACTTCAGCCGCGTGAACGAGAACACCCGTTTCGAGATCAAGGGCACGGCAACGCCCATCCAGAACCAGACGTTCACGGGCACCTACCTGCGTAACACGACATCGCAGACCCAGCCGACCTTCGGGTTCAGCGTGGACCCGTCCACGGTCGTCAACCGCACGCTGCCGAACGACCTGTGGGTCGGCGCGTGGCGCGGCGTGATCAACAACCAGCTGTTCGCCACCGCGCAGGTGTCGCGCCGCACGTTCGGCTTCCGCGACAGCGGCGGCACGAGCACGGCGATCATCGACTCGCCGTTCCTGACGCGCGGCGTCACCCCGGGCGTCACCCCGACGCGCCACTACAATGCGCCGTACTTCGACAGCACGGACCCCGAGAACCGGAACAACCGGCAGATCGCGGCGTCGGTGGCGTACTTCGCGACGACGCCCAGCCTCGGCAGCCACGACATCAAGGTGGGCTACGAGAACTTCCAGACAACGCGGACGGGCGGCAACTCGCAGACGGCCACCAACTACGTGTTCGCCACCGACTACCTCGTGTCGGGCACGACGATCGTGCTGGACGCCAACCAGAAGCCGATCCCGGTCTTCGCGCCCGGGCTGTCGCGCATCGAGAACTGGATCGCGACGCGCGGCGCCGAGATCAACATCACCACGCAGTCGTTCTACCTGCACGACCGCTGGGTGGCCAACAACCGCATGACGCTGGACCTCGGCGTCCGCTACGAGCGCGTCCGCAGCGAAGCGACGGGCGGCATCGTCGGCATCGACACCGATACGATCGCCCCGCGCCTCGGTGCGACGTGGGATGTGATGGGCGACGGCCGGCAGACCGTGCAGGCGACCTACGCCCGCTACGCCGGCAAGTACAGCGAGACGCAGGCCGCGCGGAACACCAACGTCGGTGTGCCGAACCTGCTGCTCTACGAGTACACGGGCCCGGCCGGCCAGGGGCTGAACTTCGCCCCCGCGTTCGACCTGAGCAACTACCGCGTCATCGGCGGCAGCTTCCCGCTCGAGAACATCTTCATGGCCGACGGCCTGTCGTCGGCGGTGAGCGATGAGATCACCGTGTCCTACGGGCGCCAGATCGGCACGCGTGGTGCGGCGAAGGTGACCTACCAGCGCCGCAGCATGAGCAACTTCATCGAGACCTTCATCAACGACCCGAGTGCGAACGGCAAGGTCACCGTCATTCAGAGCGGCATCAACTTCGGCCAGTTCGACAAGACGCTGAACGACAACACGAGCGACCTGAAGCGCGACTACCAGGCCGTCATCCTCCAGAGCAACTACCGCCTGACCAACCAGTGGTCGGTGAACGCGCACTGGACGCTGCAGCTCGAGAACGACGGCACCATCGAGGGTGAGGGCACGAACACGCCTGGTGCCGCGTCGATCTTCGGGACGTACCCCGAGATCTACACGGCCGGCTACGCCCGCAACATCCCGGATGGCCGTCTCGACGACTTCCAGCAGCACAAGGTGCGCGCGTGGACGACCTACGCGTGGGACTTCGGCCGCTTCGGTTCCGCGGACACGTCGCTCCTGTGGCGCTACAACTCGGCGGCGACCTTCAGCCTGGTGGCCACGGTGCCGACCTCGGCGATTCAGCGTGCGCGCAACCCCGGGTACGCGCGTCCGCCCCAGTCGCAGCCCCTCTTCTTCGACGAGCGCGGCTCGGAGGAGTACGAGCCGTCGAGCCTGTTCGACCTGTCCGTGACCTACCAGGTGCCGGTGTTCCGGACCCTGCGGCCGTGGATCAAGCTCGACCTGTTCAACGCGTTCAACGACCAGAGCCTCGTGCGGTTCAACACGGCGATCACGGCCAACAACGCCGGCCCGGTTGACGCCGACGGACTGCCCCTCGACTTCAACCGGGGTGCCAGCTTCGGGAAGGCGACGGCGATCAGCCACTTCCCGCAGACGGCGGCAACGGCGTCAGGCGATGCGCTCTACGCGCGCACGTTCATGGTGTCGTTCGGCCTGCGCTTCTAAACGCCGGCTCGACGACGACGCTCAAAACGGGGCGGTGGCCTTCGGGCCGCCGCCCCGTTTTTCTTTGCGGACCTACCGGACCTACCGGACCTACCGGACCTGTCCGGACCTGTCCGGACCCGTCCGGACCTATCGGACCCGTCCTGCTATAATCCCCCTCGTGTCAGACCCGCAGCGCGTCCGCCAGCCATCCGCCGAGGAGCTGACCGGCGCCGAGCGCGATGCCCGGATCGAGCAGTTGCTGCTCGCGGGGCTCGACCGCTACTTCGCGGCCGACTACGACCAGGCCATCAACCTCTGGACGCGCGTCCTCTTCCTCGATCGCGCCCACGACCGCGCCCGCGCCTACATCGAGCGCGCCCGCAGCGCCCAGGCCGAGCGACAGCGTGAATCGGAAGTCCTGCTCCACGAAGGCCTCGAGGCGTTCGATCAGGGCGATGTCCAGCGCGCGCGCGATCTCGTCAGCACCGCGCTCGACCGCGGCGCGCCCGACGATGCCGCGCTTGGGGTGCTGAGCCGGCTGAACCGACTCGACCGGCGGTCCGAGGCGCGGCCCCGCGGATCGAGCGTCCCGGTGGAACTGGAGATCGAGGAGCGAGCCGGCCCCGCGCGGCGGATGCCTGACGCGCGCCATCGCCCCGCGCGCGGGTGGTGGCCGTTTGTCGTGGCGGTGGTCGTCCTGCTGTCGGTGGGCGCCGGGTGGGTGGTGTCGGAGCAGCCCCCGAGTCCATGGAGCACCTGGCTGGCCGCGCCCGCGGCCCGCGCACCGGTCACCGTACCGGTGACCGCCCGCCCGCTCGACGTGCCGGTCTCGTCGGAGGCGTACCTCGCCCGCGCGCGCATGCTGACGCAGGCGGGGCGCCCACGCGACGCGCTGCGGGAACTCGATCGCATCGGCGTGGCCGATGTGTTGCGGCCGCAGGCCGACCGGCTGCGCGGCGAGCTGCAGCGCACGTTGCTCGATCTCGCGCGTCTGCCGATTGACTCCGCGGTGACGGGCGCGCCGCCAGTCGAATGAAGTGTCCGAAGTGCGGCTACCTGGGCTTCGAGACCGGGGCGCGGTGCCGCCATTGCGGCTACGACTTCTCGCTCTCGGCCCCGGCGGACGTCGAACTGCCGCTCCGCGCCGGCGACACGTCGGCGGCGCCCCTGGCGGACCTCGACCTGACGGATCTCGACCGCGATGAGTTCCGCCTCCCGAGCGGGGGCCTCGACCTCGAGCGCCTGATCGGCGCCGAGCCGCCGTCCCCGCCGCCGCCGAGGCTCGCCCCCACGGCGGAGCCCGTGGACCGGCTGCCGCTGTTCGGATCCGCCGAGCTCGACGACACGCCGCTCATCCAGGCCGCGGGTCCGCCGCGGCCGCCGCTGTCGGTCCGTCGCGCCTCGCCCGAGGTGCCGCGCACCCGCGTGCGCACGACGCGGACGTTCAAGCGCGAGGAACCGTCCCTCGGCTTCGAACCCGAGGCCGACGCGGGCGCTGAGGCCTCGAGCGCGGTGCGGCCATCGGTCTATGTGCGCCCGGGCGTGCCGGCCGAGGAGGTGGACGCCGCCACCGGGACGGCGCGCCTGATGGCGGGGGCGATCGATCTGGTCCTGCTCGCCGCGATTGACGCCGGCGTGATCTACCTGACCCTGCAGATTGCCGGCCTGGGCGCGGACGACTTCGATGTGGTGCCGCTCGGGCCGCTCGTGGCGTTTCTCGCGATGCTGAACGGCGGCTATCTCGTCGCGTTGACGGCGGCCTCGGGCCAGACGATCGGGAAGATGGCCGCGGGCATTCGCGTGGTGAGCGACGGCCGCGGGCCGCTCGACAGCGGCCGCGCCTTGCTGCGCGCGGCGGCGAGTGTCCTGTCACTGGCGACGCTCGGCGCCGGATTTCTCCCGGCGCTGCTCAAACCAGGCGGCCGCACACTCCACGATCGTGTGGCCGGCACGCGGGTCACTCGAGACTAGTGGAGTGTCTGGTCGATATCGAAAGGGGCCGTTCCGTAGGAACGGCCCGGAATCCCTGTCCGATCGGCAGTTCGGACTGGGAACAAATGGTCGATACACTCCACTAGTGGGGTGTGGTTGACGTTCTACTACCGGGCCGCCCGTTGGGCGGCCCGCAGGGGCGCGGCTGAGCAGAGGCGCTGGTAGTACCTCTTCAGTCGACACACTCCACTAGTGGGGTGTGGTTGACGATCTACTACCGGGCCGCCCGTTGGGCGGCCCGCGGACTCGCGGTTGAGCAGAGGTGCTGGTCGTACCTCTGCCGTCGATACACTCCACTCGCGTAGGGGCCGGGGAGACGGATGCGGAATCGGGTGGGACTCATCATCGCCACGGCGGGCGGCAGCGGGTACTTCCCGATTGCGCCGGGCACCATCGGCAGCGCCGTCGGCGTGCTCGTCTTTCTCGCCGTGCGCGCGGCGGGTGCGTGGTGGTTCGAGGCCGCGGCGCTTGTCACGACGCTGGTCGTGGGGGCGTGGGCGTCGACCGTGGCCGAGGAGGCGCTCGAGCGCAAAGACCCCGGCCCGGTGGTCATCGACGAAGTGCTCGGGATGCTGGCCACGATGATCTTCGTGCCGCTCAGCGTCGCGACGGTGGCCGCCGGCTTCCTGCTGTTCCGCGTCTTCGACGTCCTGAAGCCGTTTCCCGCCAATCGCCTCGAGCGCGTCCCGCGCGGCTGGGGCATCATGCTCGACGACCTGGCCGCGGGCGTCTACGCGAACCTCGTGCTGCAGGCGCTCGTCTGGTTCAGGCCCGGCGGGTTCGCATGAGCCTGCCCGCGCGCACGGCCGCGATCATCGCCGTGGGCAGTGAGCTGCTCACCGCGTCGCGCACCGATACGAACTCGCTGCAGATCACCGGCGCGCTCAACGCCGCCGGCATCGAGGTCGCCTTCAAGGCCATCGTCGGCGACGATCGCGATGAGCTGGGGGCGATGTGCCGTCAGGCGATGGCTCGTGTGCCGCTGGTGATCTTCACCGGGGGACTCGGGCCGACCGACGACGACCTCACGCGGGAAGTGGTGGCGGAGGTGCTCGGCCTCGCGCTGCACGAGGATGCCGCGGTGATGGCGGCGATCCGCGCGCGGTTCGAGGCGCGCGGCCTGCGCATGCCCGAGGCCAACCGGCGCCAGGCGGCGGTGCCCGCCGGGGCGCACGTGCTGGCGAACCCGAACGGGACCGCCCCGGGCCTGTGGATTTCGGCCGGTGACCATGGCCTGCTGCTGATGCCGGGCCCGCCGCGTGAGATGCGTCCCATGCTGGCCCACGCGATGGAGGCGTGGGTCACGCCCCGTTGGGGCGGGCAGCGGCTCCGTCGACGCGAACTGCGGATCGCGGGGCGGACGGAGTCGCGGGTCGAGGAGATCGCCCAGCCGCTGTACTCGACGTGGGTGTCGTCGCCGCTGCCCATCGAGACCACCATCCTCGCCGGACCCGGGGTGATCGAACTCCATCTCTCCGTGCGGTCGCCCGATGAGGCGGCGGCGGATCAGGTGTTGGCGGACGCCGTGGCCGCGCTCAGCGCGCGCTTTCCGGATGATCTGGTGAGCGACGATGGGCGGTCGCTCGAGCAGGTGGTGGGCGACGACCTTCGGGCGCGAGGCTATCGGATCGCGTTCGCCGAGTCGTGTACGGGCGGACTGGCGACGTCACGCCTGACGGATGTGCCCGGCAGTTCGGCGTATCTCGATCGCAGTGTGGTCGCGTACAGCAACGAGTCCAAGATCGACCTGTTGGGCGTGGGGGAGGACCTGCTGCGCGCGCACGGCGCCGTGAGCGAGCCGGTCGCGGCCGCGATGGCCGAGGGGGTGCGCGCGCGGGCGGGCGTCGAGATTGCCGTCGGCATCACGGGCATTGCCGGACCCGGGGGCGGCACGCCGGAGAAGCCGGTGGGGACGGTGGCGATCGCCGTGGCGGGTCCTGCGGGGACGGTGGTGCGGACGTGCCGCTTCGTGGGGGGGCGCGGGCTGATCAAGACGTTTGCCGCGGGCACCGCGATCGACATGGTGCGGCGCTACCTGCGGGGCGCAGCGCCGGACCTCGACTGGGCGGCGCGCCCGTCGAAGTGAGCGGGGCAGGGCGCGTATACTCAGCATGAGGGGCGCGTGGCGCCGCGCCTGAGCCGTGATGGAAACCCTGACCCCGATACTTGCCGGTTACCTCATCGGAGCGCTCCCGATCGGGTTCGTCCTGACGCAGTGGTTGCGCGGGGTGGACCTGCGTCGCTCGGGCAGCGGCAACCCGGGGGCGACCAACGCGTATCGCACGGCGGGCCTGGCCGCCGCACTGCTGGTCATGGGCGCCGATCTGGCCAAGGGGGCGGGCACCGTGATGCTGGCCGCGCGCCTGACGGATGGGGCCGTGGCGCCCGTGGCAGCGGGCGTGGCCGCGATCGTCGGCCATGTCTACCCGGTCTGGTTGCGCTTCCGCGGCGGGAAGGGCGTGGCGACGGCGGCCGGCGTCTTCGTCGTGCTGACGCCGCTCGCGTGCGCGATGGCGGCGGCGGTGTTCGTGACGACCGTCTGGATCACCCGCTACGTCTCGCTCGGGTCGGTGGTGGCGACGGCGGCGCTGCCGCCGCTGGCCCTCGTCACCGGGGCCCCCGTGGCCGTCGTCGCCGGCGGCGTCGTGGCGGCCGTCGTGATCATCGTGCGTCACCGCGCGAACCTGGCGCGGCTGCAGGCCGGAACGGAACGCAGGCTGGGGGAGCGCGGCAGAAGCACCGCACACGCGCCGTGAGGAGGGAGCCTTCGGCTGTTGGCTTTCGGCGATCGGCTTTCAGCTTTCGGCTTTCGGCACCCCGGCACTCCGGCACCCCGGCACCTTTGAAGGAGCTTCCCATCCGTACCGCGACCGTTCTTGGAGCAGGCAGTTGGGGCACGGCGCTCGCCGTGCACCTGGCGCAGGTCGGCCATGACGTGCGGCTGTGGGGGCGCGACGAGGCGTTTGTCGCGGACCTGTCACGGCGGCGCGCCAACGCCGTCTACCTTCCCGACATCACCTTCCCCGCCTCGCTGACCCCCACCGCGTCGCTCCCCGACGCGCTCGCGGGCGTCGACCTCGTGGTCGTGGCCGTGCCGTCGCACGGGTTGCGCCAGGTCCTGCGGCAAGGGCGGGCGCACGTCTCGCGCACGGCGGTGGTGGTGAGCGCGACGAAGGGCCTCGAGGAGGGAACGCTGCTGCGCATGAGCGAGGTCATCGCCAGCGAGTGGCCCCTGGGGCGGGCGATTGCGGCCTTGTCGGGGCCGAGCTTCGCCGTCGAGCTCGCGCGCCAGCTGCCCACGGCCGTGGTCGTCGCCTCGGCCGACGTCGCGGCGGTCGAGCATGTGCAGGAGGAGTTTCGCTCGACGGCGCTCCGGCTGTATGGCAGCCGCGATCTGGTCGGCGTGGAGATTGGCGGCGCACTGAAGAACGTCATCGCGATCGCGGCGGGCGTGGCCGAGGGCCTCGGCCTCGGGCACAACGCCATCGCCGCGCTGATCACGCGCGGGCTCGCGGAGATCTCGCGGCTCGCCGTCGGCCTGGGCGCGGAGCGCGACACGCTGGCGGGGCTCGCCGGGCTTGGCGATCTCGTGCTCACCTGCACCGGACAGCTCAGTCGCAACCGCCATGTGGGGGCGGAGCTGGCGCGCGGCCGGTCGCTTGCCGACATTCTTGCGAGCACCAAGATGGTGGCCGAGGGCGTCCGTACGACGAGCGCCGCCCTCGCGCTCGCCGAGCGCACCGGCCTCGAGTTGCCGATTGCGACGCAGATGGCCGCGGTTCTCGACGGGCGGAAGGATCCCACCGCGGCGCTGCTGGACCTGATGGGCCGGCGGCAGCGCGCCGAAGCCGAGACGCGATAGGATCGATCGGATGGGCTTCTTCGACCGGTTGAAAGAAGGGCTGTCGCGCACGGCCCAGCAGATCGTCGGCCGCTTCGATGAGATCGTCGAGCGCGCGGACGCGCCCGCGGACCGTACGCGGGCGGTGGACGTCGAGACGCTCGACGCGCTCGAGGAGCTCCTGATCGGAGCCGATGTCGGCGTGGCGGCCACGGACGCGATCGTGGACGCCGTCGGCACACGGCAGCGCAAAGGCGAGAGCCTGCGGGCGCTGGTGACCGAGGAGATCCTGCGCATCTTCGAGAGCGCCGCGCCCGTGCCGCCCCCCGTCGACCCGCCCCGCGTCGTGCTCGTCGTCGGCGTCAATGGCACGGGCAAGACGACGACCGTCGGGAAGCTCGCCAACCAGTTCACGCGCGAGGGGCGGTCGGTGCTCGTGTGTGCCGCCGACACGTTCCGCGCCGCGGCCGTCGACCAGCTGCAGGTGTGGGCCGACCGCGCCGGCGTGGACCTCGTGCGCGCGCGGGAAGGCGCGGACCCGGCGGCCGTGGTCTTCGATGCGATGGCCGCAGCGAAGACGCGCGGACGCGACCTCGTGCTCGTGGATACGGCGGGCCGGCTGCACACCCGCGTGAACCTGATGAACGAGCTCGACAAGATCCGCCGCGTGGCGGCCCGCGAGGTGCCCGGCGCTCCGCACGAGGTCCTGCTCGTGCTCGATGCCACGGTCGGGCAGAACGGCGTCGCCCAGGCGCGCGAGTTCACGTCGGTGGCCGGGGTGACGGGCATTGTGCTGACGAAGCTCGATGGCACCGCGAAGGGCGGCGTGGCCGTGGCGATTGCCCACGACCTGAAGCTGCCGATCCAGTACGTGGGCGTCGGGGAGGGCATCGATGATCTGCTGCCGTTCTCGCCGCGCGACTACGTGGACGCCTTGTTCCAGGTGAAGTGGTGACCGACCGGCGCTACATGCGGCGGGCGCTGGTGCATGCGGCGCGTTCGGAAGGCGCGACCAGCCCGAACCCGATGGTGGGCGCCGTCGTCGTCACCCCCGAGGGCGTCGTCGTGGGGCAGGGGCGGCACGAGCGCGCGGGCGAGCCGCACGCCGAGGTGCATGCCCTGGCCGATGCGGGCACGCGCGCGCGCGGCGCGACGTTGTACGTCACGCTCGAGCCGTGCTGCCACACGGGGCGCACCGGGCCGTGCACCGAGCGCATCATCGAGGCCGGCATCACGCGGGTCGTCGCCGCGGTGACGGATCCCAACCCGGCCGTGCGCGGCGCCGGCTTCGAGGTGCTGCGGCGGCACGGCATCGTCGTGGAGGTGGGGGAGTGCGCGGCCGAGGCGACGCGGCTGAACCGGGGCTTCTTCGAGGTCCACGAGCACGGGCGTCCCATGGTGGTCGTCAAGGCCGCCGTGAGCCTCGACGGCAAGATCGCGCGCCGCGCCGGCGAGCGGACGACACTGTCGTCGTCGGCGGCGTTCCGCCGGACGCATCTGCTCCGCGCGAGCCTCGATGCGCTCGCGGTCGGGGTCGGGACGCTGCTCGTGGACGATCCGCTGCTGACGGTCCGCGAGTGTTATCGGGAGCGGCCGCTGCTCCGTGCGGTGTTCGACCGGCAGTTGCAGACGCCGCCGGCGGCCCGCGTCTTCTCGACGTTGCCGTCCGGGCGGGTCATAATACTGACGAGCTTTCAGGCGGTGGCCGCGTACCCGGAGCGGGTGCAGGCCCTCGAGGCGGCCGGCGCGGTGGTCGAGGCGACGGGCGGCACTCTGGCCGAGGCCCTGTCGGCGCTGCGCGTGCACGAGGTGTCGTCGGTGCTGGTCGAAGGCGGCGCGCGCGTGCACGCGGCGCTGTGGGAGGCCGGTCTCGTCGATCGCGTGCACCTCGTGACGGCGCCGGTCATGCTGGGGGAGGCGGGCGTGCCGCTCTTCGGTGGCGCCGCCGGCTGGCCGGCGCGCCTGGTGCCGGTGACGGCCTCGATCGTCGGACGCGATACGTGGATGGAGGCTGATGTTCACTGGACTCATTGAGGCACTCGGGACGCTCGTCGAAGTGAAGCCCGCGGCGGGCGGCTTTCGGGTGCGCATCGAGACGAGCCTCGCGCCGGAACTGGCGGTGGGCGAGAGCCTGGCCGTCAACGGCGTCTGCCTCACCGCCACGCTGATCGACGACGGGGAGGTGCATGCGGAGGTGGGGCCCGAGACGGCGCGCGTGACGACGCTCGGCGGGCTCCAGCGCGGCCAGCCCGTGAACCTCGAGCGGGCGATGCGCTTCGATGGCCGCCTGGGCGGACACTTCGTGCAGGGGCACGTGGACGGCGTCGGCGTTGTCGACGAGGTGCGCCCCGAGTCCGACTCGCGCTGGCTGACGCTGAGTTTTCCGCCGGCGCTGGCGCCGTACTTCATCCGGAAGGGCTCGGTTGCCGTGGACGGGGTGAGCCTGACCGTCGCGGGGCTCGGCGAGAAGCAGTTCGACGTGCAGGTGATCCCGCACACCTGGGCGCATACGACGCTGAAGACGTTGCGGGCCGGCGATCGCGTCAACCTCGAGTGCGACATGCTGGGCAAGTACGTCATCCGCGCCGCCGGCCTGGCCGGTCTGGGCGAGGGACGCCGGCAGGATCCGTCCTGAGGCCGCCGGCGGCCGTGTAAGAGAGAGAGTCTGGGTCATGCCGCGCAAGCTATCGATTGCCAAGGGGGCCAGAAGCGCCTCGCCGTTCGCGCCCGTCGAGGCCGCCCTCGAGGCCATCCGCCGTGGCGAGATGGTCATCGTGGTCGATGATGAGGATCGCGAGAACGAGGGCGACCTCACGATCGCCGCGGAGAAGATCACCCCGGAGGTGATCAACTTCATGGCGACCCACGGGCGGGGGCTGATCTGCATGCCGATGACCGGCGAGCGGCTCGATGCCCTCGAGATCCCGCTGCAGTCGCAGAAGAACACGACGCCCTTCGATACCGCGTTCTGCGTGGGCATCGAGGCGCGGCGGGGGGTGACGACCGGCATTTCCGCCCGGGACCGCGCGACGACCGTGCTGGCGGCCATCGATCCGAAGACGACACCCGTGGACCTGGCCCGGCCCGGTCATGTGTTCCCGCTCCGCGCGCGTGAGGGCGGGGTGCTCGTCCGCGCCGGCCAGACCGAAGCCGCGGTCGACCTCGCGCGGATCGCGGGGATGTACCCCGCCGGGGTCATCTGCGAGATCTCGAATCCCGATGGATCGATGGCGCGGGTGCCGGACCTGGCGAAGTTCGCGAAGCGGCACACGCTGCTGATGATCACCATCGCCGACCTCATCCGGTACCGGATGCGGACGGAGGGGCTGGTGAAAAAGGTGGCCGAGGCGGACCTGCCGACCGAACACGGCCCCTTCCGGATCCATGCCTTCGAGTCGCTGCTCGGCGAGCAGACGCACGTCGCGCTGGTGTGCGGCGAGATCGGCGACGGCGAGAACCTGCTGGTGCGGGTCCACTCGAAGTGCCTGACCGGGGACGTGTTCCACTCGGCCCGCTGCGACTGCGGCCCGCAGCTCGAGACGGCGATGCAGCGCATCGCGCTCGAGGGGCGGGGGGTGCTCCTGTACCTCAACCAGGAGGGCCGGGGGATCGGCCTGGCGAACAAGATCCGCGCGTACGAACTGCAGGATCAGGGCTACGACACGGTCGAGGCGAACGAGCGGCTCGGCTTCAAGGCCGACCAGCGCGACTACGGCATCGGCGCCCAGATTCTGCGCCACCTCGGCGTCCGGACCATGCGCCTGCTCACCAATAATCCCCGTAAGTTCGTGGGATTACAGGGGTACGGCCTCGCCGTGGCGGATTCGGTGCCGCTCGAGATCCCCCCGTCCGACACCACCCGCAAGTACCTCAAGACCAAGAAGGACAAGCTGGGGCACCGGCTGACCCGCGTCTAGTGACGTGCCTCGACGTGCCCCGGAGCGCCTCCTCCCGGCACGAATCCGCCCCCACCGGCCCGGCTTGGCCGTAGACAATCGGCGTGAAGCTCAAGTAAGATAAGGGTTTGCGCTGAGGGGCCCCTGTCCCGGCAGTGCGGGCTCATGTTCGATACGCTCAGCAACCGGCTGCAGGACACGTTCCGCTCGATTCGCGGAGAGACGCGGCTCACGGAGACCTCCGTCGAGACGGCGCTCCGCGAGATCCGGCTGGCGCTCGTCGAGGCCGACGTCAACGTGCAGGTCGTCAAGGCCTTCGTCGATCGCGTCCGCGATCGGGCGATGGATCAGGCGGTCCTCAAGAGCCTGACGCCGAGCCAGCAGGTCGTCAAGATCGTGCGCGACGAGCTGCTCGCGCTCTTCGGCGACGCGACGGGCGGGCTGGTGGAGACGACGGCGCGGCCGCGCGTCATCCTGATGCTCGGCCTGCAGGGGTCGGGCAAGACCACCACCACGGGCAAGCTCGCACGGTGGTTGAAGAAGCAGGGTCGCCACCCGCTGGTCGTCTCGACCGACGTGCGGCGGCCCGCCGCGATCCAGCAGCTGGCCGTGGTCGCGGGCCAGGCGGGCGTGCGCGTGCACGATCCGGCCGGCGAGATGGATCCGGTGGCGCGCACACGCGGCGCGCTGCAGGAGGCGAAGAACGTCGGCGCCGACGTCGTCATCGTGGACACGGCGGGCCGGCTGCACATCGACGACGAGCTGATGGTCGAACTGCTGGCCATCCGCGACGTCGCCGGACCGAGCGACCTGCTGTACGTCGCCGATGCGATGACGGGGCAGGACGCGATCAAGAGCGCGGGCGAGTTCCACCGCCAGATCGGCGTCACGGGCGTCGTGCTCTCGAAGATCGACGGCGATGCGCGCGGCGGCGCGGCGCTCTCGGTCGTGTCGGTCGTGGGTGTGCCGATTGCGTTTGTCGGCGCGGGCGAGCGGCTCGAGGATCTCGAGGCGTTTCACGCCGATCGGTTCGTGTCGCGCATGCTCGGCATGGGCGACGTGCTCTCGCTCATCGAGAAGGCCGAGGAGGCCATCGACGAGGGCGAGGCGGCGCGGCTCGAAGAGAAGCTGCGGCGCAATGCGTTTTCACTGGGCGACTTCCGGGATCAGCTGCGGACGATCCGGAAGATGGGGCCGCTCGAGCACGTCCTGAAGCTGCTGCCCGGCATGGGCCAGATGAAGGACCTCGCGGCGAACAAGCCCGACGAGAAGTCGCTCGGCCGGATCGAGGCGATCATCAACGCGATGACGCCCGAGGAGCGCGAGCACGCGGAGATCATCGACGGCAGCCGCCGCAAGCGCGTGGCGCGCGGCAGCGGGACGTCGGTCGAGGACGTGAACCGGCTGCTCAAGCAGTACGCCGAGATGCGGAAGATGCTGAAGATGGTGGGGCAGATGACGGGGCAGCCCGTCGGACCGGGCCCGAAGAAGAAGAAGCGAAAAGGCCCGTTCAGCCTGATGCGGTAGAGAGAGAGGACTGTAGAGATGTTGTCGATTCGCATGCGTCGCGTGGGGTCCAAGAAGCGCCCCTATTACCGCGTCGTCGTCACGGAGGCGCGCTCGCCGCGTGAAGGCGGGTTCCTCGAGATCCTGGGGACCTACAACCCCCGCACGACGCCCGCCACGGTCGAAGTGGACCTCGGCCGGGTGGAGCACTGGATTTCGCAGGGCGCCCAGCCGTCCGACTCGGTGCGGACGCTGATGGCCAACTACCTGACGCGCGACCGCGGGGCCGTCGTGGCGCCGGTCGAGGCCGCGCCGACGGCGCCGGCGCAGTAGGCGTCGTCGTGGCTGACCATTCCGCGCTCGTGGCGGTCGTGGCGCGCGCGCTGGCCGATGAACCCGACGCCGTGCGCGTCACGGTGGGGGAGCGTCGCGGCGCGACCCACTATGAACTGCACGTGGCGCCGCGGGATCTCGGGCGCGTGATCGGGCGGCAAGGCCGCACGGCCGCGGCGCTGCGCCTGCTGTTGTCGGCCGCCGCCGAGGCGGCCGGTGGCAAGGCGCAGCTCGACATCCGCGATTCCGACGGCCGGAGCTGATGGCCGGCGGCGGAGCGCCGGACTGGGACGACCTGGTGCTCGTGGGCGTCATCGCCCGCCCCCGCGGGATCCGCGGGGAGGTCATCGTCAACCCGGTCACGGACTTCCCGGAGGAGCGCTTCGCCGAGGGCGCGGTGCTCCAGGTCAGGCGGGCTGGGAGCGCGACGACCGAGACGCTGACGATTCGCACCGCGCGCCTGCATCTCGGCCGCCCGGTGGTGCAGTTCGAGGGGTTGGATTCGATCGACGCGGCGCAGGTCTGGGCCGGGGCCGAGTTGCGGATTCACCCAGGCGAGCAGCACGCGCTGCCCGACGGCGTCTACTACCACAGCCAGCTCGTGGGGTGTGCGGTGGTGACGGAGGGCGGGGCGGAGATCGGCACGGTGACGGCCGTGGACGGGGAGACGTCGAACAGCCGGCTCGTGGTGCGTGGCCGCCGGGGCGAGGTGCTGATTCCCCTCGTCGAGGCGATTTGCCCCGAGGTGGACGTCGAGGGCCGGCGCATCGTGGTCAGGCCGCCCGAGGGCCTGCTGGACGTGAACGTAGCACGGTGGACCGCTGACGCGCCCGGCGGCGCGCCACCGGAGACCGGCCCCGGGGGGGCATGAAGTTCGACATCGTCACCATCTTTCCGCGCATGGTCGAAGCCGGGCTGGCGGAAGGGGTGGTCGGACGCGCGAAGGAGCGGGGCACACTGGACGTCGTGGTCCACAACCTGCGCGACTTCACGTCCGACAAGCACCATGTGGTGGACGACATGCCGTTTGGCGGCGGCCCCGGCATGGTGCTCAAGCCGGAGCCGATGTTCCGGGCGGTCGAGGCGATTCGCGAGACGCGCGGCGCGCCCGGGGCGGTGGTGATGACCTCGCCGGCCGGACGTCCGTTCACGCAGGACGAGGCGCGGCGGCTGGCGGCCTGCGGACACGTGGTGCTGCTCTGCGGGCGCTACGAAGGCGTCGACGAGCGGGTGCGGGAGCACCTGGCGACCGACGAGATCTCGATCGGCGACTACGTGGTGTCGGGCGGCGAGCTGCCGGCCCTGGTCATCGTGGACGCCGTGGCCCGGCTGATTCCCGGCGTCGTCGGGGACGGCCAGTCGGTGGAAGAGGATTCGTTCACGCGCGGGTTGCTCGACTACCCGCACTACACGCGGCCGGCGGACTTCCGCGGGTTGACGGTTCCCGAGGTGCTCATGTCCGGGCATCACGGGGAGATACGGCGGTGGCGGCGCCTTCAGGCGTTGCGCCGGACGCTCGAACGGCGGCCGGACCTGCTGGAATCGGTGACGCTCGACGATGACGAGCGGGACATGCTGCGGACGCTGGTGCGTGCGCGCATTGATGACGAGACACAAAGGAGCTAGGTGATGGGCGCGATTGAGCTCATTGAGCAGGGCCAGATGGCCGAGCGGCCGCCGATGAAGGCCGGCGACACGGTGAAGGTGCACGTCCGGGTCAAGGAAGGCGACAAGGAACGCATCCAGATCTTCGAGGGTGTGATCATCAACCTGCGCCGCGGCGGCACCCGGGGGTCGTTCACGGTCCGCAAGGTGTCGTTCGGCCAGGGTGTCGAGCGCATCTTCCCGACGCATTCGCCCATCATCCAGAAGGTGGATGTCGTGCGCTCGGCCAAGGTGCGCCGTGCGAAGCTGTACTTCCTGCGCGACCTGCGCGGCAAGGCGGCCCGCATGAAGGAAGTGCGGCGGAATCCGTAGCAGGGTGCTCACGGGTGCCCGGGGTGCCCACGGTGCCCGGGGTGCGCGAGGTGCTGGGCAGGGTGCCGAAGGTGCCGAAGACGGCTGGGGCTCGGCGGACGCTCGAGAACACGCTTCGGCGGTTCGGGTTCGCGTTCGTGGCGGGTGTGGATGAGGTGGGCCGGGGGTGCCTGGCCGGTCCGGTCATGGCCGGAGCGGTGGTGCTGGACCCGGCCCGTCATATTCCGGGACTGGCCGATTCCAAGGCCTTGTCGGCCGCCGCACGGGAGCGGTTGCACGACCAGATCATCGCCCAGGCGATTACCTGGGCCGTGGAGGCTGTTGATCCACAGGAGATCGACCGAATAAACATTCATCAGGCCACGCTCCGGGCCATGCAGCGCGCCGTGCTGGCTCTCTCCCCCCTTCCGGACGCGGTGCTGGTGGACGCCTTTCGTGTGCCCGACCTCCCGATGGCCCAGCGAGCCGTCGTGGGGGGGGACCGCCGGGCGTCGGCCATCGCCGCCGCGTCGATCGTGGCCAAAGTGACGCGCGACCGGTGGATGAGCCGGCTTGACGCCGAGGATCCCCGCTATGGGTTCCGGCGCCACAAGGGCTACGGCACGGCGGAACACCTGGCCGCGGTCGCTCGCTTCGGATACTCGCACCAGCACCGCCGTTCGTTCAGGCCCCAGCGGCTGTTTGATACGATGGACTGAGGTTGACCGTGGCGTTCGATCGCGAAGGCGCACTCAAGAAGGCGGAGAAGCTCCTCAAGCAGGGGCGGATCGACGGCGCGATCGAGGAATACCTGCGCATCGTCGAGGCGCAGCCGCGCGACTGGAACAGCGCCAACGCGCTCGGCGATCTCTACGTGCGCGCCGGGCAGATCGAGAAGGGCGTCGCGCAGTACACGCTGATCGCCGACCACTTCGCCACCGAAGGCTTTTATCCGAAGGCCTCGGCCCTCTACAAGAAAATCCTCAAGGTCAAGCCCGGCGAGGAGCACACGCTGCTCCAGCTGGGCGATCTGGCCGCGCGCCAGGGGCTCCTCGGCGACGCCAAGGGGCATTTCCAGGCCGTGGCGGAGGCCCGTCGCGGGCGGGGCGACCGTAAGGGGGCGGCCGCGATCGCGATCCGGATCGGCACGCTCGACCCCGACGACCTCGAGGCGCGCCTGGGTGCGGCGCGCATGGCCCTGGACGCGGGAGACCGCGCGACGGCGCTCCGCGAACTGCGCGACGTGGCCATCGAACTCGACAACGGGGGGAAGGCCGCGGAGGCGCTTGGCGTCTTCCGGCAGGTCTTCGAACTGGCCCCCGACGACCTCGCGGTGCGCAACCGGCTGCTGCGCGGATCGCTTGCGGCTGGCGACTTCGCCGCGGCGCGCCAGGTGGCCACGAGCGCCGCCGATCTGAAGCAGGTCGCCGCCGCGCTCGAGGCGGCCGGCGAATCGGCGCAGGCGCTCGAGGTGCTCACCGCGGTGGCCGACGCCGATCCCGAGGATCTGGAGGTGCGGGCCGGCCTCGCGCAGGCCTTCGCGCGCAGCGGGGACCTCGAACGGGCCCGGCGTTTCCTGACGCCGGAGACGGCCGGCCACAGCGCGCCCCTCTGGATGACGCTTGCCGAGATCGAGCTGCGCAGCGGGCGGCTGGACGAGGGCCGCGCGGCCGTGACGCAGGCGCTCACGCTCGATCTGAGCCAGCGCGAAGCGGCCGTCGCACTCGGCTGCCGTCTGGCCGAGGTCTCGGCTGACGCCGCGTACGTCGCGATCGAGGCCGTGGCGGACGCGGCGCTCGAGGAGGGCGACTTCGCGGCGGCGGCCGCGGCGCTGCATGAACTGGTCACACGCGTGGGGGACCACATCGTGGCGCTGATGCGCCTGGTCGAGGTGTGCGTCGACGGCGGGCTCGAGGCCACGATGTACTCCGCGCAGGCGCAGCTGGCGGACGCCTATCTCGGGGCGGGACGCGGGCTCGAGGCCCGCATCATCAGCGAGGATCTGGTCGCGCGCGAGCCCTGGGACCGCGCGAACATCGAGCGGTTCCGGCGCGCCCTCGTCATGCTCGGCGAGACGGACCCGGACGCGGTCATCGCGGACCGCCTGAGCGGCGACAGCCCGTTCATGGTGACCGACAAGCTGGACCTGAACGAGGGGCTCGATCTCAACGACGGGACCGAGTTCGCCGCGGCCTCGCCGTCGCGCGGGCAGGCGGCGCCTGCCGATCCCGGCGAGACGGCCGAAGTGAGCCTTGATCTCGATCTGAGCGAGGCGGCAGACGCGGTCGAACTCGTGGTGGATCTCGACGCGCCTGCCGCCGAGGCGCCGGTGCCCCGCTCGCTGGACCAGGTCTTCCGCAGCTTCCGCGACGAGTCCGGGCGCGACAGCGCCGAGGAGGCGGCCGCCGAGCAGTACCGCCTCGCGCTGACCTACCGCGACATGGGCATGGTCGATGATGCGATCGAATCGCTGCAGGCGGCCGCGCGGTCGCCGCGCCAGCGCTTCGATGCGGCGTCGCTGCTCGGCCACCTGCTCCTCGAACGCGGGGAGTCCGAGGCGGCCGTCGAGTGGCTGGAGCGCGCGGCCGAAGCGCCCGCGCCCACCCAGGACGCCGGCCGGGCGCTGCTGTACGACCTCGCCGAGACACTGGAAAAGGTGGGCGAGAGCGCCCGCGCGCTGGCGGTGTTCGTGGAACTCGAAGCCGACTCGCCCGGCTATCGGGACGTGACGGGCCGGATCGACCGGCTGTCGAAAGTCCAGGCACGAGGGTAGCGTCCCTGTTCCGCCGGCTCCTCCTGATCGCCCTCCTCCTCGAGGTTGGCCTGCTCCTGCTGCTCATTCCGTGGTCGGCGTTCTGGGACCGCAACTACTTCGCGCAGGCGTGGCCGCCGCTGCACGCGCTGTTGACGAGCAACTACGTGCGCGGGGCCGTCTCCGGCCTGGGCCTCCTGAACGTCTACGTGGCGCTGGCCGAACTGGCCGACCTCTTCACCGCGCGCGACGCCTGATGGCCCCCCTCGCTGTCCCGCCCTGGCTCTGCCTGATCACCGATCGGCGCCGTCTGGGTGCGGGACGCGGCCACCCCCGGGGCGAGTGGACCGCGACCCTTCTCACACAGGTCGCCGCCGCGGCGCAGGCCGGGGTCTCCCTCGTGATCGTGCGCGAGCACGACCTCGAGGCACGCGCACTGGCCGGCCTCGTGCGCGCGGTGCGGGCGGCGGTGCGCGGTACCGCGACGCGCGTGCTGGTGAACGACCGCCTCGATGTGGCCCTGGCCACCGGCGCCGAGGGGGTGCATCTCCGCGAGCGGTCGGTGACGGCACGCGATGCACGACACCTCGCCCCGCCGGGCTTCCTGATCGGGCGATCCGTGCACGATGTCGAGGGCGCCGCCCAGGCGGGACCGGTCGACTACCTGCTCGCCGGGACGGTGTATCCAACGGTCTCGAAGCCAGACACGACACCGTGGCTCGGGCTGGCCGGACTCGCGGCGGTGGTCGCGGCGGCGACCGTGCCGGTGCTCGCCATCGGCGGCATCGCCTCGGCGGACGAGGTGCGGCAGGTACGGGGTGCGGGGGCGGCCGGCGTCGGGGTCATCGGGGGGTTCCAGCCGGGTCCTCGGGAGGCCGACCTTGTGACTGGTGTGCAGAATTGTGTGTACAACCTGCGATCAGGGTTTGACATGCCACTAGGCCTCCCCTAACATGATGACCACAACGGGCTTTGGGCGACCGCCCTTTGGTGGGGCAGTCGCCTTAATTCCTCCTTCAGATGACGGCTTCGTCCATGCCTGACACTCGGGCGCAGGACTTCGGATCCCGCCTTCGCCGTTCGCGCGAAGATCGCGGGGTGTCGCTCCGGCAGATTGCCGACGTGACGAAGCTGTCGGTGCGCGCGCTCGATGGCCTCGAGCGCGGCCAGGTGAAGTGCCTGCCGAACGGCATCTTCCGTCGCGCGCTCGTGCGCGCGTACGCGAGCGAAGTCGGTCTCAACCCCGAGGCGACGCTCAGCGAGTTCCTCGCGATCTATCCCGACGATCTTCCTGCGCTCGTCTCGACGCCGTGTGGACGACAGCTGCTGGCCGATGATGTGGCGCCGTCGCGCGCGGCGCAGATCGGACAGCTCGCGCTCAAGGTGCTCGGCGCCGCCGTGCCTGCGGGCGCCGGCATTCTCTACATCGTGCTGACGACCAACGCCCCCGCGCCCGCGCATCTGCTGCTCGAGAACGAGCCGCTGCAGACCGTCGACGCCTGGCGTCCGGAGATCGTGCCGGCCGGCGGGTTCATGGAGCCGCCGCCCCCGGCGCCGCCGGCGCTGGCGCTGTTTGTCACGATCACCTCGCCGTGCGAACTGCGCGTTCAGGTGGACGGCCGCGAGACGGTGGCGCGGCGCTTCGCCGCCGGCGAGCAGTTCCAGCTCGAGGCGCGCGAGGAAGTGATCCTCACCGGCGACGATGCGGGCGCCGTGCAGTTCAGCATCAACGGGCAGGCGGGCCGCATGCTCGGCGAACCGGGCGCCCCGCTCGGCGCCCGCATCGTGCGCGACGACTACGACGCCTTCCTGATCGGGCACTGATGGACCTGGGCCTTCGCACGCCGCTGCTGGACTTCTTCCGGCGCGGCGAAGTCGCGCGCGACGTGCGGCTGATGGCGGCCGAAGGCGCCATCGCCCCGCGCCCCCTCGAACAACTCGGCCTGCTGGCGCTGCTCACCGCCGATCACGATCCCGACATCCGCGAGACGGCCGAGGCCACGCTCGCCAGGATTCCCGCGTCGCTGATTGCCGCGTTCATCGCACGCGCCGACGTGCCGACCGAACTGCGGGGGTTCTTCGAAGCACGCGGCGTGACGCCGGCCGCCGAGGCGGCACCCGACGATGCGACCCCGGTGGCGGATCCGGAACCCGAGCCCGACGACTGGATCGCGGAGCTGGCCGCGGGCGTCGAAGGCGCCGAGGGCGAGCGCGAGAGCACGGTCCGCCAGCTGCAGAACATGTCGGTGCCGCAGAAGGTGAAGGCCGCCATGAAGGGCACGCGCGAGATGCGCGCGGTGCTCATCCGCGATCCCAACCGGATGGTGGCGGCGGCGGTGCTGAGCTGCCCGAAGGTCAACGAGTCGGAGATCGAGTCGTTCGCGCGCATGGCGAACGTGACCGACGAGATCCTGCGGACGATTGGCCAGACGCGCGGCTGGACGAAGAGCTACGGCGTGGTGTCGGCGCTCGTGAAGAACCCGAAGACGCCGATCGCGGTATCGCTGACGCTGCTGCAGCGCCTGAACGACCGGGACCTCAAGGGCATCTCCATCGACCGGAACGTTCCCGAGCCGCTGCGCGTGGCCGCGCGCCGCAAGGTGGTTCAGGGCAACGAGAAGAAGTAGCCCTCAGCCCTTCCCGGACGCCTTCCACTCAGACCGCATCTGCGACAGGCCGTCCATGTAGACGGCGGCGCGTTCCCGCTCGTCCTCGGTGGCCATCGACTTGAGCAGCGTGATGGCCTTCTCGAGATCGCGCTGGATGGTCTTCTTCGTCGTGCCCAGGTAGAGGCGCTTGATCTCGGCGAGTGCGTCCATGGCTGCCGCCATTATACGGCCGCGCCGGGCCGGTGGCGCCGGAGCGCGGCGCGAAAGGCCTCGAACGGCCGCGTATTGAGCACATCGTCCCGCGTGAGGCCGGCGCGCCTCGCCACGACGGTGCCCCAGCGCCGGAGCGCCAGGGCGCCCACGGCGTGCGCGTCGCTCGAGATCACGAGCGGCACGCCGCGCGCGCGGGCGAGGCGGGCGTGGCTGTCGGAGAGATCCAGCCGGTCCACCTGCGAGTTGATCTCGAAGGCGACGCCGTAGGCGGCGGCCGCGTCGATGAGGGTCTCGATGCGGACGCGCGACCCTGCGCGCTTGAGCAGCAGGCGGCCGGTGGCGTGGCCGATGATGTCGACCGACGGATGCGCGATGGCGCGCAGCATGCGGTCGGTCATCTCGGCCTCCTCCTGGTGCAGGGCGGAATGCACCGACGCGATCACGAGGTCGAGCTGCGCCAGGCAGTCGTCCGCGAGATCCATCCGCCCGTCGGGCAGGATGTCGCACTCGATCCCGGCGAGGACGTGGATGCCCTCCACCCGGTCGTTGAGGGCGCGGACGCGGGCGGCGTGCGCCAGGGCGCGGCGCTCGTCGAGCCCGTTGGCCATGGCGAGGGCCTGGCTGTGGTCGGTGATGGCGATGTACTCGAGGCCGAGCGCGCGCGCGGCGCGGACCATCGACTCGAGATCGTCGCGGCCGTCCGTCTCGGTCGTGTGCATATGGAGGTCGCCGCGCAGGTCGCCCTCCTCGAGGAGCACCGGGAGGGCATGCGCTTCGGCCAGCGCCAGTTCGTCGCGGAACTCCCGGAGCTCCGGCGGCACCCACGCCAGCCCCAGGGCGTCGTAGATGCCTTCTTCGGTGTCGCCGGCCACCCGCGTGTCATCGGCCGTGCGATACAGGCCGTACTCGTTGAGGCGGAGGCCCGCGGCGATCGCCCGGTCGCGCAGCGCGATGTTATGGGCCTTCGAGCCCGTGAAGTACTGCAGGGCGGCGCCGCGGCTCTCGGGGGCGACGAGCCGCAGGTCGCACTGGTAGCCGCCGCGGAGCAGCACGCTCGACTTCGTCTCGCCGTGGCCGAGGGTGCGCTCGGCCTGCTCGTACTGCACGAAGGTCCCCATGACGTCGGCACTCGCGCCGACCGCCAGGATGTCGATGTCGCCGCAGGTCTCGACGCCTCGGCGCAGGCTGCCGACCGGGAGGAACTCGACGCCGGGCGCCTGTCCGCGCAGCCAGGCGACAAGCGCGCCGGCCGTCTCCACGGTGTCGGCCAGGAGGTGCCGGCCGGCGTGCCGCTGGCGTTCCTCGAGCGCCTTGAGGATCAGCTGCTCCTTGCGCGCGCCCATGCCCTTCATGCCGCGGATGCGGCCGTCGCGCGCCGCCTGCTCCAGCGTGGCCAGGCTGTCGACGCCGAGTTCCTGGTGCAGCCGCGCGACCGTCTTCGGCCCCACCCCCTGCAGGCGCAGCAGATCGAGGATGGTCTCGGGGAACTCCGTCAGCAGCGCCTCGCGGACGGCGCTGCGGCCCGTGGTGGCGAGCTCCCGGATGCGCGTCGCCAGATCCTTGCCGATGCCCGGCAGGGCGCGCAGCGCGGGCTCGTCGAGCGCCGCGAGCGACTCGGCCGCGTCGGCCGCCAGGTCCGCGGCCATGCGGTACGCGCGGATCTTGAACGGGTTCTCGCCCTTGATCTCCAGCAGGTCGGCGATCTCGCCGAGCGTGCGGGCGATGGCGGCGTTATCCAACACGGAGGCCCTCCCGCTCCACGGTGAAGTCCAGCAGGCGGGCGCCGTCGGCGGCAAGCGCCGCCTTGACCGCGTCGAGCGCCGACGGAGGGGCGAGGCAGAAGAGACACCCGCCGCCGCCCGCACCGCAGACCTTGGCGGCCGTCGCCCCGGCCGCCATCGCACGCGCGATCAGCCGGTCGATGGCCGGCGTCGTCACCCCGGGCGCCAGGCGCTTCCGGTTGTCCCATTCCGTGGCGAGGTGGCGCGCGGTGCCGTCCCAGTCGCCGGCCGCCAGGGCCTCGCGCATGGCGGCCGCGGTGTCGCGAATGCGTTCGAACGCCTCGAAGACCGCGCGGTCCCCATCGAGGTGCCGCTTCATGATCTCCCAGTTGTTGGTGCCGGAATTCCGCGGCGCGCCGGTGTAGCAGAGCGCGATGCGGCGTTGAAGCTCGTCAGGGTCCACGTCGAGTGCGACGCGGCGAGGGCCGTCGACCCCGAGTTCGAGCGCGGCCACGCCGCCGTACATCGCCGGCCGGTAATCCTGCAGGCCCGTCGGCACCGCAATGACCTGCGCCTCGACGTTCATGGCGATTGTCAGCAGCGCTTCAGGCGCGATCTCCCGGCCGGTCCAGCGGGCCAGGGCGCCGCAGGCGGCGACGGTGAGGGCAGAGGACCCGGCGATGCCGGCGCCGGCGGGCGATTCGCCGCGCGTGGTCAGGGTCGCATCCGTCAACCCAAAGGCGCGCGCGAGGCGCGCAAGCAAGGGGAGGCCCCGCGCCGGGTCCAGCACCTCAGGGGCGTCGAGCCTCACGCGGCGGCCGATGTCCTCGGCCACCAGCTCCACGCCGCCGTCCTCGCGCGTGTCGATCTGTACGTGGGCGCGCAGGCTGATGGCCGCGTTCAGCGTCTGCGCGCCTTCGTGATACAGATAGAGGGGCCAGATGTCGATCGTGCCGCCGGCCAGGTCGATACGTGTGGGCGCCGATGCCGTGATACGCACGCCGCAATTATAATTCCCACGTATGCCTTCCTCGGTGCGACAGGAGATCGGGCAGCTGCTCATCGGCAGCTTCACCGGTCAGACGCTCCCCGTCGAACTGCGGGCGCTGGCGCGCGAGTTCGATCTCGGCGGCGTGATCTTCTTCAGCCGCAACCTCGACGTGCCCGAGCAGGTGGCGGAGCTCTCGTTCGAATCCGAGGCGCTCGGCGTGGCCCTGCCGGCCTGGGTCAGCGTCGACCAGGAGGGGGGCCGCGTGGCGCGGCTGCGGGAGCCGTTCACGCGCTGGCCGCCGATGGCGACCCTCGGGCGCGCCGACGACGAGGCCCTGGCGCGGCGGTTCGCGCACGCACTCGCCGACGAGCTGCTCGCCGTGGGCATCACGCTCGACTACGCACCGGTGCTGGACATCCACACGAATCCGGCGAATCCCGTCATCGGCGACCGCGCCCTGGCCGGGAACGCGGCGGCCGTGGCGCGCCTCGGCGCCGTTCTTGTCGAGGCGCTCCAGGCGCGGGGACTGGCGGCGTGCGGCAAGCACTTCCCCGGGCACGGCGACACCAGCACCGACTCGCATCTCGAGCTGCCGCTCGTGGAGCATCCACCCGACCGCCTGCGCGCGGTCGAGTTCGAGCCGTTCCGCGCCGCCATCGCGGCCGGCGTGGCCAGCATCATGACCGCCCACGTCCTCGTGCCGTCCCTCGACGACGCCCGTCCCGCCACGCTGTCCCCGGCCATCGTCATGCGGCTCCTGCGAGAGGAACTCGGGTTCGAGGGCGTCATCATCAGCGATGATCTCGAGATGAAGGCGGTGAGCGCGCGCTACGCCGTGCCCGATGCGGCGGTGGAGGCGATTCGCGCCGGATGCGATGCGGTGCTCGTGTGTTCCGGCGACTGCGACCTGCAAGGACGCACCCTCGAGGCCCTCGTGCGGGCGGTGGAGGAGGGGCGCATCACACGCGCGCGGCTCGACGACGCCCTGCGGCGTGGACGGGCCGCCAAGACCCGCTTTCTGGCCGGTGCGCGCCCCGCGCTCGGCGCGCGGGTGCGCGCGCTCCGCGCGCACGTGGGCCGTGACGAGCATCAGGCCATCGCACAGGAGATGGCGGCGTTCCTGTGACGGACACGCGCATCGCCTCGCACGGGTGGATTCGTCCACGACGCCTCGCCCACGGCGCGCGGCTGGCGGTGGTGGCGCCAGCCAGTCCATTTCGTCGCGAGGAGTTCGAGGCGGGGGTCCAGGAACTCGCGGGGCTTGGCTTCGAGACGGTCTACGACGACCGGGTCTTCGCGCGGGACGGCTTCGTCGCCGGCGATCCGGCGCTGCGCGCACGCGCGCTCGCAGACGCCTGGCAGGACCCTGCCATCGACGGCATCATCTCGGTGCGCGGGGGCTACGGCAGCGCGCAGTTGCTGCCGCGGCTCGATCCCGACCTGCCGCGTCGTCATCCGAAGGTCTTCATTGGCTACAGTGACGTCACGAGCCTGCTGGCCTGGCACCTGGCGGCTGGTGTCATCTGCTTTCACGGCCCCATGCTCGAGGGGCGGCTCGCGCGCGGGGCGGCGGGATACGACCGCGCCTCGCTGGTGGCCGCGACGATGAACGCGGCGCCGATGGGGCGTCTGGCTCCGGACGGGCTGGCGGTACTACGGGCGGGGGATGCCTCGGGCGTGCTCGTCGGGGGGACACTGACGCAGCTGGCCGCGTCGCTGGGAACCCCCTGGGCCTTCAACCCGCCCGAGGGCTGTCTGCTGTTTCTCGAGGACGTGGGGGAGCGGCCGTACCGCCTCGACCGGCTGCTCCTGCAACTCGAGCAGGCGGGCGTGCTCGCGACGGTGGCCGGCGTGCTGCTCGGCGAGTTCCCCGGCTGTGACGAGCCTGACGGCGCGGTCACGGCGCGCGAGGTCCTGCGGGCGCGCCTGGCGGCCGTCTCCGGCCCGGTGGTGTTCGGCTTTCCCTCCGGCCACACGGCCGGACCCTCGTGGACGCTGCCGCTTGGCGTACGCGCGCGCCTGGACGCGGGCGCGGCGCCGGCGGTGGTCATTGAAGAGGCGGCGGTTGTCTGAGATGCGGCGAGTGCACCTGATCGGTGTCTGCGGGACCGCGATGGCCACACTGGCCGCGCTCCTCAAGCAGCGCGGCTGGACCGTGAGCGGCTCGGACGAGCACGTGTATCCGCCGATGAGCGACTTCCTCGCGGCCGAGGGGATCACGACGCTCGAAGGCTACAGCGCCGCGCACATCACTGCCGATCTCGACCTCGTGGTCGTCGGCAACGCCATCTCACGGGGCAACCCGGAGATCGAGGCCGTGCTCGACCGGCGAGTGCGGTATGCGTCGCTGCCCGAGACGCTGCGCGATCAGTTTCTCTGGGACGCGACGTCGATCGTCATTGCCGGCACGCACGGCAAGACCACGACCACGTCGATGGCCGGATGGCTCCTCACGGCCGGCGGCGCCGACCCGACCGTGCTCATCGGCGGCATCGCGCGCAACTTCGGCGCCTCGGGGTCGAGCTACCGTCTCGGGGGAGGCCCCGCGTTCGTCATCGAGGGCGACGAGTACGACAGCGCCTTCTTCGACAAGACCGCGAAGTTCCTGAAGTACCTCCCGCAGGTGGCCGTCATCAACAACATCGAGTTCGATCACGCGGACATCTATGCCGATCTCGATGCCGTGCGGCTTGCCTTCCGCCGGCTGGTGAACCTCGTGCCCGCCGGGGGGCTGACCCTCATCGGGAGCGACAGCCCGGAGGCCAGGGCGCTCGTGCCGCTCGCGCGGAGCGCCGTGCAGACGTTCGGCCTCGAGCCCGGCGCCGACTGGCACGCGACCGGCGTGCGCGTGGAGGCCGGCGGCACCCGGTTCGCCGTGGCACACGACGGGCGCGCGTTCGGCGAGTTCCGCATGGCGATGATCGGCGAGCACAACCTCAGGAATGCGCTCGCGGCGATCGCGGTGGGTGCGCACAGCGGCCTGACGGCCGGGGCCATGGCCGAGGGCCTGGCATCATTTGCCGGCGTGAAGCGGCGCCTCGAGGTCGTCGGCGTCAAGCGGGGCGTGACGGTCTACGACGACTTCGCGCATCATCCGACCGCCGTGGACGAGACGCTGGCCGCGATGCGCGCGGCGCATCCGGGCCGGCGCCTGTGGGCCGTCTTCGAGCCGCGCTCGGCCTCGTCGTGCCGGCGGGTGTTCCAGGAGGCCTTCGCCCGGGCGTTCCTCAAGGCCGACGAGGTCCTGCTGGCGTCGGTGTACCGCGGCACGTTACCGGACGCCGAACGCCTGTCGGAGTCCGCCCTCGTGGCGGCCGTGAACGACGGCGGCGGCCGGGCCCGGCACGTGCCGACCGTCGACGAGATCGTGGCGCTGCTGTCGCGCGAGGGCGCCGAGGGCGATCTCGTGGTCATCATGTCCAATGGCGGGTTCGGCGGCATCCACCGGCGCCTGCTGGAGGCCCTGTAGGCGGTGGACGCGCTTCGTCCGCGGCTGCGCTTCTCCGGAGACACCCTGCTCCTCGTGGAGTTCGGCGACCGGATCGATCCGGCGATCAACCGCCAGGCGGTGCGCGTGGCGGCGGCCATCGGCCGCGCGCAGCTGGCGGGCGTGCGCGACATCGTCCCGGCATACACGACCGTCGGAATCCACTTCGATCCCCTGCAGACGGATCTCGAGGCCGTGGAACGGACGATCGTGGAGGCGGTGACGGCACTCGACCAGACCACGGAACCGGCGCCACGCGTGGTCGAGATCCCCGTCTGCTACGGCGGCGCGCACGGGCCGGATCTGGATGAGGTCGCGCGATGGGCGGGACTGACGGCTGAAGAGGTCGTGCAGCGCCATGTCGAGCGGACCTACCGCGTCTACATGCTGGGCTTCGTGCCGGGGTTCGCGTACATGGCGCGCGTGGATCCTGTCATCGCCGTCCCGCGCCACCGGACACCACGCGAACGTGTGGCGGCCGGGGCCGTCGGCATCGCCGGCGAGCAGACCGGGGTGTACCCGATGGCGGCGCCTGGCGGATGGCATGTGATCGGGCGCACACCGCTTCGGATGTTCACCCCCGGGGCGGCGTTGCCCAGCCGCTGCATGCCCGGCGACGAGGTGCGGTTCGTGCGGCTGTCGTCGGCCGAGTTCGCCGAGCGCGCGCTGGCGATCGACGGCATCGGGGTGGCGCGATGACCGGCGTCATCATCGCGCGCCCGGGACTCCTGTCCACGGTGCAGGACCTGGGACGATGGGGCAGCCAGGCGGTCGGCATGCCGGTGGCGGGTCCGATGGACGTGTACGCCCATCGCCTCGCGAACCTGCTCGTGGGAAATCCGCCGTCGCTGGCCACGATCGAGGCGACGCTCATCGGCCCGGAGTTGATCTTCGAGCGGGGGAGTGTCGTGGCCATCACCGGTGCGGACTTCGACGTCACGCTCGACGGGGCCGCCGTGCCCCACACCGCGTCGTTCCGCGTCCGTGAGGGCCAGCATCTCCGCTTCGGGCGGCGCCGGCTGGGCACGCGGGCCTACATCGGCGTGGCCGGCGGGTTCGAGACGCCGATCGTTGCGGGCAGCCGCGCGACGAGCCTCGTCGCGCACCTGGGTGGCCATGAGGGACGGGCGCTGCAGGCCGGAGATCGACTGCCGCTCGGTGTGCCGGTCGAGGGACCGGTCCGGCACCGGCGGGGCGCGGGGCTGACGCTGGCGACGGGCACCACCATCCTCCGCGTGATGGCCGGACCGCAGGAGGAGTGGTTCGGGCCGGCGGCTCTCGACATCCTGCGCCACGGCGTGTTCCGGGTGTCACCGCGATCGAACCGGATGGGGTACCGCCTCGAGGGCGCGTCCATTCCGCGCAGCACCGGGGAGGAGCCGATCTCAGAGCCCGTGCCGATGGGGGCGATCCAGGTCCCGCCGGCCGGCGACCCGATTCTGCTCATGGCCGACCGCCAGACGGCCGGGGGGTACCCGAAGATCGCGACCGTCATCAGCGCCGATTTGCCGCTCGCGGGCCAGCTGGCGCCTGGGGATCTCGTGGGCCTGCGGATCTGCACCCGTCACGAGGCGCTCACCGCCCTCATCGCACGCGAACGACAGGTTCTGCACGTCACCGACACGGGGCCACTGCCGTGACATCGCTTGTGGGAACCCTGACGGCCATCGTGGGGGCCGAGGCCGTCACGACGGATGCACCGCTCGCGCCGCTCACGACCTTCAAGGTAGGGGGGCCGGCGGACGTGCTCGTCGAGCCGGCCACCGCCGACCAGGTCGCCGCCGTCGTCAAGGCGGCCCGCGAGGCCGGGGTCCCCGTCACCTTGCTCGGTGGCGGCTCGAACGTGCTCGTGTCGGACCGCGGCATCCGCGGCGTCGTGCTGCGTCCGAGACGGGGCGAGGTGCGGCCACTCGGGCCGGCGCTCGTCCGCGCGGACGCGGCCGTGACGATCAACGGGCTCGTGCGCTGGACGATCGCGCGCGGGCTGGCGGGGCTCGAGGCGTGGGCGGGGACGCCGGGCACGGTCGGAGGCGCCATCCACGGCAATGCGCACTGGCGGCAGACCAACATCGGCGATCTCGTGGACTCGGTGCGGCTGCTCCGTCTCGACGGGACCGTGCTGCAGGTGCCTGCGGATCGGATGGCGTTCGACTACGACCAGAGCCGGATCCAGCAGACACACGAGATCGTGCTCTGGGCCGCGTTCCGCGTCACGCCGGGCGCCGATCCCGCGGCGCTGCGTGAGACGGCCCGCGCCTCCCTCGCGTTCCGCAAGCGGACGCAGCCGCTCGCCTCGCCGAGCGCCGGGTGCATCTTCCAGAATCCGAACACCGCTCGGGACGCCGTGCCCGAGGGCATCCCCGCGTCGGCGGGCGCGCTGATCGATCGGGCCGGACTCAAGGGGCGGGCGATCGGCGGCGCGTCCGTCTCGACGGCCCACGCCAACTTCATCGTGAACGACGGCACGGCGACCGCCGCCGGGATCCGGGCGCTCGTCACGCTGTGCCGTGATACGGTCAGGGAGCGCTTCGGCGTGACCCTGCGCGACGAGATCGTGATGCTCGGGGACTGGGCCTAGTGTCCTGGAACGGTGATTCGTCACACAATTCCCGGGCGGGGCATCCCGGCTGGCGGCGTTGCTCCTCCCTCAAATACGCCCAGTATTCTCGGTCGTCGCGCCTTTCCATCCGGGCGCCGCGCTCCGGGACTTGTGCAACGAATCACGGTTCCAAGACACTAGGCCAGCATCGCCGCACGGAATCCTTATGTCCAAGCTGATCATTGAAGGCGGCCACCGTCTCGAGGGGCGCATCGAGGTCGAGGGCAACAAGAACGCCGCCCTGCCGCTCATCGCGGCGTGCCTGCTGACGGACGAGACGTGCGTGCTCGAGAACGTGCCGCGCATCGCCGACGTGGAGGTGATGGCGCGCCTGCTCATCGATCTCGGCGCAGAGGTCGAGGGCATCGGCACGACCACCCTCCGGATCACATGCGCCCATGTCAGCAAGGACGAACCCGATCGGGCCCTCGTCGGACGGCTGCGCGGCTCGGTGTTGCTGCTCGGTCCACTCCTGGCGCGGCGTGGCCGCGCGCATGTGGCGCCCCCGGGCGGTGACTTTCCGGCGCGCCGGACCATCCGCACCCACCTCGAGGCGCTGCAGGCGATGGGCGCCCGGGTGTTACCCGGGGAGGGCCATCGGCTGGAAGTGCCGGACGGCCTGCGGCCGGCGTCGCTCTACCTCGACGAGGCCTCGGTGACCGGCACCGAGACCGCGCTCCTCGCGGCGGCGGCGGCGCCCGGGGTTTCGGAGATCCGCCACGCGGCCTGCGAGCCGCACGTGGTCGAACTCTGCGAGTTCCTGCAGGCCATGGGCGCCGGGGTGACGGGCGCGGGGTCGCACACCATTCGCGTGGAGGGGGGCGGACGCCTCGGCGGCGCGCGGCGCACGCTCTTCGGCGACTACATCGAGGCCGGCAGCTGGGCCGTCGTCGGGGCCATCACGCGGGGCGAGGTCGAGATTCGCGGTGCGCGTGCCGTGGACATGGAGGTCGTCGCCGCCGTGCTGCGCAAGATGCGCTGTGAGTCGCGGTTCGAGGACGGCGTCTTCCGCATCATCCCGTCGAGCCTCGTTGGCGCGGGGCGCATCACGACGGGGTTGTGGCCGGGGTTCCCGAGCGACCTCGTGAGCCTGGTCACCGTGCTGGCGACGCAGGCCGAGGGCGCCACGCTCGTGCATGACTGGCTCTACGAACTGCGGCTCTTCGCGCTCGAGCAGATGAGCGGCATGGGCGCGGACCTGTTTCTGTGCGACCCGCATCGCATCATCGTGACCGGGCCCGCGCGACTGCGCGGGAAGTCGCTCGACAGCCGCGACATCCGCTCGGGGATGGCACTGATCGCCGCCGCGCTGGCCGCGGAAGGGGTGAGCGAGGTCGAGCCGCTCGAGACGGTGGAGCGGGGATACAGCCGGCTGGTTGAACGCCTGACCGCACTCGGCGCCAGGGTCAGCCGCGAATAGACTCGCGCTTCGCGCTCGCTGCCGGAATCATCCGCGGATTACACGGATTTCACGGATGGTTCGGCGGCGCCGTGCGGTCCCGCGGCTGCCAGTCGCAGACTGGCAGCGCCGACGGGATCGGAACGCCGCGAGCGTGAGCCCGCAAGGCTCCCACATGGCTCACGCTCGCGGCGTTCCGGTCACGTCGAAGCGGCCTTCGGCCGCGCCGCGGGACCGCACCCCACGCCGCAGGCGGATGCATCTGCGTAATCTGCGTAATCTGTGGATAGACCAGAGGCGTTCGCCGGTGTCAGCGCGCGCCGCCGCCGGGGGGACGGGCCGGCTGCTGGGGCGGCACCGCCAGCTCGATCGGGGATGCGCTGCCCTCGCCACCGACGCGGAACGGACGGAGGTCCTCTTCGGTCAGATCGAGGACGCGCACGATCCGCGGCGTGAGCGTGAGGATGATGTCGGTCTCCTGGGTCTCGCGGCGTGAGTGCGCGAACAGCCGGCCAAGAATCGGGATATCGCTCAGCCCCGGCACGCCCGCCAGCACCTGGCGCTCATCATCGCGGATGAGGCCGGCCAGCATGTTCGTCTCGCCGTCGCGCAGGCGGATCACGGTGTTGATGGCGCGGCTGCCGAAGGTGGGCAGGCCGCCGAAGCCCGTGCCCGAGATGCTGCTCACCTCCACCTGCACCGCCAGCGACACCTCGTCGTCGTGATGCGTGCGCGGCGTGATGTCGATGTTCACGCCGATGTTCTCGTAGTTGAACGACGTGATGGGCTGCGTCTGCACGCCGCCGGCGGCAATCGGCGCGAAGGTGGTGACCGGCACGGGCACCCGCTCCCCGAAGCGGGCCTGCGCGGCCGTCCCTTCCGTGGCGCGCAGCTGCGGGTTGGCCAGCGTCCGCGTGTTGCCGTCGTTCTTCAGCAGCCGGTAGTAGAGGTTCGGCAGGTTCGTGAGCAGGATGTCGGCCTGCGTCAGGTTCCGCAGATCCCGCAGGGAGAGGTCGTCGCGGTTGACACCCGCCGCGCCGCTGATCCCGGTCGGGCTCGCCGACGAGGGGGAGGCGATCTGCAGTCCGTACTCGCGCAGCCGGGTGCGGTCGACTTCGAGCAGCTCGACGTCGATCACGACCTCGGGCCGCGCCTTGTCGACGGCCTGGATGATGCGCGCGGCGGCGGCCACGCGTTCCGGCGTGTCCTTGATGGTGATCGCGTTGGTCGCCGAGATGGGCGACAGCCGGCGCGCGTCGACGACGATGCGGAGGAGGTCGATGGTCTCCTTGAGATCGGCGTTGCTCAGGTAGAAGGTGCGCACGACCTCCTCCTCGTACTCGCGGCGCTTGGCGGGCGTGTCGGGGATGATGGCAATCGCGCGCGGCGAGGTCACGCGCCAGAACGTCTGCGTGCTCGCCGCCAGCGTGTTCAGCGCTTCGGCGAGCGGCGCCTTGCGCAGGTCAATGGAGACGCGCTGGTCCCGGAACGCCGGGTCGAAGACGATGCTGAGATCGGCAAAGCGGGCGATGACCGTGAAGATGTCGCGTGCGCCGGCCTCGCGGAAGACCAGCGAGTCGGGCAGGCTGACATCGGCCGGCAGTTCGTTGCCCGGCAGCGGGGCATTGAGGCTCTGCGCGATCAAGGTCTCGAGGCGGGTCCGGCCCCGTACGGCGATCTTCGTGCGGAGCTGCGCACGCGTGTACTCGAGTTCGGCCTCGATCTCGCCACTGGCCGGGTTCAGTTCGGCGGCGAGCTGGTACGCGATGAGCGCCTCGTCGGCGCGGCCTTCGCGCGCGAGCCGGCGGCCGCGGCTGAAGTGCGCCTGCGCGGAGAGAAGCTTGGCGCGTTCGAGGGACGCGCGGGCGTGCCGGTCGCCCGGGCGCTCGCGCAGGATCTTCGTGTACTCCACGACGGCACGGTCGTAGTCCTCACCCTGCTCGGCCACCTGCGCGTTGCGCAGGGCGCCCGACGCGGCGCAGCCCGTCCCGAGCGTCGCCAGGGCGACGAGGAGGGCGGCGAGGAGGGCGCGGCTAGCGGGGTGGTGCGGCATGCGTGATGACATCAACTCCGCGGGGGACCTGGAATTCGAAGATCTTATCGGCCAGACCGCGGTTTTCCTTCACGTTCGTGAAGGTAAAGGTCGAGCGGCCCCCCTGCCGGTCCGCGGCTTCCAGGTAGCGCACCTGCAGGGACCGAGGGTCGAGGCCGAGCGTCATGGAGGTGTAGTCCGGATCGTCACCGCGTGGCAGGAGGCGGAGGCCCAGCAGGCCGGGTGCGGTAGCGGGCAGTTCCGTGAAGCTCGGCGTGAAATCCCGCGTGAGCCGGCCGCGCCCGCTGAGCAGCAGCGCCGGCGTGGTCTGATCGTCATCAGGCAGGGGCGCCACGATGACCTGCTTGTCGGCGGGGATGTAGGAGTAGATCCGCGTACCGTCGGAGACGAACTCCTTGCGCTCCGGGCTCGTGTACACCCAGCGCATCCGGCCGGGACGCTTCATGCTGACGGTGCCGCGTTCGGTGGTGCGAGTCCGAAGGACGCCGCCTTCGTAGCTCTGGGAGAAGTCGGCCTCGAAGTCCGCCAGCGTGTCCAGACGGGCCTGCACCTGATCGGCCAGGGCCTGCGGGGAGCGCGCCGGCGCCTGGGCGCCGAGCGTCACGCCGCACGCGAGGAGGAGGGTCAGGAGCCTCATGGTGATTTAGACGCCCGCCGCACGCGGGGGAGTCTTCACGATAGCACCTATCTGGTGCGGACGGCCGGGGGCCGCGTGTCGCGCCTCCGCGGGCGGCCCGGGCGGCTGATTCCTCGAATTGCTGTGCTATACTCGGTATTCTGTGGGTGCGCGGCTGGCGCCCGCAGATGCACGAGGGCGGCTAGCTCAGCTGGGAGAGCGCCGCGTTCGCAACGCGGAGGTCGCGGGTTCGAGCCCCGCGCCGTCCACCATCATCGTGCCCTCGACGGCCTCGTCGCGACCCGGTCCCCGACCGGGTCGTTTGACGTACCGGCCCCCCGTCACACGCCCCCGCCCCCCGAACGGGCGCCGTCGGCCGAGCGGTCACGCCGCTTTGGTATAGTCGAACGCGATGTCACATGTGAAGAAGATCGGCGTCCTCACCGGCGGCGGCGATGCGCCAGGACTGAATGCGGTGATCCGCGCGGTGGTGAAGGCGGGCTGCAACGCCGGCATGGAGGTCATCGGCCTCGAGGACAGCTTCGACGGCCTGCTCGACCCGACGCGGTCGCGGCGCATGACCCCGCGCGACGTGACCGGGATCCTGCGCCTGGGGGGGACGGTGCTCGGCACGACCAACCGCGGGAACCCGTTCGAGTATCCGACCGACGCGCCGGAAGGGAAGTCGGACTACTCGGATCGCTGCGTGAAGACCTTCGCCGAGATGGGCCTTGATGCGCTCGTCGTCATCGGCGGTGACGGGACGCTTGCCATCGCGCATCAGTTCTACCTCAAGGGGATTCCCGTCGTCGGCGTCCCGAAGACCATCGACAACGACATCTGGGGCACGACGAGCTGCTTCGGCTTCGACACCGCGGTGTCGTTCGCATCGGACGCGATCGACCGCCTGCACACGACCGCCGAGGCGCACCGCCGCGTGATGGTGGTCGAGGTGATGGGCCGCTATGCCGGGTGGATCGCCCTGCATGCCGGCATCGCGGGCGGCGCCGATGTGATCCTGCTGCCCGAGATTCCGTACGACCTCGAGAAGGTCGCCGAGTTCGTCCGCGTCCGGGAGCGCCTGGGTGCCCGGTTCAGCATCGTGGTCGTGGCGGAGGGCGCCAGGCCCCTGGGCGGCAGCGTGACGGTGCAACGCGAGGCCCGGCCCGGATATGTGGAGCGCCTGGGCGGCGTGGGCGCCATGGTCGCGCACCAGCTCGAGGAGATGACGGGGAAGGAAAGCCGCTTTGTCGTCCTCGGCCACCTGCAGCGCGGGGGCGCGCCCACGCCGTTCGATCGCGTGCTCGCCACGCGCTTCGGTGGCAAGGCGGTGGAGTTGCTGCAGCGGGGGGTCTTCGGCCGGATGGTCGCCAACAACCCGCCCGACATCGTCCACATCCCGCTGCTCGACGTCGTCGGCAAGACCCGCACCGTCCCGCTCGACTACGACCTGCTCAAGACCGCGCGGGCCATCGGCGTGTCGCTGGGGGACTAGGGGGGCGCGGGTCGTGGGTCGTGGGTCGTGGGTAGTGTTCCTACTACCTACTACCTACTACCTACTACCCACTACCTACTACCCACTACCTACTACCCACCAAGCACATCAAGATACTTGAGCGCGCCGCCGGTGTTGAACAGGACGACCGTGTCGTCCGGGCGCATGTGGCCTGAGGCGGTGAGCTTCTTGATGGCGCGGAGTGCGGCGCCGCCTTCGGGGGCCGCGGAGATGCCTTCCAGGCGGCCGATCTCCAGCATGTCCTCGACCATCGCGGCATCGGACACCGCCAACGCCGTCCCGCCGCTCTCGCGCACGGCGCGCAGGATCAGGAAGTCCCCAATCGCGCGTGGCACGCGGAGGCCGTCGGCGGCGGTGGTGGCATTCTCCCAGGGCTCCGCCTTCTCGGTGCCGCGCTCGAAGGCGCGCACGATGGGCGCGCAGCCCTCCGCCTGCACGGACACCATCTTCGGGCGGCGGCCCGGTGGGATCCAGCCGATGGCCTCCATCTCCTCGAACGCCTTCCACATCCCGACGAGGCCCGTGCCCCCGCCGGTCGGATAGACAATCCAGTCCGGCAGGCGCCAGTCGAGCTGCTCCGCCAGTTCGTACCCCATCGTCTTCTTGCCCTCGACGCGGTAGGGCTCCTTCAGCGTGGAGACGTCGTACCAGCCCAGGGGCTTGCCGGTCTCCGCGGCGATCCGTCCGGCATCGGTGATGAGGCCGTCGACGAGCGTGACGGTGGCGCCGTAGAGGCGGCACTCGTCGATGAAGGGACGCTTCGCGTCCTTCGGGATGAACACCTGGCACTCGAGGCCCGCCGCGGCGGCGTAGGCGGCGGCGGCGTTGCCGGCATTGCCGGCGGTCGGCAGGGAGATGGTGGTCGCGCCGAGCGCGCGCGCGCGCGTGATGGCGGCCGACTGGCCGCGCGCCTTGAAGGAGTTGGTGGGGTTGAGCGACTCGTCCTTGACGAAGAGCCGGTCGAGGCCGATCCCGGCGCCCAGCCTGTGTGCGTGCATCAGCGGGGTGAAGCCCTCGCCGAGGGTGACGGGCTCGTCACCCGGCAGCAGGGGCAGCATCTCGCGGTAGCGCCACATGGTCGGCACGCGGCCCGTGAGGCTCTCGCGAGACCACCCGCGGGCGGCCGCGAGGTCGTAGCGCGCCAGCAGCGGCAGGCCGCAGGCGGGGCAGAGGAAGTGCCGATCGCGCGGATCGAACGGCCCGGCGCCGCACGCCGCGCCGCACTCGAGATGCGTGAAGAAGCTGGGAGGCGCGCCGCTCACGATGGGCCGCTCACGAGATACATCTGACGATCGCCGCATCCCCGCATCAGATCACCACCTCGCCACATCAGAAGATCACGAGAGTGCGTCATCTTCCCAGGAGTTCTTCATCCTTGCGCTTCTGCAGGTCGTCGATCGCCTTGACGGCCTCGTCGGTGAGCTTCTGCACCTCGGTCAGGCCGCGCTTCTCGTCGTCTTCCGAGATCTCGTGGTCCTTGAGGAACTTCTTCAGGCGGTCATTGGCGTCGCGGCGCACGCCGCGCACCTGGTTGCGGCCATCCTCGGCGAGCTTGTGGACGTGCCGCGACAGGTCCTTGCGCCGCTCTTCGGTGAGCGCCGGAATGGGAATGCGGATGACCTTGCCGTCGCTGGCGGGGTTCAGCCCGAGGTCGGAGCTGCGGATGGCCTTCTCGATCGACGCCATCACGCCCGGGTCGAACGGCGTGGCGACGAGCATCGCGGTCTCCGGGACCGACAGGCTGGCGAGCTGGTTGAGCGGCATGCGCGACCCATAGGCCTCGACGAAGATCTGGTCGAGGAGGGCCGTGCTCGCGCGGCCCGTGCGCACGCCGGCGATCTCGCGCCGCACGTGCTCCACGTAGCCATCCATCCGGGTCTTGGTCGCGGCGAAGAGGTCCTTCAGATCGGATACATCCATCAGTCGGTCTCCCGGGCCGCCGTCAGGCGGTCACCGTCGTGCCCACGGCCTCGCCCATGACGACGCGGCGAATGTGGCCGGGCACCTTCAGGTTGAACACCACGATCGGCAAACGGTTGTCCATGCAGAGCGAGATGGCGGTCGCATCCATCACCTGCAGCCGGTCCTGGAGGACCTGCAGGTAGGAGATGTGCTCGTACCGGGTGGCGTCGGGGTGGGTGACTGGATCGGCCGTGTAGATGCCGTCCACCTTCGTCGCCTTGAGGATGACCTCGGCCTTGATCTCCATCGCGCGGAGTGCGGCGGCGGTATCCGTCGTGAAGTAGGGATTGCCCGTCCCGGCGGCGAAGACCACGACGCGCCCCTTCTCGAGGTGGCGGATGGCGCGGCGGCGGATGAACGGCTCGGCGACGGCGCGCATCTCGATGGCCGAGAGCACACGCGTGAGCACGCCCTGCTGCTCGAGCGCATCCTGCAGCGCCAGCGCGTTCATCACCGTCGCCAGCATGCCCATGTAGTCGGCGGTGGAGCGGTCCATGCCGCGTGCGCTGGCGGCCAGGCCGCGGAAGATGTTGCCCCCGCCGATGACGATGGCCGTCTGCACCCCGAGGGACTGGATCTCGGCGACATCCTGGGCAATGCGCGTCGCGATGGCCGGGTCGATGCCGTACTGATGATCGCCCATCAGGGCTTCGCCCGAGAGCTTGAGGAGGATGCGCTTGTAGAACGGGTCGGAAGGCGGGGAAGACATCAAGGGGGGATTATATCAAGGTGGCGACGATGGCCAGGGGGCTCAAGGTGCTCGAGGTGCTCAAGGTGCTCAAGGTGCCCGAGTGCCCGAGGTGCACCAGGTGCGCACTGCGCACGCTGGGCACTCGTGCACGCTGGGCACCTTGGGCACTCTGGGCACCTTGGGCACTCAGGGCACCTCGGGCACCCTGAGCACCTCGTGCACCCTGAGCACCTCGGGCACCCTGATCACGTTGCTACTCCGCCAGTTCGCCCAGCTTGAAGCGCGAGAAGCGGGTGACCGTGATGTTCTCGCCGGTCTTGGCCGTGGCGGCCTGCAGCATCTGCTCGATGGTCACGTTGGGGTCGCGAACGGACGCCTGCTCGAGCAGGCAGGCCTGCGCGTAGTAGCTGCCCAGCTTGCCCTCGATGATCTTCTCGATCACGTTGGCCGGCTTGCCGGAGTCCGCGAACTGGGCGCGGTAGATCTCCTTCTCGCGCTCGAGGTCCTCCGGCTTCACTTCGTCGCGGCGCACGAAGCGGGGATCCGCCGCGGCGATGTGCATGGCGATCTCCTTCGCCAGCGCCTGGAAGTCGTCGGTGCGCGCCACGAAGTCCGTCTCGCAGTTCACCTCGACGAGCACGCCGACCTTGCCGCCCATGTGGATGTAGTGGCCGATGACGCCCTCGCGGGTCGCGCGGCCGGCGCGCTTGGTGGCCGAGGCCATCCCCTTCGTGCGGAGGATGTCGATGGCCTTCTCCATGTCGCCGCCCGCTTCGGCGAGCGCCGCCTTGCAGTCCATCATGCCGGCGCCCGTGCGGTCGCGCAGCTGCTTCACCATCTCTGCCGTGATTGCCATGTCGTGCTCCGTGAACTTAGGGGATGAGTGCGGGGGCCCGGAGGCCCGTACATGAAACGCGCCGGCCCGACACGTACGGCAGGCCGGCGCGGAGAACCACCCGGAGGCGACTAGGCCTGCGGGACCGGTGTTTCGGCGGGGCGCTGGGGCCGGCGTGCGGCCGCCGGGCGCACCACGCGCGCCGCCTCGTCGGCCGCGGCCTGCTCGGCGCTGGCCGCTTCGCGCTCGGCCATCAGCGACTCGCGCTCGCCGCGTCCGTCGATGACGGCGTCGGCGATCCGCGAGGCGAACAGCCGGATGGAGCGGAGCGCGTCGTCGTTGCCGGGGATGGCGAAGTCCACTTCGTCGGGGTCGCAGTTGGTGTCGACCACGCCGATGACCGGGATCTTCAGCTTGCGCGCCTCATCGACGGCGATCTTCTCCTTGCGCGTGTCCACGATGAACAGCGCGTCGGGGAGCCGGCCCATGTTGCGGATGCCGTCGAGGTTCTTCTGAAGCTTGCGCTTCTCCTTCTCGGCGCGGGCGATCTCCTTCTTCGGCATGAAGTCGTAGCGCCCGTCGGTCGACATGGCCTCCAGATCACGCAGGCGGTTGATGCTCCGCTGAATGGTCGTGAAGTTGGTGAGCAGCCCGCCGAGCCACCGCTCGTTGATGTAGAACATCTCGCAGCGGGTGGCCTCTTCGGCGATGACGTCCTGGGCCTGGCGCTTCGTGCCGACGAACAGCAGCGTCTTGCCGGCGGCGGCGAGCTGCCGGGCATACGTCTCGGCCGTCTGGAACCGCTTGACGGTCTTGCCGAGGTCGATGATGTAGATGCCGCTCCGTTCGCCGAAGATGAACGGCTTCATCTTCGGGTTCCAGCGCTTCGTCTGGTGGCCGAAATGCACGCCTGCCTCGAGCAGGTCCTTCATCGCGAGAGGGGTCAAGCTTCCTCCATCCATGGGTGACATTACCGCTTGCTGAACTGGAACCGCTTGCGCGCGCCGGCCAGGCCGTACTTCTTGCGTTCCTTGGCGCGTGCGTCGCGCGTGAGGAGGCCGTCCTTCTTGAGCCGTCCGCGCAGGTCGGCGTCGAAGGCGCAGAGGGCGCGCGCGATGCCGAGGCGAATCGCGCCGGCCTGCCCGTTCACGCCGCCGCCACGCACCGTGGCCAGCACGTCGAACTTGTCGGCCGTCTCGGTCAGGACGAGCGGCACCTTCACCTTCGTCCGCACCGACTCGGCGGGGAAGAAGTCCCCGAGCTCGCGGTGGTTGACCGTGATGGCGCCCGTGCCGGGCCGAAGGAACACACGCGCCGTCGATGTCTTGCGGCGCCCCGTGGCGTAGTACTGATTCAGAGCCAAGATTTACGCGACCTCGAGCGAAGTGGGTTGCTGCGCCGCGTGCGGGTGATCCGCCCCGGCATACACCTTGAGTTTGCGGTACATCTGATCGCCGAGCTTCGACTTCGGCAGCATGCCGCGCACGGCTTCCTCGACCAGGCGGATCGGCCGGCGCTGCCGGACATCCTTGGCGCGCTCTTCGCGCAGCCCGCCCTCGTAGCCGCTGTGCCGGCGGTACATCTTCTGGTCTTCCTTGCGGCCCGTCAGCTTCACCTTGTCGGCATTGACGACGACGACGTGGTCGCCGGTGTCGATGAAGGTGGTGTAGGACGCCTTGTGCTTGCCCTGGAGCAGGCGCGCGGCCTCGGTCGCGATGCGCCCGAGCACCCGGCCCTCGGCGTCAATCACGTGCCACTTGCGCGTCACGCTCTTTGGCGTGGCGACGTACGTACCCATCGTATGAGATCCCTTCACTTCCCCCCGGACGACTCCGACCCAGGGGACGGCAAACCCAAATGATACGACGACTTGGAAGCAACGTCAAGCGCCGGGCCCCCGCGCCTGCGGCCCCGAAGGCCCCGGGAGGCACTGCCGGCTGGCCGGACCTCTGTTCCGACCGCCGCTCCATCCGATAACCCAAACGGAGGGTTCAGCCCCCCAGTCGTTGGCGAGGTGCAGAAACTGTCAGGCGCGCACAAAAGTGTCAGTCGCCTGAAGGCGGGCTCGGCGCCAGGGATCGCGAAATGCGCACTTCTACACGCGATTTCGTGGCTGAGCCAGGCCGTGGCGGGTGGTATCAGGTTTGCCCCCGGTCCCGTCGGACCCCGAGCCCGCGCCGGGCGGGGACCGGCACCGTAGCCCGCGCGTGACGGGTAGGAGACGACCGTGTTCAGGAGAGCGAAGAGCGTCGTCGGCCTCGACATCGGGTCGAGCGCGATCAAGGCCATCGAGCTCAAGCCGTCGGGCAAGAGCTACAAGGTGACCGCGATCGGCGTCGAACCGCTGCCGCCCGACAGCATCGTCGATGGCGCCATCATCGACGCGGCCGCCGTGGCCGACGCGATTCGGCGCCTGCTGCAGCAGAAGGCCTTCCGCTACAAGGACGTGGCCGCCTCCCTGTCCGGCAATTCCGTGATCGTCAAGAAGATCAGCCTGCCCGTCATGACCGAGCAGGAGCTGTCGGAGTCGATCTACTGGGAAGCCGAGCAGTACATCCCCTTCGACATTCAGGATGTCAACCTCGACTACGAGATCCTGGACCCGGGAACGGGCCCCGAGAGTCAGGGCAGCATGGACGTGCTGCTCGTCGCCGCCAAGAAGGACAAGATCGCCGATTACACCGGCGTCATCGCCCAGGCGGGCAAGACCCCCGTCGTCGTCGACGTGGACGCGTTCGCGATCCAGAACGCCTACGAGGCCAACTACGGATTCGAGCCCTCGGCCGTCGTGGCGCTCGTCAACGCCGGGGCCAGTGCCATCAACATCAACATCCTGAACGGGGCGCAGTCGGTCTTCACCCGCGACGTCTCGCTCGGAGGCAACGCCTTCACCGAGGCCCTGCAGAAGGAACTCGGGCTGCCCTTCGAGACGGCCGAGCAGCTCAAGCGCGGCCAGGACGTCGAGGGGATCACCTACGAGGAGGCCAAGCCGGTGCTCCGGGCCATGGCCGACAACGTGCTGCTCGAGGTGGAGAAGACGTTTGACTTCTACAAGGCGACCGCGGCGACCGACCGGATCGACCGGATCATGCTGAGCGGCGGGGCCTCGCGCGTGGAGGGCTTCGCCGAACTCCTGCAGGAGCGGTTCGACACGCAGGTCGAACGATTCGACCCGTTCCGGCAGGTGACGCTCGACGCCAGGAAGCTCGGGATCGAGGACCTGGACGTCGGGCCGGTGTCGGCCGTGGCGCTCGGCCTCGCGCTGCGACGGGCGGGGGACCGATGATTCGCATCAACCTCATCGCGACCGAACGGCGCGCGGCCAAGGCCGCCTCGTCCGTGTCGACGTTCCAGATCGGGCAGAAGGCGACGGTCGCCGGGAGCCTGATCCTGCTCATCACGGTGCTGCTGATCGGCTGGCGCTTCTGGACGGTGACCCAGCAGGAAACGCAGATGGCGAGCGACATCGTGGCCGCCCAGCGGGAGGAGCAGCGGCTCGCCGAGATCATCAAACAGGTCGAGGACTTCGAGCTGCGGCGCGGGCAGCTGCAGGAACGCGTGACGCTCATCGAGGAGTTGCGCCGCGGCCAGAACGCCCCCGTCCACATGCTCGATCAGGTCAGCCGCGCGCTGCCGGACATGCTGTGGCTCACCCGGTTCACGCAGCAGGGCTTCGACGTGACGATCGAAGGCCGCTGCATGTCGCTCACGGCGCTCTCGGACTTCGTCGCGAACCTCGAAGAGTCGCGGTACTTCCAGCGGCCCGTTGAGATCGTCAACAGCGAGGTCGTCGCCGCGCGGGGCACCGAGCCCGAGCTGATTCAGTTCGTCGTGCGCGCCACGTTCCAGCTGGCGGGCGTCGACCAGCCCGCGCCGGCGCCCACGCGCCGCGGCGCGGCGAAGAGGGGGCCCCGTGGCTGACCTGAGCCTGAGCAAGCTCCCGTGGTACGGCCAGCTGGCCGTGTTCGTCGTGATCTCGGCGGCCGGCGCCGGCGCGTTCTACTACTTCTTCGAGCAGCCGCGGCAGGAGGCGCTGGCGACGCGCCAGACGGAGCTCACCGCCATCCGGGCACGGATCACGGTGGGCCTGGCCACGGCGCGCCAGCTCCCGGAGTTTCGCGCGCAGGTGGACGAGCTGACCGCGCGGCTCGACAGCCTGAAGGCCATCCTCCCGGACGAGAAGGACGTGGCGGACCTGCTGCGACGCATTCAGACGATGGCCGCGCAGTCGGACCTGACGATCCGCGGATTCCGTCCGCAGGCGATCAACACGCGGACCCTCCACGCGGAGTGGCCCATCGGCCTGGAACTCGAGGGGTCGTACCACAACCTCGGACTCTTCCTCGATCGCGTGAGCAAGTTCCCCCGCATCATCAATGTCAGCGGACTGGTACTCCAGGGGCAGGACGGCGGGACGGCGACGCTGCGGGTGTCGTGCACGGCCACGACGTTCGTGCTGCTCGACACACCGCCGGCCGCGGCGGCCGCACCAGCGAAGAAGACGCCCAAGAAAACGCCGAAGAAAGCGCCCGCGAAGAAGTCGTGATGATGACGCCCCTGTTCCCCGTCCTGTTCGTGCTGATCACGGTGGCCGTCCCGCTGCCCGCCGAGGCCCAGGCCCAGCCGGCGGCACAACCGCCGGCGCCGGCCGCGCCGCCGGAGGCGGTGCCCGATCCGCAGGGGCCGCCCACGCCGCCGCCGAACTACACCTACGCGCCCGGAGGCCGCCGCGACCCGTTCGCCAGCCTCGTCAACCGCGGAATCGACGCGCGGGTCGGCACCGCGGGGCGGCGGCCTGACGGGGTGCCCGGCCTCGCCGTGAACGAGATCATCGTGCGGGGCATTCTCCAGACGCCGGGCGGGTATGTCGCCATGGTTCAGGCGCCCGATGGCCGGACGTACACCGTGCGGCCGGGCGATCAGTTGCTGGATGGGCGCGTGCGCACCATCACGGCCGAGGCGCTCATCATCATGCAGGAAGTCAACGATCCGTTGTCGCTCGAGAAGCAGCGCGAAGTGCGCAAGCCGTTGCGCGGTGGCGCAGAGGGGTAGTGATGCAGCGTCGAGTCGCTCAACTGATGTCGGCGGCCGCGATCGTGACCGCATTGGCGGTCACGCTCCCGGCGCACGGATCCGCCCGGGGCGGCGAGGGCGCCCTGCCGGCGCTGCGCGCCGTCTCGGCGCACCTGGATGGCACGACGAGCACCGTGCGCATCGAGTCGACGGAGCCGGTCTCGTATGTGACCAGCCGTCCGGACCCGCTGACGCTCCTCGTGGATCTCCGTAACGTGTCGGTCCAGGGGGCAGCGGTCGGGCCGGTGTCCGGCGCGCGGGCGCCCGTCACCGCCGTGCACGTCGAGCCGGCGACGGCGGCGGACGGGACCACACTGGCGCGCGTGCGCGTGCACGTCTCGCCGCAGGCCCGGCACACGGTGCGCGCCTCGCGCAATCTGATCTACGTCGAGGTCGAGCGGGGCGAGGCTCCGCCCGCCGTGGACGCGCTGGCGCCCGCACCGGCGGCGGTCTCGTCGGCCGCCAGCGCCCAGGGACGCAGCGCCACGGAACTGCGCGAGGTGCGCGCCATGCGGCGCGGCAGCCAGCTGGCCGTGTCGCTGGTCGGCAACGGCCGTCTGATGGCCGCCACGGTCGAGGCCGCCCGCGATCTGCCGCCGCGTGTGCTGCTCGACTTCGAGGGCGTCAGCGGGACGGCGGTACCCCCGGTCACGACGGTGAACGACGGCGGTGTCAGCCGCGTGCGCGTGGGGCTCAACAGCCGTACGCCGCTCGTGACGCGCGTGGTGGTGGATCTGGTGGAGGCGATGCCGTACCAGGTCGAGTCCTCAGGCGCCAACGGTGAAGAGGTCGTGGTGCTCTTCGGCGAGGCGGCCACGCCGGCCGCGCCGCCCGAGCCGGTCGCCGCGGCCGTCGCGGTGACGCCGGCACCCGCGCCGATCGTGTTGCCGCCCACGCCGGCGGTCGAAGTGGTGTACGACCGCGTCGAGCCGCTCGCGGCCGCCGCACCCGTTCCTGCCCCGGCGCCCACCGTGGCGCCTGCGATCACGCGCCTGCAGACGGCCGCGGCCACGCAGCCGCGTTTCACCGGGCACCCCATCACGCTCGACTTCCAGGGGGCGGATCTGCGCGCGGTGCTCCGCACCTTCGCCGAGATCAGCGGCCTGAACGTCGTCATCGACCCGACGATCGCGGGACAGGTGGACGTGGCGCTGCGCGACGTGCCCTGGGATCAGGCGCTCGACATCATCCTGAAGGCCAACAAGCTCGGGTACGCCGTGGACGGCACCGTGGTGCGCATCGCGCCGCTCACTGTGCTGGCCGACGAGGAGGCCCAGCGGCGGAAGCTCACCGACGAGCAGGCGCTCTCGGGGGAACTCCAGGTGATGACCCGGGCGCTCAGCTACGCCCGGGCGCAGGAGATGACCACGCTGCTGACGCAGAGCGCGCTCTCGTCGCGCGGGCAGGTGCAGGTGGACGCCCGCACCAACACGCTCATCGTGCGCGACCTGCCCGATCGGCTCGAGGCGGCCGCGGCGCTCATCGCGACGCTCGACCGGCCGCAGCCGCAGGTGGAGATCGAGGCGCGCATCGTGCAGACGTCGCGTGACTTCGCGCGGGCGCTCGGCATTCAGTGGGGCGGCGCCGCCACCGCCAGTACGCGGTACGGGAACACCCTGCCATTGGCCTTCCCGAACAGCGCGACGCTGGATGGCGCGGTCGGCCTGGGGGTCCCGGCGCCGAACACGGGCCTCGGGGTCAGCCTCGGGTCGGTGAATGGGGCCGTGAACCTCGACGTCCAACTCTCGGCGCTTGAGCAGGCGGGCAACGCGCGCATCCTCTCCACGCCCCGCGTGTCCACGCAGAACAACGTGCAGGCGGAGATCACCCAGGGCACGCAGATTCCCATCCAGACCGTGGCGAACAACACCGTCACCGTCACCTTCAAGGACGCCGCGCTCACGCTGCGCGTCACGCCGCAGATCACCGTGGCGCAGACGGTGATCATGCGCATCGAGCTCGAGAACGCCACGCCGGACTTCGGCCGTGCGGTCAACGGCATTCCCCCCATCGACACGCAGCGCGCCCTGACGAGCGTGCTGGTGGCGGACGGAGAGACCACCGTGATCGGCGGGATCTACGTCAGCGAGGAAACGGCCTCCCAGGGCCGGACGCCGTTCATGAGCCGGGTGCCGCTGCTCGGATGGCTGTTCAAGAACCAGGACGTGCGGGAGCGGAACACCGAGCTGCTCATCTTCATCACGCCGCGGATTACGCAGGGGTAGGCCTCAGTGGCTCAGCAGGGAGTGCAGATCGTGACACGCGCATCCATCGGCAGACTGGTCCCCGTCCTCGCGCTCGCTGCGGCCCTCATGGGGACGGCCGGCTGCGGGGAACTGGCCCGCACGGGCCGCGCGCCGGCGTTCCTGATCATGGAGCGCCTGCAGGCCCGCTCCGGCTCGACCGGCGAGATCGCCGACTCGCTCAGCTCGGACGTGCAGACCATCGTCGAGCAGCAGATCGGCGGCCAGACCGTTCGCGTGCCGACCGTTTTCGCCGATAGCGGCACGGCGTCCATCCGCCTGGGCCTCAAGGACCCGGGCACGGTGGCTGCGCCGACGACGCCGTCGCCGCTCGCGCAGGTCACGATCTACCGCTACCGGGTGACCTTCGTCCGGTCGGACGGCCGGAACACGCCGGGCGTCGACGTGCCGTACGGGATGGATGGCGCCGTGACGGCGACGATCTCCGGGACGACCGCGGCGACGACGGTCTCGTTTCCCCTCGTCACGCACGCCATGAAGTTCGAGCCGCCGCTGCGGCAGCTGATTGGCCTCGGCGGACAGGCGTTCATCCACACGCTGGCCGAGATCACGTTCTATGGACGCGATCAGGCGGGCAACGAAGTCTCCGTCAACGGGTTCATGACCGTGAACTTCGGCGACTTCGCGGATCCGGACTAACGGAGTGTCGTTGACGGCCCGCAGCATCGCGGTCGAGCAGAGGCGCGGGCCGCGTCTCTGCAGTGGATACACATCACGAGTAGGACAGGCAATGCGGCTGGAGTCTTCCATGGGTCGAACCCTTCGTACTCTTACGGCGCTCGCGGGCGTGGTGCTCACCGGCGCGATCGGATGCACCGTCCAGGACACGACGGCGCCGGCACTGACGGGGCCCTCGGGGCTGTCGGTCTCGCTCAGCCTGCAGGCCGACAAGCCGATCCTCGAGCGCGGCGGATTCACCACCGTGCGCGTACGGGCCGTGAACCACCAGAACCAGCCGATGGCCATGGCGCTGCGTGCCGAATTGCGTGCGCAGGGGCTGCTGTTCGATTACGGCCGGCTGTCGACGCGCGACCTCGTGACGGGCAGCGACGGCACGGCCACCGTCACCTACTTCGCCCCGGCGCCCCTCGTGCAGCCGAGGGACTCGGGCGAGGACGTGGTGACGATCGTCGTGACGCCGATGGTCACGGGCGACAGCCGCGGGCTCGTCAGCCGTGAACTCGACATCCGGCTCGTGCCGCAGGGCGTGATCATCCCGAACTTCCCGCTGGTGCCGCAGTTCACGATTTCGAACACGTCCCCGCAGGCCTTCACCCCGGTGGTCTTCAACGCCACGACCAGCACCCGCAATGGCGCACAGTGCCTGGACAACTGCGGCTACATGTGGACCTTTGGGGACGGCTCGTCAGCCTCTGGCCGCATCGTGGAGAAGACCTACACGGCTCAGGGGCAGTACCTGGTCTACCTGCGGATCAACGATGAATATGGCCACCAGGACTCGGCGCCCCAAACGGTGACAGTCGGGGCGAGTACCGCAATCACCGGGCAGCTCACTGTGTCGCCAACGCCTGTCCGCTTGAACATCGCCAGCCAGATCAGTGCGCTCGGTATCAGTGGCCCCTCTCCGATTGTGGAGTACAGGTTCTCGTTCGGGGACGCCTCACCGGACCAAGTCGGGACGTCCGCCACCGCGACCCATGCCTACTCTGCCGTGGGGACATACACGGTGCGCGTCACCGTGCGGGACGCAGTCGGGCGCACCGCGACGTTCACTCTATCGGTGAGTGTTACCGCTTAGGCGCAGGAGTACGGATACACTACCCACAGTGCCGCTCGATAACCCACGCATCGAGGAGCTGCGGCGCCGGGTCCAGGCGGACCCCGCGTCGATCGCCTTCGCGCAGCTCGCCGAGGAGTATCGCCGCGCCGGCAATTACGACGAAGCCGTGCGCGCCTGCCGCCTCGGCCTGGCGCGCCATCCCGGCTATCTGTCCGCCCGCGTCACGCTCGGCCGGGCTCTGCTCGAACTCGAATCGCTCGACGAGGCGCAGCAGGAGCTCGAGTTCGTGCTGCGGGCCGCGCCCGAGAACCTCGCGGCCATCCGCGGCATGGCCGAGATCCATCATCGTCGCGGCCACATGGCGGAGGCGCTCGAGTACTACCAGCGCGCATTGGGCTTCGCCCGCCATGACCCGACGCTCGAGGAAACCGTCGAGCAGATCGCGCGGGAACTCGGGGGCGGTCCTCCCGACGTGGCCGAGGGGTTGTCGTTCGAGGAGGCGCAGGCGCAGTTGATCTCGGCGATCGAGGGCGCCCCCGCGGGGCCGGTCGCGCCCGTGTCCCCTCCGCCGATCCCCCAGGCCGCGCCGCCCGAATCGGCCGCCGTCCCGCCCATCCCGGCAGCGGCCGCGCCCGACGCGCTCCCCATCGAGACGCCAGAGCCGGCGACGTCGGTCTACTCCGCGGCCCCGGTTGAGATTGCGTCGAACCACCCGCCCGCGGCTCCATCCCCGGAGCCGCAGGAGGGCGGGGAAGACCCGTTCGACTTCGAGGCCCTGCTCGGCGCGCTGGGCGAGGCCCCGGATCGCGCCGCTCCGAGCCCGATCGAGGCGCTGCTGGCATCGCCACCATCGGGGGACGCCGAGACGCCAGCAGAGGCGCTGGCGCCTGCCGCCGAAGCCCTGGCGCCGACGGCCGACGTGCCGCCGGCAGAGATCCCCGCGCCGGACGATGACCCCCTGGCCGCGCTCGAGGCCTCGCTGCGCACCCACGTGCCCACCCCCATGCAGACGCCGGCTCCGGCGCCTGAGGCCGAGCTCTCTCCTTTGCAGCAGGCGATTGTCGACGACCTCGAGGCGTGGCTGGATGAACTGGTCGTCGAGCGGGGCGGTCCCACCGACAGGTCCTGACATGGACGCGCCCGGCGCCGACATCTTCCAGGCGCGTCACGAACGCCTGCGTGAGTCTCTCGCGGCCGCCGGCCTCGACGGGCTCGTCATCACCAGCCTCCCCAACATCACCTATCTGACCGGGCTGACCGCCTCGGCGGCCGAGGCCGTCGTGACGGCGCGCGGTGTCTGGCTGGTGACGGATGGGCGCTACGCCCTTCCGCTCCAGGCGACCGCGGAAGCCCTGCCCGGGCTCGTCGCGCGTGAGGTGCAGCCGGGCCGATCCCACGACGAGACCCTCGCGGTCGTGATCGCGGAGAGCGGCGCCGGGCGGCTGGGCTTCGAAGGGGGCCACATCAGCGTCCGGCGCTTCCGCGGATTGGAGGCTGCGGCGGGGGCCGGCGTCAGCTGGGTCGAGACCTTCGAGATGGTCGAGCTGCTGCGGGCGGTCAAGGACGCCTGGGAAGTGACGGCCCTTCGCGAGGGCGGGGCGAGACTTTCCGAGGCGGCTAAGTGTATACTCTCAAATGCCTTAGCTGGCCTGACCGAGCGGGAAGTCGCCCGCCGAATCGAGGCGGAACTCGTGAGGGTCGGCTTCTCGAGGCTGGCCTTTGATACCATCGTCGCCGCTGGTCCGAACGCGGCGTTGCCGCACTACCGTGCGGGAATGCGGACGTTGGCCACCGGAGATATAGTGGTGCTCGACTTCGGGGGCGTCTGGAAGGGCTACGCGGTGGACCTGTCCCGGACGCTGGTGCTGGGCCCGTCGAACGCCGAACAGCGGCGGTGGCTCGACGCCGTGGCCGGAGCGCAGGATGCGGCGATAGCAGCGGTGCGACCGGGCGCGGCGCCGGAGTCGGTGGACGCGGCCGCCAGGGACCACCTGGAGAAGGCCGGCCTGGGCCGCTACTTCACGCACAGCACCGGGCACGGGTTGGGGTTGGAAGTACACGAACTGCCTCGCGTGGGACGCTGGAGGCCGGGCGTGACCGAGCCGCCGCTGGCGGCCGGGATGGTGTTGACCGTCGAGCCTGGCGTCTATGTGGCCGGCGAGGGCGGCGTTCGTATCGAAGATGACGTGCTGGTGACGCCCGGGGGCAGGGAACTGCTGACCGACGTGCCCCGCATGATGTGAGGCCCATGACGCTAGACGACATCAAGCATCTGATCGAGCTGATTCGCGAGCACGATCTCAGCGAGTTCGAACTGGAGCAGGAAGGCTTCCGGCTGCGCATCCGCAAGGGCGGCGAGACGGTGACCGTCCAGGCGGCGCCGGTGGCCGCCCCGGTGGTCCAGGCGCCCGCCGCGCCGGCGCCCACGGCCGCGGCGCCCCTCGCGCCCACCGACGATGAAGGGGGCGACCTGGCGATTGTGAAGTCGCCCATCGTCGGCACGTTCTACCGCGCCGCCGAACCGGGCGCGCCGGCGTTCGTGGACGTCGGGTCGCCGGTGCGCAAGGGCGACGTGCTGTGCATCATCGAAGCGATGAAGTTGATGAACGAAATCGACTCCGAGCACGACGGCGAGATCGCCAGCGTCTACGTGGAGAACGGGCAGTCCGTTCAGTACGGGGAACGGCTGTTCGCGATTCGCCTGAAGCGATAGCGCCCTGCCGGGGCGCCGGTGCCTATGTTCAAGAAGATCCTCGTTGCCAACCGCGGCGAAATCGCGCTGCGTGTCATCTTTGCGTGCCGTGAGCTCGGCATCAAGACGGTCGCCGTCTACTCCGAAGCGGACGAGAACTCGTTGCACGTCCGCTTCGCGGACGAGGACGTCTGCATCGGGCCGGCCCGCAGCGCCGAGAGCTACCTGAGCGTCCCGGCCATCATCAGCGCGGCCGAGATCACCGGGGCGGACGCCATCCATCCCGGCTACGGCTTCCTCTCGGAGTCCGCCTACCTCGCGGAGGTCTGCGAGGCGTGCCACATCCGCTTCATCGGCCCCGATCCGAGCGTCATTCGCCTGCTCGGCGACAAGGCCAAGGCGCGGCGGGCCATGAAGAAGGCCGGTGTGCCGATGCTGCCCGGCAGCGACGGGCCGATCGACGGGGACGAGAAGGCCATCAAGATCGCCCGCGACATCGGCTACCCGGTCATCATCAAGGCCGTCGCCGGCGGCGGCGGCCGGGGCATGCGGATCGTGAAGGACCCCGGGGAACTCCAGCACGCCTTCCGGACCGCGCAGCGCGAGGCGGAGGCGGCGTTCGGCGTCGGCGACGTCTACATCGAGAAGTACCTCGAGTCGCCGCGCCATATCGAGTTCCAGATTCTGGGCGACCATCACGGCAACGTCGTGCACCTCGGCGAACGCGAGTGCTCCATCCAGCGGCGGCACCAGAAGCTGCTCGAGGAGTCGCCGTCGCCGGTCGTGTCCGAGAAGGTCCGCCGCCGGATGGGCAGCCTCGTCGTCGACGCCGCGCGCGCCGTGCAGTACACCAACGCGGGGACGTTCGAGTTCCTGATGGACGGCGAGGGCAAGTTCTACTTCATGGAAGTGAACACCCGCGTGCAGGTCGAACACCCCGTGACCGAATACGTCACCGGCCTCGACATCGTGAAGGAGCAGATCCGCATTGCGGCGGGGGAGCGGCTGTCGTTCAAGCAGAGCGAGGTGACCTTCACCGGCCACGCCCTCGAGTGCCGCGTGAACGCCGAGGACCCGGTCACGTTCGTGCCGTCCCCGGGGCTGATCCACGCCTTCAGCGTGCCGGGCGGCCCCGGCGTGCGCGTCGATACGGCCGCGCACTCCGACTGCACGATCTCGCCCTACTACGACTCGATGATCGCCAAGATCATCGTCCATGGGCGCGACCGGCAGGAAGCCATCGCGCGCATGCGCCGGACGCTCGAGATGACGGTCGTCGAGGGCATCAAGACGACCATCCCGCTGCATCTCAAGATCCTGAACGACCCCGACTTCATCGCCGGCAGGATGAGCACCCACTTCATGGAGCGCTTCCAGCCGGCGCCGAAGAAGTCCTCGCTCGCCGAGACGGCGTAGGCCGCCGCCCGTGGTCCTGCCGCGCCTTTACGCCATCGTGGACGTGGAGGCGTGCGCCCGGGCGGCGCTCGCCCCCCACGACACCGCCCGGCGCTTCCTCGACGCGGGCGTCCAGCTGCTGCAGCTGCGCGCCAAGACCCTCGAGGGCGGGGCCTTCCTGGACCTGGCCCGGCGGATTCAGGCCGACGTCGCGCAGGCGTCCGCGATGCTGATCATCAACGACCGCGCCGACATCGCCGCGCTGGCGGGGGCCGCCGGGGTGCACGTGGGGCAGGACGACCTGTCGGCGGCCGACGCGCGCGCGGTGATCGGCCCGCACGCGCTCGTGGGCGTGTCGACCCACACGGACGTGCAGGTCGCGGCGGCGCTCGAGAGCCGGCTGTCCTACCTCGCCGTCGGCCCGACATTCGGGACCGCCACCAAGAACACCGGGTACTCGGCCGTGGGACTGACGATGGTGGCGAAGGCGGCCGCGCAGGCGGCGCCGCATGGGGTGCCCGTGGTGGCGATTGGGGGCATCACGCTCGAGACGGCCGCGTCGGTCATCGAGGCCGGGGCCGCGTCGGTGGCGGTGATCAGCGACCTCCTCGACGGCGGGGATCCCGTCCGCCGCGCGAAGGCGTTCCTCTCGGCGCTCCGCTGATCACGTGCAAACACGAAGGCCACGTCCGCCTCTGCGGCCGGAGGCCGCTACGGCGGACGTGGCCTTCGTGTCTTGTACGTCCGTCGCTCAGCCCTTGTACGGGGCGCCCGTCGCGGGGTGGTTCACCGAGAACTCGCGCCCGCCGTTGTCGAAGTAGTCCTTGGTGATCTTCTTGATCGTGCCCATCAGGAAGAAGATCCCGACCAGGTTCGGGAACGCCATGAAGCCGTTCAGCAGCGTGCCGATGGCCCAGACGAGCTGCACTTCGACCACGGCGCCGACCATGATCAAGGCGGTGAAGATCACGCGGTAGGGCTTGACCACGCGCGAGCCGAACATGAACTCGACGCACTTCTCGCCGTAGTAGCACCAGCCAATCAGCGTCGAGAACCCGAAGAGGAACGAGCAGACGGCCACGAGGACGCGCGCGCCGGGAATCACCGTCCCGAGGGCGGCCGCGGTCAGGTCGCCGCTGGCGTTGGTGTAGAGCGGGTCTGTCCAGAGCCCCGACTCGAGGATGACGAACGCCGTGACCGTGCACACGACGATCGTGTCGATGAACACCTCGAAGATGCCGACGACACCCTGTTCGGCCGGGTGCTTCACGTTGGCGATGCCGTGGGCGATCGGCGCGCTGCCAAGCCCGGCCTCGTTCGAGAGGACGCCGCGGCTGACGCCGGCCGCCAGAGCCTGCGCGACCGAGGCGCCCGCGAAGCCGCCAATCGCCGCCGTGGGCGTCATCGACTCGCTGACGATGAGGAGCAGGGCCGCGGGCAGCGCCGTGATGTTCAGGACCAGGAACGTGAACCCGGCACCGAGGTAGAGGACGATCATCGACGGCACGAGCTTCTCGGCCACGTGCGCGATGCGCTGGATGCCGCCGAGCAGCACGGCGCCGACCGCGGCGGTGATCAGGATCCCGGGCACCCACAGCGGCAGGTCGACACCGGTCATGTAGCGCCCGGCCTCGACGAACGTGCGCGCCACCGTGTTCGACTGCGCCATGTTGCCGGTCCCGAAGAGCGCGGCGGCGGCGCCGAAGAACGCGAACATGAGCGCGAGCGTCTTGCCGAGGGCGGCGTTCGGGATGCCGCGCGTGATGTAGTACATCGGCCCGCTGGCCAGTTCGCCGCTTTCGCGCGTGACCCGGTAGTGGACGCCCAGGACGGCCTCGGCGTACTTCGTCGCCATGCCGACCGTGGCGCAGACCCACATCCAGAACACCGCGCCGGGGCCGCCGATGAGGATGGCCGTCGCCACGCCGCCGATGTTGCCGTTCCCCACGGTCGACGCCAGCGCCGTGGTCAGCGCCTGGAAGGGCGTGATCGTCTTGGAGCCGGCCTCCGACTTCTGCCGCATGCCCGCGATCACCATCCGGACGGCCACGGGGAACTTCCGGACCTGCACGAAGCCCGTGACGATCGTGATGAGACCACCCACGATGACCAGCACGAGCGGCATGGCAAACGGCTGCCACACCAGGCCGTCGATCATCGTGATTCGAGAGGTGAGTTCGTCGAGCGTCATCGAGTCTCCTAGGGACAGAGGGAATAATCGGCGGCGGCCACGACCTCACCCCAGGAGGTCGCGCACCGTGAAGAAGATGATGATGGCGATGGCCGCCGGACAGACGAAGCGGATCAGCACGGACCAGAGCGCGGCCCCTGGCATCCCGCCGCCGATCTCGAGTTCCTTGAGCGCCTCGTCGGCGCGCCACACCCAGCCGACGAACACGGACAGCCCCAGGCCGCCAATGGGCAGGGCGAAGTTGTTCCAGACGGTGGCCATCAGGTCGAGAAACGCCATCCCGACGCCCGGCAGGCTGCTGAAGAAGGCCGACGCGCCGTTGCCGAGCGCCGAGGGGATCGAGAGCAGGAAGGTGACCCCGGCGAGGGTCAATACCGCCTGCTGGCGCGTCCAGCCGCGGGAGTCGATGAGATAGGACGTCGGCACCTCGAGCAGCGAGATCGTCGAGGTGATGGCCGCCATCGTCAGCATGATGAAGAAGGCGGCGCCGAAGAGCTCGCCGCCGGGCATCGTGGCGAAGAGACGCGGGAGCACCGCGAAGATGAGGCCCGGACCCGAGGTCGACGGGTCGAACCCCGGGATGGTGAACCCGGCGGGGAAGATGATGAAGCCGGCCATCAGCGCGACCGACGTGTCGAGGACCACGACCCAGGCGGCGGCGCGCGCGATGTTCTCCTTCGGGTCCAGGTAGCTGCCGTAGGTGATCATCGCGCCCATGCCAAGGCTCAGCGAGAAGAACGCCTGGCCGAGTGCGGCGTTGATGATCGACATGTCGAAGATCTTGCTGAAGTCGGGCTTCAAATAGTACGCGAGGCCCGCCTCGGCACCCGGGAGGGTCAGCGACCGGGCCATGAGGACCACGAGCAGCAGGAGCAGCGCCGGCATCAACGCCTTGGTCATGCGTTCGATGCCGTCGCGCACGCCCCCGATGATGATCCCGGCCGTCGTGGCCAGCACCACGAACGTCAACCCGATGGTGAGGGGCGCGTTGGCCACGAAGCCGCCGAAGAACTGGCCGATGGCCTCGGGGCTGCCCGCCACGGCCCCCGTCAGCGTGAAGTAGATGTAGGCGATCGTCCAGCCGGCGATGACCGAGTAGAAGGAGAGGATGCCGACCCCGGCGCAGATGCCGAGCACGCCCACCAGCTTCCAGTTGCCGGGGCGGATGGCCTCGAGCGACCCGGCCGGATCCTTGCGGCCGCGCCGCCCGACGGCGAGCTCGGCGATGAGGATGGGGGCGCAGACGAGGAACACGCACACGAGGTAGACGAGGACGAACGCCGCGCCGCCGCCCCGGCCGACCTGGGTGGGGAAGCCCCAGATGTTGCCGAGTCCCACGGCGGACCCGGCCGCGGCCAGGATAAAGCCCACCCGCGATCCCCACATGCCCCGTCCCGGTGCGGCCATCCAGCGCCCTCCCTGAGCTTCAACCCGTGCCACCGAAGATGCTTCGGTCGCCGCGCGATGATACCTGCACCACGGCTCCGGCTCAAGTGAAGAGAGGGCGGGCCCGTACGGGCATGGCCCGAAGGCGGAATACAGCAGGCAAAAGGCAATAGGCAACAGGAGAGGGCAGGAGGCGCCGGCAGCGCGGCTCCGACGTGAGCGGGGGGCGGATGGTATGATTCGCCCGGTTTCGGAACACCGACCGGAGGGAGCGAGCATGGCGGCACGGCGGCTGGACGGCACGGCGGTGGCGGCGCGCATTCGAGAGGAACTGGCGCCGAAGGCGGCGGCGTTTGCGGCGCGGCACGGCCGGCCTCCCGGCCTGGGGGTGGTCCTGGCCGGGAGCAGCGCGGCGTCGGAGATCTATGTCCGCAACAAGCTGAAGACCGTGGCCGAGGCCGGGTGCAAGGCGGCGCTCTTCCGGCTCGATGAGTCGGCCAGCCTTGACGAAGCCCTGGCGACGGTGCGCTCCCTGAATGCGGATGACACCATCGACGGGATTCTGGTGCAGTCCCCCCTGCCCGCCGGGATGGGCAAGGGCGCCGAACAACAGGTGTTCGACGCCGTGGACCCGGCCAAGGACGTGGACGGCTTCCATGCGATCAACGCCGGCCTGCTGGTGCAGAAGCGCGCCACGCTCGTCGCGTGCACGCCGCTCGGGTGCATCGAACTCCTCGAGCGCGAGGCCATCCCGATCGCCGGGCGCCATGCCGTCGTCATCGGCCGCAGCGACATCGTCGGCAAGCCCATGGCGCTGCTGCTCCTGCATCGCGATGCGACGGTGACGATCTGCCATTCACGGACCACGGACCTGCCCGCGATGGCGCGTCAGGCCGACATCCTGGTGGCCGCGATCGGCCGCCCCGGGTTCGTCACGAAGGCGTTCGTGAAGCCGGGGGCCACGGTCATTGACGTCGGAATCAACCGCCTCGATACGGCCGATGACGTGGCGCGGTTCTTCGCGGAGGGGAGCGCGAAGCGGCGCCAGTTCGCGGAGAAGGGCAGCGTGCTGATCGGGGACGTGCACCCGGAGGTGGAGGAGGTCGCCGGCGCCCTGACCCCGGTGCCCGGCGGCGTGGGCCCGCTGACGATCGCCATGGTCCTGCGCAACACCATCGCCGCCGCCGAGGCGCGCGCACAGTAGCACCCTGGACACCTTGAGCACCCTCGGCACTCTGGGCACCCTGGGCACCTTGGGCACCTTGGGCACCCTGGGCACCTTGTCATGACACGCATCGCCCTCACCGGCGGCATCGCCACCGGCAAGTCGTATGTCGCGACGCGTCTCCGGGCGGCCGGCGTCCCGGTCGTGGACGCGGACGTACTCGCCCGCGAGGCGGTCGCGCCGGGGACACCGGGGCTGGCCGCCATTCGCGCGCGGTTCGGTGACGCGGTCATCGGCCCGGACGGCGGGCTCGATCGGAAGGGCGTGGCAGACCTCGTGTTCACCGACGCCGCCGCGCGCCGGGATCTCGAGCAGATCGTCCATCCCGCCGTGCGCGCGGCCATCGAGGCGTTCTTTGCCGGGCTTCCTCCCGAGACGCCGTTTGCCGTGGCGGACATCCCCCTGCTCTTCGAGACCGGCCGCGCGCGCGATTTCGACGCGGTCGTCGTGGCCGCCTGTCCACGCGCGCTCCAGGTGGAGCGCGTGATGGCGCGCGACGCGGCGTCGCGCGACGACGCCGAGCGGCGCATTGCCGCCCAGTGGCCGATCGATGACAAGGTGCCGCTGGCGGACTACGTGATCTGGACCGGGATCAGCGCGGCCGAAACCGACTGGCAGATCGCGCACCTGCTGGCCGTGCTCGGGGCGCGATTCGGCCGGCCGCGCTGACGCTGGCGGACACGGCGCCGTCCCGTCGTCCCGGACCGCCCTCGCCGCCGTCGCGCACGGCGTACGGTCCACTCCGGCCCGAGGCGCCGGCCCCGGATTGCCGGACCGTCCGGCCGGCGGTTGGCGGTGGCGCCCCGCCGCTGCACGGGCCATAATCGCCGACGGAGGGCGGATGACTGTGGCGTGGCTCGTGGCGGCGCTGGCGATCGCGGTCTGGGCGATCGTCACCTACAACCGGCTCGTGCATCTGCGCAACCAGGTGCAGACGGCCTGGGCCGACATCGACGTCCAGCTCACACGCCGTCACGCGCTCGTGCCGCAACTGGTGGCGGCGGTGCGTGGCTACACCGGACATGAACGCGGCGTCCTCGAGGCCGTGACCGAACTGCGCGCGCAGGCCCTGGCGGTCAGCAGCCCGGCACGCCTCGGCGAGGTCGAGTCGTCGCTGGCGCAGGCCGTCTCCCGCCTGCTGGCACTCAAGGAGGCGTACCCCGACCTGCAGGCCAGCGACCAGTTCCTGCAGCTGCAGCGCGACCTTGTGGAGGTCGAAGAGCACCTGCAGTTCGCGCGCCGCTTCTACAACGGCGCGGTGCGCGACTACCACACTGCCCTCCAGCGCATTCCCGATCTCGTCGTCGCGCGCGCGGGCGGGTTCGCCGAGCGGGAGTTCTTCCAGGCGGGCGACGACGAGCGCGAGGCGGTGGCGGTGGAGATCGGCCGATGACGCGCGTGTGGATCGCCGTCGTTCTGATGGCGCTTGCGACGCCGGCCCTCGCACAGGAGCGGATCCTGGCGTACGACAGCGAGGTCGCCATCAACGTGGATGGCAGCCTCGACGTGACGGAGCACATCACGGTCCGGGCGGAGGGGCGGAACATCCGGCGGGGCATCTACCGCGATTTCCCCACGCGCTATCGGGATCGCCATGGCAACCACGTCGTCGTGGACGTCGAGGTGCTGGGCGTGGAGCGGAACGGCGCGGCCGAGCCCTGGTTCACGGAGCGCGTGTCGAACGGCATCCGCATCAACACCGGCAACGACGACCTGCTGCGCGTGCCGGCCGAGTATCGCTTCACCCTGCGCTATCGCACCACGCGCCAGCTCGGCTTCTTCGAGTCGCACGACGAGCTCTACTGGAATGCCATCGGCACGGGGTGGGACTTCCGCATCGAAGCCGGGAGCGTCGAGGTGCGCCTGCCATCGCCGGTGCCCGTCGCGGCGCTCGGCGCGGAGGGCTACACGGGGCCCCAGGGGGCGCAGGGCGGCGCCTACGAGGCCGAGGTGCCCGAGCCTGGCGTGGCGCGGTACCGCCTGAGCGCGCCCCTCGACACGCGTGAGGGCTTCACGATCGTCCTGACCTTCCCCAAGGGCATCGTGACGGCGCCCACCGGCGCCGAGCGGCTGCGCTGGTTCCTCCAGGACAACGGCGGCGTGCTCGTGGCGCTCGGCGGCCTCCTCGCGTTGCTGCTGTTCGTCGTGCGTGAGTGGCGGCGGGTCGGGCGCGATCCCGATCCGGGGCCGACGATTGCCCGCTACCTGCCGCCCGACGGACACACACCGGCGAGCCTGCGCTACGTGCGGCGCATGGGCTACGACATGCGGTGCTTCTCCGCGGACGTGCTGTCCCTCGCGGTCGCTGGGCAGCTGCGGATCCACCGGGAGAAGCGCCGCTTCAGCGAGCAATGGCGGCTCGAGCGCAGCGGGGAGGCGGACGCGGCCACGGTGACCGAGACCGCGCGTCCGCTGTTGCTGCACCTGTTTCCCGCCGGGCGGAAGAGCCTGGAACTGAAGAACACCAACGCCTCGACGGTGCAGAAGGCGCGGAACGCGCACGGCGACGCGTTGAAGACGGCCCTGAACCCGCGGTACTTCAAGCTCAATGGGGGGAGTACCGTCGTCGCGGCCCTCCTGATGGCGGCGAGCCTGATCGCCTCGGTCGTCGTCTCCGGCGGCGCCGGGATTCCGGTGATCGTGGCGGTCCACGGCCTGATGGCGGTGATCGTCGTGGTCTTCGCGCGGCTCGTGCGGGCACCGACCGCGGAGGGGCGCGCGCTGCTCGACGAGATCGAGGGGCTGAAGCTGTATCTGTCGGTGGCGGAACGCGAGGAACTGTCCATCCTGCCGGGGCCTGGCGCACCGCCCGTGCTCGATGCCGCGCGGTACGAGGCCCTGCTCCCGTACGCCGTGGCGCTCGAGGTCGAGGAGGCGTGGACGGACAAGTTCACCGCGGCGGTCGGCGCCGCCGCCGCGGCAGCCGCCGCGACGAGCATGGCCTGGTACAGCGGTTCCCGCGGCATGTCGAACCTCGGCGATTTCAGCAAGGCGCTGGGCTCGAGCCTCACGTCGCAGATTTCCTCGGCGTCGAGTCCGCCGGGAAGCAGCTCCGGTTCCGGTGGGGGCGGCTCCTCAGGTGGCGGCGGTGGCGGCGGCGGGGGGGGCGGGCGGTGATTCGATGACTGCGCCGGCCGGAGGAAGTTGGCGTCGAGAGTCGGATGGCGGTGAGACGGGTGACCAGGATGGTGCGATGAGCGATGAGACGTGGCCGAGCCTGCCGCTCGAGGCGTGGAAAGACACCAGCACGACGCTGCACCTGTGGACACAGATCGTCGGGAAGGTGCGGGTGCGGCAGTGCGACTGGGTGAACCACGCCTGGCATTCGACGCTCCACGTCACGAGCCGCGGCCTGACGACGTCGCCGATTCCCTACGGCGGACGCACCTTCGAGATCGTCTTTGATTTTCTCGCCCAGACCCTGCGCGTCGACACGAACGATGGCCGCCACGCCGCGTTCCCCCTGGAGCCGCAGTCGGTGGCCGGTTTCTATCGGCGGCTGATGGCGGCGCTCGAGGCGGTCGAGGTTCGCGTGTTGATTCACATGTGGCCCAACGAGGTGCTCGCCCCCGTCAGGTTCGACGAGGACCATGCGCCGCGCGCCTACGACCCGGAGTACGCGGCGCGGTACTGGCGCGTGCTGGTGCAGGCCGATCGCGTGTTCAAGGTGTTCCGCGCGCGCTTCACCGGCAAGGTCAGCCCGGTCCACTACTTCTGGGGCGCGCCGGATCTCGCCGTCACGCGGTTCTCCGGCCGGCTGGCGCCGGAGCATCCGGGCGGCATTCCGAACCTGCCTGACGCGATCGCGCGGGAGGCCTACTCGCACGAGGTCAGCAGCTGCGGCTTCTGGCACGGCGGCGGGCCGGTCGCCGATGCCGTGTTCTACGCCTACGCGTATCCGGAACCCCCGGGCTTCCGCGAGGCGCCCGTCGCCCCGGCCGCGGCGTACTACTCACAGGACCTGCGGGAGTTCCTGCTGCCGTACGACGCCGTGCGGCTGGCGCCCTCCCCGGATGACACGCTGCTGGAGTTCCTGCAGACGACGTACGAGGTGGCGGCGAATCTCGCGGCGTGGGATCGAGCCGCCCTCGAGCGAACGGGGCACCCCCGCCGCCCGTAGGCGGGCAGTCCCACACCCGGTCACCGCATTCGTGCCGTCACGGCGCGCCACTCTGTGTTGGCAGTAGAGTACCCAGATGAGTCACCCGCCCATGTTCCGCGCCGCCTGGCTCCCCGTTGTGCTGTGTCTGGCCGCGTGTGGCGGCAGCCCCGAGCCTCCGCCCAGCGAGCCGGCCGCGCCGGTCGCTGACCCGGCGCAGGCGCTCGAGGCCCTGCTGCTCGCCGACCGCACGTTCGCCGCGGTCAGCGCGGACGTGGATGTCGTCAGCGGCCTCAGCGCGATGTTCGACGACACCGTGATCATGGCCGTGCCGGGGCAGCCGTTTGCGATCGGGAAGGCGGCAGCGCGCGCGGCGCTCGAGGCCAACCCCGCCAACCTGGACTCGCGCGCGTCGTGGACGCCTGTGCGGGCGGGCCTCTCGGCGGATGGCCTGCACGGCTTCACGTTCGGCTACATGACGGTGACGCGATCCGACGAGACCGTCACCCCCGCCAAGTACCTGGCGTACTGGGTCAAGGGATCCGGGGGCTGGCGCGTGGCGGTGTATCGCCGCGGCCCGCGACCGGAAGGCGACGTGCCCCCGGAGATGATGCCCCCGGCGCTGCCGCCGCAGATGGTGGCGCCCACGACCGACGACGCGGCCCTCGCCGCGCTGCGTGCCGAACTCGAGGCCGCCGAGCGTGCGTTCTCCGACGAGGCGCAGGTCATCGGCCTCGGACCGGCGTTCGCGAAGCACGGGAGTGCCGATGCGGTGAACATGGGCGGTCCGGGCGACGCCACGTTCGTCGTGGGGGCCGACGCGATCGGACGGTCCGTGTCGGCCGGCCAGCCCGCAAGCGGTGGGAGCACCCTGTCGTGGGCGCCCGAACAGTCATTGGTCGCTTCGAGCGGCGATCTCGGTGTGACGATCGGGCGCATCGTGACCAATCCTGTACCCGGACAGGAGGAGCGGGTGTTTCCCTTCTTCACGATCTGGCGCCGCGCCGCGCCCGGCGAGCCGTGGCGCTACGTGGCTGAGTAGCGCGCCCAGGGAGACGGCGCTAGAGTTCGACGCTGTCCTTCTTCGGGGCGAGGCGTTCCTCGACGAAGGTGTTCCACTCGTGGCAGTGGGGGCACTGCCAGAGCAGCTCCGTGCTGCGGTAGTGGCAGTTCAGGCAGACGTGCGGATCGAGATAGAAGACGGCGTCCTTGGCCTGCGCGATGTAGCGTTCGACGAGGGCGCGGTCGAGGCCGAGGTCGAGCAGCGCCTGCCAGATGGCCTGGTGCACGCTGAGTCCGTGGGGGTTGTGGGCGAGGGCGTCGAGCAGCACGTCGAGCGCCTCGGCCGAGCGGCCCGCGCGCGCGAGATGGCGGCCGAGCGCCAGGCGCGCCCGCCAGTCCTGGGCGTTGGCGGCGATCAGCCGGCGGCAGCGCTCCGCGAACCGCTCGGGCGTGCCGGCGTCCGTGTAGAACCGTTCCAGGCGCTCGAACACCAGGTACGCGCGGTCCGGCCGCGTCTCGATCATGCGCTCCCAGGCCTGCGCCGCCCCCGCGGCGTCGCCCCCGGCCAGGCGCACATCGCCCAGGTTCAGGTAGGCGGGCGAGGTCGAGGGCTCGAGGTCGACCGCCTGTGAGAAGCTGCGCGCGGCGAGCGCCGTGTCGCCGGCCTTGAGGGCATCGACGCCAATCGCATTCTCGATGAAGGCGAGGATCGCCTGGCTGCGCGCGGGCGACTCTGGACCCGTCAGGGTGACCAGTTGCTCGCGGACCCGCCGGGCCTCCACCCACTGGTGCTGCTCTTCGTAGAGCTTCTGCAGGTTCAGCAGCGCGTAGTAATTCGCGGCATCGAAGCGCAGCACTTCCTTGAACGCCTCGACGGCGCGATCGACGAACCCGCCGCGCTTGAAATCGAGGCCGAGGCAGAGCAGCACGTACGTGTGTTCGAGCCGGGTGAGCTTGGGCCGCTGGAGCAGCGCCTGGTGCACCTGGATCGCACGGGCGACCTGTCCGCGCTCGCGGTGGATGTTGCCGAGGATCAGGTGAATCTCGAGCGCGTCGGCGTCCACCCGGGCGGCCTGGCTCAGTTCCTCGATGGCCAGGTCGATCTGGTTGGCGACCAGGAAGCTGAGGCCCAGCACGTAGTGGTGGGAATCGCGCGCGCGCCGCCGGTCGATCCAGCGCCCGTCGCGCAGCTTGTAGCGTTCCCAGGCCTTGCCGATGGCCACGCCGGCCAGCAAGGCAAGGAGCGCCGCGACGAGCGGCAGGTACGTCGTGAGTTCGTCGAGCATCGCGGCCTACACCATCTCCGTGCGCCAGAGGTCGTGCAGGTGGACGACGCCCTCGACGCGGCGCCGCTCGTCCACGACGACGATCGACGTAATCTTGCGTTGTTCGAGGATGTTGAGCGCCTCGACGGCGAGCAGGTCGCGCGCGACCGTGACGGGATTCCGCGACATGACGTCGGCCGCCGTCAGCGCCAGCACCTCCGGCGTGGTCGCCATCGTGCGGCGCAGATCGCCGTCGGTGATGATGCCCGCGAGCGCGCCCTCGCCGTCGACGACGCACGTCATCCCCAGGCCCTTGCGCGACATCTCGTAGATGACCTCGCGCATCACCGTGTCGAGGGCCACGAGCGGCGTGTCGCTCCCGCCGTGCATCAGCTGTTCGAGGCGCATCAGGCGCTTGCCGAGCTTGCCGCCGGGGTGCAGGGCCGCGAAGTCCTCCACGCGGAAGCCCTTCTCGACGAGCACCGTCATCGCGAGGGCATCGCCCATGGCCAGCGCGGCCGTGGTGCTCGCCGTGGGCACGAGGTTCATCGGACACGCCTCTTCCGACACGCTGCAGTCGAGGACGACCGTGGCCGCGCGGCCGAGCGTGGACCGGGGCGCCCCGGTCATCGCAATGAGCGTGGCATCGAGGCGTTTGATGTACTCGACGAGGCGCAGCAGCTCCTCGGTCTCGCCGCTGTACGACATCGCAACGACGACATCCCCCGACTGCACGAGTCCGAGGTCGCCGTGGACGGCCTCGGCGGGGTGGAGGAAGAAGGCGGGCGTCCCCGTGCTCGACAGCGTGGCCGCGATCTTCCGGCAGATGAGGCCCGACTTGCCCATCCCGGTGACGATCACGCGCCCGCGGCACTCGAGGATCAGCCGGACCGCTCCGGCAAACCGCTCGTCGAGGCGGTCGGCCAGCGCGGCGACCGCGGCGGACTCGGTCTGCAGGACCTTGCGCGCCAGGGCCAGATCAACCATGGGCCTTGACGAGGGTGTCGAGGGCCACGAGCTGGCGGAGCAGCGGCTCGAGCGCGTCGAGGCGCAGCGCATTGGCGGCGTCGCTCTTCGCCCGCGGCGGGTCCTCGTGCACCTCCATGAAGACGCCGTCGACGCCCATCGCCACGCCGGCGCGGGCGAGGGGGCCGATGTACTCGGCTAGGCCCGCGGTCACGCCGTCGCCGGCCCCCGGCAGCTGCAGGCTGTGGGTCACATCGAAGATGACCGGGTAGCCCAGCTCGCGCAGCATGGGGAACGCACGCATGTCGACCACGAGGTTGTTGTAGCCGAACGTGGTGCCACGCTCCGTGACGAGGATCGCCGCGGTGCCCGACGCGGCGAGCTTGCCGACGACGTGGCGCATGTCGCGGGGGGCCAGGAACTGGCCCTTCTTCACGTTCACGACGCGTCCGGTGCGGGCGGCGGCGACGAGCAGATCGGTCTGCCGCGAGAGAAAGGCGGGGATCTGGAGGATGTCGGCGACCTCCGCCACGGGGGCGGCCTGCGCGGCCTCGTGGATGTCCGTGAGAATCGGGAGGCCCGTGGCGGCCTTCACGGCGGCGAGGATCCGCACGCCTTCCACGAGTCCCGGACCGCGGTACGACGAGAGCGACGTGCGGTTCGCCTTGTCGAACGAGGCCTTGAAGACGACGCCCACGCCGACGCGGGCGGCGATGTCGCGTACGGTCGTCGCCACGGCGAGGGCGTGCGCCTCGCTTTCGATCACGCACGGCCCCAGGATGAAGCCGAGCGGGTGGCCCGTGCCGAACGCCACCGGACCGGCGGCCACCGTGGTCACCTCGTGCATGATCACGCCAGGGACTGCTGGCCGGCCGGCTGCCGTTCGGCCGTCAGGCGCTGCCGCTGGGCGGCGGCGACGAAGCTGGCAAAGAGCGGGTGCGGCGCGAGCGGCCGCGACTGGAACTCGGGGTGGAACTGCACCGCGACGTACCACGGGTGGTCGGGGAGTTCCGCGATCTCGACGAACTTGCCGTCGGGCGACCGGCCGGAGATGATCATGCCCTTCTCCCGCAGCGCCGCCTCGTACAGGCAGTTGAACTCGAAGCGGTGCCGGTGGCGCTCCTGGATGTGGTCGGTGCCGTAGATCTCGCGCGCCTTCGACCCGGCGGCGAGATTGCACGCGTAGCTGCCGAGCCGCATGGTGCCGCCCAGGTCGTCGACGCCGAGGAGGTCGCGCAGCTTGTAGATCACCTTGTGCGGCGACGCCTCGTCGACCTCGGTCGAATCGGCGCCGTCGAGGCCGGCGACGTGCCGCGCGAACTCGACCGTGGCCCACTGGAAGCCGTAGCAGATGCCGAAGTAGGGGATGCGTCGCGTGCGCGCATACTCGGCCGCCTTCATCATGCCGCGCGTACCACGCGAGCCGAAGCCGCCGGGCACGAGCACCGCGTGGGCGCCCTCGAGCAGGCGCACGCCGCCGTCTTCCTCGAGCGCCTCGGCCTCGACCCACTGGATGTTCACGCGCAGGCGATGCGCGAACCCGCCATGGAACAGGGCCTCGTTCAGGCTCTTGTACGAGTCCTCGTAGCCCGTGTACTTCCCGACGACGTGAATCGTGATCTCGTCGTCCGGCTGCTTGATGCGCTCGACGAGCGACTCCCAGGCCTCCATGGCGGAGTCGGTCTGCGGCAGGTGAAGCAGCTTGAGGAGGACACGGTCGAGCCCCTCGGCACGCAGGACGAGCGGGACCTCGTAGATCGTCGAGACGTCGCTCGCCGTGATGACGGCTTCCTCGTCGACGTCGCAGAAGAGGGCGATCTTCTGCTTGAGGTCGCGCGGGATCGGGCGGTCGGTGCGGCAGAGCAGGATGTCGGGCTGGATGCCGATCGAGCGCAGGTCGCGGACGCTGTGCTGCGTCGGCTTGGTCTTGAGCTCGCCGGCCGACGCGATGTAGGGGACGAGCGTCAGGTGGATGAAGATCGCGTTCTCGCGGCCCACGTCCTGGCGGAACTGGCGGATCGCCTCGAGGAAGGGCAGGCTCTCGATGTCGCCGACGGTGCCGCCGATCTCCACGAGCACGACGTCCACGCCCTCGCCGACCGCCCGGATGCAGTCCTTGATCTCGTTGGTGATGTGCGGGATGACCTGCACCGTGCCGCCGAGGTAGTCGCCGCGCCGCTCCTTCTGGATCACCGACATGTAGATCTTGCCGGTCGTCCAGTTGCTGTTGCGCGTCGTCTTCGTGCTCGTGAAGCGCTCGTAGTGCCCGAGGTCGAGGTCCGTCTCGGCCCCGTCGTCGGTGACGTAGACCTCACCGTGCTGATACGGGCTCATCGTGCCCGGGTCCACGTTGATGTAGGGGTCGAATTTCTGGAGGGTCACGCGGTAGCCGTGCCCTTCGAGAATGGCCCCGATGGACGCGGCCGCCAGGCCCTTGCCGAGCGACGAGACGACGCCGCCGGTCACGAAGATGTACTTGGTCGGTCGGGCGTCAGTGTGCATGGTGGGTTCGGTCACGTCAGGTCTCACACGGAGGAGCCGGCCGCCAGCCACTGCTGGCGGACCCGCTCCAGGTCGTCGGGGGTATCCACGCCGGCCGCCGCATGCGTGGTCTCCACCACGGCGATGCGGATGCCATGTTCGAGCGCCCGCAGCTGTTCGAGCGACTCGGCGCGCTCGAGCGGCGTGGGCGCGAGCCGCGCCAGGCGCAGCAGCGTGTCGCGGCGGTAGACGTAGAGGCCCACATGCGCCCAGCGCGGCGTGGCGGCCTCGGCGTCGGCGTCGCGCAGGAACGGAATCGGGCTCCGCGAGAAATACAGGGCGAACCCCTGCGCGTCGCGGACGACCTTCACGATGTGCGGATTGCCGGCCTCGGCGTCCTCGAGTGGACGGCAGAGCGTGCTCATCTCGATCGTGGGATCCGCGAGGAGCGGGGCCACGGCCTCGTCGATCGCGGCGGGCGACAGGAGCGGTTCATCGCCCTGCACGTTGACCACGATGCCGCACGGCAACGTGGCGGCGACCTCGGCCAGACGATCGGTGCCGGAACGGTGCGCCGGGTCGGTGAGCCGCGCTTCCCCCCCGCACGCGACGACCGCCTCGACGACGCGCGGGTCGTCGGTCGCGACGATCACGGCGTCGATCGACGCGGCGGCCGCGGCGCGCTGGACGACATGCGCGATCATCGGCTGGCCGCCGATGTCGGCGAGCGGTTTTCCCGGGAGGCGGCTCGAGTGGAAGCGCGCCGGAATCAGCGCGACGATGGATGCGGCAGTCAGCTCGGCGGATCGATACCTGACCGGAACAGGGCGCACGGAGAATAATACCACACGTCACGGCCACCGTTGCCCGCGGCTGACCACGGCTGCGCAGGGCGGCGTGGCCGGCGCCGGGCGACAGCGGCCGCGCCCGATGCTACGATGCAGTGACGATCCGCGATGTCCAGACAGACCCTTGGCCTGGTCGGCGCCGCCTCGCTGCTGGCGGGGTGGATGCTCGCGTCCACGGCGAACCCGCCCGTCGCGCAGACGCAGGCGGCCGTGGCGCCGCG
>JAUXWO010000054.1 GCA_030680175.1 Vicinamibacterales bacterium
TTCGGCGGGGGCGGCGGATTCGGCGGCGGCTTCGGGGGCTTCGGCGGCGGCCGCAGCGGCGGCGGCGGCGGCGGAGCCAGCTGGTGATTCATTGCAGATTGAAGATTGCAGATTGCAGATTGGACCGGAGAGATGATTTCCGGATCGAGTCCGGAGAGATGATTGGGTGCGGGCTTTGGAAGGACTAGTGAGATGGTGAAGCGAATTGCGATGATCGTGGCGCTGGTGGCCGTGGGCGTGTCCAGCTCGGGATGTTCCTACAACACCTTCGTCAGCCAGGAAGAGGCCGTCAAGGCGCAGTGGGCGCAGGTCGAGAACCAGCTGCAGCGGCGCAACGACCTCATCCCCAACCTCGTCGAGACGGCCAAGGGCTTCGCCGAGCAGGAACGCGACGTCTTCGGGGCGATCGCCGAGTCACGCGCGCGGCTGGCCGGCGCGCAATCACCGCAGCAGACGATGGAGGCCGCCAATATGCAGTCGAGCGCGCTGGCGCGGCTCCTGGTCGTGGTCGAGAACTACCCGGAGCTCCGGTCCAGCGAGACGTTCGCCCGCCTGATGGACGAACTCTCCGGCACGGAGAACCGCATCGCGGTGGAGCGGATGCGCTACAACGAGCGCGTCCAGGTGTACAACACCGCCCGCCGCCAGTTCCCCGGCAACATCACGGCAGGGCTGTTCAGCTTCGACGAATACCCGCTCTTCGAGGCCCCCGAGTCCGCCCGGCAGGTCCCCGCCGTGGATTTCAAGCGACAGTAGTTCCAACCCTTTGCGGGGCGCCGCCATCCAACCTCCTGACGGAGAGAGCGACGCCCTGGCCCCAATCGTGACCCCAATCGACCGTCCGCCGCCGGCCGGTGCCGACGGCGACGTCGCCCTGGCGGCCGGGGGCGATACGGCCGCCTTCGAGCGGCTGTATCGCACGCACCTGCCGCGCATCTACAGCCTTGCCCGGCGCATGGCCGGGCCGGAGGCTGCCGATGAGCTGGTCCAGGACATCTTCGTCAGGGCCTGGCAGAAGCTCGGCACGTTCCGGGGGGATGCGTCGCTCGCCACATGGCTGCACCGGCTCGCAGTCAACGTCATCGTCGAGCGCTTCCGGACGCTCGGGACGCGGCGCGACCGGTTCCTGCCCGACGGGGAGGCGGTGCTCGAGCGGCTCCCGTCGAGCCGCCCGGACGCGCGGGTGGATCTGCAGATGGATCTGCACGCCGCCATCGAGCGGCTGCCGCCCGGCGCCCGGGCCGTGTTCGTCCTGCACGATGTCGAGGGCTACCGGCACCACGAAATCGGCGGGCTCCTGGGGGTCTCGACCGGTACGTCGAAATCGCAATTGCATCGCGCGCGCATGACGCTGCGCGCCTTGCTGGGACGAGGGGACGCGTAATGGATCCGTGGACCGATCGGCTCTCGGAGTACATCGACAACGAGCTCACGCCCGCCGATCGGGCGGCCTGCGAGGCGCACCTGGCCGGCTGCGCCGGCTGTCGCGACACCGTCACCGCGATCGTCGCGCTCACGGCGCACGCCCAGCGCCTGCCGGATCGGGGACCCGGCGTGGATCTCTGGCCGGCGGTGCTGGCGAGGCTCACGCCGGTGGCGCCCGCCGCCACGCCGATGGCCGCGCGGCGCTGGTCGCTCTCGCTCGGCGAACTGGCGCTGGCGGCCACGCTGCTGATGGCCGTCTCGGCAGGGCTTGGGTGGCTGGCGGCGCAGCGGCCAGGCGGCGGCGGGCAGGAAGACGCCGTGATCGCGGTCAGCGAGCCCTCGACGGTGTCGGATGATGTGCAGCTGGCGAGCTTCGCGGACGAAGACTACGACGCGGCCGTCACGGACCTCGAGCTCGTGCTCCTCGAGCAGCGCGACGAACTCGACCCGCAGACGGTGCGGGTGATCGAACGCAACCTCCAGACCATCGACGAGGCCATCCGCCAGGCGCGACAGGCGCTTGACGACGACCCGGCCAATCCGTACCTGCACTCGTATCTCGTTGACTCACGCCGCCGCAAGCTCGATCTGCTGCGGCGGGCCACCCTGCTCACGACCGTGAGCCAAGGAGACTGACGGATGACGCGCATTGCTTGTTGGCTGTCCCTCGGCTGCGTGCTGCTCTTCGCACCGCCGGCGCTGGCACAGGAAAGCGTGGGCGACGGCCAGCCGCCCGTGCAGGCGCGGCCCGGCGGGCCCGACGATTCGCCGAGCTCGGATGAGACGGTGGACGTCGCACGCGGCACGCGGCTCGTCATGTCGAACAACGCCGGCGAGGTCCACGTGCGCACGTGGGACCGCGATGCCGTCCGTGTCGAGGCCGTCCATGGCCCGCGCGAACGCATCGAGGTACAGGTCGCCGAGATGACCGTGCGCGTCCGTGCCCGGACGGAGCGCGGGCCACAGGGGCTCATCGACTACCGCCTCACCGTACCGCGCTGGATGCCGGTGAACCTCTCGGGCACCTACCTCGAGGCCACGGTGGAGGGCACGGGCGCCGAGGTCACCATCGAGACCGTCCGCGGGTCGGCGCGCGTCCGTGGCGGGTCGGGCACCATCTCGGTCCGCTCGGTGCAGGGCACGGTCTCGGTCGAGGGCGCCAGCGGCCGCGTCACCGCGAGCTCGGTCAACGAGGACATCCACCTGGCGGACCTGTCGGGCGACGTCAGCGCCGAGAGCACCAACGGCAACGTCTTCCTCCGCGGCATCAAGTCCTCGATCGTCGACGTCTCGACCGTCAACGGCCACGTCGCGTTCGAGGGCGGGGTGCAGGACAAGGGCGCGTATCGCATCACGACCCACAACGGCGACATCCGCGTGGGCCTGGGCGGGGCCGCCAACACCACCGTGTTCGTCAGGACGTTCCGTGGGCGCTTCGGCGCCGACTTCCCCGTCACGCTCCCCGAGGGGCAGGCCGGCAATCGCGGCAGCATGCGCTTCAACTTCACCCTCGGCAGCGGAAGCGCGCGGATCGAACTGCAGTCGTTCGGCGGCAACATCTTCATTGCACGCAACGCCCTCCCGACGGACGACCGCCGTCAGCGCGGACGCGGCCTCACGCCGCCCGCACTCCCGACACCGCCCGCGCCACCACGGCCGCCCGGCGACGACTGGGATCACGGCGATTGGACCGAGGCCGACTGGGACGGGGCGTGGGATCGCGCGTGGGATCTCACGTGGAACCACGTCGATCCGCACGGGTGGTCCGCCGAGGAGATCGGCGCCTCCGTTGAGGCCGCGATTGCGGGTGCCGACATCGACGCCACGATCGCGGCCGCGGTCGCGGGTGCCAACATCGACGCCACGATCGAGGCCGCCCTCGCGGGCGCGGGCATCTCGGCGACCATCGGCGCCGCGCTGACCGGCGTCAACGTCGGCGCCACGATCGACGCGGCCCTGGCCGGCATCAACCTCGACGCCGTGCTCGAGGCCGCCCTCGACGCCGTCGTCGTACCCACGCCGCGCGTCCGCACGCCGCGGTAGGGCGATCAGGCCGGGTCGAGCGGCAACTCGGCCCGGAGCACCTGCGGGTCGCCCTTCACCGCGCGCACCGTGAACCCGGTGCGCCGCGCGACCGCCAGCATCGAGTCGTTCTCCGAGAGGATCTCCCCCACAATCCGCCGGACGCCGATGCGGCGCGCATGCACCTCCAGGCGCCGCATCAATTCCTTGCCGAGCCCCTGTCCCTGGTAGGCGTCCGACACGAGGAGCGCGACCTCGGCATCGCCCGCCGCATTCGGCCGCGTCAGCCGGCCCACCGCGATGATCGCGGGCGCTCCCGCCGCGTCATCGCGTTCGACGACGAGGGCCGCCTCGGTCGCGGGATCGACCGTACAGAGGCGCGCGAGCCGCTCGTGCTTGACGCGCTGGTCCAGCTTCGTCAGGTGGAAGTATCTGAGGAACACCGTCCGATCGGACAGGTACCGGTGAAACTCGACGAGCAATGGCTCATCGTCCGGCCGGATCGGCCGAATCCGCGCGGCCGTGCCGTCGCGCAGGATCCACGGGTCAGCGGTTGGTGGGGACGACATCTCTCTCGGGCACTCCGGCACCCCGGCACGCCGGCACCTTGGGCACCTTGGGCACCCTGGGCACCGTGGGCACCGTGGGCACCCTGAGCACCGTGGGCACCGTGGGCACCCTGAGCACCTTGGGCACCGTGGGCACCCTGGGCACCCTGGGCACCCTGGGCACCTTGGGCACCTTGGGCACCCTGGGCACCCTGAGCACCTCGAGCACCTTGGGCACCCTGAGCACCTTGGGCACCGTGGGCACCTTGGGCACCGTGGGCACCTTGGGCACCGTGGGCACCCTGAGCACCCTGGGCACCCTGCCCCTAGAATACCCCCATGCGCATCATCGAATGGCTCCTGCCCGAGTACGACCGCGAGATGGGCCTGACGCGGCGGGCCCTTGCGCGCGTCCCCATGGACCGCGCGGACTTCCGGCCGCATCCGCGGTCCATGACGCTCGGCGCCCTGGCCACGCACCTCGCCACCATGCCGAGTTGGGCGACGGAGACGATGACGCGCACGGAGCTCGGCCTGCGGTCGAGTGAGCGCATCGACCCGCTCGCGACGCGGGAGGCGCTCGTCGCCGCCTTCGATGGCCACGTCAGCCGTGGCCGCACGCATCTGGCCAGCGCCAGCGACGCGGAGCTGATGGTCCCCTGGTCGTTTCTCGTCGATGACGAGGTGCTGTTCACGATGCCGCGGCTGGCGGTGCTGCGGACGTTCGTCCTGAACCACACCGTGCACCACCGTGGGCAGCTGACGGTCTACCTGCGCCTGCTCGACGTGCCGGTCCCGTCGCTGTACGGCCCAAGCGCCGACGAGGGCACCCGCTAGGCTTTTCGGGTATCCTCCCCGGTGGAGGCCCCATGCCCGCATCGACCCGCGCCCGGTCCACCGTCAGCCGCCGCGATTTCGCCCGCCTGTTCGCCGTCGGCGGGTCAGCCGCGCTCTTTTCGTCTCCGGCGTGGGCGCGCGAGGCCGGCCGGGCTCCGGCGCTGCCCCAGGGCGTGCCGGCGAGCGAGGCCGACTGGGCCGCGGTCCGCGCGCAGTTCGTGATGCCGCCGGACCTGACGGTGATGAACGCCGCGAACCTCTGCCCCGCCTCGCGTCCCGTGCTCGAAGTGCTCACGCGGGAGACGCGCTCGGTCGACGAGGACCCGTCGCCGATGAACCGCGCGCGGCTGTATCCGGAGAAGGAGCAGACCCGCCGCGCGCTCGCCGAGTACCTGCGGGCGACGCCGGACGAGATCATCATCACGCGCAACACCAGCGAGTCGAACAACCTCGTCTCGAACGGGCTGGACCTCGGCCCGGGCGACGAGGTGATCGTGCACGCCGACAACCACCCGAGCAACCTCCAGGCCTGGCACGCCAAGGCCACGCGCTACGGCTACACCGTCGTCGTCGTCGAGCAGCGCAACCCGCACCCGGGGATGGCGTACTACGTCGACGCCTTCACGCGCGCCATGACCCCGCGCACGAAGGTGCTGGCGTTCACGCACCTGTCGAGCACCGTCGGCGACCTGTTCCCGGCGGCGGAGCTCTGCCGGGTGGCGCGCAGCCGCGGCGTGCTCACGCTGGTGGACGGCGCGCAGACGTTCGGCCTGCTCGACGTGGACCTGGCGGCGATGCAGCCCGACTTCTACACGGGGAGCGCGCACAAGTGGCCGTGCGGCGCGCGGGAGTGCGGGGTGCTGTACGTGCGCGCCGATGTGCAGGCGCGCCTGTGGCCGACGATCTACAGCGCCTATCCGGGCGCGACCGGCTTCTCGCGGTCGTTCGAGGGATTCGGCCAGCGCGACGAGGCGACGATGATCGCCTTCCGCGAGGCACTGGCGTTCCAGACGACGATCGGGCGGGCGGCGATCGAGCAGCGCGCCCGGGCGCTCGCGGCACAGTTGCTGTCGGGGCTGGCCGGGCTGCCGGGCGTGCGGGTGTGGACCACGCCGACGCCGGCGCTCCATGCGGCGGTCGTGTCCTTCGTGCCGGGTACGCTCGACGCGGGGCGGCTCGCGACCGCGCTCTACGAGCGCGACCGCATCGCCATCACGACGCGCGGCGGCCAGGACCGTCCCGGCCTGCGCGTGTCCCCCCACTTCTACAACTCCCCGGCCGAGATCGACCGCCTCCTCGCCGCGCTGGGGCGTTACCTCAAGACCGGCGTCTGACGTCACGTACGTGCAAACACGAAGGACACGAAGGACACGAAGACGCACACAGAAGCTTCTCTCAAGGGATCCGGTGGCGAACAGGATCCATTGAATGACCTATTTCATGCGTCCTTCGTTCCCTCGTGTCCTTCGTGTTGTGTACGTGCTGTGAACTCGTGAAGGCCACGAAGACGCACGAAGAAGCTTCTCTCAAGGGATCCGGTGGCGAACAGGATCTCTTGAGTGAACCTCCCGTACGTTCTTCGTGGCCTTCGTGGCCTTCGTGTCCTTCGTGTTTGTACGTCCTTCGCGTCGCCTACTGCTGCGACGGGGTCGTCCGCACCGTCGGGTACTGGATGCCGAGCTGCTCGAGGTAGCTCGCGTAGCGCGACGGGTCGTAGTAGTACTTCTTCATCTCATCGCGGTACTTCGCGAGGATGGCCTCGTTCAGCCAGATCGGCGCCGGCGTGTCCTTGTCGATGAACGGGACGTACTGCTGGTCCTTGGTCTGCACGTCGCGGAAGTAGGTCCAGGCCTGCTCGACGAGCTGCGGCTTCGTCAGGAAATCGAGGATCGTCATCGCCTGCACCTTCGCGCCGGCCACGACGCCCTTGTGCGCGATGGGGGTCGCCATCGCGATGGCGCTCGACCAGTTGTGCCCGGGCAGGCCGGGGATGTTCGACGGGAAGCGCAGTGTGACGGTCGGGACGTTCCAGGACACATCGCCGATGTCGTCGCTGCCGCCGCCGCGCTTGTCCTCTTCGCGGACGTGCGTGCCGATGGCCTCGAGCTCCGTCGCCAGCCCCGGCTGCGTGGCGTTGCCGAGCTCGCGCTGGACCGCGCGCGCCAGCGTCTGGTCCGCCTCGTCCCACTGCGGCAGGCCCACCGCCTTGATGTTCTCGTACATCGTCTCGGCAACCGTGCGGTTCATGTGCTGCGGCGCCGCGGTACCGAGGATGCGGGACGTCCACTTGGTCCCCGTCATCAACGCCGCGCCTTCGGCGATCTGGTTGCCGATGTCCCACATGTTCTTGATGCCCGCGAAGTCGGTCTCGCGGAAGTAGTACCAGACGCTTGCATTGCGGGGCACGACGTTCGGCTGGTCGCCGCCGTTGGTGATCACGTAGTGGGAGCGCTGCTGGATGCGCAGGTGCTCGCGGCGGAAGTTCCAGCCGGCGTTCATCAGCTCGACGGCGTCGAGCGCGCTGCGGCCGCGCCACGGCGAGCCGGCGCTGTGCGCGGTCTCGCCTTCGAACGTGTACTCCACCGAGACGAGGCCGTTGCCGCCGCCCGAGCCCCAGGACACGCCGAGGTTGTTGCCCACGTGCGTGAAGATCGAGATGTCCACATCCTTGAAGAGGCCGTCGCGGACGAACCAGGCCTTGGACGCCACGAGTTCCTCGGCGACGCCCGGCCACAGCAGCAGGGTCCCCGGCATCTTCTCGCGCTCCATGATCTCCTTGATGACGAGCGCGGCGGCGATGTTGAGCGGCACGCCGGCGTTGTGGCCCTCGCCGTGTCCCGGCGCGCCCTCGATGATCGGGTCGAAGTAGGCGACGCCCGGCTTCTGCGAGGCCTGCGGGATGCCGTCGATGTCGGAGCCGAGCGCGATGACCGGCTTGCCCGACCCCCAGCGCGCGGCCCACGCGGTCGGGATGCCGCTGATCCCGCGCTCGATGGTGAAGCCGTTCTGCTCGAGGACGCCCGTGAGGTACCGCGAGGTCTCGAATTCCTGGAAGCCGAGTTCGCCGAAGCTGAACACGGAGTCCACCATCTCCTGCACGAGCTTCGCCCGCGCCTGCACCTTCTCGGCGGCTTCCTTCTTGAGCGCCTCGAGACGGACGTCGGCGGCCGAGGGGCGCGCCTGGCGGCCCTGGGCGCTCGCGGGCGCGGCGCTGAGCGCCAGACCCGCTACGAGCATGAGAACGAGCGTGGATCGTACGCGTGACATCGGCAGTTCCTCCTGACAGGGCCCCGCGGGCCAAAGATGCTAGAGTGTACCCGAACTGCCTCGAAACGGAACTGGTTCCGGCACCTGCGTGCGCGCATCCCCTGCAGCCCCGATTGCTTACGCGCCGCTGCCCCGCTGGGCGGGCGGCCACCGGATGACGTTGTACGCGTGGGCGCGCCCGCGCCGCTTTCCGGAACTCCCGGCACCCGAGGCGCGGCTCTTCGACGTCGCGCCGGACACGCGCGTCCTGGCGCACTGCCACTGGCAGCCCGCGCGCGATCGCGCGGTGACGCTGCTGCTGCTCCACGGACTCGAGGGCTCGAGCGACGGCCACTACATGCGCGGGCTCGCCGAGAAGGCGTGGCGCCGCGGCTTCAACATCGTCAGGCTCAACCAGCGGAATTGCGGCGGCACCGAGCACCTGTCGCGCGGGCTCTACCATTCCGGGCTGACCGCCGACCCGCGCGCCGTGATGGAGGAGCTGGCCACGCGGGACGGACTCGCGCGCGTCGCCATCGCCGGCTACTCGCTTGGCGGCAACCTGGCCCTGAAGATCGCCGGCGAACTCGGCGGCGCGCACGGCGGCCGGCTGCTCGCCGTGGCCGCGGTCTCACCGGTGATGGAGCTCGGCGTCTGCGTCGAGGCCCTCGAGCGCCGTGAGAACGCGCTCTATCAGTGGCACTTCGTGCACCACCTGAAGGGACGGCTGCGGCGCAAGGCGCGCGCCTTCCCCGGCGACTGGGACCTCGGCCCCCTGGCGACGCTCCGCACGGTCCGCGAGTTCGACGAGCGGTACACGGCGCCGCACCACGGCTTCACGAGCGCCGCCGACTACTACCATCGCGCCAGCGCACGCCGCGTCCTCGAGCACATCCAGGTGCCCGCCCTCATCCTCACCGCGGCCGACGACCCGTTCGTGCCGCCGGCCCCCTTTCGCGATCCCGTCGTCGCCGCCCACCCGCACGTGACGACCGTGATCACGGAGCACGGCGGGCACTGCGGCTTCGTCGGCGCCCCGGAGGGCGACGATGGCTACTGGGCGGAGAGAACGGTGGTGGAGTGGATTGCAGAATGCAGATTGCAGATTGCAGATTGATCCCGCGCAAGATCGACGGGATTTGCAGGTCGGCGCGCAGGCCAGAGGTCAGGCCAGGCGGTCCATCAGCAGGCGCGCGAAGGCCGGGCCCTTCCCCTCGTCTTCGTGCTTGAAGTAGACGAACACCTCGCGGCACTCGGCCGCCAGGGCGCGCACCGTGCCGGCCCAGCGATCGATATCGGCCTCGCCATACCCTTCATCGCGCAGCCGCAGGTACGCGTAGTCGGCGGTCCGCACGACCGGCGTGGATCGCGTGTCGCTGTCGGCGATACACAACGCGAGGTTGCGGGCACGGAGCCGCGCGTAGACGTCCTCGTCGAGCCACGAGTCGTGGCGGAACTCGAACGCGGCGCACACCGCCGGCGGGAGCGTGGCCAGGAACCGGTCGAAGACGTCGAGGTCCTTCTTCAGGTTGGGGGGCAGCTGGAAGAGCAGCGCGGCGAGCTGCGGGCCGAGTTCCCCGGCCGCGGCGCAAAACGCGGCCACGCTGTCGCCGACGTCCTTGAGCCGCCGGTCGTGCGTGATGCGGCGCGGCGCCTTCAGCGTGAACCGGAAGCCCGGCGGCACCTGCGCCTGCCAGCCCGCGATGGTGGCGGGCGTCGGCATGCGGTAGAACGTGGCGTTGATCTCGACCGTGGAGAAGCGGCCGGCGTAGTACGGCAGCATCTTCGCAGCCGCCAGCCCCTCGGGGTAGAAGGACCCCTTCCACTCGGGATAGCTGTAGCCGGAAGTACCAACGAGGACGGGCACGGCAGGTCAGAGGACTGAGGTCGACGTTCAAAGTTCAAAGCTGGGTTCCCCGGTGCCTGTGACGCACCGTGAACCGTGCACCTTGAACTTTGAACTGACCGGGATCTACCAGCGCGGCTCGCGACGGCCGCCGCCGCCACCACCGCCGCCATATCCGCCGCCGCCGCCGCGGCCGCCGAAGTCGCCCTGCGGCTTGGGCCGGGCCTCGTTGACGACCAGCGCGCGGCCCTCCATCGGGTACTCGTTGAACTCGTCGATGGCCTTCTGGGCATCATCGTCGGACGCCATTTCGACGAATGCGAAGCCGCGCGCGCGGCCCGTCGCCGTGTCCCGCATCACGCGAACATTGTCCACCGTGCCCGCCCGGCTGAAGAGCTCCGTGAGTTCCTCGTCCGTCGCCTTGTAGGGGAGATTGCCGACGTAAAGCCTCCGACCCATACCGTTCCGACTCCTGACATGCGCGCACGGACCTGACGCCGGCCCCCGCGCGCGGGGGGCGGCACCCGAGAAAGCTCACTGACGGTTCGCGGAAGACTCGTGTCCGGCGCGCGGTCGCTGCGGGCTTTCACTGCCACCGAAGATGGCGAAGTATAGCAAATGGCCCGGACGCCATTCCGGAAATCGGGTCCGCCCCAGAACGGGCGTTCGGTCGTGGTAGATTCGAGACATGCGCTGTCTGATCGCCTGCCTGCTGCTCCCGGTCTTGACCCTCGCGGCCTGCGCGCCCGCCGCGGCGCCCCCACGGGAGTACGAGCTGGCCGGCCAGGTCCTCGCCGTCCGCGCGGAGTCGAACGAAATCCTCATCCGGCACGGCGATATCAAGGACTTCATGCCCGGGATGACGATGCCGTTTCGGGTGCGGGACCAGGCGCTGCTCGGCGGGGTGGCGCCAGGCGATCTGGTTACGGCCACCCTCGTCGTGGGCGACGAGGCGTCGTACCTCTCCGCGATCACGCGCACGGGCTCGGCGCCTCTGCCCGAGGACGCCACGGGGTTCCCCGCGGGGACCGGCGTGCACATCCTCCAGCCGGGGGATGAGGTGCCGGACACGGCGCTCAGCGACCAGGAGGGGGACGAGGTCCGGCTGCCCGACTGGCGCGGGCAGGCCGTCGCCGTCACCTTCATCTTCACCCGCTGCCCCCTGCCGGAGTTCTGTCCGTTGATGGACAAACGGTTCGCCGAAATCCAGCAGGGCGCCGCCGCCGACCGCGCGCTGGCGGGGCGCGTCCGGCTCCTGTCGGTGAGCTTCGATCCGGACTTCGACACGCCCGAGGTGCTGAAGGCGCATGCCGGGCGGCTCGGCGCGGATCCGGCGGTGTGGCGGTTCGCCACGGCGCCGGTCGACATCGTCGATCGCTTCGCCGCGGAGTTTGGCGTCAACGTGATCCGGGAGACCGATGGCGGCATCACGCACACCCTGCGCACGGCCGTGATCGGCCCCGACGGACGCATGGTGTCGGTCTACTCCGGCAACCTGTGGACGGCCGCGGAGATCCTGGACGACCTGCGCAGCACGCGGCCGGGCACCACTCGCTAGCCCTCGCCAGCCGTGACGCCCGCCCTCCCCGTCCGTCCCGTGACGCCCGCGTCGCAGCTCCGCGTGCCGTCCGCGGCGCCGTCGCGCGACGCGTTCACGCCACGCGAACGCCGCTTCATCGAGACCCACCGCACGCCGCTCGCGATCCAGCGCTGGCTGAACGACCTGCCGTACAACGGGGAGCACGCCGGCGAGACGCTGCGCACCTTCCGCGGGGTCCTGCGCGACGGGCGCGCGCACTGCCTCGAGGCGGCGCTCACGGCCGCAGTGGTGCTCGAACAGCACGGGTGGCCGCCGCTGGTGCTCAGCTTCGAGTCAGTCGATCGCCTCGACCACGTGATCTTCGCCTACCGGACGGCGACGGGCTGGGGTTCGGTGGCGCGTTCGCGCGACCCGGGACTGCATGGCCGCCGGCCCGTGTTCCCGACGGCGCGCGCGCTCGCCCGCAGCTACGCGGATCCCTACGTGGACTTCACCGGACGCGTCACGGGCTATGCGGTGGTGAACCTGAACGTCCTTGGCGGCTACGACTGGCGGCGGTCCGCCGGCAACGTCTGGAAGGTCGAGCGGCTGCTGATCGACTGGCCGCACCATCGCCTGCCGATGGCCGAACACCGCTACCGCGCGCTGCACGCCCGCTACGTGGACTACCGCGGCCGGCACGGCCGCAAACCCGTCTACTACGAGGGACGCCACGCCTGGACACCCCTGCCTGGGGAGTTTCGCAAGGCGCCGTGATCAGTCGAGGTCGAACCCGCGCAACGGCTTCGAGGCCGGCTCGTCCTGGGCCTGCTTCAGGGCCTCCTCGAAGCGCTTCGACAGCGCATCGCCGCGGTTCTTCTCGGCCACGACCGACTGCTCGAACAGCGCGTCGCGGCGCGCCGCCTGCTGCTGCAGGATGCGGTGCGCCTCGTCGAGTTCGGGCCGCGGGCCACCCGGGGCCGCCGCGTGAGACACCACGCGGCCGAGGTTGACGTCGACCACCAGCGTGGCGCCGCAACAGGGGCACGGCACTTCGAGTTCACTGTCGAGTTTGGCCATGGTCGAGGACTCCGCGCGGCGCGACTTGCAGTCCCGCGCCCGCCTGCACCAGACTAACAGCAGGCGGCCCGTTCTGCATGCCGTATTCCGGCGCGTGCCGGCCGACTGAACCCCCTGCCCCCCGCCGATGCCCCACGACGACGCGAAACGGAGCCGGACCCTGCGGGTGGCGACGTACAACATCCATCGGTGCCGCGGACTCGATGGCCGGACGCTGCCCCACCGGATTGCGGCGGTACTGGCGGACATCGACGCCGATGTGATTGCGTTGCAGGAGGTGGTGGGCGCCAGCGCCCTCCGGCCCGGGCAGGCGGCGGAGATCGGCGCGGCGCTCGGCATGGGCTGGGTCATGGCGCCCACGCGGCAGCTGCGCGGCGCGCTCTTCGGTAACGTCGTCCTGGCGCGCATGCCGGTGCGCCAGCATCACCAGTACGACCTGTCGTGGAAGACGTGCGAGCCGCGCGGCGTGCAGCGGGTCGACATCGGCGTCGACGACTTCACGCTGCACCTGTACAACGTGCACCTCGGCACGTCACTCGGGGAGCGGCGCTACCAGGCGGAGCGCCTCGCGGGCATCGTGCACGACCGGCGCATCTCGGGCCCCAAGGTCGTGCTCGGCGATTTCAACGAATGGGCGCGGGGGCTGGCGACCGACGTGCTGGCGGAGCGGCTGCAGAGCATCGACCTGCGCACACACCTGAAGCGCCGCAGCACCTACCCCGGCTTCTTCCCGATCCTGCACCTCGACCACATCTACTACGAGGGCAAGGTGGAGGTGACGCGCGTCGCCCTCCCCCGCACCCGCCTGACGATGGTCGCGTCGGACCACCTGCCCCTGGTGGCCGATCTGAAGATCAGGTTCTGACGAGGCCCTGCCTCATAAGAACACGTGGAGCCCCGGGAGCAGGCAGGAGGTGAATCCTGCGCCTGCCCGGGTCATCCTGCACGAACGCGACATGGCGCCGCCGTCGGCCGCCGACGACCAGCCACGCAATCAGCACATCAGGGTTCATCCGCAGATTCCGCAGAGGACGCAGATGCCGCCCGCTGGCAGGTCCCGGGGCTGCCGGTCATGTGACCGGCAGCCCCGGCTCGCGGCCGAAGGACGCCGGGGTGAGTGAGCCCAGGCAAGAACCGCTCACTCACGCCGGCCTCCTCAGGCCGCGAGACCGGTCGGCCACAGCCGACCGCGGGACATGACAGAGCTGCGTTCTGCCCCTCCACATCGCCGCGTCGTCTGTGGGATCTGCGTCATCTGCGCCATCTGCGGATTGTCGAGAGCCCGTCAAGGAATCACTGTGACATTCCGGCCGTCGAGGCATCCCGCCTCGCAGAAACGCCCGCTCGACCGGCCGCCCGGTGGACACCACGACGTCCTCGATGTCGATTGTCCCGCTGCGGCGGGCGAGTGGACTGTCTCGACTGAAGTGGTTCTACCGAAGGTCATCGCCGGCCCGGGCGAGCGTCAGGTGCAGCAGGCCGAGGTCGCGCGTCCGGAACGCGGCCTCGCATGTGGCCAGGTAGTACTCCCACATGCGCACGAAGCGGTCGTCGAAGCCGAGCGCGCGCACCTCGTCGAGACGCTCGAGGAAGCGGCCGCGCCAGTCGCGGAGCGTCCGCGCGTAGTCGAGCGGGCGGTCCTCGAGGCCGATGACGCCGAGGCGCGTGTGCCGGGTCATCACGGTGCTGATCTCGCGCAGTGACGGGAGCAGGCCGCCGGGGAAGATGTACTTCTGGATCCAGTCGCAGTGCTTCGCGTAGTCGTCGAAGCGGTGATCCACCATCGTGATCGCCTGGAGGCCCACGCGCCCGCCCGGCGCCAGCACCTCGTCGATCTTCCGAAAGAACGCGGGCCAGTACTCGCGGCCCACCGCCTCGATCATCTCGATCGAGATGACGCGGCTGAACTGCCCGGTGACGTCACGGTAGTCGCAGAGCCGCAGGTCCACCAGGTGCTCCAGGCCCGCGGCGCGCACTCGGTCGCGTGACAGCGCCAGTTGCTCGGCGGAGACCGTGATGCCCGTCACACGGCAGCCGTAGGTGCGCGCGGCATGCATCGCGAAGCCGCCCCAGCCCGACCCAATCTCGAGGACGTGATCCGTGGGCCCGAGGGCGAGCCGTCCGGCCCACGCCGCGAACTTCGCGGCCTGCGCGTCCTCGAGCGTGTCGGCCTCGCCCGTGTAGACCGCGCTCGAGTACGCCATCGACGGGTCGAGGAAGGTCTCGAAGAGCGCGTTACTCAGGTCGTAGTGCGCGTGGATGTTGCGGCGGCTGCCGTCGCGCGTGTTCCGGCGGAGCCGGTGCAGGAGGTCGTTCGAGAGGTTGGCCAGCCGGCTGAGCGGCGAGGCCAGCGGGAGGTGCGATTGATTGCGCAGCACGAGCTCGACGAACCGCGCCAGGTCGTCCGTGCGCCAGTCGCCGTCCATGTACGACTCACCCGCCCCGAGGTCGCCACCGAGCGCGAACTTCCGGAAGAAGGCGTCTCGCTCGATCCAGAGCGTCGCGTGCGGCTCGGCGTCCGCGCGGCCGGCCACGATCTCCGTGCCGTCGGGCAGGTGCACCGTCACACGGCCGGCCTGCCAGCCGGCGAGCGCGTCCATGAGGCGCCGGCGCGCCATCGGCGCGACCAGCCGGTCCACCCAGCCGGGCGAGTGCCCCTGCCCGGCGCGGCCGTTCGTGCTACCGGCCGTACGGGTGGCCGCGTGTTCGTGCGAAGTCATCATCTCGTCTCTCTTCCGCGGCCGCGGGCTCACCCCGAACCGCCAGGTGTGATCAGGCGTCGGTGTGCAGGCGCGCGAGTTCAGGGTCGTAGACCGGCTTGGGCACGTAGCCCACGCCCTTCAGCCACAGCCGCAGCGCCTGCCAGTGAATGGCCGCGACGACGCGGAGCGTCATCATCGGGTAGCGCACGAGCACCTGCAGCAGCCCGGCGTCGGTCAGCGGCTGTCGATCGAGCGACAGCCGCGAGACGAACACGGGACGGCCGTCGCGGTGCAGGTCGATGCGGATGTCGAGATGCGCCTCGGCAATCGCGAACTGGAAGCGGTAGGTGCCGTCGAGCGTCAGGAAAGGCGAGACGTGGAACGTCTTCTTGTCGTGCCAGACACGCGGCGCCGCCGCGCCTGCCGGGCCGTCGGCCGGTGACGCCGGAAGGACGTAGCAATGCTGCTCGCCGAAGGTGTTGTGCACCTCGGCCACGATCGCGCACAGCGCGCCGCCGTGGTCGTAGCAGAGGTAGAAGCTGACCGGATTGAAGACGTAGCCGAGTACGCGGCACTGCGTGACGAGTTCGATGCGCGCGATCGGCGCGGTGATCCCGTGCGCCCGGAGGCGCGCCTCGACGTTCGCTCGCGCTCCACCCGCCGCCGGACCGAGGTGATCGGCATCGTGGAACGCCACGGGGCGCCACCGGTTGACGCCAAAGAGCCGCAACCCGCGGTCGAGCGCCGGCAGCTCGTCCAGGTCGATCCGGTGCATGTAGATCGGATAGCGGAACCCGTGCGCGACGGGCGCCAGGCGCTGGTGCATCACGCGACCGACGAGCAGCGACGACCGCCAGCCGCGGGTCATGCGGTCACCCGCAGGCGCGCCACGGCGGCCGGCTCCACCCGGTCCAGATCGATACCAAAGGCCCGGGTCACGGCGAGCGCTGACATCACGCCGTCCTCGTGGAAGCCGTAGCGCAGGTGCGCGCCGCAGTAGAACGTCCGGCGCTGGCCGTTCAAGCGCGCCACGCGCGGCTGCGCCGCAAACGCCGCCCCATCCAGAATCGGGTGCGTGTAGGCCATCTCGGCCAGCACTTCGCCGCCGATCGGCACGACGCTGTTGAGCGAGGCCAGGATCGGACGCGTGGCGGCATGGCCCTGCAGCCGGTCCAGGTCGTACGTGACCGACACGGCCGACGCCTCGTCGCGGCAGTCCGCGAGATCGCAGTTCCACGAGGCCCGGGCGGCGCGCGCCGCCGGCAGCAGTGCCCCGTCGGTGTGCAGCACCGTGCGGTTCGTCGAGTAGCGGAAGGCGCCGAGCGCCTCGCGCTCCGCATCGCTCGGGTCGGCGAGCAGCGCCAGCGCTTCGTCGGCGTGCGTCGCCATCACGACCTGATCGAACATGGCCCGCACGCCGCTGGCCAGCTGCACTTCGACCACCGTCGCGCCGCGCCTGACCTGGCGGACCGGGGCGGCCACCTGGACACGGCCGTCGAGCGCCCGTGCGATGGCGCCCACATACGCCTGGCTGCCGCCGACGACGGTGCGCCAGACCGGCTGGCCGGCGGGGGCGAGCAGTCCGTGGTTGTCGAAGAAGCGCAGGAACGACTCGGCCGGAAACGCGCGCATATCGGCGCTCGACGCCGACCAGATCGCGCCGCCCATCGGCAGCAGGAAGTGCCGCATCAGCGCGGTGGTGTGGCGGCCGCGCGCGAGGAACTCGCCAAGCGACTGCCCGGCCGCGGTGCCATCGGCCAGCGCGCGGCGCCCGCGCCGGAAGAAGCGCAGCACGTCGGCCAGCATCACGAGGTGGCGCGGATCCGCCACGCGCCACGGCTGGGCGAAGAGGCCGCGCGCGCCGACGCTCGAGAACTCGAGGCCGCACCGGCGGCAGCGCACGCTGAACGACATGTCGCTCGGCCGGCTGGCCACGCCGAGCCGCGCAAGCAGGCGGATGAAGTTCGGGTAGGTGCGCTCGTTGAACACCATGAAGCCGGTGTCGACCGGCAGCGTGCGCGCCCCGTCCTGGACGGCGTGCGTGTGCGCGTGGCCCCCCAGGCGCGGCTCGCGCTCGAAGAGCGTGACGTCGTGGGCCTGGGCCAGCAGATAGGCGGCCGACAGCCCGGAGACGCCCGCGCCAATCACGGCAATCTTCATCGCGCGCCCCCCGGGCGGGTCGCGGCATCCCCGCCAATCCGGCCGGGACGGCCGGGGCGAGGCTGGCGTCTAATCGAAGGATGTCCCACGCAGTAGAAGAACACCGCCAGCCCCGCCGCTATTCCCGCAGCCCCCTTCGCGAGGCCCGCGTCTGGCTGACGGGGGCCAGTTCCGGCATCGGCGAGGCCCTCGTCCCCGAACTGGTTGCGCGCGGCGCGCGGGTGGCCATCAGCGCCCGGCGGGCAGGCGCCCTCGAGGCGATCGCCGCCCGGTTCCCCGAAGGAGACGTGGTGCCGGTGCCCGTGGATGTCACCGACCGGGCCGCGGTGAGGGCTGCGGCGGCCGAGATCGAGGCACGCTGGGGTGGGATCGACCTGGCGGTCTTCAATGCCGGCACCCATCGTCCGGTCTCCGGCCTCACGCTGGACGCGGCCGACTTCGAAGCGCTGATGACCGTCAACTACCTGAGCGTGATCTACGGCGTCGAGGCGGTCGTTCCGGGTATGCTGGCGCGAGGCACGGGACACATCGCGGGCGTGGCGAGCCTCGCGGGGTACCGCGCGCTGCCGACGGCGGCCGCGTACGGCGCGTCGAAGGCGGCGGTGATCCTTGCGCTCGACGCGCTGCGCTTCGACCTCGCCCCCCGCGGCATCGACGTCACCGTGGTGAACCCCGGATTCGTGCGGACGCCGCTGACCGACTTGAACGAGTTCCACATGCCGATGCGCATCGACGCCGACGCGGCCGCACGACTCATCGCGCACGGGCTCGAGCGCCGTGCGCGGGAGATCCACTTCCCGGCCCGCTTCTCGTGGCTGATGAAGACCCTGCGCATCCTGCCCTACCCGCTCTATGCCGCCCTGGTCGGGCGGACGAAGTCGTAGGGCGCATGCGCGAACGGCTCGCCTATGGCGCCCCGGCATTCGCCCTGGCGCTCTTCGGCGTGCCGGTGTTCGTCCACCTGCCGAAGTTCTACGCGGATGTGGTCGGCGTGCCGCTCGGCGCCCTCGGGATCGCGATCCTGCTGACGCGCTCCTGGGACGCGCTGCTGGATCCGTTCATCGGCGTGCTGAGCGACCGCACGCGCACGCGGTGGGGACGGCGACGGCCGTACCTGATGTTCGCGCCCGTGCCGCTCGCGCTCGCGGTGCTCCTGCTGTTCGCGCCTCCGGAGGGCAGCGGCGTCTGGTGGTTCGCCGGAACGATGACCGTGGCGTTTCTGGCGTGGACGCTGGTGCAGATCCCGCACCAGGCGCTCGGCCCGGAGCTGACCGCCGACCATCACGAGCGCACCTCGCTCTTCGCCGTCCGGGACGGGCTCTGGATCGCGGGCACGATGGTCGCCGCGGCGGGTCCGGCGATCGTCGCGCGTGCCCTCGGCGCCGGGCAGGACGACGAGGGCGCGCGGCACACGTTTGCGGCGCTCGGCGTGATCTATGCGGGCCTGCTCGTCGCGTTGCCCTGGCTGTGCGCCTTCGTGGTCCGTGAGCGGTTCGTCGTGCCCGCGAAGGCCACGGCGATCGCCACCACGCCGCGCCACACGCTGCGCGAGGCGCTGGCCAACCGTCCCTTCCGGCTGCTGCTCGCGGCCTATGCCGTGGGGGCGCTCGGGGGCGCGCTGCCGGGCACGCTGCTCTTCTTCTACGTGGAGCATGTGCTGCGGGCGCCCGCCTATACGGACCTGTTCCTCGGCCTGTACTTCCTGTCGGGCTTCGTCTGCCTCCCCCTCTGGACCGCGGCGGCGCGACGGTTCGGCAAGAAGGAAGCGTTCGTGTCCGCGATGGCGATGTCGGTGGTCGTCTTCTCGGGGGCGTTCGTGCTGGGCCCGGGCGACACCGACTGGTTCACCGCGATCGTGGTGCTGTCGGGCGCGGGGTTCGGCGCCTCGCTCGTGCTGCCCTCGTCGATGCAGGCCGACACCATCGATCTGGACGAACTGGAGACGGGCACCCGGCGCGAGGGGCTCTTCCTCGGTCTGTGGAGCGTGGTGACGAAGGCCTCGGCCGCCGTCGGGGCCGGGGTGGCGCTGCCGATCCTCGGCGCGGCGGGCTACGTCGCGGGAGCGCCACAGAATGCGGACGTCGTGCTCGTCCTCCGTCTCCTCTACTGCCTCGTCCCCTGCGCCTGCTACGCCGCCGCCCTCCTCATCGTCGTCCGCTACCCCCTGGACGAGGCGGCGCATGCCGGGATCCGCGCCGCCCTCGATGCGAGGAAGGGGATGGACGCGCCCGCTTGACACGCGAGATTCCAGAGTGACATCACTTCCGTATCACCAAGGAGGCTCGCTGCATGATCCGAGAAATCGAACGGAACGGGTTGTCGGGAATACCGGTGCTCCTCGCCCTGCTCGTCGTCCTCGGCCTCCTGACGTGGGGTTTCATCACCGGCGCGCAGCTGGGCGAGCCGGCGTGGCTGATCGGCGCGGGCCTTGGGTGGGTCGTCAGCGCCTTCCTGCTCGCGGGGCTCTTCATGGTCAACCCGAACGAGGGCCGCGTGCTGCAGCTGTTCGGCCAGTACGCAGGCACGGCCAGGACGGCCGGGCTGCGCTGGGCCAACCCGTTCCTCACCAAGCGGCGCGTCTCGATGCGCGTGCGCAACTTCGAGAGCTCGCGCATCAAGGTGAACGACAGCGACGGCAACCCGGTGGAGATCGCCGCGGTCGTGGTCTGGAAGGTCGTGGACACGGCGGAGGCGGTCTTCGAGGTGGACGACTACGAGAACTACGTCCACGTCCAGAGCGAGGCGGCGCTCCGCAACCTCGCCACGAGCTACCCGTACGACGTGCATGACGAGGAGACGACGTCGCTCCGCGGCCACACGGCGGTCGTCGCCGCGCACCTGCAGCGCGAAATCCAGGACCGGCTCGCGAAGGCCGGCGTGGACGTGATCGAGGCACGGATCAGCCACCTCGCCTACGCGCCCGAGATCGCCGCGGCGATGCTGCAGCGGCAGCAGGCCGGCGCGATCATCGCCGCCCGCACGCGCATCGTCGAAGGCGCGGTGTCGATGGTGGAGATGGCGCTCGAGCAGCTCTCGACCAAGGCGATCGTGCAGCTCGACGAAGAGCGCAAGGCGGCGATGGTGAGCAACCTGCTGGTGGTGCTCTGCGGCGAACGCAGCACGCAACCCATGATCAACACCGGCACCTTCCACCAGTAGGGCGCGCGACTGCGCGGCGGCGCGCGCCGCTTTCGGCTGTCGGCTGTCAGCGCTCGGCTGTCAGCTTCCTCCGGCCGGGCGCGCTGCGCGCCGCGGCGTACGAGGTCACAACCGTACCGGGCAGCGGTGCCAGACACGCTCCGGGGTGCACGGAAGACATGGCGGAACGAAAAGCATTTCTGCTTCGGATCGATCCGGCTGTGCTGGAGGCGGTGCAGCGGTGGGCCAACGACGACCTGCGCAGCCTGAACGCGCAGGTCGAGTTCCTGCTGCGCGCCGCCGTCCGGAAGGCGGGGCGCCTGAAGACCGACGGCGAGCCGAACAAGTCGTAGACGTACGTACAAACACGAAGGTCACGAAGGCCACGAAGACGCACGAAGGACGTTCTTCTCAACGATCCGGTCCGGAACCGGATCCTTGAACCTGAGACGTTGCTTCGTGCGTCCTTCGTTTCTTCGTGACCTTCGTGTTTGTCCGTTGACTGTGGCAAGCTGATCGGATGCGCTTCCGCCTCCGCGATGCCACGGCCGATGACCGGCCCGCCCTCCTCGCCCTCCTGCCCCGTCTGGCCGCCTTCGAACTCCCCACCGACCGCCGCGCCGAGGATCTCTGGCACGGTGATGCGCAGCTGCTGGAGCGGTTCCTCGACGGGCACGCCCCGGACTGCTTCGCGCTCGTCGCCGTCCCTGACGACAACAGTGCGCGCGAGGTGTGGGGGCTGGCCTTCGTGCGGCTGCAGCCGGAGCCGCTCAGTCACGACCCGTCAGCCCACCTCGAGGCGCTGGTGCTCGCGCCGTCGGCGGAGGGACAGGGCATGGCGCGCGCGCTCATCGCGGCCGCGGAAGACCGCGCGCGTGAACGGGGCGCGCAGCACATGACGCTGCATGTCTTCGAGAGCAACACCCGCGCGCGGGGGCTCTACGACAGAGCGGGCTACGCAGCGGAGATTCTCCGGTACCGCAAGACGCTCTGACTGCATGCTGGCATGCCAGCGCACCGAGGCGCCAATCCCGAGCGGCACTTGAATTGGCGTCGTGGAGGCCGACTTGGGACGCGCGCGTGGGCGTCAGTACGCAACGTGCGCCGCAGGGAGCGTGCGCTTTCGAGCGCCGGCGCCGTAGGCCCAGCCGCAGGGGGGCCGGGTAGGCGCGGCGCGATGGGCGTCAGCACGAAAGCGCTCGCGGACGGAGGCGCAGGTTGCGCGCGCGCGCTCCCGGAGGCCGGAGCGACGGCAATTCAAGTGTCGCTCGGGACTACTCAGGCACGGGGGTGCCGTGGGCGGTGGCGGGGCGTTCCGCTTCCGCGTAAATGCGGGCGGGCACGGCCTGGACGTCCCACGCCAGGCCGAGCGCGCGCATCGCGGCGATCACGTACCAGGTCGGATCCCACTCCCACCAGTAGAACCCGTTGCGCGCGGCGCGCTGATAGCGGTGGTGGTTGTTGTGCCAGCCCTCGCCCACCGCGAAGAACGCCGTCACGGGGTTGTTGCGGGAGTCATCCTCGGTCGCGAACCGCCGCGTCCCCCACAGGTGGTTCACGGTGTTGATCGCGAACGTCGCGTGCGCGAGCGTCACCGTGGGCAGGCAGAAGCCCCACGCCAGCCACGGCAGCCCGCCGTAGAGGAAGAGCCCGAGCGCCAGCACCAGCGGCGGCACCATGTAGTAGCGATCGAGCCACGCGATCTCCGGCACGCGGCCGAAGTCGCGCACGACCGGGTTCGACGCCGGCAGCGTGTCGTGCTGCGCGTCGTTCAGGAACCAGCCGATGTGCGCGTAGTAGAACCCGCTGACGGCGGGGCTGTGCGGGTCGCCCTCGCGATCGGCGAAGCGATGATGGTTCAGGTGATGCCCGGCCCACCACAGCGGTCCCTTCTGCATCGCCGCCGTGCCGAGCAGCGCCCAGACGAGGCGCGCGCCGCGCGACATCTGGAACGCCCGGTGCGCGAAGTAGCGATGGAAGGCCAGCGTGAGCCCGATGGCGCGCAGGAAATGCGACACGGCCCAGAGCGCCACGAGGCTCCAGGCGAACGGGACGAAGAAGACGGTGATGGCCGAGGCCTGGACCAGCCAGAAGACGGCCACGGCGATGGCGGGGGGGAGGGTGCGGGACACGGGGCTCGCCTTCCACTACGGGTGAAGGCGCGCGGCCCGGGGGGGCGAACGGCTAGCCTTCTTCCTCGAACTCTTCCTCTTCGAGCGGGAGGGGCCGCGTCGCGGGGCGCAGCGCCTCGCGGTAGTCGAACAGCGGCAGCGCACGCACGTGAATCGGCACGGTGCAGACCGGCGACTTGACGTCGATCACCACCGTCACGGGACTGCCCCCCTCGCCCTCACGGAACGAGACGCGGCAGCCGCAGGCGAGTCGAGCGTGCGTAAATCCCTTCATGGCGCTACCGGGGATCATACTACAGCAGCGCTTTGATCTCCCGTTCGAACTGCGCCTTGGGCGCAATGCCCATGTGCTTCTTGCAGACCCGGCCGTCGCGCGAAATCAGGAAGGACGTCGGAATGCCCCAGATGGGCCCATACGCCTCCTGCACCTCGTCGTGGCCGAGGCCGAGCAGCACCGGGTAGTTGATCTTGTATTCGTCGGCGAACGCCTGCGCCTTCTCGCGCGTGTCGTCCACCGAGAAGCCGACAATGACGAGGTCGTCGCGGTACTGCGCCTGCAGTTCCACGAACATTGGGACCTCGGCCTTGCACGGGCCGCACCACGTCGCCCAGAAGTTCAGCAGGACGACCTTGCCCTTGAAGTCGCTGAGCGGCACCTGGTTGCCCTGCAGATCCGGCAACACGAAGTCCATGTTGGCCGCCTTCGGGTTCGCCATGCACGCGCCGGTGCCCTGGGCCTCGTCACCCTCGGCGTCGGCCACGTCGTGCGCCGCGACCGGCGTCATCACGCCCGCCGCGCCCGGCCCGGCATCCACACCCTGATTCATCAGGAACGGCACGCTCAGGACGACGAGCGCGAGAACAGTGGCGGCGATGGCCGCCAGGCGCACCTTGGAAGCAGTGGGCTGATCCATCGTGTTATTGTGCCTCATTCCCCATGTGCCGTGCTACGTCCGTCAGCGCGGCCGGGTTACCCGACGGCATCACCAGCACATAGGTGATGTTGTCCCGGCTCCACATCCGTGAAGCCTGGCCAAAGGCCGCCACCTCATCCGGTGTCCGCGTCATGTCGGGCAGCATGAAGAGCGAGACGGGCTGTCCCTGGTGCCGGTACAGCACGTGCGCCGCCCGTCCATCGCCGTAGAGGCAGCGCCGCACCGCGACCACACGCAAGTCGTCCTCGGCGGATCCTTCCGGCACCTCGAGGTCCCATCCGTAGAGATCGGACAGCTGCCGTTCGGCCTCGTCGGTGGTCATGCCCGGCAGATGCACGTGGCCGTCGATGACGAAGCACTTCAGGTGATCGAGCGCGAGCTGCGCGGCGAACAGGACGTTGGAGTACGACGTGAGGACCGACAGCGAGCCCGCGGCCACCGCGAGGACCAGCACGGCGGCGGCGCTGAACGCGGCGAGCCGCCCACGCCAGCCGAGCGCCGGGACGGCCGCGCGCGCGCGTTCGTCACGCGCCGTGGCGACGATGCGGGTGCGGAGTCCGGGAGGGGCAGGCGTGGCCAGCGCCGCGGTGCGCGACTGGACCAGGGTCCGGCAGGCCACCTGCTCGGCCACGGTCTGGCGGCACACGGGGCAGGCGTCCAGATGCCCCTGCACGGCGGCCCGCGTCTCGGGCGGAGCCTCCCCGTCCACGAAGGTGGGCAGCAGCGACTCCAACTTGCGACACTCACTCATCACAGCCCCTTCGAGCCCCCCGAGGGCGCCCGTGTCCCTTTAGACGTCGCCCGGCCGCATCGGTTGCGCCCCGGCCGCGCCCCTGGCGGCGGTGAGGCTCGCATACAACTGCTTCCGGCCCCTGGAGATGCGCGACATGACGGTGCCAATCGGCACCGCCAGGGCCTCGGCAATCTCCTGATAGGAGAGTTCCTCGACGTCTCGCATCCAGACGGCCTCGCGAAACGCCTCGGGCAAGGCCTCGAGGGCGGCCCGCAGGTCCTCGTCCATCACGCCGACCAGGAGCGCCTCCTCGGGGGAGGCGGCCATCGGGGGCGCCGTGCCCGCCCCTTCGGCGGCGAGATCCACGGCCTCGCTGTCGAAGTCCACCCGGCTGCGCGCGCGATCCCGGCGCCGGTTGCGCCACGTGTTGTGGAGGATCGTGAACAGCCAGGCCTTCAGATTGGTGCCGGCCGCGAATCGTGCCTCGGCGCGGAACGCCTTCAGGAACGTCTCCTGGACCAGATCCTGCGCCGCATCGGCGTCGCGGGCGAGCCGCAGCGCCGTGCCGTACAGGCTGTCGAGATGCTCCAGCGCGTCGCCGGCGAATCCGTCGGCCGGCGGTGCGCTTCGTCTTCGCCCAAACAATATGCGTGTCCTGGGCCTCTAAAGGTTGGTAACCCCTTGACCGGCCCGATTATTCCTGCCCGAGCGAAGGCGCCACGGTGACCGCCGTGGGTTCGTCCCAAGTATAGGACAAGGAACCGCGGTCTGGTTCTTGCTTCGCCATTCGCCACCGGAACCCTGCACCCGTGCGATTGCGACCGTCGTCACAGGGACAGTAAGATGCACACGAGCCTCGGTGCCCTGCACACAGTCACGCCTGGTGGGGATCGCGCCCCCCGCCGTCTGCGAGGAGTAACGTCTATGCGCATCCGCCCTCAGGGGGGATTTCTCGCGATCGCGGTCGTGGCCCTGGCCACGGCCCTGTCCATCCCCGCCGTCGCCGAGGCCCAGACGGGGTTCGTGCCGTACTACGGCAAGAACCAGATCCGCTACGACCGGTTCGACTGGCAGATCTACACGACCGATCACTTCGAGATCTACTACTACCCGGAGATCGAGCCGCACCTCGAGCGGATGGCGGGCTACGCCGAGAGCGCGTACCAGCACATCAGCTCCGAGCTGAAGCACGACCTGGCGTCGAAGGTCCCGCTGATCCTCTTCCAGACCAGCAGCGAGTTCTTTCAGCAGAACGTGATCCCGGGCGCCGCGCAGGAAGGCGTCGGGGCGTTTGCCGAGCCGAGCCGCAACCGCATCCTGATGCCGATGGACGAGCCGCCGGACCTGCTCTACCGGCTGATGGTGCACGAGCTGACGCACGTGTTCCAGTTCGACATCATCCCGATGTCGCTGCTGCGCTCGAACATGCCGCTCTGGGTCATGGAGGGCATGGCCGACTACCTCACCGGCATCTGGCGTCCGCTCGACATCATGACCGTGCGCGATGCGGCGGTCGCCGACGTCGTGCCGCAGATGAGCCGGCTACAGGGCTACGGCTCTTCCGGCAACCCGCGCCTCATCTACAACCTCGGCCACGCCGCGTACGAGTTCATGGAGGCGCGCTGGGGCAAGGAAGGCGTGCGCCAGTACATCTTCGCGCTCCGCAAGAGCGTGATCGGCGGCGGCGATGATGCCTACCAGGACGCGTTCCAGCTGTCGCCCGAGGAATGGGACCAGCAGTTCGATCGCTACCTGAAGGAGCGCTTCAAGCCGTTCCGCGACAAGGAGCGGCCGGCCGACTACGGCCGGAACCTGGCGCCCGACGCCGAGCGCTCGCGGTTCGCGCAGGCGCTCTCGATCGAGCCGTCACCCTCCGGCGACCTGCTCGCGACGATGAGCGTCAACCGGCGCGATCGCGAGATCGACATCATCCTCGTCTCCGCCAAGGACGGCGAGGTCGTCCGCAACCTGACGAGCGGCTTCTCGCAGAACTCCGGCTACGAGTACATCGTGACGCCCGGCGGCCGGTGGAATTCGGTGCCGTGGATGTCGTGGTCGCCGAGCGGCGACCGCCTCGCCTACTTCGTGCGCACCGAGAAGGACCGTTCGCTGATCCTGCGTGACGTGGTGACGCGGCGGGTCGAGGTCCGCATTCCGCTGAACCTCGACGCGCCGGAATCCCCCGACATCTCGCCGGATGGACGGGAGGTGGCCTTCTCGGCGATGACGAACGGCGTGGCCGACATTCATATCGTCGATCTGGCCACGCAGACGGTCCGCAACCTGACGCGTGACGCCTTCTCGAACTACGCCCCGACCTGGGCGCCGGACGGCCGGTCCATCGTCTACATGGCGCGCATCAGCGGCAGCGAGAAGCTGTTCCGCATCGACGTGGCGTCCGGCGAGAAGACGCAGCTGACCTTCGGGACGCACGACGACGCCGCCGCGCAGTTCCTCGACGCCAACACGCTCATCTTCTCGTCGACGGCCACCAACCCGGAGGTCCCCCTCGACCCTGATGTGGCGCGCAACGGCAACATCTACAACCTCTGGACGCTCAACCTCGAGACGAAGGAGCTGCGGCAGTTCACCGACGCGGTCACCGGCAATGTGTCGCCGGTGGTCCTGCGCGCCGATGCCGCGCGGCCGCAGATCGCGTTCGTCAGCTACTACAAGGGCGACTACGGGCTGCACGTGCTCGACCGGCCGGATCCGATCGAGACGGTCGCCTCCGACGACTTCGGCTCCCCCGGCCCGGTGATCGACTTCCAGGCGCCGCTCACGCACACGCTTGTGGCGGACAACTCGAAGCCGAAGGGCCGCTTCGAGAAGATGTTCCTGGACGGCCGGCCGCCGGTGAACCTCGGCGTGACGAGCGGCGGCGACGTGTTCGGCGGCACCGCGATTTCGTTCACGGACGTGCTCGGCGACCAGCAGTTCAACCTCTTCGCCGCCTCCGTCTCCCAGTACCGGACGCTCTCGGTGAGCTACCTGAACCTCGAGCGGCGCTTCCAGTACGCGCTCCAGGGCTTCTCGAACACCCAGTTCTTCTACGGGCAGCTCGAGAATCTCTTCTACGACCCGCTGTTCTCCGGCGTCATCGACCGCGACTTCGCGGTGGCCACCCGGACGACGCGCGGCGGCACGGCGTTCGGCATCTACCCGCTCGATCGCTACCGCCGGGTCGAGCTCTACGGCGGGCTGGTGCAGTACAACGAGCGGTTCGCGGATCCGGGCCTCGAGCAGTACTCGCTCGACTACCAGCAGCAGCAGTTCGGCCGGCAGCTGTTCAACAACGGCACCGTCGTGCCGCTCGGCGTGACGTTCATCCAGGAGACGACGATCTTCCGGGAGTTCGGCCCGCTCGCCGGCAACACCATGCGCCTGGCGTACGAGTACGCGCCGAAGATCGGCGACAACACGCTGTCACGGCAGACGGCGGACCTCGACGCCCGTTACTACCTGCGACTCGGAGGCTCGGGCCTGCTCGCGTTCCGTGGCCGCGGCTTCAAGAGCTGGGGCGAGCACCCGGACTACTCGTTCTTCGGCGGCAACTCCGAGATGCGCGGCTACGACTACCTGTCGTTCGTGGGGCAGGATGCCGGCTTCGCCAACGTCGAATTGCGCTTCCCGCTCATCGAGGCGATGCTGACGCCGCTCGGCGTGCTGGGCGGGGTGCGCGGCGGGCTCTTCTTCAACGTGGGCGGGGCCTCCTGGGAGAACCAGTCCTTCACGGCCTACGCGCGCGACACCACGGTCGAGGCGCCGGTCCTCGGATTCCTGCCTGGCGCCACGCAGTTCGATCCGTCGGTGCCGGTGTTCGGCGAACCGCGTGTCATCAGCGGTTTCCGGCTCGTGGATGCGCGCGCGTCCTACGGCATCAGCCTGCAGACGTTCGCGCTCGGCTTCCCCATCCACTTCGACTGGTCCTGGCGCACGCTGTTCAATCGCGCCTGGGAGGACGTCGTCTTCGCCCGCGAGGGTGGCAGCGAAACGTTCCGCAAGCCGCGCTTCAGCATCTGGATCGGCTACGACTTCTGATCACGTCCGCCTTCGTTCGCGATGAGGCGCGGGCGAACTACGGCGAGACCTCGCTGTAGCTCGAGGAGAGCACCAGTCGAGCGCAGGCGGGAAGGTCACGAAGGGCGCGAAGAGGTCCGGGGCGTCGTGACGCACATGGCTGGGGGCATGGACTACACTCGGTAGCCTATGCCCCTCATCCCCAAACGCTGGCAGGACTCGGCCACCGAGACCGTCCAGGTCGTTCTCCCGAACGACTCCAACCCGCTCGGCTTCATCCTCGGCGGGACGGTGATGCACCTGATCGACATCACCGGCGCCATCGCGTGCCACCGCCACACCAACACGCTCGCGCTGACGGCCGCCGTCGACGGCCTCGAGTTCGTGCACCCGATCAAGGTCGGGGACATGATCATCCTGAAGTCGCGCGTGACCGGAACGTTCCGCACGTCGCTCGAGGTGGAGGTGGAGGTGTTCTCGGAGGAGATCCTGACCGGGGCGCGCCGCCTGACCAGCCGTGCCTACCTGACCTTCGTCTCGATCGACGCCGAGGGACGGCCGCAGCCGGTGGCGCCGCTCCTGATCGAGACGCCCGAGGACGAAGCCCTGTCACGTGACGCCAACGCCCGCCGGGTCGAGCGGCTCGCCAGACGCCACAAAGGGGCCGCCAGCGCCTAGGCGCGAGCGGCCCCTTCGGGGAATCCGCACCAGCCCGCAGCGGGCCGGTGTCAGTCCGCCTTCGTCATCCGCACCTCGCTGCGCTCGAGGTCGAGCGACACGCGATACGGGCTCAGGAACCGGTGGCCGACGATGCCGCTGACCTGGAAGCCGAGCAGGACGCTCGGGGCGCGCAGGTTGAGCACGACGACCGAGAAGTTGTCGTAGGCGATGTCGCTGAAGCGCAGGTTGAGTCCCTGCAGCAGGAACGCGTCGCGATCCCACCCGGAGGTCCCGTACACCCGCAGGCCGATCTTCCGGCCGCCAACCGGCTGCGCCTCGAGCGCATCGGCCATGGTCTGGCTGATCGAGATGACCTCGCCGCCCGTATCGACCACGAAGTACCCGGGGCGGTCGTTGACCTTGCCGCGCACCATCGCCAGGCGATGGAGCCGCATGGGCAGCGTGATGCCGGCCGCCTCCTCGGGCAGGGACTCGCCGATGATGAGCTGCCGGCTGGCGTAGTCGATCGTCATCGACAGGCCCAGCGCCAGCGGCGAAAACGCCTCGATCTCGGCGCGCGGGAGCCCGGTGAGCCCCGGGTTCTTGATCATCGCCGGGACGTTCGAGACCTTCAGCGTGCCCACCTCGAACGTGTCCATGCGCGTGAGCATCAGGCCGCGGAGGCCCACCTCGCCGACGCCGGCGCTCAGGGTATAGGTGATGGGCCGCGCCCGCGCCTGCTCGGCGGTCTCGCGCGAGATGGTCGTGAGCTCCGAGCCGGTGTCGAGCACGAAGTCACGCGCGCGCCCGCCGTTGACCTTCCCCTGGACGACCACCTTGTCGCCATCGAGCCGGAAGGCGATGGTGTGCAGCTTGCCGCGTGAGGCCTCGTCGAGGGCCAGCGGCTCACGGCCGCGGAAGGCATCGAGGAACCGGATCTGCGCGCGCGACCACAAGGCCTTGTCCGACCGGTCGCGGTTCGGCAGCAGGTTCATGAAGTTCGTGTAGGCGCCCGCGGCCTCGTCGAAGCGGTGCATCTTCTCGTAGATGGCGCCGACGGTGTGGTGAATCTCGCCATCACGCGGGGCGAGCTTGAGGGCCGCCTGCGCCTCGTTCAGCGCATCGGCGAGACGCCGCTGCGACGCCAGGGACCGGGCGAGGCCGTGACGCCCGCGCGACAGCTCCGGCTCGATCGCCAGCGCCTCGCGGAAGGCCGCCTCGGCTTCGTCGAAGAGCCCCGCCGACCAAAGGGCGTCGGCGTGCAGGGCGATGGCTTCGGGATTGCGCGGGGCCGCGTCGCGCATGACCGTGGCTTCGCGGTGCGCCTCGTCGAACTCGGCGACGCGCAGGGCCGAGCGGACCAGCCCCATTCGCGCCCGCAGCGACACGCGCGTATCGCCGGACGCGGCCGCCTTGCGGTAGGCCTCGAGCGCTTCCTGGTAGCGGGTATCGTCGTAGAGCAGGCTGGCGAGCTGGAACTGCAGCTCGGCGTCACGGTCGGGGGAACGGCTTTCAAGGACCAGACCGAGGCCCGCCGCGGCCGCCAGGGTCACCAACGCAACGCGCAGTCCGATCTTCATGAGCTACCCCGCACACCTGGCGGCGCCGGCCAGGCGGACACTATGCCCGACCCCTGATCTAGCGCCCGACCGGCGGCGTTTGTCAACCAGGAACGGTCCTGTTCCGGGAGTCGTCCCGCCGCCAGCCCAGCCGCTCCGCCCTACTTCTCGTAGTGCTTGGCGTTGATCTCGATGTAGTTCGCCCACTTCTCCGGCACCTCGTCCAGGGCGAAGATCGCCTCGACGGGGCACGCCGGCACGCAGGCGCCGCAGTCGATGCACTCGTCCGGGTGGATGAAGAGCTGCGCGGCCGCCTCGAAGTCGCCTTCGTCCTTGCGGGGATGGATGCAGTCGACCGGGCAGACGTCCACGCATGCCGAGTCCTTGGTGCCAATGCAGGGTTCACAAATGATGTACGCCATGAGCGGTCAGATCCTCCGATGTGATAACGACGATGCCGACAATGAACGTGCGTTCTTCCGCTACGCGGTGTCCTCGAGCACGGACGAGGGGAGATAGCCGAGGCGCATCGAGATGCGGCGCGCCAGGTCCCAGGCGCCGCGATGGTGCTCGGTGTAAAGCGGCCGGTCGTCGCCCCCGTGGGCGAAGAGCCCGACACGCGCCACTTCCTGCCCCGTGTAGTCGCGCACGGGCGCGCAGGTGCACAGGAGCCGCTGCGTCCCGGCGGGCGTCGCGGCGGCCCCGAGCCTCCAGACCAGCGATTCGGCGCGCGCCACCTCATCAGGCTCGCTCAGCTTCAGGCAGCTGAGCCGGCGCGCCTGACGGGGCGTGAAGTAGATCGAGCAATGGCTCGGCATGTCCTTGCCGTAGACGGTCCGCATGGCCACTTCGTCCGGCCCCGTCGACCAGATGTAGGACACCTCGCCCATCGCGGGAATCGCGATAAACCCGCGATCGCCGCTCCTGAGCACGTACTCACGCATCAGGGGATAGGCGTGCAGCCGCAGCTCGGAGCGTCCGAGCGCACGGAAGCTCAGGTCCAGCATCTTGAGCGTCAGCCCGTACCGCTGGGTGTCTTCGTCCTGCCGCACGTAGCCGCGCCGCTTCAGGACGCCGAGCAGCCGGTGCACCGTCGAGGCCGGCTGCTTCAGCGCCCGCGCCAGATCCGACAGGCTCATCCCGCGCGGCGACGCGCTCACCACCTCGCACACCTCGAGCGCCTTGTCGATCGAGGTGGTCTGCGAACGGACGGGAGCGGCTTCTCGTTCCACTATTCGGAATTGCTTTTCAACATACTGACTGTATCGGTCAAGCTCGACCGCTGTCAAACGGGACGGGCCTCTTTGGCCTTAGTACTCGTAGACCCCCCTGCCGACCTTGCGCCCGAGGCGCCCCGCCTTCACGTGCTGTTCGAGCAGCGGGCAGGGACGGAACTTCTCGCCAAGCGTGCGGTGGAGGTACTGCAGGATGCTGAGCCGCGTGTCGAGCCCGACGAGGTCGACGAGCTCGAAGGGCCCCATCGGGTGGTTCAGGCCGAGCTTGAGCGCCTTGTCGATATCGCGCGCCGAGGCCACACCCTCCTGGAGCATGTAGAAGGCCTCGTTGCCGATCATCGCGTTGATGCGGCTCGTGATGAAGCCGGGGGACTCGCGGATGAGGACCGTCTCCTTCCCCATCTGCCGCGCCACGTCCTCCATCACGGCGAGGGTCTCGGGCGTCGTCTCGAGCGCGCGCACGACCTCCACGAGCTTCATCTTGTGCACGGGATTGAAGAAGTGCATCCCGCCGGCGCGGCCGGGCGCCGCGAGGACGGCCGCCATCTCCGTGATGCTCAGGGCCGAGGTGTTCGACGCGATGACGGCGTGCGCGGGCGCGTGGGTTTCGACCTCGGTGAGCAGCGCCAGCTTCAGGTCCATCTTCTCGGGCGCCGCCTCGATCACGAGGTCGGCGTCCGCGACGGCGGCCTTCACCTCGGTCGTCGTCACGAGCCGCGCCAGGATCGCGTCGGCCTCGGCCGCGCTCACCTTCCCGAGTTCCACGCCCTTCCGGACGATGCCGTCCACGACCCCGCGGGCCTTGGCGAGCTGTGCCTCGGACACGTCGTACAGCCGGGTCGCGAACCCCGCCGCCATCGCGGCGTGCGCGATCCCATGCCCCATCGTCCCCGCCCCGAGCACCGCGACCACCTTGACCATCACAACACTCCTCTGATCACGTACAAACACGAAGGACACGAAGGACACGAAGAAGAACGCGACAGGCTCAAGTCAGGGATCCCGTGAACCACCGGACTCCCTGCCTGTTGATTTCGAGCGTCTTCGTGACCTTCGTGTCCTTCGTGTTTTGTATGTCTTATCTGCCGGTGAAGTTCGGTGTGCGCTTCTCGAGGTTGGCGGCGATGCCCTCTTGGGCATCGTCGCTCTCGAAGAGCCGCTGCTGCAGTTCGCGCTCGAGCGCCAGGCCGTCCTGGAACGACATCTCGAGGCCCGACTGCACGGCGCGCTTGATGTGGCCCACGGCCTTGCTCGCCTTGCGCGGCGGCGTGAACTGCTTCGCGTAGTCGAGCACGGCGTCCAGGAACGGGCGGCCGGCCAGTTCGGCCTCGCCCCAGACGTGGGTGACGAGCCCGGCGTCCTTCGCCTCGTCGAACGTCAGCAGCGTGCCGGACACCAGCATCTCGATGGCGCGGGCTTTCCCGAGCAGCCGCGCGAGGCGCTGGGTGCCACCCGTGCCGGGCAGCACGCCGAGCGCGACCTCGGGCAGGCCGATCTTGCCGCCCCCCTGCCGCGCGATGCGCAGGTCGGCGGCCATCGCCACCTCGAGTCCGCCGCCGACGCAGTGCCCGTTGAGGGCCGCGATCACGAGCTTGGGCGTCTGCTCCAGCCGGCTCATGGTCTCGTTCGCGTGCAGGCAGAAGTAGTACTTGAAGGACGGATCGGCGTCCTTGAGCATGCCGATGTTGGCGCCCGCGCAGAAGAACTTCTCGCCGGCGCCAACCAGGACGATGACGTGGACGGCGGGGTCCATGCGGGCCGCCAGCACCGCATCGTCCACCTCCCGGAGCATCTCGTAGGAGTAGGTGTTGGCCGGCGGCTCGCAGAGGGTGAGGACCGCGATGCCGTCGGCCACGGCGTAGGTGATGCGCGTGTAGTCCATGCGGCTAGGCTTCCGTCCGCACGTACTCGAAGTCGATCGCCTGGCGGTTGATGCCGCGCGCCGGCGGGGCGATGTAGTTGGCGAACTTGCCGGGCTCGAACACCGGCGTGGCCTGAATGCTGCGCAGGTACGCCTTGTCGGCCGAGGTCGGCAGCCATTCGTGGTTGCGGCGCTCCCACTCGTCGGCGCTGATCGGGTGGCCGAGCGGGTCGAAGTGCTTGCCGGCGTAGACGCCGACGCGGCGGTTGAACTTGCGCGACGGCAGCAGGATGCGCTCCGACATGCCGTGCGCCTCGAGGACGCGCTTGTTCCAGCGGTCGACGCCCGCCTGGCAGTCGCCGACGTACCAGTCGCGCAGCACCTCGTTGAGGGCGTTGCGCATCGGCACCTCCTGCTGGCTCATGCGGCCGCTCTCGTCGAGCATGTCGAGGATGTAGGTGTCGCTGGCCAGCACATGGTCGTCGGTGTACTTGTCCTCCTCCGCACGGCCCTTGAGGCCGTTGGCGAAGTAGGCGGCGGCGTTGCTCGAGACCTCGCTGCCGTGCAGGTCGAGGCTCTGGCTGAACCAGAAGTTGACGAACTTCTGGATGAGCGGGATGTCGATGCCGCCGAGCCTGCGCACGTCGCCCGAGAAGCCCGACTCCTTCATCAGCTCGCACGTGCGTTCGAGGATGCGCGCGATGCCCGTCTCCCCCACGAACATGTGGTGCGCTTCCTCGGTCAGCATGAAGCGCGTGGTGCGCGCCAGCGGATCGAGCGAGCTCTCGGAGAGGGAGAGGAGCTGCGACTTGCCGTCACGGTCGGTGAACATCGTGAAGGCGAAGAAGTCGAGCCATGTGTCGATCGGCTCGTTGAACGCCTCGAGCATGCGCGGCGTGTCGGCGTTGCCGCTGTTGCGCTCGAGCAGCGCCTCGGCCTCGTCGCGGCCGTCACGGCCGAAGTAGGAGTGCAGCAGGTAGACCATCGCCCACAGGTGGCGCCCCTCCTCCACGTTCACCTGGAACAGGTTGCGGAGGTCGTAGAGGCTCGGGCAGTGCTGGCCGAGCTCGCGCTGCTGCTCGACCGACGCCGGCTCGGTGTCGCCCTGGACGACGATGAGGCGGCGGAGCGGGTTGCGGAACTCGCCCGGCACTTCCTGCCAGGCGTCCTTGCCCTTGAAGTCGCCGAAGCCGATCTTGCGCTGCGGGGTGGGCTCGGCGAGGAAGATGCCCCAGCGGTACTCGGGCAGCTTCACGTAGTCGAAGTGGGCCCAGCCGGCGGCATCCACCGAGACGGCGGTGCGCAGGTAGACCTGGTGGTGCTGCTGGAAGCCCTGCGGCCCCATCTCGCGCCACCAGTCGAGGTACTTCGGCTGCCAGTGCTCGAGCGCCCGCTGCAGGCGCTTGTTGCCACCGAGGTCGACGTTGTTCGGAATGCGCTCGCTCGAGATCATCGCGTGTCCCCTTCCCTACGTCCGCTTCCAGTCGAAGGACGGCCGGCCTTCGCGGCCGTAGACCATGAGGGCGCCGCGCTCCCCCACGGCGTTCGGCCGCTGGAAGATCCAGTTCTGCCACGCCGTCAGGCGGCCGAAGATCTTCGTCTCCATCGTCTCCGGCCCCGCGAACCGGAGGTTGGCTTCCATGCCGGTCAGCGCATCCGGCGAGAAGCTCACGCGCTCCTCGATGGCCATGCGCACTTCGTCGTCCCAGTCGATGTCATCGGGGGACGAGAAGACCAGGCCCGCCTCGAGCGCGCCCGCCGCGTCGAAGGGCCCCTCGTGCGCGAGCGCCTTGCCGACGGACTCGGGCTCGCCGAGAAAGCGCGTCTCGAGGCGCGTGAGGCCGTTGCTCATCGGGTAGAGCCCGCCGCTGACCGCCGAGAGCTGCACGTGGTTCGGCGTGTCCGGGTCGTCGAGCATGTAGGCGCGATCCGCGGCCAGCACCAGCTCGAAGAGCGTGCCGGCGAAGGCGTTGCCCGGCTCGACCAGCGCGAAGAAGGTCTTGGCCGTCAGGTCCACGCGCTTCAGCGTCCGCCGGATGAGGCCGGTGATCTCGCGCACGAGCCAGTGGCCCTTGTGCGCCAGCAGCGCGGCGTCCACGTCGAGCACGGCCTGCGGATCGCCGGTCGCGCGCAGCAGCACGGTGCCGATCTCCGGCTCGTTCAACCGCATCCGCAGCAGCGCATCGTCGAGTTCCCGGAAGGCCCGGATCGCCCAGGACTGGTCCCCGGCCGCGAGGAAGGCCTCCGGCGTCGTGGGCTGCGGCGCCTCCGGCGCGCTGATCGTCAGCGCGCAGAGGCGCTTGGCGCGGTCGATCTCCCCCGTGACGTACTTGTAGCGGATGGTATCGCCATCGATGACGGGCTCGAGCGGGCCGAAGGTGACGCCGGGGCCGCTCGCCGGCCGGTCCGACATCGCCGCCAGTTCCTGCACGCGCTTCTCGACCGCCTCCTTGAACTGGCTGGTCGGACACACGGCGTCCACGAACCGGCCCTCGACCGCCCGCTTGCCACGGAGCCCCTCGGTGAGGGTGCTGAAGTGATCCGCGAGGTCGCGGCGCACCTTGCGCTTGTCGACGACGCGCGTGAGCCCCCCGGTGCCGGGGAGCACGCCGAGCAGCGGCGTCTCGGGCAGCGACACGGCCGCCGACCCGTCGTCCACCAGGTAGATCTCGTCGCAGGCCAGCGCCAGTTCATAACCGCCACCGGCACAGATGCCGTTGATGGCGGCCAGGAACTTGATGCCGCTGTTCGCGCTCATGTCCTCCATGCCGAGGCGCGTCTCGTTGGTGAACTTGCAGAAGTTCACCTTGAAGCCGTGGCCGGAGGTGCCGAGCATGAAGATGTTGGCGCCGGCGCAGAAGATGCGCGGCTTGAGGCTGGTGAGGAGCACGGTGTGCACCTCGGGATGCTCGAAACGCAGGCGCTGCAGGGCGTCGGCCAGCTCGATGTCGACGCCGAGGTCGTACGAGTTCAGCTTGAGCTTGTAGTCGTCCGGACGCAGGCCGGCATCCTCGTCCACGTCCATGGCGAGCGTCGCCACCGGGCCGTCAAACGTGAGCTTCCAGTGCCGGTAGCGGTCGGGCGAGGTCTCGAACGAGACCGACGGGGACGGGGCGACGTGATCCACGGACACCTCAGATCAAGTTCAAAGTTCGGAGTTCACCGGTCAAAGTTTCCCGAAGTCTACACCAATTTAAACGAGCGTTCAAATCGTGGTAGACTCCGCTTCACATGGCCAGAATCCCGGCGACGACGACGGACCGGCGGGTGGAGATTCTGAAGAGCGCGGCGGCCGCGTTCCGGCGGCGGGGGTACCACGGCGCCAGCGTGGACGAGATCGCCTCGGCGCTCGAGATGACGAAGGGGAATCTGTACTACTACTTCCAGAACAAGGAAGAGATCCTCTTCGCCTGCCACGACTACTCGCTCGACATCCTGCTCAGCCTGCTGGCCGAGGTGCAGGCCGAACCGTCGCGGCCCGACGAGAAGCTCCGGCGCCTGGTGCTGGCCTTCGTCTCGATCCTGCTCGACGAACTCCAGGGCACGGCGCTCACGCTCGACCTGCAGGCGCTCTCGCCGCCGCTGCTCGAGAAGGTGATCGCCAAGCGCGACGTCTTCGATCAGGGCATGCGCGCGATCATCCAGCAGGGGATCGACGACGGGCTCTTCGCGCCCGGCGACCCGAAGATGCTCAGCTTCGCGATGCTGGGGGCGGTCAACTGGATCACGAAGTGGTTCGACCCGGCCGGTCCGATGACCTCCGATCAGATCGGCGACGCGTTCGCCGACTACCTCGTCGGCGGCCTGGCCCGGCCCCGCCCCTACTGAGCGGTCTCGCCGGGCTTCAGCCGCAGCACCGCGATCCCACTCCCCGCCAGGAGCGCCTCGAGCTGGTCGGGGGTACCGGTCAGCATCGGGAAGGTGCCGAAGTGCATCGGCACCACCTGCTTCACGCCCAGCCAGCGCGCGGCCATCGCGGCCGTGTCAGGCCCCATGGTGAACCGGTCGCCAATGGGAAGAAACGCGATGTCCGGCTTGTAGAGCTCCGCGATGAGCTTCATGTCGCCGAAGAGACCCGTGTCGCCGGCGTAGTAGATCACCTGCCCGTTCTCGAGGGTGATCACGAACCCCGCAGGCTCCCCGAGATACACGACCCCGTTGTCGTCGAAGCTGCTGCTGTGCACCGCTTCAGTCATCGTGATGCGGAGGCCCGCCGCGTGGATCGTGCCGCCCTTGTTCATGGGCTCCACGTGCTGCACGCCCTTCGTGCCCAGCCACGTCACCACCTCCCAACAGCCCACCACCGTCGCGCCAGTGGCCTTCGCCATCGCCGCCGCATCGGTGATGTGATCGCTGTGCCCATGTGAGACGAGGATGAGGTCCGCGGCCTTCGGCGTCATCCCGGCCGGAAACGACGGGTTGCCGGTGTACCACGGATCGAACAACAAAGTCTTGCCGCCAGGCGTCTTCAGTTCGAAGGCGGAGTGGCCGAGGAAGGTGATGGAGAGGTTCTGCATCTGGTGATCTCGTGATGTGGTGATGTGGTGATCTGATGTCAGATGTGACGACCTCGGAGATCTAGCTTCTGATCTTCAGATGTCTCGAGCTGGGATGTGGCGATCTTCTGATGTGCGATGTGCGATGTGCGATGTGTGATGTGTGATGTGCGATGTGTGATGTGGCGATCTCAGGGTGTGGCCTACTTTGACCGGGTGGCGGCTGACGCGCGATGTCGGTTGCGGGCCGTGCGGTAGGCGGCGGCGAAGATGGCTCGCAACTCCGTGGCTTCCTGATACAGCCGGTCGACCAGTGGTCCTGCGGCGAGGGACGTGCCGGCGATGAACTCCAGCCAGTAGACGGCCTCGTCGACCTCCTCGACGACCAGGCCGAGCTTGGCGATGAACTCCGCTCGGGAGCGGGCGCGGCCTGATGCCCGGTAGTTTGCCCCGACTGAGGTGGCGCAGTCCAGCAGTTGGTCGGCGGGGCGGCGCCCGCCCTCGCGTGGCCTCACGAGGGCCGACAGGGCGAACACCTCCCGCCCGAACGCCGCGCTCCGCTCCTCCAGGTCCTCTCGCGTCATGCCCCTTTCGGGTGCATCCGGCATGCCGCACGAAATCACTCGGCAATCCGCCACTCCCCCGCTCAGGAGGCCCCAATCGACGCAGCTTCTGCCACCCCACGCCGCCCGCCGCCCGCAGATTCTGCCCACATCGTCAACGGGCGGCGGCACGAGGGTGGGCGGCGGCACGAGGGTGGGGGGCGGCACGGCGATGGTCTGGAGGTACGGCGATGGCCCGGGATACGGCGATGGCCCGGGGCAAGGCGATGGACATCATGAGATCAGAAGATAGATTCCTGAAGATTGGCACATCGACACATCCATCACCACATCACCACATCACGAGATCACCAGATTCTCCATCTGCCGATCTATGTTGTTACACTAGAGGCAGCATGATTGAAGCTCCCTTGCAGTTCGTGCGCCCGCGTGAGCCCAAGCCCGACTGGCTGAAGGTGCGCGCGCCCGGGTCGGAGAACTACCTCCGGCTCAAGGGCATCATGCAGGACCTGAAGCTGAACACGGTCTGCGAGGACGCGCACTGTCCGAACATCGGCGAGTGCTGGAACCACGGCACGGCCACGTTCATGATCCTCGGCGACATCTGCACGCGGGCCTGCGCCTACTGCGCCGTCGCCCACGGCAAGCCCGCCGCGCTCGACATCGACGAACCGCGCCGCGTCGGCGAGGCGGTCGAACGGATGGCGCTCAAGTACGCCGTGATCACGTCGGTGGATCGCGACGACTTGAAGGACGGCGGCGCCGGGATCTTTGCCGAGACGATCCGCGACATCAAGACCCGGATGCCCGAGTGCCGCGTCGAGGTGCTCATTCCCGACTTCAAGGGCGAACGCGCGCCGCTCGAGACGGTGCTCGATGCGAAGCCCGACGTGCTGAACCACAACACCGAGACGGTGCCGCGCCTCTACCGCATGGCGCGATCCGGCGGGAAATACACGCGCACGCTCGAATTGCTCGACCGCGCCCGCACCTATGCCCCCACGATCGCGACGAAGACAGGGCTGATGGTCGGACTCGGCGAGGAGCCCGACGAACTCGTCCAGGTCTTCCAGGATCTGCGGGGCGTCGGCGTGTCGATCCTCACGATCGGCCAGTACCTGCGGCCCTCACCCGACCACGCCGTGATGACGCGCTACTACCACCCCGACGAGTTCAGGGACCTCAAGCGCATCGCACTCGGCCTGGGCTTCGTCCACGTCGAAGCCGGCCCGCTCGTCCGCAGCTCCTACCACGCCCACGAACAGGCAGATGCGTTTGCGGCCAGCACCAGATAGATAGATCACAGATAGATGCATCTGGCGCTCTCGTGATGTCGTGATGTGGTGATCGGATGTGTGATGTCACGATCGCCAGCGCCCCACATCAACAGATAGATCACCACGTCGGACATCCGACATTCCATCATCCGATCACCACGTCACGAGATCATCAGATGCATCTATCTGGTGATCGGCGATCTATGTGGTGATCTTGTGGATCTACCTCTCTACCAGGCCGTCCGCGCCGGGTACTGTGTTACCAGCGGGTCTGGCGTGAGGATCGTCAGACCATGCACGATGGCCTGCGCCACCAGCATGCGGTCGAACGGGTCGCGGTGGATCGGCGGCAGCCGTGTGACATGCAGCGCCGAGGCTTCGTCGATGGGCAGCGACGTCAGGCCATGCGCGTCACGCTGGGCGGACACGAAGCGGTCGGGCGGCGCCGGCAGCGGCAACCGCCCGCCCTGATGTTTGAGCGCGATCTCCCAGGCCGAGGCGGCGCTCAGGAACACCTCGGTCGCCGGATCCTGGAAGATGTCGCGCACGCGCACCGGCACGCGCGGGGAGCCGGCGACGATCCAGAGGAACGTGCAGGTGTCGAGCAGGACCTTCACGAGCGCCGCTTCCCCTGCGTCGGCTGGCGCCGGCCTTCGTCTGACGACGGTGGATCGTCTGCCGTTGACGCCGGCGGGCCGTACTCGACGCCTGACTCCGCGACGTGCATGGCGCTCCCGCCCTCGCCCGCCTCCACGCCGTAGAACGAGTCGACATCCTCGTCCAGCAGGGGCTCGAAGAAGCTGTCGGGAACCTCGAAGCTCCCGGCCGCCAGGCCAAACGGCCGGCGAGCGATCCGCGCCACCGCCACCGCCCGCAGCTCCGCCACGGGCCGGTTGTGCTTGCAGATCACGACCGACTCCCCAGCGGCCACCAGCGCGAGGTAGTGGGAAAGCCGAGCCTTGGCCTCGTTAATATTGACCGTAATCATGGTCATAATTCTGACCCTAACATGGGGACAAGTCCAGGGCTTTCCCAGCGACAATGCGCGTTCGAAATGGGCTTGACTTACTACATGTAAGATCGATAATTGCAGCCATGAACGGCGCTCTTCCACGCTTGTCCCAGACCGAGCGGATCATCCTCGAGTTGTTGGTGGCGGAGGACGAGGCGTTCGGGTTGCAGCTGGTCCAGCAGTCTGGCGGACGTCTCAAGCGGGGCACGGTGTACGTCACGCTGGGCCGGATGCAGGAGAAGGGCTACCTCGAGTCGCGCCAGGAGGCACTGTCCGAGGGGGCCATCGGCCTGCCGCGCCGCCTCTATCGACCGACGGCCTACGCCCTGCGCGTGCTCGACGCGTGGCGCGCCGCCGAGCGTGTGATGGCGGGCACCGCCCAACTGCAGGAGAGTTGATGATGCGCCCCCCCGGCACCCTTCTGATTCGCCTGGCCCGCGCGTGGTTCGACGAGGGCACGGCCACGCGCGTCTTCGAACCGCTCATCGCCGACTGGCAGCGGGAGTGGGCCGACGCGCGCACCGCCTCCCCGGCACGACGCGGGTGGATCCTGGCGACGGGACTCGCCGCGTACCTCCGCACGCTCCTCACATGTGGTGGACGCGACGTGTTCGGGGTTCCTGCAGCGAGGAACGCGGTACGGTTCGCGATCGCATTCGCAGTCGCACTGGCAGCAGGCGCGCTCGCCCACGTGGGCCCGCTGTTTCTGGCGATCAGTCGTCTCAGCCCGATGCCTTGGACCCCCGCCGCCCTTGGCCGGCTTGTCGTCGAGGCGGCGCCGTTGCTTGTCGCCCTCGCCATGCTTCCGGCCGTGGCATGGTTGCATCGAGGCGCGCTGCATCGCAAGGGGCGGACGGCCCTGCAGTTCACAGTCCTGGGCGCCCTCGCGACGCTGTTGATTGCCGGGTGGCTAGCGCCGATCGCGAATCGCCCGCTCATCCGTCAATGGATGATCGAGTACGAGCAGCACCTCGACCGGGAATCCGAGGCCCGTCGACTCACCTTGGCGCACACCGTCCGGGCGCTCCGTCCACGGACGCTCGACGAGCGTATGGCACTCGAACTCGGCATGCCTGGCCAGCGCACGTTGCCCGGCTTGTGGTCGCTGTCGGGAGAGTCGACGGCGCTCGGACGCGACCCGTTGACCACACTGGCGTTGCACCGCAGGCTGCAGTGGCCCGTGCTGGCGTTTGTTCTGGGCCTGCTCGGCTGGACCCTCTCGGCCGCGACGAAAGCCAGCCCGGCGCGCCTGGGTCTGTGGTGGACCCTGTCCAGCGTGCTGATGTTCGCGGCGACGCGCGTGCCAACTGAAGTCAGGTTCAGCGTCTGGGGAGCGTGGATGCCGGTCGCGGTGTTTGGCGTCGCGGTGATCGCGCTCGCCGTGGGCGGTCGGTCTGGCCGAGAGACGACGCACGCCGCGCGGGCGTGTTGAACCCGCCGGCGGAAGCCGGCCTCCGGCTCGCCGATCCCCCGAGCGCCGGAGCGCGTGCCCACAAGGGCCGCAGGCCCGAGCCCACCGCGCGCCGAAGGCGCGCCCCCATCAACAGATCAACAGATCAACAGATCAGCAGATAGATCGCACATCTGAAGATCGCACATCAGATCTCCAGATCACCACATCACGAGATCACCAGATGCCGTCAAGCCCCGCTATTTTCGGCGGGGCTTGTACACATGAGTGGCTTGCCCGAAGAACACCTCGGCGGCTTCCATCACCGTCTCGGACAGCGTCGGGTGGGCGTGGATGGTGAGCTTCAGGTCCGAGGCCGTCGCGCCCATTTCGATCGCGAGCACGGCCTCCGCGATCAGCTCGCCGGCGCCGGACCCGACGATGCCGACGCCGAGGACGCGTTCGGTGGCGGGGTCGATGAGCATCTTGGTCATGCCGTCGACGCGATCGATCGCGATCGCGCGGCCGGACGCGCCCCACGGGAAGCGCACGACCTCGACGGTCAGGCCCTTCGCCGCGGCCTCGGTCTCGGTGAGGCCGGCCCAGGCGATCTCCGGGTCGGTGAAGACGACGGCGGGAATCGCGAGGGGCTCGAACACCGCCTTGTGGCCGGCGATCGCCTCGATGGCGACGCGTGCCTCGTGCGACGCCTTGTGCGCCAGCATCGGCTCGCCGGCGACGTCGCCGATCGCGAAGATCGTCGGCTCGGCGGTGCGGCGCTGCGGGTCGGTCTCGATGAAGCCCTTGGCGTTCACCGTGACCTTCGTGCGGTCGAGACCGGGCACCTTCGAGTTGGGCCGGCGGCCGATCGAGACGAGCACGTAGTCGTAGGTCTGCTCCGCGGGTGCGCCCTCGCCGTCGAACGCCACCGTGATGCCCTTCTTCGCCTCCTTCATGGAGGTGACCTTCGTGGCGAGCATCACCTTCTCGAAGGTCTGCTCGACGCGGTTGGCCAGGTACTTCACGAGATCGCGGTCGGCGCCCGGCAGCAGGCCCGGCGTCATCTCGACGACCGAGACCTTCGTCCCGAGCGCCGCGTACACCGAGCCCAGTTCCAGGCCGATGTAGCCGCCCCCGACGACGAGCATCGTCTTCGGGATCTCGGGGAGATCGAGCGCGCCGGTGGAATCGAGCACGCGGGGGCTGTCGATCGTGAGCGACGGGATCGTCGTCGGGTGCGACCCGGTCGCGAGGACGATCGCATCCACCTCGACCTGCTGCTCCCCGCCCCCCGTGAGGGCCACGGTGAACGTCTTCGGCCCGGTGAGCGTTGCCCGCCCCTGCAGGTAGGTGACCTTGCGGAGCTTCGCCACCTGCCCCGTGCCGCTCGTCAGCTTCTCGACGACGCGGTCCTTGTAGGCGCGGAGCTTGCCGACATCGACCTTCGGCTTCCCGAAGTCGATGCCCCACTCCGAGGCGTGGCTCGCTTCGTCGAGCACCTTGGCGACGTGCAGCAGCGCCTTCGACGGGATGCACCCCCGGTACAGGCACACGCCTCCGGGGTTCTTCTCCTCGTCAACGAGGGTGACCTCCATTCCGAGGTCGGCGGCGTAGAACGCGGCGGCGTACCCTCCCGGGCCCGCGCCAATGACGGCGATACGTGTAGACATGGGAACTTCGCTGATGGCTGTCGGCTATCGGCTCTCGGCTCCCAGCTGTTCGCCTCTGCCGCGCCGATCGCCGAAAGCCGAACGCCGAAAGCCTCGGCGCGGCGGGGCGCTAGCCCCGCAGCGCCAACGTGAACGGTTGCTCCAGCGCGTCGATCACCCAGCGCAGGAAGCGGATGGCATCGGCGCCGTCGACCTGCCGGTGGTCGTAGGACAACGAGAGCGGCAACATGAGCCGCGGCTGGAACGCACCGTCCACCCACACGGGCTCGGTCGCGCCGCGCGAGAGGCCGAGGATCGCGACCTCGGGCCAGTTGACGATGGGCGTGAACGCCGTCCCGCCGATGCCGCCGAGATTCGTGATCGACATGGACCCGCCCGACATCTCGTCGAGCGAGAGCTTGCGCGCCTTCGCCTTCTCGGCGAGCTGCTGGATCTCGACCGACAGCTCGACGATGTTCTTCTTGTCGGCGTTGCGGATCACCGGCACGAGCAGGCCGTGTTCGGTGTCCACGGCGATGCCGACGTTGACGTACTTCTTGTAGATGACCGAGTCAGACGCCGCATCCACCGACGTGTTGAACTGCGGGAAGCGCTGCAGCGCGTGCGCGAGCACGTGCGCCACGATCGAGGTGACGGTGAGCTTGCCGCCGGCCTTCTCGACCTCGCCGCCGAACTTCTTGCGCAGTTGCTCGAGCGCGGTGATGTCGGCCTTGTCGAACTGCGTCACGTGCGGGATGGTGTGCCACGCGTGCGAGAGGTGCTCGGCCGTCTTGCGGCGGATGCCCGTCATCGGCTTGCGCTCGATGTCGCCCCACTTCGAGAAGTCGGGGAGCGCGGGGCCGGCGCCGGCCGGCCGGCCGGCGGCCGCCGCCTGCGCGCCGCCGAGGCTGCTCATCACCTTCCGCGAGAACTCCTTCACATCGTCCTGCGAGATGCGCCCGCCGGGGCCGCTGCCGGGCACCTGCTGGATGTCGACGCCGATCTCGC
>JAUXWO010000058.1 GCA_030680175.1 Vicinamibacterales bacterium
GCACGGGCCGCGGCGGCCTCGGCCACGCGCGCCGCCGAGGGCGGCTCCAGGCGGAGCGGGCGGATCACGTACTGCACTGGCTGCCCAGGCACCGCCACCACCGCGCGGGCGACGTACTCGCCCGGCGGGAGCACCGCGGCATCAATGGCCGCCTCGAAGGCGCGCTGACGGCCGCCGGCGCGGTCGCTGTGCCGCGCCTCCGCCCGCACCAGCACGGGCGCGTCCGCCGCCGTCGCGATCTCCAGCGCCATCGTCGTCCTGCGCACGACGTCGGCGGCGCCTTCGACCTCGAGCATGGCCGTCATCGCCTGCGTGCGCAGGAAGCCCGCGGCTGTCGGCCTCGGTGTGTCCCCTCGTCGGAGGGAGGCGCCGGTGAGGACGATGTCCGAGGCGGTGATGCCGCCGCGCAGAGGCTGGAGGCGCGCGGTGACGGAGTGGTACACGCTGCCGCCGCGCGCGCCGTCGAGCGCGGCGAGGCGCAGCGTGTAGTCGCCCGGCTCGACGAGCAGCGACGTGAGGACGAGGCGCGGCGAGGCTTCGTCCGGGCTCACCGGCTGCGCGTCGGGCGTGAAGTCGCCGCGCGCCACGACGCGGTCCTCCTTGTCGAGGAGCAGCAGGGCGACGGGGAGGCGCTGCCCCTCGGTGGCCGGCTCGCCGACTTCGGCGGCGACGGTGAGCCGCACCTTGCCGGCCTCGCTGCTCGTCGACACATAGGTGGCCACCCGCATGGGCAGCGCGCCGTTCGGCAGCGGTGCGGCCAGCAGCGACATCAGGTGTTCCGCGGGCGCCAGCGTCACGGCGTCGTCGGCCGTCGCCGTGTCACGAATTGCGAAGGTGGGGCGCGCGCGCACGGTCAGGCCGCGGGGGCGGACGTTGACGCGGATGCGGCGATCGCGGCCCGTGCGATCGTCATCGCTCGGGGTGAATCCGAGCAGGTAGTACCCGGTGAGCTCCATGCTCAGCCGGTCGAACACGCCGGCGCCGCTGCCCCCGGCGATGCGGTGCAGCCCGCCCGCGGTCTGCCCCGCCAGCTGCTCGAGCCCTTCCACCATCAGCGACTCGTCCCACATGGAGTACGGCGCGGCATTCGCCTCCATGCTGAACGCGCCCTGGCTCGGCTGGACGATCTGCACCGTCGCGCGGGCCTCGGCGGCCAGGCGTGCGAGCCGGGTCATCGGCGTGCGCTCGGTCGCGATGAGCAGGCCCTCGGAGATCAGGACGAGCGTCGTCGGGGTGCGGAGGGGGATCAGGCGTTCGAACAGCCCTTCGAGGGCCCGCACCGTCTGGAAGGTGCGCCCCGTCTGCTCGGCCAGCAGCGAGCGCGCGTCTCCGACGAGGCTCTGCTCACACTCATTCGCCAGCGCGCCGGCATCGCCGCACTCGCGCGCCACGGCCTGCTGCCACTCGAAACCGCCGCGCTCGAGCGCCACCGCCTCACTCACGTAGACGCGCTGCGCCATGCCCATGCTGGTCGCCTGGCCGGTCACCTTGGCGAGCGCATCCGTGATGCGCTGCCGGTCGGCGGTGAACTCGACGCCGCCGACCCCGCTTGGCAGGCGGACGAGCCCGACGAGATCGCCCGGCGCGAGCCGGTCCATCAGGGCCGTCGCCGCGTTCGTGACGACGCGCGCACCGCCGAAGCGGATGCTGCCCTCGTCGACGACGATGAGGAGCAGACGCCCGGTCGAGGGCGCGTCGTTCGACGAGGAGAACGCGTCGCGCGCCGTGGCCGTTGCAGCGGCCGTGGCGGCGCCGGTGGAGATGTACTGCACGGACTCGACGGGGCGCGGACGGCCGTTCACCTGCACGTCGAAGTCATCGATGGTGAGGGAGTCAACGGGCTTGCCGCCGCGATCGAGGACGGTCACGTCCACGAGCACGAGCTCGGCCCGCGTCTCGAACGCGGGGCGCGGCTGCTCGGGCGGCTGTGCCGCCAGCGGGCCACCGGTCACACAGATGAAGATGACGGCGGCGACGAAGACCGCCACCGCGGTCCCCGATCCCCGATCCCCGGTCCGCTTCATGACGTCGGCCCCCGGTAGCCCTGCCGCGCACGGACCGTGTAGCTCGTGCCCGGGACCTCGACCCGGACCTCTCGCCACGCGCCGTCGCGCGCCGTGTTGGTCGACTCGTACCCGATCAGGTACTGGTTCGAGAGCTCCTCGATGATCTCGGCGAACGGCTCGTCGAGCCGGTCCGTGCGTTCGACGAACAGGGAGCGCCCGCCGCTCAGGTCCGCGAGCCGCTCGATCCCCTGCTTGAGCGTCTGGAGGCGCACGCCGCGGCCGAGCCCCACCATGAAGAGCGTGGCATCGCTGCTCCGGACAGCCTCCTCCACGTTCCCGAGCGTCGCGTGGCTCGCCACATCGTCGCCATCGCTGAAGATGACGAGGACGCGCCGGCCCGGCTGGCGTGACAGGAGGTCGAAGGCCTTGATGATGACGTCGTAGAGCGCGGTGCCGCCCCAGGGCGCGAGGCGGCTCACGGCGCGCGCCCGCGCCTCGCGGCTCGTCTCGCGGCGGGCGAGCGTGAACATCGCGTCGTTGAAGGCCACGAGGGAGACCTGGTCGTCCGGACCGAGCCGGTCGAGGAAGCGGGTGACGGCGTTCTTGAGCTGCACCATGGCGTCGGCCATGCTGCCGCTGACGTCGAGTGCGACGACGATCTCGAGCGGCGCGCCTTCCGCCGTGAAGTGCGACACGGCCTGCGGCACCCCGTCCTCGACGATCCGGAAGGCCTGCTGCGGCAGGCCTTTGACGAACCGGCCGCGGTCGGTGACGACGGCGGTGATCTGCGTGACCTCGACGCTCGAGCGCTCGGCGATGTCGAGGTCCTTCGTCCGCACGCTCGAGATCACGCGCCCGCCGCCCTGGAGTTCGGCCACGACGCGGATCACATGCGGCCGGATCTCCGGGCCGGCGTCCCAGGTGCATTCGAGCCGGGTGGTGTCGGTGATGTTGCAGACCTGCTGGCCGTTGGCGAAGAAGCGCACCTGCGTCACGCGCGACACGAGCGGCGCGGGCACGATGGCGGCCTGCAGCCGCGTCTGCCCGCTCAGGTAGCTGTCGGCCGTCGGCGACACGATGTGGACGGCGATGTCAGGCTCCTGCGCGGTGACGATCGCCAGCGCCGTGAGCAGGACCAGCACGGACGTACAAACACGTCCGCCTCCGCGGCCGATGGCCGCTGCGGCGAGACCCCGCCGGAGCCGAGCGAAGGCGGGAAGGCCACGAAGGCCACGAAGGCCACGAAGACCCACAAGAACACCAACAAGAACACCAACAAGAACACCGACAAGAGCCCCGACAGGAACACCGACAAGAACGCGGACCAGACGTCCTGGCCAGCCGGCCGCCGGAGAGGCGTGAAGACCCATGATTGACTTGTGTCTCCTTCGTGGCCTTCCCGCCTTCGCTCGGCTCCGGCGTGGTCCCGCCGCAGCGGCCATCGGCCGCGGAGGCGGACGTGTTCGTGCGTCGCGTGCTACCGCGGCTGCAACACGGTTCCGGCGAGTGCGGCGACGTAGTCTTCGATGCGGACGCGGGACAGGCGATCGGCCGCGCGCACGGTGGCGGGCCAGTCGTCCTGCATCCGGGCCCGCACGTCGTGGAAATGATCCTGTACAGCGTATGCCATCAGCGACGGGATCAGCGCGGCCGGCAGGCTCATGCCGGCCGTGTCCTCCGCGAGCCTCAGCAGCAGGTCGACGGCCTGGGTCGCCATCAGGCCGGTCTCGGTGCGTCCCCCGTGCCATTCCCACGGCTCGGCCGCGGGCATCCGGAGGCAGAGGCAGCCGGTGGCGGGCTCCGCGTACGTGCCCCAGCGATGGAGCTCCTCCGTGGCGAGGCCGGGCTCGCCGAGGGCCAGGAGGTGCCGGCGTGCGAACACCGTCGCCAGGCCTTCGGGCTGGTGTGCGGCAATCCAGGGGACGAGCGCGCGCGTCCAGGGCGAGACTCCGGCCTCGACGGCGAGCGCGTCGATGCGCGGGAGGTCGCCCGCGGCCGCCGCCACGCGCGCGCGGCCGCGGCCGATGGCCGCCGCGAGTTCGTCGCGCGTCGCGTCGGTCATCCTCGCCGGGCTCAGCAGGACGACGGTGCGCGCGAGCACCTGGGCTTCGTTCGCGCCGAGGGTGGGGGCCGGCGGCATGTCCTGTTCCTCCAGCCGCCGCAGGGCGAGGCGCGCCAGGGCGAGGTCGAGGCCGAGGAGCGCGCCCATGCCGCGCCACGGCCCGCCATCGCCGACCATTTCGTACGGCACCGTCCACGGCACGATCGCGCGGCGTTGCGAGGACGGCGACTCGAATCCGAAGTCGTGGCGCGCTGCGATCCCGCGGCTGAAGAAGGCGGGGCCCTGCGGATCGCCGAGGGCCGTGGCGTAGACGAGCGTGAGCAGGGCGCCGGCAAGGCCGATGCCTCGGGGGTGCGCGATTGCGGCGTCGAGTCCGGGGGAGTCGAGCCGGGCACGCGCCTCGCGGAGGCGTGCGAACTCGGCGGCGGCGGGATCGACCACGTAGTCGAGGCCCTCCCAGGCGAGCGCGGTGCGGCCGGGCGCGTCGAGGACACCGGCGAGCCCCTGCAGGATGCGCGCCTCGTACGCGGTGCGCCCGGTCAGCGCGTCGGGGCTGGTGAGCCGCGGCAGCGCGGGCGCGAACGTCGCGACGAGCCAGCGCGCGACGGCGGTCGGCACATCCGCCCCGTCGAGGATCTCCCGCGCGAGCGTCGTGAGGACCGTGGCGGCCGCGTCGGACTCGAGCGTTCCCGCCCAGTGCGCACGCGTGGCCAGCGCGACCGCGCCCTGGAAGGTGATGACCGCCTCACGCCGGCGCTGGCCCGGCATGCCATCCGCGCGGCGGGCCGCGGCGATGATCCCGGCGTAGTGCGCCGGGACGTGGAGGCCGAGGCGCTCGAGCGTGAGGAGCAGCGCGCGGTAGCGGCGGAAGTTCACCAGCGTGAACGCGATGTCAGCCTCATGGCCGGCCGGCGCGCTGGCGAACACCCGCTGCGCGAAGAGCACCACTTCGAACCGGTCCCGGCGCTCGCGCAGCTGGGCGGCGGTGATCTCGCGGGCCAGCCAGTCCAGGGTCACGGGGCGGCGGGTCAGACGGAGATCCGCGATGGCGGGCGGAGACGAGAGATCGCCGCGGCCGAAGACGTACGCCCAGAGCCCCGCGTCGTTCGGCGGCGCGACGCGGCCCGCGTCGACGGCCACCTCGCGGGCGATGGCCCAGGCATCGGCCTGCGCGCGGAGGAACGGCCGCGCCTCCACGACCCAGTTGGTATCGGCGCCGCTCACCGTCTGGTAGAGCGCCCGCACGCGATCCTCGCGGCCGTCGACGGGCCCGAGCAGCGCGGCGAGCCGTGCGTCGTCGAGCTGCGCCAGCGTGTCGAAGAGCCAGGCGAGACGGCCGCGGTCCCGTGCCAGCAGCTCGCGCAGGAAGGCGGTGGGTTCGCGCGGCGATGCGCCCGTGAGCGCCCGCCAGAGCGGCTCGGCGTCCGCGCCGCCCGGCACGGCGAGGGACTCGCCGTCCATGCGCAGGCTGGCGCCGACCAGCGCAATCGCGCCCGCGGCGTTGCGGTGGATCCAGCGCAGCAGATCGCGGTCCGTGGCGAGGCGCGCCTGGACGTCGGGATCGGCGCCGACGAGGCCGTAGTGCAGCAGCATCGCGCCGCGATCCTGGACGAGCGCCGCAAACAGATCATCGGCCGTCAGGCGCCTGCCGAGGATGTCGCTCCAATGATCAGGCGTGAGGAGGACCGGCACCTCGCCGGTGTGCGCGCCAGCGGCCTGTCCGGCCGCGGGCTGTGCCATCGCGGCGACAAGGCGCCGCATCGCCGCGACCTCCTGATCGGAGGCTCTGGTCGGATTCGCGTGGAGCAGGCGCGTGAGGACGAGCAGCGTATGCGCCCGGTCGTCGTCGGTCAGCCCGAGGGTCTCGACGGTGGTCCAGCCGCCTGGGATCGGGACCGTGGTCCACGGCGCGGCGGCCTGGGTGGACAGGGGGACGGCGAGGGTCAGGGCGGCGGCAAGGAGACCGGCGACACGCACCGTGCAAGCTTACCCTCGGCCCGGTGGCTCGGGGGCTGGCGACGAGGCGTGGCTGGGACGGGGCCAGGCGCGCCGTGCGGGCGCGGAGGGCGCGTCCGTGCGGCTGGCGTGCCCGGCGCGGCCGGGCAGGCGGATCTCGAACGTCGTGCCGTCGGCCGACGAGTGAGCGACGTAGATGCCGCCGCCGAGCGCCGCGAGGACCTCGCGGCAGATCGCGAGGCCCAGGCCGCTGCCACCCGTGCGCCGGGTGCGCGACTGATCCAGCCGGTGGAACCGATTGAAGATCGCCTCCCGCGCCAGCTCCGGGATGCCGGGCCCGGTGTCGGCCACCGTCAGGACGACGAACCCGGGCGTCCATTCGTCGCCTGGAGGGTCCTCGACGCGTCCCCCCACCGCCACCCGGCCGCCCGGGCGGTTGTAGAGCACGGCGTTGGTCAGCACGTTGTCAATGACGCGCGCCACGAGTCCCGCGTCGGCGTAAGCCACCAGATCCGGCAGATCGGTGGTCTCGAACCGCACGTCCTGGGCGCGCGCGGCGCCGGTGAGCCGCTCCAGGGCCGCCTGCACGAGGGGCGTGAGCGACACCTCCCGCAGCTCGATGGCGGCACGGCCTTCCTGTGCGCGCACGAGGAGCATCAGGTCCTCGGCGAGGGCGGTCAACGCCGACAGCCGCGCACGGACGGTCTGCAGCGCCTCCCGGTACTCCGCCTCGGTGCGTGGCTGGCGCAGCGTGACGTCGATCTCGCCAGCCATCGCCGTGAGGGGGCCCCGCAGCTCGTGCGAGGCATCGGCGGCGAACCGCCGGTTGGCCTCGAGGGCCGAGTGCAGGCGCTCGAGCACCCCGTTCAGCGAGTGCGTCATCTGTCCGAGCTCATCCTCCACGACGGGCGTGTCGAGGCGGGCGGAAAAATCGCCGGCGGCGATGCGCGCGGCGCGGGTCGTGATGCCGGTCACGGGCCGGAGCGCCGCGACGGCAAGGTGATCACCGATGACGGCGGTGAGGAGCAGGCCGCCCAGCCAGACCAGGCCGAGGAGCCAGGCGAGGCTGCGGAGCTGGCCGGCGACGTGATCCGCGAAGAGGCCGACGGCGACGACGTAGCGCGCCTCGCCCATGCGGGTCGTGAGCGCCGCGACGCGCGTCGCGTGTCCACCGGCCTCGGCCCAGACGAGCGGTGCGCGTCCGGCGAGCGCCTCGGCCACGACCGAGGGCGCGATGAGGGGCGGTCCCCCGTCCAGTTGCGCCGACGACAGCAGGATCGCGCCGTGCTCGTCGAAGATCTGGACGACCTTGCCGGCGAACGCGCCGTCGCCAAGCGCCTCGGTGGGCAGCTCGTGCAGGTGGATGTCGAGGCGGTCGGTCGACGAGGCCAGCTCGGTGGCGGCGACGGTGCGGACCTTGAGGTCGAGGTCCCGGTAGAGGTACGTAGACGCGGCCCCGTAGATGGCGAGGTTGGTGGTGGCGAGCAGCACGGCGACGGCGACGGCCCACCGCAGGGCGAGGCGCGCACGAAACGACATCCCCCGCCCGGCGCGGGTCATCGCGGTCCGTCCTTCAGCAGGTAGCCCAGGCCGCGCACGGTGTGGATCAGCGGCTCGGGTACCACGGCCTGGAGCTTGCGGCGCACGTAGCCGACGTACACATCCGCGAGGTTGGACGCCGGATCGTACTCGCCGCCCCAGACGTGCTCGGCGAGCTGGTCGCGCGACACGATCGATTCGGCGCGCCGGACGAGGTAGGTGAGCAGCCGGTACTCCGTGGCCGTCAACGAGAGGGTGTGGCCGTGGACGCTCGCGCGGTGATCCACCGGGTCGATCTCGATCGGGCCGTACTGCAGGACGCCCGACAGGTGGCGCGTGCGGCCGCGCCGCGCCAGGGCGCGCACGCGCGCCTCGAGTTCGGCGTACGCAAACGGCTTCACGACGTAGTCGTCGGCGCCGCAGTCGAGGCCCCGGACGCGGTCGGCGACGCCGTCGCGCGCGCTGACGACGAGCACGGGCGTGTCCACGCCCCCGGCGCGGATCTGCCGGCACACGTCAAAGCCATCGAGGCCCGGCAGCATCAGATCCAGCAGGATCGCGTCGTACGCACTGGCGGAGGCGGCGTCGACGGCCGCCGGGCCATCCGTGACGAGATCGACGAGGTACCGGTCTTCGCGCAGGCCCTTCACCAGGAAACCGCTGATCTCCGGATCGTCCTCGACGAGGAGTACCCTCATACGGCTCTCGGCTCTCGGCTCTCGGCTCTCGGCTCTCGGCTCTCGGCTTTCGGCGCCCGGCGCTCAGCGCTCCGCGATCAGCGCCCGGCGTTCGGCCCACCGCTCCATCATCTCGTACAACGTGGGCAGGACGATGAGCGTCAGCAGGGTCGAGGTGACGATGCCGCCGATCACCACGGTGGCGAGCGGGCGCTGCACCTCCGCGCCCGCGCCGTGGGAGAGGGCCATCGGGACGAAGCCGATGGCGGCGACGAGCGCCGTCATCAGAACCGGCTTCAAGCGCGCGCCTGCGCCGGCGAGCGTCGCCTCCCGCAGGCCCTGCCCCTCCTCTTCCCGTAACGCGCGGATGGCGGCGATCATCACCACGCCGTTCAGCACCGCGATGCCGAAGAGCGCGATGAAGCCCACCGAGGCCGACAGGTTGAGCGTCAGCCCGCGCAGCCAGAGCGCGGCGATGCCGCCCACGAGGGCGAACGGCACGTTGACGAGGATCAGCACCGCCCACCGGACGCGTCCGAACGTGGCCATCAGCAGCACGAAGATGATGACGAGCGACAGCGGCACGACGAGCGCGAGCCGTTGCATCGCGCGCTGCTGGTTCTCGAACTGGCCGCCCCATTCCAGGTAGTAGCCGGGCGGCACCGGCACGGCGGCGTCGAGGCGGCGCTCCGCCTCGGCGACGAAGCTTCCCACGTCGCGGCCGCGCACGTTGGCCTGCACCACGAGCCGCCGCTCGGCGTTCTCGTGGGTGATGGCTTCGGGTGTGCTCGTCAGGACGACCTCGGCGATGCGGTCGAGCCGCACGCGCTCGCCGCCGGGCGCCGCCAGCGTGACGGCCGCGAGCGCCGCGGCATCCGCGCGGGCTTCGGGCGGCAGGCGCACGATGATCGGCACACGCCGGGCGCCGTCGATGAACTCGGTGGCCTCGATACCGCCGATCGCCGCTTCCACGACGTCCTGCACGTCGGCGACGTTCAACCCGTAGCGCGCAATCGCCTCGCGGTCGATCCGCACCTCGATCTGCGCGGCGCCGGAGAGGATCTCGACCTGCGCATCGGCCGCGCCCGGGACTTCGGCGATGACGCGGTGGACGGCCGCGCCCAGCCGCTCGAGCACGCGCGCGTCGGGTCCGAAGATCTTCACCGCCACGTCGGTCTTGATGCCCGAGACCACCTCGTCGAGCCGCATGGCCATCGGCTGCGTGAAGCTGAAGCTCAACCCCGGCAGTTCGCCGAGCGTCGCCGCCATCGCGTTGATGAGCGCCTCCTTCGTCCGGCCCGTGGTCCACGCGTCCGCCGGGTGCAGCCCGACGTACATGTCGCCCTGGTAGATCCCCATCGCCTCGGTGGCCAGGTCGGGCCGGCCGATCTTCGTCACGACGGACGCCACCTCGGGGAACCCGAGCAGCACCCGCTCCACGCGGCCGGCGTTGGCCACCGATTCGTCGAGCGCCACCGACGGCACCTGCCGCATCTCGATGAGGATCGTGCCTTCATCGAGCCGGGGCATGAACTCGGTACCGAGAAACGGGACCGACGCGAGGGCGGTGCCGACGACGACGAGGGCCACGGCCAGCGTGCGCGCCCTGTGGTTCATGGCGTCGGCGAGATGCCGGACGTAGCGTGCACGCAGCCGCACGAACCAGCGCTCTTCCTTGTGCGCCCCGGTCACCGGCAGCAGGTACGACGAGACGACGGGCACGGCGGTGAGCGAGAGGATCAGCGCGCCGAGCAGGGCCGAACACACCGTGATGGCCATCGGCCGGAACATCTTCCCCTCGAGCCCTTCGAGCGCGAAGATGGGGAGGTAGACCGCGATGATGATGAGCACGCCGAACAGCACCGGCCGCGCCATCTCGACGGCGGCGCCGCGGAAGAGCGCCATGCGCAGTCCGTGACGGTGCTCGGGCGCGGCCGCGGCGATGGCCGGCGCCGCGTCGTGGCGCCGGCGGACGAAGCCCTCCATCATCACCACCGCGCCGTCCACGATCAGCCCGAAGTCGATCGCGCCGAGCGACATCAGGTTGGCCGATACGCCGAAGAGGCGCATGCCGATGAAGCCGGTCAGCATCGCGAACGGGATCACCGCCGCCACAATCAGCGCCGCCCGGACGTCGCGCAGGAAGAGGAAGAGCACCACGACCACGAGCAGGCCGCCGTGCAGCAGGTTCGTGCGGACGGTCTCGGCGGTGCGGTCGATGACCTCGCTCTGGTCGTAGAACGGCTCGATGCGCGTACCGTCCGGCAGGCTCGCCTCGATGGCGGTGACGCGCTCCTTGACCCGCGCCACCAGGTCGTGGGCGTTCTCGCCCTTGAGCATGATGACCATGCCCGAGACGACCTCGCCCTCGCCGTTGCGCGTGACGGCCCCGGACCGCTGCATGGCGCCGACCTCGACGCGCGCCACATCGCCCACCGTCACCGCGGCGCCGCCGCCCGCGCGCAGCACGATGCGCTCGAGATCCGCCACGCCCGTGACGAGCCCGATGCCGCGCACCGTGAGCCGCTCGCCGCGATGCTCGATGAAGCCGCCGCTGAACGACTTGTTGTTGGCCGCGATCGCCTGCAGCACGTCGCGCAGTCCGAGGCCGTACTTCTCGAGCTGGGCCGGGTCCGCGATCACGTGGAACTGGCGCGTCAGCCCGCCCCACGAGTTCACCTCGCTCACGCCCGGCACCGATCGCAGCCGCGTCCGGATCTCCCAGTCGTGCAGGGTCTTGGTCGCCATCGCATCGCCCGTATCGCTCGTGACGATGTACTGGTAGACCTCGCCAAAGGCGGTGGCGACCGGGCCGAGCACGGGCGCCAGGCCCGCCGGCAGCCGCTCCCGCACGTCCGAGAGCCGCTCCGTGATGAGCTGCCGTGCCAGGTAGATCGGGACGGCATCGTCGAACACCACGGTCACGATCGACAAGCCGAACTTCGAGACCGAGCGGACTTCCTGGGCGTTGGGCACGCCCATCAGCGCCGTCTCGATCGGGTACGAGATGCGCTGCTCGACTTCGGGTGCGGCCAGCCCCGCCGCCTCGGTGATGACGACGACCTGGTTGTTGGTGAGATCGGGGAAGGCCTCGATCGGCAGGTCGCGCACGGCGACGATGCCCGTGACGAGCAGGGCGGCCAGCGACACCAGCACGAACACGCGCTGGCCGAGCGTGGCCGCGACGAACCGTTCGACGAGGCCCAGGCGAGGGGCGTGCAGCGGCTCCACTAATGGTCCTCGTCGCCGGGGCCGAGGAGCTCGGACTTCAGCAGGAAGGCGCCGGCCGACACGACCTCGTCGCCCTCGGCCACGCCGTCGATCACCTCGACCCACCCGTCGGCGTCGCGGCCGGCGTGAATCGCCTGCCGGTGGAAGCGGCCATCCGCGCGCCGGACGAACACCACCGTCTCGCCCTCCATCTGCTGCACGGCACGCGACGGGACGACGAGCACGGCGCGCGGCGCCGTGTCGCCGAGCGCCACCGTGGCGAACATGTCGATCTTCAGGCGCCGATCCGGGTTCGGCACCGTGACCCGCACGGTGACCCGCCGCGTGGCAGGGTCGACGGTGTCGCCGACCGCGTCGATGGTGCCGTCGAACGTCTCATCCGGGTACGCACTGACGCTGACGCGCGCGGGGCCGCCGCGGGCGAGCCGCCCCGCATGGCGTTCGTCCACCTGGGCGATCACCCACACCGCGGCGAGGTCGCTCACGACGAAGAGCGGCGTGCCCGTCGTCACCGCCGCGCCTGGCGAGACGAGCCGGTCGACGACGGTGCCGCCGATCGCGGTCGTGACGGGCACGGCGTCCTGCGCACGGGGATCGGCGTCCTCGCCGGGCGTGATGCCGTAGTGCTCGAGTTCCTGGCCGGCGCGTGTGACCTCGGCGCGGGCGATGACCAGGGCCTCCTCGGCGGCCACGCGGTCGGTGACCGCGCGCTCCACATCCTGCGGCGCCAGCGCCTTCTCGGCGAGGAGCCGCGTCGCGCGCGCCTCCGCATCGCGTGCGAATCCGAGCGCGTGTTCCCGGCGCCGGCGCTCGGCGAGCGCCGTGAACCACGCCGCCCAGGCGTCGTGCACCACGTGGCTGTGGATCGAGGCCAGCACCGCGCCGCGCGACACCGCGTCGCCGGGCTGCACGCGGACGCCCGCCACGATGCCCTCGAGGATGGCGCCCGGCCTGGCGGTCCGCCGCTCGTCGAGGGCGACGATGCCGGTGGCCTGCACCGGGTCGCGGCGGTCCATCATGCGGACTGCGGTCAGCTCGATGCCGGCGGCCGCGATGGCGTCATCGGTGAGCGCCACCGAGGAGGCCGGCGTCGCGGCCTCGGGCTCCGCGTCCGGCGCGGACGCCCGGCCACACCCGGCGGCCAGGGCCGTGATGGCGACGAGCATCGCCGCCGATCGAAGAATCGCATCCACCGTCATCATCGTCCTCGTCATGGCAGCAGGTCCTCGCCGAGCGCGCGCCGAAGGTCGACGGCTGCGAGCACCGCGTCGTGCCAGAGGTCGAGCGCCACGAGCTCCACCTCGGCGTAGGTGCGTTCCGCGTCCACGAGACGCAGGAGATTGCCCGTGCCCTCCCGGAACGCCGCGCGCCCGGCGTCGCGCGCGAGACGCGCGGGGGCGACCAGCCGGGTCCGGATGGTCCGGGCCTCGGACGCCAGGCGATCGGCGGCGAGCCGCGTGGCGGCGATCTCGGCGGTGGCCAGGCGTTCGGCGAAGGCGAGGTCGAGCGCGGCGGCGCGCGCCAGGCCGTCGCTCACGGCGATGGCGGCGCGGTTGCGGTCGAAGAGGGGCAGGGGCATCGTGAGGGCGACGACGCCCGTCTCGTACCCGGAGGTGCGCTTCACGCCGCCGCTCAGGTGCAGATCGGGGATGGCCCGGGCGCGCTCCAGGCGGACCGCCTGGTCGGCGGCGGCCACCCGCGCGCGCGCGGCCTGGATGTCGGGCCGGTGATCGAGCACGTGCGGGGCCACGGCCTCCGCGGGCGGCGCGGGCGCCGGGGGGGCCACGAGCGCCTCGAGCGAGGCGGGCGCGTCGGGGCCCAGCCAGGCGGAGAGATCGGCCAGGGCGCGCAGGCCGCGCAGTTCCGCCGTCATGCGGTCGAGGTCGATGCGGGTGTGCTCGACCTCCAGCGTGCGCAGGTCGGCCTCGGGCACCGTGCCGGCGTCCACGCGCCGGGCCAGGATGCGGACGAGCTCCGCCACCTCCTGCGCCTGGCCGGCGAGGGCACGCGCCTGATCGCGCGCGGTGACGGCCTCCACGAAGCGGCGGATCACGGCGAGGTCGGCGCTGGCGCCCACGCCCGTCTCGGCGGCGCGTGCCTCGTCGGCCGCCCGATCCGCCAGGCCGCGCCGCGCCGCCCGCTTGCCCCCCAGTTCGAGCGGCTGGGTCAGGACGACGAACGCGTCCGCGGGCAGTCCGCCCGGCGCGCCGGATCCCCAGTTCTCGGACCGCAGCTCGACCGAGGGATTTGGCCAGCGTCCCGCCGTGGACGCCGCCTGCAGGGCGCCGTCGGTGCGGGCCGCCGCCGCCGCCCTGGCCCCGGAGTGCGCCCGCGCCGCCTCGACGGCCTGCGCAAGGGTGAGGGACGAAGGCGGGGAGACAGGGACGGATTGCGCCTCGGCCTGGCCGGCGACGAGGCACAACGCGATCAGCAGGCCCCAGGGGAGGTGGAGGTTCACGACAGGCACCCTATCAGACGCGCATGAGACCTTGATGAGATTCGGGGGGGCGGTGCTGGTGACAGCGAGGCGCGGCGGACAACGCCCGGGGCGTCCCGCTCGTCTAAGGTTCACATGACGTCCCTGCTGCAGGACCTGCGCCACGCCCTTCGCAACCTTCGCCGGACCCCCGGCTTCGCCGCGGTCACCGTCCTCACCCTGGCGCTCGGGATCGGCGCCAACAGCGCCATCTTCTCGGTGGTCAACGGCGTGATCCTGCGGCCCCTGGGCTACCCGCAGCCCGATCAGCTGATGTTCCTGACCAGCCGGTTCCCGGCGATGGGCTTCGACCAGTTCTGGGTATCGCCGCCCGAGTACTTCGAGTTCCGGGAGATCAACGCCTCGTTTGCCGCCGTGGGCGCCTTCACGACCTCGGAGGTCAACGTCGCGGCGGCGGACCGCCCGCGGCGGGTCACCGCCGGCGTGGTGGATGCCCCGCTGCTCGAGGCGCTCGGGGTCGCGCCGCGCCAGGGCCGGTGGTTCACGGCGGAGGAGACGATCGCGCAGGGTCCCGCCGTCGCGATGCTCTCGAGCGAACTCTGGCAGTCCGCCTTCGGGGGGCGTGCCGACATCGTGGGGCAGACCATCGAGGTGAGCGGCCTCCGGCGCGAGGTCGTCGGCATCATGCCGCCCGCCTTCGACGTGATGGACAACAAGGTGGACCTCTGGCTGCCCCTCCAGCTCGATCCGGCCAACCGGCAGAACCGTGGCAACCACTTCCTGTACCTCGTCGGCCGCCTGAAGGACGGGATCACGCCGGCGCAGGCGGACGGCGAACTGCAGGCGCTGCTCGCCACCTGGGGCGAGCGCACGGGCGCGACGACGCATGTGCCGAGCCCGGACGGCCACGCGCTGCAGATGGAGCCGGTGCAGGCCGAGATCGTCGGATCGGCCACGCGCGCGATCTGGGTGCTGCAGGCGGCCGTGGCGTTCGTGCTGCTCATCGCGTGCGCGAACCTCGCCAACCTGCTGCTCGCGCGCGCCGAGACACGGCACAAGGAGTTCGCGCTCCGCCTCGCGCTCGGCGCGGGCCGCTGGCGGCTGCTGCGTCAGTTCATGACGGAGGGGCTCCTGCTCTCGGTCAGCGGCGGCGTCCTAGGCCTCGTCCTCGCCGGGGCCGGGGTGCGGGCGCTCGTCGCCACCTACCCCGACAGCCTGCCGCGCGCGACGGAGGTCACGCTCGATCCCACCGTGCTCGGCTTCACGCTGCTGATCTCGATCGTCACCGGCGCGGTCTTCGGGCTGGCGCCGCTGCTGCACGCCTCATCCGAGACGCTCGTCACCTCACTCAAGGAGGGGGGCGCCAAGGGGGCCACGAGCGGCGCGCGCCATCACGTCCGTCGCGGGCTCGTCGTCGTCGAGGTCGCGCTCGCCGTGATGCTCGTCGCCGGCGCGGGGCTGATGCTGCGGACGGTCGTGAACCTGATGCAGGTGGACTCGGGCTTCGACCGGGGGCGGCTCGCCACGTTCGCACTCGATCTGCCGCAGACACCGTATCCCGAGCCCGCCTCCGTCGTGCAGTTCTACGAGCGGCTGATGGCGCGCCTCGAGCAGGTGCCGGGCGTGACCGGGCTCGCCGGGATGAGCGGCCTGCCGCCGAATCGCCGGCTCGACGCGAACGACACCACGATCGAGGGCTACGTGATGCCGGGGCCGGACGGCCCGTTCGAGAACGTGGACTACTACCAGTTCGCCACCTGGCAGTACTTCGACACGATGGGGATTCCGCTCGTCAACGGACGCGGGTTCACGCGGACCGACATCACGAGCGGCCCCGTGGTCGTCATCAACGAGACGATGGCGCGGACCTTTTACGGCGACCAGAATCCGGTGGGCCGCCGCGTGCGGCCGTGCTGCGGCGACCGCTTCCCCTGGTTCACCATCATCGGCGTGGCCAGGGACGTGAAGCAGGGCGGCGTCGATCAGGAGACGGGCACCGAGCTGTATTTCATGGCGGAGCAGGCGGCGGCGGCCGGGTTCCCCACCCGCAACATGAACGTCGTGGTGCGTAGCACGCTGCCGGCGTCCGCGCTGGCGGGGCCTGTCGAGGCGGCCGTCGGCGGGGAAGATGCGACGCTGCCGGTCATCCGGCTGCGCGCGATGGACGAGGTGTTCGCGGAGGCGGTGAGCCGTCCGCGGCTCCTGGCGCACCTGCTCGGCGCGTTCGCCGGGCTCGCGCTGCTGCTGGCGGCGATCGGCACCTACGGCATCCTGTCCTACATGGTCACCGAGCGCCGCCGCGAGATCGGCATCCGCATGGCGCTCGGCGCGGCGCGATCGACGGTGCTGCAGCAGGTGATGGGACAGGGCCTGTGGCTGACGGCCGCCGGACTGGCGGCGGGCATCGCCGGTGCGCTCGCGCTGAACCGCGTGCTGGCCTCGCTCCTGTTCGAGGTGCAGCCCACCGATCCGGCGACGTTCGCCGGCGTGGCGCTGACCATCACCGTCGTGGCGCTCATCGCGTGCTTCCTGCCGGCCCACCGCGCCACGCGGGTGGACCCGATGCTGGTGCTCAGGGACGAGTAGGCGCGCCGCACACCGCGCGCGGGGCCTCGCTCAGTTCCCGTCGAGGGCGTCGCGCACGGCCTTGAGGATCTGGGCGCGGTTGAAGGGCTTGTGCACGAGCCGGGCACGGCCATCGAGCACGCCGTGGCGCATGGTCGTATCGTCCATGTAGCCCGACATGAAGAGCACCTTCGTGGCGGGCCACCGCGCGCGGATGCGCTCGGCGAGTTCGCGGCCGGTGATCCCCGGCATCACCACGTCGGTCAGCAGCAGGTCCACGGGGCGCTCGCGCTGGTGGAGCAGGAGCAGCGCGTTGTCGCCGTTCGCCGCGGTGTGGGCGTCGTAGCCGGCCGACGCCAGCACATGCTTGGTCAGCTCGCGCAGCATGTCGTCGTCTTCCACGATCAGCACGACCTCGCTGCCGCGGGCGGGCGGGGAGGCGCTGCCGCCAGAGACGGCCCTGGCCTCCTTGAGCGCGGGCAGGCAGATGGTGAACCGCGCGCCCTCGCCGGGGGCGCTGTCCACCCAGACCACGCCGCCGCTCTGCTGCACGATGCCGAAGACCGTCGGGAGGCCGAGCCCCGTGCCGTGGCCCACGCCCTTGGTGGTGAAGAACGGTTCGAACGCGCGCCGGCTGACCTCCTCGTCCATGCCGTGACCGGTGTCCGAGACGACCATGGCGATCCACTCGCCGGGCATCAGCCCCGGGTGTTCCTCCGACAAGTGCGCGTCGACGAGCAGGTGTCGCGTCTCGATGGTCAACGTGCCGCCCGTCGGCATCGCATCGCGCGCGTTGACCGACAGGTTCATCAGGACCTGCTCGATCTGGCCGGGGTCCGCGCGCACCAGGCACGGCGCCGGGTCGGGTTGCACGACGAACGCGACATCCTCACCGATCAGCCGGCGGAGCATCTTCTCGAGGTTCGCGACGATGCCGTTCAGGTCGAGCTCCTGCGGCTGTAGGACCTGCTTGCGGCTGAAGGCGAGGAGCTGGCGCGTCAGCCCCGCCGCGCGTTCGCCGGCCTTGTGGATCTCGACGAGGGAGTCGCGGAGGGGGTGGCCGTCATCGAGGTCGCCGATGGCGAGCTCGGAGTAGCTGTTGATGACGGTGAGCAGGTTGTTGAAGTCGTGCGCGACACCGCCGGCGAGCCGTCCGACGGTCTCCATGCGCTGCGCCTGCAGCAGTTCTGCCTGCAGGTGCTTCCGCTCGCTCACGTTCTGCTTGATGGCCACGAAGTGCGCGATGGCGCCCCGCGCGTCGCGCACGGGCGTGATCGTCATCTCCTCGTCGTAGAGCGTGCCGTCCTTGCGGCGGTTCACCAGCTCGCCCTGCCAGATGCCGCCCCCTTTGACCGTCGCCCACATCTCGCGGTAGAAGGCCTCGTCGTGCCGTCCCGACTTCAGGAGTTCCCCCGGTGTGTGTCCGCGGGCCTCGTCCAGCGTGTAGCCGGTGAGCGCGGTGAACGCCGGATTGGCCCACTCGATCCGGCCCTGGGCGGAGGTGACGACGATGGCGTTGGCGGCGGCCTCGAGGACCGAGAGGTGCAGCCGCTGCTGGTCCTCGGCCTCCCGTTGCGCGGTCAGGTCCGTCCACGCGCCGACGGCCTCCGTCGGCGTGCCGTCCGCGCCGGTCGCGAGCCGCGACTCGTCGCGGATGATGCGGTACCGGCCGTGGCGGTCCGCGAAGCGGTATTCGTGGACCAGCTGGCCGCGGCCGGTCAGCGTGGCGTGCTCGGCGTACGCGCGATCGCGATCCTCGGGGTGCAGGTGCGCGCCCCACCACCCCGGGGCCAGGGCCTCGTCCACCGTGTACCCGAGGATGCGCAGGACGTTGTCGCTGACCCACGTGGCCTGGTAGGCCGGGTCGTTGATCGCCAGCGTGTAGAGGACAGTCGGACTCGCCTCGATGAGCGCGCGCAGGCGGGCGAGCGCGGTGGCGCCGGCCGCGTGCTGCGCCCGGAGCTCGTCGTTCAGGTCCCGGATCTCGCGTTCGGCGCCGACGCGCGCCGTGATGTCGTGGGCGAGGACGAGCGAGGCTTTCCGGCCTTCGAACTCCAGCGAGTGGGCCATGATCTCGACGTCGATGAGCGTGCCGTCGGCCTTGAAGTGGCGCCATACGCTGGGCGTGTCCGCCCCGATCGAGGGCAGGTGCGCGACGTCCTCGCGCAGGCGCGCGACGTCCTCGTCCGGACGGATGTCCGCGATCGTCATCTGCAGGAACTGCGCCTCGGTCCAGCCGTAGTGCAAGATCGCGGCATCGTTCACGGCGAGGAACCGCAGCGTGTCAGTGTCGTAGACCCACATCGGGTGCGGGTTCGCGTGGAAGAGCTGCCGGTAACGCCGCTCGCTGTCCCGGAGCGCGGCATCGGCACGCGCAATGGACCGTTGCCGGGCCGCCGCCAGCCCGCCCCCCACGGCGATGATGAACAGCAGTCCGATCGCGATGGTCTGGCGCAGCCGGTCCCGGACCGGCGCCCAGGCCTCGGCGGGGTCCATGCGTGCGACCAGCACCCACGGCGCACCGGGGACCTGGCGCACCGCGGCCACGACCGGCCGGTCCGCATAGTCCACGCCCTCGAACACGCCCTCTTCGCCAAGGCCGCCACGCACCCCCGGCACATCGGTGCGGTTGAGGGGCATCCGGCGTCGCAGCGCGCCGCCGGCGTCGAAGCGCAGCGGGGTCAGGTAGACGACCTCGTCGCCCTCGCGCCGGACGATGAAGGTCTCGGCGGTGCGCACGGGCACCGGCCATCGCTGGATGAATGGATAGAGGTAGACCGTGGGGTCGATCCGCAACAGCACCGCGCCAAGCGGTGTGCCGTCGTCGTTCGTGATCGGCGAGATCAGCGACAGGTGGATCGCGTCATCCGGCGAATCACGATGGAAGTCCACCCACATGACCTGGCCGGAGGCGTGGCTCTCGTGGGCGATGTCCGGATGCGTGGTGCGGCTCGTGCCCAGCAGGGCTGGCGCGTCCGGGTCGACCAGGCGCGCCACGCCGCCGGCGTCGAGCAGGCTGATGCCTTCGTACCGGTCGCCGGCCCGCATCCGGGTGAACCACTGCCGAATCTCGGCGGCGGCGGCCTCGTCGCCGGTGGCGAAGAAGCGCGCAGTCAATAACGCGAACGCGCGGTTCTCGCCGAAGAAGCGTGCGTCGGCCTCGCGCTCGGTACGCCACTGCGCGAGTTCTCCGACCTTGAGCTCCGCGATGGCGGTGAGTTCGTTGCCGAGGCCGGCGCGGACCTCGCGCTCGTAGGCACGGTAGGTGGCGACACCCACCGCCGTGACGGCGAGGGCGACGCCCGCGAGCAGCAGGACGAGCGTCAGCCCGGCGATGCCCCGAGACGGGGAGGCGGAGCGCGGCATGAGATGCCCGTAGTGTAACGCCGAACCCGCCTCCCGCTGCGACGGGAGGGGACCGCGCCGCGGCCCCCCGCGCGGCCTACCGGGCGGCCTACCGGGCGCGCGCCATGTCCGCCACGATGTCGTAGTGGAACCGGACGAAGCGGTGCAGTTCGCTCTCCAGGATGCGTTCCTGGTCGCTGTGCGCGCCGAAGCCCTTCGGGCCGTCTTCGATGTCGATCGCGGGGCCGACGCCGTAGCACTGAATGCCCTTGGCACGCAGATACGCCATATCGGTCGCTCCCGTGCTCATCGTGGGCAGCGTCGTCGTCGCGTAGTGCTTCGTGATGTTCGACTCGAGCACCTGGAAGGCCTCGGTGCCCAGGCGTGCGGTGCCGGCCGGGCGGATGTCCCGCGGCGCCCAGGCCACGTCGATCGCCGGGTCGTTGATGACCTTGCGGACCTCCTCGAGGAACGCGTCGGGATCCTCGGTCGGCAGGAGCCGCGTGTCGAGCGTTGCGGTGACCTCGGACGGGATCACGTTGACGCGGTAGCCGCCCTGGATGATGGTCGGCGAGATCGACGAGCGCAGCATCGAGGCGTGGCGCGGCTCGTGCTCGAGGAAGTGGTCGTCGGCCGGGCCCGAGATCTTCGGGTCCGGATGCAGGACGTCCGTGTAGCGCTTCGCGTCCTCCGGCGACGAGATGGCGGCGAGGCGCTTGAAGTACGAGCCGGTCGTCTCGTTGATGCGGATCGGGATGCGCCACTTGCCGACGGCCGAGACGGCGTTCGACATGTGCACGACGGCGTTCTGCTGCAGCGGCACCGACCCATGCCCGGCCGGCCCGCGCGCGGTCAGCGCAATCGCCCGCGGGATCTTCTCCATCGTCTGCACCGAGGCGAAGCGGACGGCGCCGTCCTGGCGCGTCACGCCGCCGCCCTCGGCGAAGCAGTACTCGGCCTCGATCTCCGGCAGGTGGTTGTCGACCATGTACTGGATGCCGATGCGCGTGGAGCCCTCCTCGCCGGCCTCGGCCAGGAAGATCACGTCGCGATCGAGCGGCACGTTGAGGCGCTTGAGCGTCAGCATCGCCATCAGCGCGGCGACGACGTTGTCCTTGTCGTCGACGGTGCCGCGGCCGTAGACGTAGCCGCCGTCGCGTGTGGCGGCAAACGGCGGGAACGTCCACTTGGCCGGATCGACGTTCACCACATCCGTGTGCGCCATGATCAGAATCGGCCGCTTGCTGCCGTTCCCCTTCAGGCGCGCGACGACGTTCGGGCGATGGTCCTCGAGCGCGAAGGTCTGGACGGGGATCCCCTCGGCCTCGAGCACCTTCACCAGGTAGTCGGCGGCGTCCTTCTCGCGTCCCGGCGGGTCGCTCGTGTCGAAGCGGAGCAACGCCTGGAAGTGGCGCATGGTCTCCTCTTCAAGGGCGGTCCAGTCGGGGGCGGGCGGCTGGTGGGCCAGTGGCGCGGCCGGCGCGGTGAATGCCAGCAGCAGGGCGGCCAGGACGAGCTTCCTCATGCGCCGGAGCATAGCGCCGGGCGCGCCAGGTTCAAAGTTCAAAGTTCAGAGTTCAATGCTGGTCGAGGACCGCGCGGACCTTCTCGGCCAGGGCATTCGGGGTCATGGGCTTCTGGATGAAGTTGACCGTGGCGGCCGAGACCCCGTGGCGCAGCACGGCGTCCTCCGTGTAGCCGGACATGAAGAGCACGCGCAGCCCGGGACGCGCCACGAGCAGCTGCTCGGCCAGCTCGCGGCCGTTGATGCCGGGCATCACGACGTCGGTCAGCACGAGGTGCAGCGGCCGCGGGGTGCGGTTGACGATGTCGAGCGCCGCCTGGCCCGAGGGCGCCGCGATCACCTCGTAGCCGAGGCGCTGCAGGACCGTCGTCAGCAGCTGGCGCAGCAGGTCCTCGTCCTCCACGAGCAGGATCGTCTCGTGGCCCGCCGGCACGCTCGTGTCGGCCGCGGGGGACAGGGGGTCGGGGATCTCGTGGTGGCGCGGCAGGTCGATGGTGAACCGGGTGCCGAGGCCGGGCTGGCTCTCGACGCGGATGTGGCCGCTGCTCTGCTTGACGATGCCGTAGACGGTGGCCAGGCCGAGGCCGGTGCCGTGGCCGACGGCCTTCGTGGTGAAGAACGGCTCGAAGACGCGGGCGCAGGTGGCCGCATCCATGCCCGTGCCGACGTCGCTCACGCGGATGCGGACGTAGCTGCCCGGCTGCAGCCCCGGGTGGCGGGCCGCCGTGGCCTCGTCCACGTCGGCATCCTCGACGGTGATGGCCAGCACGCCGCCGGTGGGCATGGCGTCACGCGCGTTGGCGGCCAGGTTCATCAACACCTGTTCCAACTGCCCACGGTCGGCGCGCACCTGGCCGGGGGTGCCGCGGACCTCCACCGTGATCTTGATGTCCTCGCCGATGAACCGCTGCAGCATCGGCTCCATGTGCCACACGACCTCGCCGGGATCGAGGATGTGCAGCTGCATCACCTGCCGGCGGCTGAAAGCGAGGAGCTGCCGCGTGAGCCCGGTGGCCTGGTCGGCCGCACGCTGAATCTGGGTGAGGCTGGCCGCGGCGCTGTCGTCGAGCGGCACCTCCTCCTCGAGCAGCTGGGTGTAGCCGACGATCACGCTCAGCAGGTTGTTGAAGTCGTGGGCGATGCCGCCGGCCAGTATGCCGATCGCCTCCATCTTCTGCGCCTGGCGGAACTGCTCTTCGAGCTGCCGCCGCTCGGTGATGTCCGAGACGAAGGTCACGATGACCTGCGGGCCGGTGGCGTCTGGCCGAAGCAGCTGCATCGACACGAGCACGTTGCGGCTCGTGCCATCCGGGCGGCGCCACCGGGCCTCCACGTTCTCCACGGGGGTCCCGGTGAGCAGAGAGGCGACGAGCTGGTTGCGCAACGCCGGCGGATCCCAGAGGTCCAGGTCCCCGGTCGACCGGCCGACCATCGCGTCGTGATCCAGGCCGGCGATCGTGCAGAGGCTGGGATTGGCTTCGAGGATGCGCTCGCTCGCGATCTCGACCATGCAGATGCCGACCGGGCTGTCGAGAAAGATCGATTCGAACTTCCTCGCCGCATCCGTGGCCGCCCGGGCCGCGAGGTACCGTTCCGTCACGTCAACGTGCATGACGACGGCGCCGGCCTCGGCGACATCGGCGTGGAGTCGGTTGGCGGTGAGACGGAACCAGCGCTCCTCCGTCGACGCGTGGCAGGGGTACTCGGCCTCGAAGCGCGACTGGGTACCGTCCAGCACGGCGCGGAGGCCCGCGGCGATGCGCGCGACCTCCGGGTCTTCGGCCCCGGCCGCGTCGCAGACCGCCAGGTAGCTGTCGCCGACGCACCCGGTAGGGGAGACGAGTCCGTTGGCCTGGCCGAACGCGTGCCACGCGTGGTTGGCCGAGAGCACCCGGCTGTCCGGTCCGAGCAGCGCGATGTGTGCCGGGAGCGTATCGAGGATGGCCCGCTGGAGGCGCACGACGCGCTGGAACTCGTCGCCGGCCTCGGCCAGGCGGGCGTCGGACGCGCGCAGCGCCTGCCGCGTCTCGGCGAGCTCGCCGCGCAGCCGAGCGAGGTCCTCACGCGGGCCGGGCATCCGCGTCCCCGGGTTCATGCGCCCCCACGGAAGACGTCGACGACTAGCACACCGGACGGGTCGCACTCGAGCGAAGCCGCCACGCGCACCCCCTCATGCCCGTCAGGGCGTTGCCGATGGACTCACGCTGTCTGCATTAGAGCGCCGCGTTCGAGCCGCGTCAACCACGGAGTGGGGAGAGGGGGGGCAGCAGCGCGACGGCGCCACCGATGTCGACGGGCGGGGGGGCGCGATCGCGCTCTTCGGCTGGGGAGGGAAGGGGTGCTGACCGCCGCGCGTGCGGCGGTCAGCCCGGGCGCCGGACCTACTTGAGGTGCTTGCCCACCAGCTTGGTCATCTCGAACATGTTCACGGACGACTTGCCGCCGAAGACCGCCTTCAGCGTGGCGTCGGCATTGATCATCCGCCGGTTCTTCTGATCCTGCAGGCCGTTCTTCTTGATGTAGGCCCACAGCTTCTTGGTGACCTCGGTGCGCGGCAGCGGCTTGTCGCCGACGACCGCCGCCAGGGTGGCGCTCGGCGAGACGGGCCGCATGAACGCGGCGTTGGCGGTCCGCTTCTTGGCTGCCTTCTTCGCCGTCTTCTTGACGGCCTTCTTGGCGGCCTTCTTCGCGACCTTCTTCACGGCCTTCTTCGGGGCGGCCTTCTTCGTTGCCTTCTTGGCTTTCTTTGCCATCTGCTCTCCTGGTAAGACGCACGGAGCGTCGCGCAACAGCATCTCACGAAACTGCACTCTCCCAGAGAGAGAAATGCACGATCGCGCGCGGCAGTGACCGCCGGGCCGTCATCGGGATGGGGCCGCCGTCCCCCGGAGAGGCACGGTCCGCCTAAGATGGACCGATGGTCCGGTGGCTCTCCATGCACGTTGGCTACGCGTGCCGCCACACCGGCGCGTGCTGTGGCGCCGGGTGGCCGCTGCCCGTCGAGCACGGCGTCGCGCCGGCACTTGCGGCGGCCGTGTCGGACGGCTGCGTCCGTCCGGCGGACGACACCGCGGAGTGGATGACTCCGCACGCGGCCGCGCCCGACGGCGTTGCCGGCACCCTGCGGCTGCTCCCGGATGGCCACTGCGTGTTCCACCAGGCGGCCCCCGGCGGCGGCCGCCAGTGCGCGGTCCACGCCGCGCTCGGGCACGCGCATCTGCCCGCCGCATGCCGGCACTTCCCTCGAGTGTGCCTCGTCGATGGCCGGGGAGTGCACGTCACGCTCTCGCACTTCTGTCCGACGGCGGCGGCCCTGCTTGTGGCCGCGGAGGGGGCCGTCTCGATCGTCGAGGGGCCGGCGCCCGTGCCCGGCCGCGACGTGCCGGAAGGGCTGGATGCGCGCGACGCGTGGCCGCCGCTCCTCACGCCGGCCGTCCTGATGGACCTCGAGGGGTACGACGCCTGGGAGCGGCACATGGTGGAGACGATCGCCGGGGCGCGCATGCGCGGCCGGTCGGCGGCCGGCGCGGTGGCGCGGCTGGCCGCGGACGCGCGTGTCCTGCAGGCGTGGCGTCCCGGTGGCCAGCCGCTCGCCGAGGCCGTCGCGATGCTGGCCGATCGCGGGGACGATCGCGACGAGGACCGGCTCGACGCGCGCGGGCTCTTCGACGAGGCGCGCGCCTCCTGTCGCGCGCCGTGGACGTGGGACGCGGCGCCCGCCGATCTCGCAGCGCTCGACGCGCGGTTCGTGGCGCCGGGGTGGGACGGCGTGGATGACGTCGTGCGGCGGTACCTGGCGGCGCACGCGTTCGCCTCCTGGGAGGCCTATCAGGCCGGCGGCGGGCTGGCGGTGGTCCGCGCCGTCGCGCGCGCGCTCGCCGTCGTCCGCATCGAAGCCGCCCGGGCCGCGGGTCTGGCCGGCACGGAGATCGACCGCGCGATGATCACTGCGACAATTCGCCGCGCCGATCTGCTCCTGCGCCACTACGCGACGTTCGACGGACTCGCATAAACTGTGCGTGCCGTGTCCGTCGTCACCCTCATCTACCTCACCTCCGCCTCGATCAGCGTGGTCGCGGGCGTCGCGGCGTGGCGGCGTCGCGATGTCCGGGGGGCGCGTCCGCTGGCCCTGATGGTGGCGGCCGCCGCGCTCTGGGCGGCGTGCGACGCCATCGAGGTCAACCTCGCGACCGCCGAGGCGCGGCGGTTCGTGTCGCAGGTGCAGTACCTCGGGGTCGTGTCGGCGGCGCCCTTCTTCTTCCACATGGCGATGGCGCTGGCGCGCCGGGAGCGGCAGCTGACCCCGGTCGTCCTGACGGCCGTCTGGGCGGTGCCGCTGATCTCGCTGCTGATGGCATGGACGAGCGCGTGGCATCCGTGGCTCTGGACACGGATCGAGATGCCCGCCGCGAACGCCCCGTTCGCGATCTACCACTACGGGGCGTGGTTCTGGGTGCTGGCGGCGCAGCACTATGGGCTGATGGCGCTCGGTACGGTGCTGCTCGTCGAGACCGCGCGCCGCGTGACCCGGCCCTTCAGGCGGGGGATGTTCGTGGCGGCCGCCGCGGTGGGCCTCATCTGGTTCGGCAACTTCGTCTACATCTTCAAGCTCGGCCCCTACCCCGGATTGAACTGGGCGGCCGCGTCGCTCGGCGTGAGCGGTGCGCTGCTGGCGTGGGTGGTGCTTGACGAGGGGCTCTTCGACTTGCTGCCCCGGCCGGACCGGGATGACCTGCTCGACCTGATGTCGGACGGCGTGCTGATCGTCGATCGGGCGGGGCGGGTCCTGCGCGCGAATCAGTCGGCGCGCGTGGCGCTGCACCTGCCGGAGGCCCTGGACGTCGAGGTGCCCCCGACGCTCGGGCTGCCGCCGCTCAAGGACGATGCGTCGGCGGTCTGGCGGAGCGAGGTACGGATCGGCCATCCCGCCGGCCGTTGGCTCGACGTCCGCGCCACCGCCGTCCACGACCGGTGGGGCGACCTGGCCGGCCGCTTCATCGTGATCCGCGACATCACGATCCCGAAGCGGCTCGAGGAGGAGCGCGAGGCCCTCATCACGAAGCTGCGCGCCGCGGTCGCGACGGTGCGCACCCTCGAGGACCTCCTGCCCATCTGCGCCAACTGCCGCAAGGTGCGCGACGACAGGGGCTACTGGGGCCAGATCGAGGACTACCTGCGGACGCGCGCCGCCGTGGAGTTCACCCATGGGATCTGCCCCGAGTGCATGGACCACCTCTACGGGGAGCTCGGCGAGCACGGGAAGCCCGACGAGGACGACCAGCCTGAGGCCTCGTGAGGCGGCGGCGGGCTAGCCTTCGGAGAATTCCACGATCACGGGGGCGTGGTCGCTCGTGCCAACCTCGCGCTGGACCGTGGACGCAGTCACCCGCGGGAGGAGCGCCTCGGAGGCGGCGACGTAGTCGATGCGCCAGCCGATGTTGCGCTGCCGCAGGTTCCGCCACGGCGCCCACCACGTGAAGAGCTCCGCGTTTTCAGGCTCGCGGGCGCGGGCCACGTCCACGAGCCCATACGACAGGACGCGCTCCAGCAGCGCGCGCTCGTCCGCGCGTGTGCCCACCTGGTTCGGCTTGCGTTCCTTCGGATGGATGTCGAGGTCACTGCGTGTGACGTTCAGGTCCCCGCAGAGGACGAGCGGGTGGCCCGTGGCCTGCTGCGAGGCGGTCCAGTCGCCGAGCGCCTCGAGGAAGCGCAGCTTCGCGTTGTAGTCCTTGCCGCCGTTCGGCACATACACCGAGGCCAGCGTCAGCGCGCCCCCCGGCAGCGCGACCGTCGTCGTCGCCACCCGCTGCTCGAAGTCGAACGGCGGATGCACGAACGCCGGGGGCTCGGCGGTCAGGGCCTTCGACACCAGCAGCCCGACGCCCGAGTAGCCCTTCTCGCCGTGCCAGCAGGACCAGTAGCCGTCGAGGTCGCGCAGCTCGAACGGCAGCTGGTCGATCGCGGCCTTGATCTCCTGCAGGCAGACGATGTCGGGGCGCTCGGTGGCGAGCCACTCGAGCAGCTGGGCCTGACGCGCGCGCAGGCCGTTCACATTCCAGGTGGCGATCTTCATCGGCGGATCCGGGCGAGGGGGAACGAGGGCACCACGCGGGTGGAGGCGGTTCGGCATCGCGTCAGCTGCCGGCGGCCGTGAGGGCACGGTCGATGGCGGCACGGGCGCGGGCCAGCGCTGCCGGTGTGCCGTCGAGGAGCATCCCCGCGTTGGCGGCGGCCAGGAACGCGGCGACCTCGAAGGCGAGCTGGGCGACATCGGTGGACGGCGGGAGTTCACCGAGCGCCTGCGCCTCCCGCAGGTGGGCGAGGAGCCGATCGTGGATGGCGGCGACGATGGCGGTGATGGCGTCGCGGACGGGGCCGGTCCGCGAGTCGAACTCGGCGACGGTCGCCGCGAAGAAGCAGCCGCCGGGGAAGACGCGCCGTTCGAGGTACGACAGGTACGCCTCGCAGTGGACGATGAGGCGCGCCACTCCCGGGGGGGCGGCGTTGGCAGGGGCCAGCACCTCGGCCTCGAAGATCCGGCGCGCATGGTCGACGACGGCGAGTTCCAGGTCCTCCTTGGACCCGAAGTGGGCGTAGAGCCCGCTCTTGCTCATCCCGAGCGCGGCCGCGAGGGTGCCGATCGACAGGCCTTCGAGCCCCTCGATGCTGGCCTGACGGGCGGCGGCGTCGAGGATGGACTGCCGGCTCCTCACCCCGTCCGCGCGCGGCTTCCGAGGGCGTTCCGGAAAGGGCATCGCCATCGGCCGAATCCTAGCACGTCCGTGCTTTCGCGGCCCGGAATTACAAAGAACGACCGTTCGTCCGTGAAAAGGGGTCAGATCTTGATTCTGAGCGCAAGGATCAAGATCTGACCCCTGCTCACCAGTTGACGATGATGGGAAGAGAGGTCGGGCTGGGCTGGTCGATTTGGAGGACGAGCAGGAGTCGGCGGCCGTCAGGGCTGGCGTCCCACGAGGCGATCCCGGCCGGCGCCTCCAGTACGCGAACGGGGTCTCCCGCCCGAGCACCGATCCCATCGGCAAGGACCGGGATGGCGAGGATCTCACGACCCCGCCGGATGAACAGCGTCCGACCGTCCCGGCTCCACCGGGGCTCATGCCCGCCGCCCCGCGTGACCGGCACCCGGCGCTCGGGGTCCGATGACGGGAACCGGTCGAGGTAGACCTCAGGCCTCCCGGTGGCGTCCGAGACATACGCCATCCACGCGCCGTCAGGCGAGACCACGCCGCCATACTCGTCAAACGGCGTCGCGAGGTACTCGCGCACCGTGCCGTCGCGCGGCGACACGAGGCGCAGGTCGAAACCCCGACTCCCCAGCCTGCTCGCTCACGACCAGCCAGGGGCCCTCAGCCGTCCAGTCCGACAGCCGCGCCGGCCCCGCCGCCCGCCACACGGTCGCCTCCTCGAGTTCGCCGAGCGCACCGCGCACGACCACCGCACGCCCGCCGCTGACCCACGCCAGGCGCGCGCCATCGGGGGCCCAGACCGGATGATCGTCGGCGTCAATCGAGGGCGAGAGACGACGGGGCCGCCCGTCGCCGTCCATCGTCCACACATCCAGCGTGCCCAGCATGGGCTCCGGCTGAACGATCGCGACCTGGCGCCCATCCGGCCCGATGCGGACGGTGCCCATCGCGCCCGCGTCGCCGCGCGGCCCGTCGGCCGTCCCCTCGCGCGTGAACCACTGCAGGACCCGCGCCTGCGGCACGGGCGGCGCCGTCAGCAGCAGCCTCGACGACGCAATCGTCGCGAACACCTCGCCACGGGGGCCTTGCCCGACCGGCAGGATGAGGAATCGCGGGCGTCCGAGCCGGCCCGTCCGCCGGTCGATCCGCTGCACCACCAGCGCCCCCTCCCTGAGCGTCACCACCTCGTCGCCGGTGATGAGCGCCTGCGCCGACCCTGCATCGAGCCGCGTGGCCTCGCCCGTCGCCCGCGTGAACGACCACAGGCCCGCGCGTGATGCGTCGGTCGACGTCACCAACGCGACGATGAGCCGGCCATCGCCGGTGAGCTGCGGGAAGCGATGGGAGGTGTCGCCGCGCGCGCGGTCGAGTGCTGTCGCTGGCTGCACCGGCCCGCCTGTGGCGGACACCCGCATCACCCCGCCGCCGCCGGGGGCGAAGAGCACCTCATCGCCGGCGCCCCAGACCCCGCCGTGGGGATCCGGCGCGGGCGCCAGCGTGATCGCGGTTTCACCGTCACGCGCGATCACGCGGAGTTCGCCGTCCGCGAAGAAGCCGAGCCGCGACCCGTCCGGCGCCCAGAACGGCTGATGACCGCCTTCGGTCCCCGGCCATTCCCGCGTCTCGCCCGTCGACAGTTCCTGCAGGCGCATCGTCCTGCCATCCGTCCCGGGGATGGCCACGTACCGGCCGTCCGGCGAGAGCGCCAGTCCAAAGGGGTGCTCGGCGCCGTGCAGGTCCACCCCCGGCGGGACCGGCCACTCCAGGCGGAGCGCCGGCGGGGCCGGCGCGGGCGGGGCCTCACGGAGATGGCGCACGGCCGGCACGGCGAGGCCCAGGGCCGTCAGCGCCAGCCCCGCCGCCAGCACGGGCCAGAACCTGCCGTCGCCGGGGCTTCGATCTATACTCATCGATTCACGTCTGGTACAGGAGGAATGTCCGCATGACGACCCGTATTCTCGCCGTGCTGCTGACCGTCGCGGTGGCCAGCGCTCCCGCAGTCGCGTCGGCGCAGGAGGCGCAAGCGCCCACGCGGCGTCCCGACGTCATCTTCGTGCCCACGCCCGAAGAGGTCGTCGAGGCGATGCTGCAGGTGGCCAAGGTCACCAAAGATGACATTGTGTACGACCTCGGGTCGGGCGACGGCCGCATTCCCGTCACCGCCGCGAAGAAGTTCGGCGCGCGCGGCGTGGGCATCGACATCGATCCCGTCCGCATCGCCGAAGCGCACGAGAACGTGAAGAAGAACGAGGTCGGCCACCTCGTGAAGATCGTGCAGGGCGACCTGTTCGAACAGGACCTGAGCGAGGCCACGGTGGTGACGCTCTACCTGCTGCCGTCGCTCAACCTGAAGCTCCGGCCCAAGCTGATGAAGGAGCTCCGGCCGGGCACCCGCATCGTCTCCCACGCCTTCGACATGGGCGACTGGAAGCCGGAGCAGGAGCTCGACGTGAACGGCCGGAAGGTCTACTTCTGGACGATCCCGAAGCAGTAGCGCTCGCGCGTCCCGAGATCCCGCCACGGGGAGGCGGCCGTGCAGCCCCTCCCCGTGTCTCGTCCTACGCGTTCGGCCGGCCCTCCAGCAGCGCCTCGCACGGCAGCGTCTCCGGCCCCTTCCCGGTGCATACCGCGTAGCTCGCTTCGTACATCGACACGCCCGCGTGCTCGCCCTTCGCGTTGACGATGTAGAAGTTGAGGCCGAAGTTCGGCAGGCCCCGCGCGTTGAGCAGGCGCTTCTCGACGGTGTTGGCCTGCACACGCTTCAGCGCCTCGAGGCCCGCGTCCTTCGGATGCCGTCCGCGCCGCATCTCCTCGACAATCAGGAACGAGCACAGGTTGAAGAGGTTGGCCTCGCCGCGCCCGGTCGATCCGGCCGCGCCCACCGTGCCGTCGACGTAGAGGCCGGCGCCGAGGATCGGCGAGTCGCCGACGCGCCCCGGGATCTTCCACGCGAGGCCGCTCGTGGTGGTCACGCCGCAGACCTCGCCGCGCGCGTTCACGCCGTTGCAGTTGATGGTGCCGTAGAAATGCTCGGGGTCGATCAGGCCGTCGCGCACCATGCCGAGGCCGGCCTGCAGGCTCTCCTCGCCGCGGGTCTTCGGATCGAGGAAGCGGGTCGGATCGGTGCGGCGCTTGAACTCCAGCCAGAGCGCGCGCGATCGCTCGGTGTTCAGATCGTCCTCGATCCGGAAGCCCATGTTGAACGCGAAGCGCTGCGCGTCCTTGCCGACGAGGAGGTGGTGATCGGTCTGGTCGAGCACCGCCTTGGCGACGAGCGACGGCGTGCGCACGCCTTCGAGACAGGCCACGGCGCCAGCGCGCCGCGTCGGGCCGTGCATGCAGCTGGCATCGAGCTGCACGAGGCCCTCGCCGTTCGGCAGCCCTCCGTAGCCGACGCTCGTGTCCTCGGGATCGAGTTCGACGATGTTGACCCCGGCGATCAGGGCGTCGAGCACGTCCGTGCCGCCGGTGATGAGATCGAACGCGGTCTGGACGCACACCTTGGGCCCACCGTTCGTGTAACGGTTGCCGTTGGCGGATGCGACGACCACGGGGCGGACGCCGCCCGCCTGGACGGCCGGCGCGCGGCCGAACACGGGCGCGGGCGCCCCGAGCGCGAGCCCGGCGGCGGTGCTGGTCTGGACGAACTCGCGACGGGTCAGCTTCCTTGGCATCGGTCTCCTCCAGTGTGGGTGCGGGACTGCCCCGGGACACTACCACGAAGGAACGGGGACGAGAGTAGACTCCTGCGGGATGTCGTTCGCGGGCAGGCTGGGGCAGATAGGGCGCGAGTACGGATTGCTCGGCGCGATTCTCGTCATCGCGGGCGGGATTCGGGTCTGGGGGCCGCGTGCCGAGGTGTTCACGCCGGACGGCGTGAGCCTCCTCGAGCCAGACGGGTGGTACCACCTGCGGCTCGTCGAGTCCCAGGTGCACAACTTTCCGTTCCGCGTGACGCACGATCCGTACGCGTCGCCGGACGGGATGTTCGTGCCGATCGCGCCGCTCTTCGATACCGTCATCGCGACGGCCGCCGTCCTCACGGGCGGCACCTCCGCGAGCCCCGATCACATCGCGCGCGTGGCCACGCTCGTGCCGCCCGTCGCCGGGGTCCTCGCCGTCGCCCTCGTCTTCCTGCTGGGCCGCCTCGCCTTCGGCCGCCGGGCCGGGCTGCTCGCGGCCGCGCTCACGGCCATCCTGCCGGGGCCCTTCCTCGATCGCACCCTGCTCGGCTACGTCGACCATCACGCCCTCGAGGTGCTGCTCGCGCTTACCGTCCTCCTGGCGTTCGGCCGCGAAACCCTCCGCGCGGCGGACGGCCCCGGCGCGTCCTGGCGCACGATCGCGCGCCGCGCGCTGTGGCCGGGCTCCGCGCTCGGCCTGTACCTGCTCGCATGGGGGAGCGGTGCGTTCCTCGTCGCCGCCCTCGCGGTCTGGCTCCTCGTGCACGCCCTGCTCGACGATCACAGACGGCACGACGATGGAGGGCTGATGCGCGTGGCGGGCGGCGCGAGCCTGGTGGCGCTCGCGTGGGTGATCGCGTTCCAGCATCCCGACATGCATCGCTACTGGTCGCAGGTGGTCGCGACGGCGGGGCTCGCGGGCCTCTGCCTGGCAATCGATCGCGTCCGCATCGTCACGCGTGGACGTGGTGGCGCGTGGCCCCTGCTCGCGGCAGGCGGTGGGCTCGCGGCGGCCACGGCGATCGCGCTGGCGGTGATGGCGCCGCGCCTCTTCGACGCGCTGCTGTTCGACATCGGGCGCTTCGCGCCGGCGCCGGAGCGGATGAGCGTGCTCGAGGCGCGTCCGCTGTTTCTGTTTTCGGGCGAGTGGAATGCCTGGCAGCCGTGGGCGTTCTTCCGCACCGGCTTCTACGTCGGCGCGCCGGCGCTGGTCCTGTTGCTCCTCGCGTCGATCCGGCGGCGTCGCCCCGTCTGGTTGCTGGTGGCGGTGTGGGGGCTGCTGATGCTGGCGGCGACGATCGGCCAGAACCGGTTCGGCTACTACCTCGTGCCCGCGCTCGCCCTGGGCGCCGGGTGGCTGGGCGCGCGGGTGCTCGACTGGGGCGGGGTGCCTGAGCAGGGCGGCCCGGAGGTCACACGGCGCGCCTCGATGCCGTTCGCGCGCGAGCTGTCCGTGGTGGCGGTGGCCGGGATCGCCTTCGGCCCCAACCTCGAGCCGGCGCTCAATACCACCGTGCGGGGCACGCCGCTCACCGCGCCGTGGCGCGAGGCGACGACGTGGCTGCGGGAGGCAACGCCGGAGCCGTTCGGCGACGCCGGATATTACGTCGCCCGGTACGATCGCGACCCGCGCGTGGCGGGCTACACCGTCATGGCGTGGTGGGACTACGGGTACTGGCTGCTGCAGCAGGGCCGCCGCGTGCCCGTGGCCAACCCGACGCAGTCGGGGGCGGAGGTGGCCGCGCGCTTCTTCTCCGCGCTCGACGAGCGGGAGGCGCTGGCGCTGCTCGACGGCGTGCGCGCCCGGTACGTGGTGGCGGACTTCGAAGTGCCCTTCTCGATCGGCGCCAGCGGCTTCCGCGGCAAATACCACGCGATGGCCGCGTGGGCCGGCGTCGACGAGACGCGGGACCACGCGGTGTACTTCGAGCCGGATGGCGCGGGCGGCGTGCGCGCCGTGCCGCTCTTCCACGAGACGTACTACCGATCGATGATCTTCCGGCTGTACGCGGCGGGCGGGGCGGCGATGGCGCCCTCGCGGGCGACGGTGGTCCGGTGGCGGACGCAGCCGACGGCGGTGGCCGGGGTGACCGCGCGCATGCTCGTCGAGGCGCGCGATTTCGAGGAGGTGGGGGAGGCGCGCCGGTATCTCGCGGCGCTCGGCCCCGGGGCATCTGCCCTCGTTGGTCGTGATCCGCTGCAACCACCGGTGGCTGTCGAGCCGCTCGACGGGCTGGCGCACGCGTGGGACAGCCCGCAGCGGTACTCGGACCTGCACGGCCTGCCCGCGATCCGGATTTTTGTCCGAGGCCGGTGATTGTGTTGACACGAGGAGATCAGAGACAGGTCCGGCGGGTCCGACGGATCCGACAGATCTGGCGGGTCTGGCGGGTCCGACAGGTCCGCGTGGTGAGGGGTTGATCTCTGGGTCGATTCTTGTTCTGCCGGACGGCGTGGCGCCGCCGGCCGGGTACTCGTTCGTTGGCTCGACCCAGGTGCTCGTCAACACGAACGACGCCGCCCCCCGCGTCCGCGGATGGTGCAGCTGCACCTGTACCGCCGCAAAACTAGCGACCCAAGAGCCGGGTGGGTCCGGACCCACCGGACCTGTCCGGACCTGTCCGGACCCGCTTCATCTCACCGGCACGAACCGGCCCGCGGCGGACGCGCGCAGGCGCGCGAGATCCTCGGCGCGCGATACCGAGAGCGGCACCGTCTCGGCCAGCTCCTCGAGCAGCACCGGCGTCGTCAGCGGCACGTCGCGGTGCAGCGCGCGATAGAGCGCCGACGTCACCGCCTGCTCGATCTCCGCACCGCTGAAGCCCTCGCTGGCCGCGACCAGCGCCCCGAGGTCATGCGTCGCCGGCTCCTGCCGCCTGAGTGCCAGGTGAATCCGGAAGATCGCGTCGCGCTCCGGCGCGTCGGGCAGATCGACGAAGAAGATCTCATCGAAGCGGCCCTTGCGCAGCAGCTCCGGCGGCAGCGCCGACAGGTCGTTGGCCGTCGCCGCCACGAACACGCCCTCGCGGCGCTCCTGCATCCACGTGAGGAACGACCCGAGCAGCCGGCGCGACACGCCGCCATCGCCCTCGCCGCCCGCCGGCGCGAACCCCTTCTCGATTTCATCAATCCACAGCACCACCGGCGCCAGCGACTGGGCGAGGTCGAGCGCGCGCCGGAGGTTCTTCTCCGTCTCGCCGATGTACTTGTCGAAGAGCCGCGCCGCATCCAGCTTCAGCAGCGGCATCTGCCACTCGCGGGCGATGACCTTCGCGGCGAGCGACTTGCCGCAGCCCTGCACGCCGACGATCAGCACACCGCGCGGCGGGGCGAGGTTCAGCGCCCGCGCCTCGGGGCCGAAGCCGATCTTCGCGCGCGAGAGCCACGCACGGAGCCGGCCGAAGCCGCCGAGCTCGAACTGGTTGTCCTCGAGCGGCCGGAACTCGAGCAGGCCGCCATCCTGAATCGCATCCGCCTTGTGGCGCCGCAGCCGCGCGATGTCTGTCGCATCCAGCGCGCCATCATCGAGCGCCGCGCGGGCGATCGCCTGCCGCGCCTGGTTCAGCGTCAGGCCGGCCAGCGCGTCCACGAGGCGCTCGCGCTCCTCCGCCGACAGCGCGACGGTGATGCGATGCGTCTGCCGCAACGACCGCGACAGCCGCTGCAGCATGCCGGCCAGCTCCTGCCGGCCGGGCAGCTCGAGGCGGACGGGCACGGCGCGATCCGCCAGTTCCGGCGGCAGCGACAGGTCGTGCCCCGAGAGCACGGCGGTGCTCCGCGTCCGGCCGAAGGCCTGGGTGGCCTCGCGGCACGCGCGCACGACCGCCGGCGTGCTCAAGTGCGCGCCGATGTCCTTCAGGTGGAAGATCCCGCGGACGGTCAGCGATCGCAGGTGCTTGAGGAGGACCAGCGGATCCGCGGTGCCGTGGATCGGCAGCGTCGTCGCGCCCTCGCGCGCCAGTCCCGTCGTGATCGTCCACGTGAAGAGCGGCAGCTCGAGGTCGCGGGCGACGGCGGCCAACAGGGCATCGACGCGCTCCTCTTCGACGGTCTCGATCACCACCAGCGGGTGCATCGATCGCACAAGCGTCTTGATGTCGTGCAGGGATGTAGACGGCATGGCGCCGCGCGCGATCCTATCACCGGGGGACACGGTGGCGTGTGGTCGACGCCGCCCGCCGGGCGGCCCGCGGAATCGCGGCTGACCAGAGGCGCTGGCGAGACCTCTTCAGTCGAGACACTCCGCTAGACTACTGGCGTGTCTCGTGTGCCGCAGGCGCGAATCGCGACGTGGCTCGTCTGGGCCTTCCTGCTCGGCGCCGTGGCCGGCGGGCTCGGCGGTCCGCGGGTCGAGGTGCTGCGCCCGCTCGCCGACCTCTTCGTGTGGCTGCTGCGCGCCCTCGCCCTGCCGATCGTCGCGGCCTCGATGCTGATGGCGTCCGCGTCGATCGCCCCCGCGCAGCTCGGCCGGCTGGGCGGCTGGTCGGTCGCGGCCTACGTCTCGGCGAGCGCCCTGGCGACGCTCATCGGGGCGGTGATCGGATCGCTCGTGCCCGTGACGGCGGCCCCGTCGCTCGTGCCCGGCGCTTTCTCCACCGTCCCCCAGTGGACGGCCCTGCTGGCCCGCTGGCTGCCCGGCGCCGATGCCTGGTCCGTCGATCTCCTGATCCTGCCCGTGCTCGTCATCGCCGCAGTCGCCGGCCTCCTCCTGCCGCGGCGCGACGATGGCGCGCCGCCCGCGGTGGTGCGCCATGCGTCCACGTTCGTCCGCCTGCTGCTCTGGCCCGTCTGGTGGTACGCCCCGGTCGGCGTCTTCGCGCTGACGGCCCTGACGTTCGCCCGCCCCGGCGTGGCCGCCGGTCCGCTCGCGGTCGCGCTGCTGACCGTCTACGTTGCGCAGGCCCTCGTCTTCGCGGGCCTGCTCGCGGCGTTGTGGGTCGGACGGGTGCCGGCGTGGCGGTTCGTCGCCGATGTGCGCGAGGTGCTCGTCACGGCGCTGGCGACCGGCAGCAGCGCGGCCGTCCTGCCGCTCGAACTGCGTGTGGCCACCGAGCGCGCGGGCATCCGTGCGTCCACCGCCGCCGTCACCGTGCCGCTCGGCGTGAGCATCAGCAAGGTCGGCACCGCGGCGTACCTCGGGGCGCTGGCCGTCTGGGCCGGCCAGGTGACCGGCACGCCGCTTTCCGCGCTCGCATCCTTTCAATTGATCGCGGTGACGATGGCCGCCGCGATCGCCACGCCGCCGATCTCCGGGGGCGGGCTGATCATGCTGGGCCTCGTGTTCCAGCAGGCGGGCCTGCCGCTCGGCCTCGTCGGCGTGATCGGCGGGCTGCCGCTCCTCGGCAAGGGCAACACCCCCCTCAATGCGCTCGGCCGCCTCGTGTGCGCACGCCTGATTGACCCGCGCGTTGCCCCGCTCGCCGTGAGGCATGCTACGCTCGGGCCGTGACGCGATGATGGGTCCACGCAGCATCTACGGCGCCACCTTCCTCGTCCTGGTCCTCGTCGCAGCGCTCAGCGTGCTGAGCTACCGCGCGACGGAACGCGACCTGGTCGGCGCCTTCGCCAACGAGCGCCTGGCCGTCGCCCGCACCGTGGCCGTGGCCCTCGAGACGGAAGTGCAGGCGCTCGAATCGGCGTTGCGCCAGCTGCGTGCGCTCCCCAGCGTGCAGCTCATCGACACCCCGTTCGTCTCGAGCCGCATCGCGATGACCTTCGACGGCGACACGACCCGCATCGTCCGCGAAATCGTGCGGGTGGACGCCGAACGCCGCCGCTCGACGTGGACCCCCGATGGCGCGGTGGTCGCCGATCGCGAGCCCCTGGCGATCGACGATGCCGAGTGGGCGCGCCTGGCGGATCCGGCCCGTGCGTCGACGTTCACCATCACCCGGGCCTGGCACCGGCCCCTGGATGATCAGCTCCGGCAGATCACGCTGCCCGTGCGGCACGTCTCGCCGAACGACACGACGCCGGTGGCGCCCGGGACCTTCGTCGGGGTGCTCGCCTTCGTGGTGGACGTGCAGCAGGTTATCCGCACGTTTGCGCGGCCGGGGGACATGGAGGCGCTCGGCGCCGTCCTCGTGCTCCTCGACGGCGACGGCGAGGCGATTGTGTACCTCAACGGCCGGCCGGCGGCCTTGCCGCTGCCGGTCGTGCCCGCGATGCGGGAGCAGGCCGAGGGTCGTGCGGTCGTGCCCGGCGCGGGCGGCGAGGGGGTCACGGCGGCCTGGTCGGCGGTGGCCGCCTCCGATCAAACCTGGACGGTGCGCATCGACACGCCCCTCAGCCTCGTGGCGCCGGGCGTGCGCACGGGCGCCCTGCGGCAGCTCTGGCTGATCGGGCTGCTGATGCTCGCCGTGCCCTTCGTCGCGTGGGTGCTCGTGCGGCGCGAGCGCCGCGCCGAGGAGGACCGGCTCCACCTGCAGGCCCAGCTGCTGCAGGCGCAGAAGATGGACGCCATCGGCAAGCTCGCCGGCGGCGTGGCCCACGACTTCAACAACCTGCTGACCGCCATCATTGGCTACACGAGCCTCATCCTCGAGCGATCGGAGCCGGCGTCCAAGGTCCACGCGGACGCGACGCAGATCCGCCGCGCGGCCGAGAGCGCGGCGAGCCTCACGCACAAGCTGCTGGCCTTCAGCCGCAAGCAGGTGCTGCAGCCCCAGCGGATCGACCTCGGCGGGCTCGTGCGCGATCTCCAGTCGCTGCTCGGGCGCCTCCTCGGCGAGCGCATCCGGCTCGACGTGCACGTCGAGGAACACACGTGGCCGGTGGTCGCGGACCCCGTGCAGATCGAGCAGGTGTTGATCAACCTCGCGGTGAACGCGCGCGATGCGATGCCCGCCGGTGGCACCCTGACGCTGACGGTCCGCAACCTGGCGCTGCCCGAGGGACAGGCGCGCCGCGATCACCACGTGGCTCCGGGCCCCTACGTTCAGATCAGGGTGCGCGACACGGGCACCGGCATGGACGCGGCGACGCTCGCCCGGCTCTTCGAGCCGTTCTTCACCACGAAACCCCAGGGGCAGGGGACCGGGCTCGGGCTGCCCACCGTCTACGGCATCCTCAAGCAGAGCGGCGGCTACATCGAGGTCGAGAGCGCGCCCGGCACGGGCACCGCCGTGGATCTGCTCCTGCCGGCGCAACCGGATGCCGCGCCGGCGCTGCCGCGCGCGCCGCGGGCGAACGAGCTGCCGCGCGGCACCGAGACGGTGCTGCTCGTCGAAGATGATGCCGCGGTGCTCGAGTTGACGGAGGCGGCGCTCAGCCGCGCGGGGTACCACGTGCTCCCGGCGGCCGGCCCCGAAGAGGCCATCCGCATGGCGCGCGAGCATCCCGGGCCGATCGCGCTCCTGCTGAGTGACGTCGTGATGCCCGTGATGCTGGGCCCCGAGATGGCCGGGCACATCCGCGCGCTGCGGCCGTCGATCCGCGTGCTCTTCATGTCGGGCTACGCGGCGGATGCGGGCGGCGACCTGCAGGCCGATGCGGCCCTGCTGCAGAAGCCGTTCTCGTCGGCCGTCCTCGTGCGCGCCGTCCGCCTCGTCATCGACGCGGCGCCGACCGTGGACCCTGCGCCGTAGTTACGGGGCCGTGAGGCCGGCGTCCCGCGCGTGCGCGGCCGCGCGGGCCGCCTCGCGCGCCGCGCGCTTCCGCTGGCGCCGTTCGGCAATCCGGTAGCTCCACGCATACGACACCCAGGCCCCCGCCACGGCCCACGGCAGGCAGCCGAGGAGCGCCGGCACCCCGAGAACCCGGACGCTGAGCATCACCCGCGTCAGGAACCCGTGGTCCGCGGCCTCCGTCGCCCGCTGCCACAGCGCGAGAAACGCGCGGTAGCCGGCGGCCTGATCCGCGTCGCCGAGCATCAGCATGCCGGTGAGGTAGAACAGGTAGTAGAGCGGCAGCATCGTGAAGACGTTGCTGATCCACGTCCACGCGAGCCCCTGCAGCAGGCTGAACTCCCAGCCGATCCGCCGCGCGACCATCCACAGCCCGGCGATGACGAACGACTGCGCGCCGACGAGCGGGGTGAGGCCCCAGAAGACGCCCACGGCAACGCCGCGCGCCGTGAACTCCGGCGGGTGCGGGCTGCGGAACAGCGGGATAATCAGGCGGTACCGGATCACGCGCGCGAGCGCCGTCAGGGCGCCACCGCGCCTCGCCGGCCCCGGCCGATCCTCGGATGCGAACTTCGACGACGACACCAGTTATCATCGTAGCATCGCGCCGCGACTTGGTGGGCGCGCAGGAGACCCGACGTGCGCCTGTCTTCATTCCAGCGGCTGGCGATTGCCACCACCGCCATCACCTATCTGCTGATCCTCGTCGGCGGGCTGGTCCGCGCCTCGGGCGCCGGCCTCGGCTGCCCCGACTGGCCCCGCTGCTTCGGGGGATGGATCCCGCCGATGTCGGTGGCGGACCTGCCGGCGGCCTTCGACCCCGCGCAGTTCAACCCCGCCCTGATGTGGACGGAGTACCTGAACCGGCTGCTCGGCGTGACGGTGGGGCTCTTCATCTTCGCGACGCTCGTCTCCGCGTGGCGCCACCACCGCCACACGCCGCGGGTGTTCCGTCCGATCCTGGCGGCCTTCCTGCTCACCGGGTTCCAGGGCTGGCTCGGCGGGATGGTCGTCGCGCAGGAACTGGCCGGCTGGATCGTGACCGCGCACATGATCGTCGCGCTCGTCATCGTCGCGCTGCTGATCTACGCGACGTTCTACGCCGTGGCCGGCACCGAGGTGGCGGAGGGCGTCGGCGCCGCGCGCCGCCTCCTGGGCCGCGCCACGTATGCGGTGACGGGCGTGATGCTCGTGCAGGTGGCGCTTGGCGCGCAGGTGCGCGAAGCCATCGATGTCGGGCTGGAGAAGGTCGCGCGCGCCGACGTGATCGAGGCGCTCGGCCTCGTCCACCTGCTTCACCGCGACGGGGCAGTGCTGGTGCTCGGCCTCGTGGTGCTGCTGTGGTTCCGCGCCTGGCAGGCGCATCGCCACGAGCCGGCCCTGATGCGCGCCGCCTGGGTCGTCGTCGGGATCGTCGCCGCCCAGATCGCCACCGGGGCGGTCCTCTCGTACTTCGCGGTGCCGCCCGCCGCGCAGGTGGCGCACCTGACGCTCGCCGCGCTGCTGCTCGGCGCGCTCATGGTGCTCGCGCTGCTGGCCTACCGGCTGCCCGAACCCCCGGCGGCGGCGTGAGGCGGGTGCCCCGCGGCGTCTGCGCTATCGTCTAGTGGAGTGTATCGACTGAAGAGGTACTATCAGCGCCTCTGCTCAGCCGCGATCCTGCGGGCCGCCCAACGGGCGGCCCGGTAGTAAATCGTCAACGACACCCCACTAGGCCACCGTGGACCCCCTGCTCGCCGCGTACCTCGCCTTCACCTTCCTGCTCGTCATCACCCCGGGCGCGACGACGGCGGTCGTGATCCGCAACACGCTGGCGGGCGGCACGCGCGCGGGGCTGACGGCGGCGGCCGGCGCGGCAGCCGGCAACACGGCGCACGCGTGCGTGGCGGGCCTCGGGGTGGCGGTGCTGGTTGCGCGCCAGCCGGACTTGCTCACGGTGCTCCGGATCGCCGGGGCGCTCTACCTGTCGTGGCTCGGCGTCGTCACGCTCTGGGCCGCCGTCCGTCTTCCTGATGGCGGCGTGCGCGCACCGGATCTCGGCGCCGTGGCGGCCGGTCAGGATCTCCCGAGCTTCCGCGAGGGCGTGGCCGTCAACCTGTTGAACCCGGCGATCGCGAGCTTCTACCTCGCCGTGGTGCCGTCGTTCGTCCCCGCGGGCGCGCCGCGCGGGTGGTTCGCGGTCCTCGCCGCGTGTCATGTGCTGATGGCGCTGGCGTGTCACAGCGTGTGGGCCGTGGGACTCGACCGCCTGCGTGCGTTCTTCCACCGGCCGGGCGCCCGCCGGCTCCTCCAGGCGGGCACGGGCCTGGCGCTCCTCGCGCTGGCGGGACGCGTGTTCATTTCCTGAACATGGTGCGGCGCCGCGCGCCGCGAGGGACACTGACCCGAGGTTCGGGTAACGTTGAGCGATGCCCGTGCGCGCCCTTGCTGCCTCGATCGTGGCCCCGCCGGCCGTCGAGTCCGATCCCGACCTGATCGCGCGGTTCCTGAGCGATGCGGCGCACTACCCGGGCGGCCACCTGACGGGTGTCGTCCGGCCGCGATCGACCGAGGAGGCGAGCGCCGCGCTGGCCGGGGGCGGGCCGTGGCTGGCCGTGGGCGCGCAGTCCTCGCTCACGGGCGGGGCGACGCCGATGGGCGCCACGGTCCTCAGCACCGAACGGCTCACGTCCCTCGTCATCGACGGACCGGATCGCGTACGCGCGGGGGCGGGCGTGACGCTCCAGGCGCTGCAGGACGCGTTGGCGGCGCGCGGCCTGTGGCTGCCGCCGGTGCCCACCTGGCTCGGCGCGACCGTGGGCGGCGCGGTGGCGACCAATGCGGCCGGGGCCGCCACGTTCAAGTACGGCGCGATGCGCGAGTGGGTGGAGGGCCTGCGCGTGGTGCTCGCGAGCGGCGAGACGCTGACGCTGGCACGCGGAGCGGCCCGTGCCACCGGGGCGGGGGTGATCGAGATCGACACGGCGCGCGGCCTGATCGCCGTGCCGGTGCCGCCCTACGCGATGCCCGACGTGCCGAAGCGATCGGCCGGCTACTTCGCGGCGCCGGGCATGGATCTCGTGGACCTCTTCATCGGCAGCGAGGGGACGCTCGGCGTGATCACCGAGGCGACGCTGCGCGTCGCGCCGCGGCCCGCCGGGGTGTGCTGGGCGCTCGTGCCGATGCGCGACGAACCGGCGGCGATTGCGCTGGTCGCTGACCTGCGCCGCGCCTCGCGCGCGACCTGGGCGACGGGCGAGGCCGCCGGGATCGACGTGTCGGCGATCGAGCACCTCGACCACCGATCGCTCGAGATCCTGCGCGAGGATGGCGCCGATCGCCGCCACGACGTGCGCCTGCCCCCGGACGCCGGGGTCGTCCTGCTGGTGCAGATCGAGGTGTCCGCCGCGGCGGCCGCGCGCGACCTGTGGTCGGACCTCGCGCGGGCCACGGAGGTGGACGCCGAAGATGCGCCGCTGGTCCGCCTGTGCCGGCTGCTGCAGGCCCACGGCGTGCTCGAGGACACGGAGGTGGCGCTGCCCGGCGACCTGCGGCGCGCCCGCGCGTTCGTCGAACTGCGCGAGGCGGTGCCGGCCGGCGTGAATGCGCGCGTGGCCGCGGCGCAGGCGTCCATCGACCCGCGCATCACCAAGACCGCGGCGGACATGATCGTGCCGTTCGATCGCTTCGGCGCGTTGATGACGGCGTGCCGCGCCCTGTGCGCCGCGCGCGATCTCGACCTGGTGGTGTGGGGCCACATCTCCGATGGCAACGTGCATCCGAATGTGATCCCGCGGCGCGTCGAAGACGTCGCGCACGGCCGCGAGGCGATCCTCGAGCTGGGCCGCCTCGTGATCGCCATGGGGGGCTGTCCGCTGGCCGAGCACGGCGTGGGCCGGAATCCCGTCAAGCAGCAGCTGCTCGAACTGCTGTACGGCCGGGCTGGCATCGACGCGATGCGCGCGGTGAGGCGCGCGCTCGACCCTGGCGATCGCCTGGCGCCGGGCGTGCTCTTCGACGGTCACGGGTGAGCGTTCGACGGTGCGCGTTGGCGACGCGCCCGGATCAGGGGCGCCCCGGGTTTGTCCCGTCCGCGTGGATCAGGTACGATCAGCCGGATGCTCGAAGACGTGCAACGCGCGCTGGAAGGCCGGCCGCGGGATGCGCGCTTCGTGGTGCTGTCCGACTTCGACGGAACGCTCGCCGAGTTCCACGACGATCCCGCCGCGCCCGTGCTCACGCCGGCGCGGCGCGCGCTCCTGACGGCGCTCGCCGTGCGCCCCGACATCACCGTCGGGCTCATCAGCGGCCGGCGTCTCAACGACCTGCGCGACCGCACGACGCTCCCGGCCAATGTCTATCATGCCGGGCTGCATGGCCTCGAGCTGGCGATCGAGGATCGGCGCTGGCAGCATCCCGACCTGCGCGAGACCCGCGACGTGGTCGCCGAACTCGTGGCGCGCATTCGCGCGCGCGTCGGCGACGTGCCCGGCCTCCGCCTCGAAGAGAAGGGCGTGGCCCTCACGGTCCACGTGCGCGGCGTCGATCCCGCGATCCGCGAGGCCGTCCTGGCGCGCGCCGAAGCCTGCGCCGACCCGTGGCTCGACGCCGGCCAGCTCAAACGCCTCGTCAGCAGCCAGGCCCGCGAGTACCTCCCCAACATCCCGTGGAACAAGGGCGACGCGCTCCGCTGGATCGCGCGCGACGTGCGGGTGGAGTACGGCCGCCCGCCGTGGGTCGTCTTCCTGGGCGATGACGTGACGGACGAGGACGCGTTCGTGGCGATCGACCGCGGCATGGCGATTGTGGTCGGTCCCCGGCCGTCGGTCGCCCGCTGGCGGCTGCGGGACCCTGCCGAGGTTGAACAGCTGTTGCGGTGGATCGCCGCCGAGGAGACAGGGTAAGGTGGGGGCGACGTGATGACCGCGGCCGAACTCGTGGCGTCGCTCGCATCCCGCCTGGATGGGGTCAAGCTCGTGGTGGTCGCCAACCGCGAGCCCTACATCCACGAACTGGACGTGCGTAAGCCGCGCGGCTGGTGGGATCGCCTCCGTGGCCGGCCCGCGTCCTCGACACTCCGCTGGACCCGTCCGGCCAGCGGCCTGGTCACCGCCCTCGATCCCGTCATGCGCGCCTGCGGCGGGACCTGGGTGGCCCACGGCAGCGGGAGCGGCGACCGTGCCGCGTCCGACGCCGCCGGCCGTGTCGCCGTGCCGCCCGACGCGCCGTCCTACACGCTGCGGCGTGTGTGGCTCTCGCCCGAGGAGGAAGAGGGCTACTACTACGGGTTCAGCAACAACGCCCTCTGGCCGCTCTGCCACATCGCCTACGCGCGTCCCGTCTTCAACGAGGCCGACTGGCAGCACTACGCCGCGGTCAACCGCCGCTTCGCCGACACGGTGCTCGAGGAGATCGCGGGCACACGCGCGATCGTCTTCGTGCAGGACTACCACTACGCGCTGCTGCCGCGCATGATCAAGGACGCACGGCCCGACGCCGTCGTCTGCCAGTTCTGGCACATCCCGTGGCCGAACCCCGAGGCGTTCCGCATCTGCCCGTGGCAGGAGGCCGTGCTCGATGGGTTGCTCGGCAACGACCTGCTCGGCTTTCACATCCAGTACCACTGCAACAACTTCGTCGAGACCGTCGACCGCACGCTCGAAGCGCGCCTCGACGCCGAGACGTTCACCGTGCACCGGCGGGGCCATAAAACCGCGGTGAAGCCCTTCCCGATCAGCATCGATCCGGGGCTCTGGGCCACCGAGGCGACCGGGCGCGCCTGGGCGTCGGAGGTGGCGGCCACGCGCCGGTCACTCGGCCTCCGCGACGAGCGGCTGCTGATGGGCGTGGACCGGCTCGACTACACAAAGGGGATCCCGGAACGCCTGCGCGCGCTGGACCGGCTGCTGGAGAGCCGTCCCGAGTGGCGCAAGCGCGTCGTGCTGCTGCAGATTGGCGCGCCGTCCCGCGATCATCTGGACCGCTATCAGTCGCTCAGCGACGAGGTCGACCACCTCGTGGCGGCCATCAACGAGCGCCACGGCGCCTCGTCCTGGCGCCCCGTGATCTACCGGCGCCAGCACCACGAGGCCGAGGACATCGCCGCCCTGTACCGCGCGTCGGACGCCTTGGTCGTCTCGTCGGTCCACGACGGCATGAACCTCGTGGCCAAGGAGTTCGTGGCGGCGCGCGGCGACGAACGCGGCGTGCTCCTGCTGTCGCGGTTCACCGGCGCCGCGCGGTCGATGGCGGAAGCGGTGCAGGTGAATCCGTTCGCCACCGATGAATTCGCCGAAGCCCTGCACGACGCCCTGATGATGCCCGCGGACGAGCAGGCGCGGCGGATGCGCAGCCTCCGGTCCCGCGTCCATGGCCACACCGTCTTCGACTGGGCAGAGAAGATGCTGACGGCCGCCTGCCGGATCGGCGAGACGGGACGGTAGGGAGGTGCCGGGGTGCCGAGCCGAGAGCCGAGAGCCGAAAGCCGAGAGCTGATCGCTGATCGCTGATCGCCGCTCGCTACTCCCCTTCAACAGGAGCGTCCATGTTCAACGAGTTTCGCGAGTTCATCGCCAAGGGCAATGTCATGGACCTCGCCGTGGGGGTCATCGTGGGCGGGGCGTTCGCGCAGATCACCAACTCGCTCGTCACCGACGTGCTCATGCCGCCCATCGGCCTGCTGCTCGGCGGGAGCGACTTCACCGAGCTGTACTGGCAGCTGAAGGCCGGCACCCCGGTGGGCCCCTACGACACGCTCACGGCCGCGAAGGAGGCCGGCGCCGTCACGCTCAACTACGGCGCCTTCGTCACGCAGGTCGTGAACTTCCTGATCATCGCCTGGGCCGTCTTCATCGTCGTCAAGATGGTGAACCGGCTGCGCCGCGAGCAGGCCTGACCGGAGCCCCCCTCGACGGAGGGGCCTACTCAGCGCGCATCGCGATGGCCGGATCGATCCGCGTCGCGCGGCGCGCGGGCACGAGGCCCGCGAGTGCGGCGGCCGTCAGGAGCACCAGCAGGCCGCCCGCGTACGCCGCCGGGTCTGACGCCGACACCTCGTAGAGCAGCGACCCGGCGAGCCGCGACAGCCACAACGCGGCCGCGAGACCCGCCGCCGCGCCGAGCGTGACCGCCCCAATCGTGTCGCGCAGCACGAGCGACACCACCGACGATGGCGCCGCGCCGAGGGCCATCCGCACGCCGATCTCCGGCGTCCGCGCGGCGACCGTCTGCGCCAGCACCCCGTAGATGCCCATCACCGCGAGCAGCAGGGCCAGCGCACCGAACCCCGTCAGCAGCCACACGGCGAACCGCTGGTCGGCCACGGCGCGGCCGACGGACGCCTCGAGCGTGGACAGCTCCGCCGGCACATCCGGGTTGATCGCGCGCGCGGCCTCGCGCAGCCGCGGCGCGACGACGGCGGCGGTGACGCCGGGCTGCAGGCGCGCCACGGTGGTGACGAACCACGCCATGCGATCGGGCCGCTGCGGGAAGTGCACGTAGACCTCGGGGACCGCGTCACTCGCCAGGCGGTGCCGCACATCCCCCGCGATGCCGACGATGGTGAGGGGCGGGTTGTCGCGATCCATGCCGGCAAACTGGATGCGTGCGCCGATCGGGTCGCGCCCCGCGAAGTAGCGCGCCGCCATCGTCTGATTGATCACCGCGACGTACTCGGCGCCGGCCACGTCGCGTGCGTCGAAGGCGCGGCCGCGGACGAGCGGAATGCCCATCGCGCGGAAGTACTCGCCCGAGACGACCCGGTACGAGGCGGACTGCGCCGTCCAGTCGGCACGGATCTCTTCCCACGCCTGGCCATCGTGCAGGAACGCGCCGTTGGCATCCATGCCGCTGAGGGGCGGCGTGTTGATGAGCCCGGCCGCCTCGATGCCAGGCACCGAGGCGGCACGCGCGAGCCACGCCTCGTAGAAGGCGGCGGCGCTGGCGGCGCCCGTCTCCGCCTCGACGGGCACCGTCGTCTGCATGGTGACGACGCCCGCGGGCCGGAAGCCGGGATCCACCGACAGCAGCTGGACGAAGCTGCGGACCAGCAGTGCGGAACCGCAGACGAGCAGGACGGCCAGGGCCACTTCGATGCCGACGAGCACCAGCCGCGTCCGTGCGCGTCCGCCCGCGGCCATGCCGCGGCCCGACTCCACCATCGCGTCACGCAGATCCGGACGCGAGCACTGGAGCGCCGGCCACACGCCGAAGGCGAGGGGCGTGAGGAGGGCGACGGCCAGGCCGAAGAGCACGACCGGGCCGTCGAGGCTCACCTCGGCGAGCCGCGGCAGCTGCGGCGGCGCGAGCGCCACCAGCGCGCGCACGAGCGCGCCGGCCAGCCCGAGGCCGAGCACGCCGCCCGCCACGCCGAGCAGGACGTTCTCGGTGAGCAGCAGCCGCACCAGCTGGCCGCGACCGGCGCCGAGCGCCAGCCGCACGGCGAGCTCCTTGCGGCGGTCCGCGCTGCGCGCGACGAGCATGCTCGCGACGTTGACGCACGCCCCGAGCAGCACGACGACGACGGCGCCGAGCAGCGTGAGGAGCAGGGGACGCGAGGCGCCGACGAGCCGCTCCTGCAGCGGCACGACGGCCGCATCCGTGCCGTCGTGGTTGTCGCCGTGCGCGGCCTCGAGCCGCGCGGCGATCGCCGACATCTCCGATTGCGCCTGCGCGAGCGGCACGTCCGGCCCGAGCCGCGCGACGACGCGCAGGTTGTGCGCCGTGCGCCCGGAGGCGTCGGGGACGCGCGCCTTCGCGGTCCACACCTCTGCGCCATCGGGGTACGCGAAACCAGGCGGCATCACGCCGACGACCGCCGCGGCCTCGCCATCCACGCGGAGGGTGAGGCCGGTGAGATCCGTGCGTCCGCCGAGCACGCGCTGCCAGAGCCCGTGGCCGACGACCACCGCCGGACGTCCGTGCAGCACGAGCTCCTCCTCGACGAACGTACGGCCGAGCAGCGGCGGGACGTCGAAGACGTCGAAGAAGTCGTGCGTCACCCGGAAGATGCCGGTCATGACGGGCTCCTGCCCGCCGATGACCGTGCCGCGGCCGCCGGTCCACGCGGCGAGCGCCCGGAAGCCGCGCGCCTCGGCGTGCCAGTCCTCGAAGTTCGGGAACGAGACGCCCATCGTGCGCGTGCGCGCGTTCGCCTCCGAAATCATCACGATCCGGTCCGCGTCCGGGTACGGCAGCGGACGGAGCAGCACCGCGTGCACGATGCTGAAGACCGCCGACGTGCCGCCGATCCCGAGTCCGAGCGTGAGGACCGCGAGCAACGTGAAGAGGGGCGTGCGCCGCAGCGAGCGCAACGCGTAGCGGACCTGATCCATCGGGGCAACCTCGCCTGGGGATCCTCTGCCCGGGCGCGCACCCGGTGCGCCGGGCGGATCCGGTTCGTCCCCGTGTGTGACGATCTCGCCACCGGAAAGGTTGGCGCCGCTGGCTATCGGCGTGTGTTGGTGGTGGGGGCGGGGCGGTCGAGGCCGAGCGTCCAGAGGTTGCCGTGGAGTTCGCCGCGCTCGTACACGAGCGTGTCGCCGCGCGGGGACCAATCCGGGTAGCGCACGTAGACATGCACGGGCTCCGGTGCGCTGAACGCCTGTTCGGGGCCGCCACTGGCGGCGATCCAGCGCAGGTCCCAGCGGCCGTCCCGGAGCGCGGCGTAGGCGATGCGCGTGCCGTCCGGCGACCAGCTCCGAACCCAGCTCTGTCCCCGGACATCGGTGATCTGGCGCAACGTCGCCGTTGCCACGTCGAGCACCCCGACGTGCGTCGAGCTGCCCCGCTTGATCTCGACCGCCAGTTGCGTGCCGTCGGGCGACCACGCCGGATAGCCCACCCACAGCGCCGGGTCGGACACGCGGCGCAGGGAGAGCGGCTCGATGGTGCCGAGCCATAGCACGCGGTTGCCCGTGTCAGGGGCGAGAACCGAGAAGGCCACGCGGGTCGCGTCCGGCGAGAGCTGCAGCTCACCGAGCGTGCCCCGCGGCTGTTCCGCCAGGCCGGCGGGTGATCGCTCGGCGTCGACGAGCACCGACTCGCGGCGCGTGGCCGTGTCGATCATCCAGATGGCCGTCGCCGGTTCGCGGTTCGAAAGGAACGCCAGGCGCCGGCCGTCCGGAAACCAGCTCGGATGGGCGCCGACGGTGCCGGCCGGCGTGACCTGCGCCGCGCCCGTGCCGTCCACGTTCATCGTCCAGATGGCGGGGGGCTGTCCAGCGGGCCGCGACATGTAGGCCAGTCGTGATCCATCGGGCGAGAAGGCGGGGTACGAGTTGCGGCGGCTCGTGTCGTTGGTGACGGCGATGGGCGGGCCGGCCCTGAACGCCGCATCCACGGGGGCCCGCCAGATCTGGCTGCGCAGCGTCAGCCCGCTGAACACCAGGCGTGTGCCACGAGGATCGATCGAGAGACCGCGGACGCCGGGCACCGACGGCACGGCGATCGCGTGACGCGGCCCCGCCGCCACCCCGCGTGCCGTGTCGAACGGCACACGCCAGACGATCGCCTCGCCGCCGGCCGCATAGATCGCCGAACCGTCTGGGGCGAACACCGCCTCGAACAAGCCTTCGCCTTCGGCGATGTGCCGCGACTCGCCGCCCACGGCCGGCACGACCCAGAGCCCGGCGTCGCGACCGGCGTCGAACGTGGTGAACGCGACCCAGCGCCCATCGGGGCTCCACGCGGGCCCGGAGTGTCCGCCGTCCGGCGCCGTCGAGGTCGTGAGCGCGCGCTGGTCCGCGCCATCGGCGCTCACGATCCTGATCGTCGACCCCGTCTGCGCGCCGTACGCGCTCGGCGACACGTCCGACATCTCGTCGGTCTGGTACGCCACGAGCCGTCCGTCCGGCGACCACGCGGGATGCGCGCCGGCATCCACGATCTGGCGGGGGGCGCCGCCGCCCCGCGCGTCCACCACCCACACGCCGCCGTGGGCGTACGAGTGGTACGCGACGAAGCGGCCGTCGGGCGACCAGGCGGGCTGCACGTTCTGCCCGCCGTCGCGCGTCAACGCGACCGCGGTCGACCCGCCATCGAGACTGCGGACGTAGAGTTCGAACGCGCCGGTCGCATCCGACGCATAGACCACCGAGTGCCCGTCGGGCGAGACGGCCGGATGCAGATCGAGTCCGGGCGTCGTGGTGATCTGCGCCGGCATGAGGCGCGGTGACCGCCACCATTCGGCGGCGTCCGTGGCGGCGGCCTCAGGGGCGCTCGCGGCCGGCCACGCGGCCGACCGCTGCAGACCGATGCCGATCGCCACGAGCGCCGCGACGGAGACGGCCGCGATCGCCCATGAGAGGCGCGGTGGCCGGCGCGTGGCCGGCGGGCCGGCGGGCGGTGCGGGCGCCTCCGGCCGCGGGACGGCCGCCGCCACGGCCGCC
>JAUXWO010000061.1 GCA_030680175.1 Vicinamibacterales bacterium
TCGAGCAGGCGGTCGCCAACGCGATCTCCAACGCCAAGCGCAACGGGATCAACAACGCGAAGTTCTTCGCCGGCGACGTGCGCCTGGCGCTCCCCGCCGGCGAAGAGCACGAGCGGGAGGCCCTCGTCGCGCTCGTGCGCGCGGCGCGCGACGAGATCGCCGCGCGCGCCGGGGTCACCGCGCCCCCGGTGCTGACGCTGACGTTCCATCCGAGCGTCGATGCCTTCGGCCGCGCGACGGGGCAGCCGTGGTGGGTGTCGGCGTCGACACGCGGCGCCCGCATCGACCTGCTCCCGCTGGCGCTGCTGCGGCAGCAGGGCCAGGTCGAGCGCACGATCCGGCACGAGGTGGCGCACGCGCTCGTCGACGGCGCGCTCACGGGCAAGCCGCTCTGGGTCCGGGAAGGCGCCGCGATCCACTTCGCCGATCCCGCATCCTCGAACGCCGAGCGGCCGCCCCGCGTGGATTGCCCGTCGGATCTCGAGATCACGCGCCCTGTCTCAGCCGGCGCGCAGCGCGACGCCTACGGCCGCGCCGCGCAGTGCTTCGAGCGCCAGCTGGCGGAGGGGCGGAGTTGGCGGGAGGTACGGTAGGCGACCGAGAGCCGATCGCTGATCGCGGCGTTCGCCGAAGGCGAACGCTACACTCCCTGCGCTCGGAGTGCGCCTTCCAGTTCGTCGGGGTGGCCGGCGCGCATCATCGCCTCCGCGCGTGCGATGGCGCCGTCCACGACCAGCCGCGCCAGCGAATCCTCCATCGTCAGCGATCCCTGCTTGCGCGTCATCGTGATTTCCTGGTGCAGGTGCTGCAGGGTGTTGCGGCGGATGTGCTGGCGCGCGCCGTAGCTCACAACCAGGATCTCGGCGGCCGGCACACGGCCGCCGTCGGGGCGCGGGATGAGCGCCTGCGTCACGACTGCGGCGAGCGCCAGGGCCAGCTCCTGACGGATCGTGTTCTGCCGCTCGTTCGGAAACGAGTCGCAGACGCGCGCGACCGTCGCCGCGACGTCGGTCGTGTGCAGGCTGCTGAAGACGAGGTGGCCGGTTTCGGCGGCGGCCAGCGCAATCCGCATCGACTCGGCATCGCGCATCTCGCCGATCACCAGCACGTCGGGCGCCTGCCGGACGGCGGAGCGGAGCGCGGTCGGAAAGTCCGGCGCGTCGATGCCGATCTCCACCTGCTCGATGACGCTGCGCGCGTGCGTGTGCTCGTACTCGATCGGGTCCTCGACTGTGATCACGTGCCTGGCATCACGCTGGTTCACCTCCTCGACGAGGGCCGCGAGGGTGGTGGTCTTGCCCGAGCCCGTCGGGCCGCCGACCAGGACCAGCCCCCGTGGCAGCCGCGAGAGGGCCTCGATCTCCGGCGGGAGCTGCAGATCAGCCAGTCGTGGCACGCGCACGGGCAGCACGCGGATGGCTGCGGCCGCACGCCCGCGCTCGCGATGCAGGTTCACGCGGAAGCGTCCGAGCTGCGGCAGGCGCAGCGATGCGTCGGCCACGCCGGACTGGAGGAACTGCTGCCGCGCGTGCGGCGGCAGGAGCGGGAGGACGGCGTCTTCGATGTCGGTCCCGTCGAGCACATCGCCCGGGAGCCGCGTGACGGCGCCATCGATGCGCACCGCCGGCGGGCTGCCGGCCACGAGCAGCAGGTCGCTGCCGTGGCGCTCGACCACGGTGGCGAGGAGGGCCTCGACGGGAACCGCGCCCTCGACGAGCCCGCCGCCGGTCGAGGCGTGCAGCTCGTTGATCAGCGCGTCGATGTCATCGCGGTCGTTCATGCGCCCCTTTGCCGCGTCAGCGTGCGAGTGACCGTGCCGCAGACCAGGGCGAGGCCGATGGCGGCGACCAGGCCCACCAGCATCAGACGCGCGCCAACGATGGCTGGCTCGACCCAGGTGGAAGGGAGCCCGGTCAGGGGGCGGGTCGCGAACTGCCAGGGCAGCGCGACGAGCAGGACCATCCAGAGCGTGGCCAGCGCCAGCACCCGCGGGGCGAGGACACGACCGAGGCCCGATGGCCCGATGAGCCCGCGTACGCCGGCCTCGAGCCATCCCGCGAACAGGCCGAGCGCGACGACCGGCGTGAGCACCCACTGCACCCAGAATGTCACCGCCCGGATGCCGCGGAAGACGGGGGCGATGTCGGCCCAGTTGAAGGTGGCGATGAACCATGCCGCGATCTCGCCGCTCCGCGCCACCGTCCAGGCCGCGCCGCGCGCGGCCGCCCACCAGACGAGGGCGCCGATGAGCAGCGTGGCCACAAAGGCCGGCAGCGCATGGAGGCCGTCGACGACGGTCGACGGCAGGCCCCGTGGTCCGGTCCACGCCCGAAGCGCCCCCGTGGCGCTGATGCTCGCCACGGCGAGCATCGCGACGACGAGCATCGCCGAGGCCGCGAGCATCGAGAGGTTCGACTCGGGGGTGTACAGGAACGTCCAGTACAACCCCGCGATCAGCACGGCGCCGGCGATGAGCCAGACGACGCTGGCGGCGAGGGGGCGGGTCACTGGCGTCCTCCGGTCACCGGCACGGTCAAGGTGAGCGGCTCCGACGAGGCCGTGACGTCCGGGACGTACATCGGCGCGATCTGTGCCGGCCGCGCGCGGAAGGTGCCGGCGGAGGTGACGCGGACGAGGTAGCGGTACTCGTAGCGCCCCTCGGTGAAGTCCTCCTGGAAGAAGACCGTCTGCTGATCGCGGTATTCGACGCGCGATCCCCACGACCACACGCCCGGCGTCTCGAGCGGGTAGGCCGTGTCGTCCTGCACCGCCTCGACGCCGGCCGGCAGCGGATCCTCGAGGACCAGATAGCGCCAGTCGCGCGCACCGGCGGCGACGAGGCGGACGCTCAGGATGTCGCCGGTGTTCGCCGTGCCCGTGAACGGCGTCTCGCGATAGACGATCCGGCCCTCCACGCGCACGGGCACGAGGCGCGCGTACTGGCGGCTGAGCGCCAGCTCCCGCGTGCCGGTCCGTGCCGCGGCGCCGCGTGTGTCGTAGTACTCGGCGGTGGCCGACCAGTAGAGCGCGCCGCCACCGCGCTTGGTGATCGTGATGTCGTTGGCGCCGGACCGCGCCGGGATCGTCAGCATCAGCGGGTCGGCGGCCGCGAGGCTGGCGGCGGTGAACGCGCGGGTGCCGGCCGCCACGCCGTTGACGCGCACGTCGACGCTGAACGGCGACGGGAACTCGCCGCGCGCGCGCATGTACTCGAGCAGGCCGTAGATCGCCATGGCCGTCTGCTTGGTGCTGCCCCAGGCGCCGCCGCGGCGGTTGAGCAGCAGCCACCGGACGGCGCGCTCCATCAGCGCGCTGCCCGGGTCGCGATGGACGAGGGCCTGGACGGCGAACGCCGTCGCCTCCACGCTCGTATCCACCGCGTCGAAGAGGAGCGGGTCGTCCGCGACGGACCACCACGCCAGATCGCCGCGCGTCTCGGCCTCGTCCGCCAGGCGCCGCGCGAGCGCGTCCCCGCGCGAGTCGTCCGCGGCATCGAGCGACAGCAGCAGCAGCGCGCGTCCGTACGCGCTCATGCGCTCGCGCGCGTTCCACAGCTCGTCGAGCGCCGCGCCGTGGTCGTACGTGCCGTTCCGCCCGTCGGCGTACCACGCCAGCGTCGTCTCCTCGCCGAGCGCCCGGCCCATCACCCACACCATGTAGGCCTTCAGGTCGGGCACGGCGCGCGGATACTCGGCGTGGAGCATGGCGAGCGCACGGGCGCCGTTCTCCACGCGCCAATTCTCGATCCGGTAACCGGCCCGCCGCGCCTCGAGCAGGCCGTGGATGGCGTAGGCCGTCATGAAGGGATGCGTGGCGTCCGCCTTCCACCAGCCCCAGCCGCCCGCATCCTGCTGGTGGTCGTAGAGCCGCCGCAGCCCCTCGGAGACCTGGCGGTCGAGCGTCCCGAGCCGCTCGGTGGGCAGCAGCTTCAGGTCCGTCAGTGTCCGCGTCACGAGGACGTTCGGCAGGAAGCTCGAGAGCGTCTGCTCCGTGCAGCCGTAGGGATAGGTCGTGAGGAAGTCGAGCGCGCCGAGCAGCGACCCGGCCATCGACGGGGCGAGCGCCACGCGCAGCACGCGTGAGGCCTCGTTCGACGAGGCCGGCACGTCGATCGTGCGCGCGGCCTCGCCCTCGCCCGTGATCGACCCGGCGACACCGGCCTCGCGGCGCAGGCCGTACGGCAGCACCGGGAACGACAGCCGCAGGGCATCGCTCCCCGGCCTCGTGCGCGCCGTGGCGGTCACGCTCGCCTGGCCGACGGCCGTGGCGGAGACACGCCAGTCGTCGCGCCGCTCGCCGCCGGAGGCCACCACGCCCTCGGTGGGCGTCGCGTTCTCGAGCCCCGCGAGCCCCTCGGCAGTCAGCGCGACGGTCGCGGCGAGCGCGTCGGGACGGTAGTTGTGCACGATGGTGGGCAGCACCGCCTCGTCGCCCTCGGTCAGGAACCGGGGCGTGACGACGCGGACGATCAGGTCCTTGGTGGTCGTGGTGCGCGCGACGGCCACGCCGGCGTGCGTGTCGACGGTGACCGCCCGCGCCGTGAGCCGCCACGTCGTCAGGGCATCGGGATAGCGCACGCTGATGCGTCCTTCACCGTTGGCGTCGGTCACGAGATCGGCGACCCAGTGGATGGCGTCGGGGAAGTCCTCCCGCACGCGCGGTTGTGCCGGCGGATCGCCCTTGAAGTCGGCGAGCGAGAACGGCCGCCGCCCACGACGCGCCAGCTGCAGCTCCTCACGGCCCGAGTAGCCGATGAAGTAGTAGTAACGCGAGAAGGACGTGCCGACGCGGCTGTATTCGCGGCGATGGAAGACGCGCACCGGGTCCGGCGTGTCGTCGGCCTTCACGCCGTACACCGCCTCGTCGATCACGGCGAGGCTCACCTGCGCGCGCACGGGCGCGCCCGAGGCGTCCGTCACCTGCACGAGGAAGCGGCCGGGTTCCTGCGGGCGGGCCACCGCCTGCTCCGGCGTCACCGTGATCGTCAGCGTCCGGTCGACGGGCGGCACGACGAGCCGGCGTTCTGCCTGGTGCAGCCGTCCGTCGCGCAGGTAGGTCACGTGGACGTAGATGTCGCCGACATCGCCAGCGTCGATCGGCACCTCGATGGCGTCGGCCGCCGCCGGCCGCATCAGCCGGTACCACGAGACGTGCTGGCCCTCCTTGCTGACGAGCACCGGCCCGGTGATCGTCTCGCCGCGCACCATCAGCCGGGCGGTGTCGCCCGGCGTGTACGTGCGCTTGTCGGCGAGCAGCTCGAGGTAGCGGTCGCCCTCAGCGGCGGTGTCCGTGGCGCCGGGCACCCAGAGCCACGCCTGCGCGGTGACGTCGCGATCGCCGGCGCGGGCCGTCGTGGTGACGCGATAGGTCCCCGGCTGAGGCGGCACGGCGATCGGGGCCGTCGCCTGTCCCGTGGTGTCGGTCGCCGCCGTGGACTCGCCCGCGGGCGTGGCCTGCGGATCACCGTAGTAGCCGTTCGGGTACGTGATGCGCTCGACGACGACGCGGAGGGGCACGTTCGGGCGCGGCTCGCCGGCGTAGTCGACCGCGCGGACGAAGGCGCGCGCCTGGCCGCCGGCGCGGAACACGTACCGATCGAGGTCGGTGACCAGAAGGAAGTCCGCGTAGGTGGCGTGCGCGACGGCCTGGCCCGACACCTCGCGCCGGCTGGCGTCGGTCACCTGCGCCTCGATGCGCATGGAGTAGTCGCGGCCCTGCGTGTCCACTGCCGCCGGCATGCGGATCTCGGCGCGGCCCTGTGCGTCGAGGCGCAGGGTGCCCTCGAGCCGCTGCTCGCCGCCATACCAGAACGTGCTCTCGCCGCCGTCGAAGCCGTCGCTCCATCGGAACGGCGAGTAGTAGGGCTGCTGATTGACGACCCACCGCACCTGCGCGTGGGCGACCGGCTGCCCGAAGAAGTACCGGGCCTCGATCGTGGCAACGACCTCCGTGCCCTGGCGCACGAACCGGGACGCGGGCGTCACGCGGACGTCGTACTCCGGCTTTCGGTACTCCTGCACCTCGAACGCGCCGGTCGCCTGCTCGTCGCCCGCGTTGATGCGCACGGCGTAGTAGCCAAGCGCGGCCGACGAGGGAATCGGCACGTCGGCCGACACCGCGCCGAATTCATCCACCCGCGCCTGCCGCCGCAGCAGCACCTTGTCGTTCGGGTCGCTGACGACGATCTCGGCCTCCGGCCGGCCGAAGGGCTGGATCGCGTCGCGCTCGCGCCACCGCAGGACGCCCTTCAGGTGGACCGTATGGCCGGGACGGTAGATCGGCTTGTCGGTGTAGACGAAGGCGACGAGCTGGCGTGCGGGCTGCTCGAAATACCACGCCCCCGGGTCCGTGGCGGCCACCTGCTCGCCGCAGCGCACGAGGCCGAGCACCGTGCCGCGGGTCTCGCCGCCAAGCGCGGCTTCGTAGAGCCCGTCCTCGGACGTGCGGCCTTCCATCAGCGTCCGCTGCGACTCGATGACCTGGGTCTCGCAGTCCGCCTGCGGCTCGCCCGTGTAGCGATCCGCGGCGAACATCACGATCTGTCCGGGCGCCACCTTCGTCACCACCCCGAGGTCCGAGACGATCACGACGGTGTAGGCCTTCAGCAGTCCGTTCACGGCCTCGACGACGTAGACGCCGGCGGTGGTGACGTCGAGCGGGATGCGGCGCATCTCGGCATCGCGGTAGTCAGGCAGAAGCTCGCGCCAGGAGGTGACGAGCTGGTCCGGGTTGAGGAGCGGGACCTGCGCGAAGGTGTTCACCTGCAGCGTCATGCGCTGCGAGACCTGCCGCTCCTCCTGCTGGTCGCGGCGCGCGACCCGGTACGCGCGGCTCACCTGGCCGCGGAAGAACGCGCGGATCGTCCGTCGCTGCCCGGCCTTCCACTCGGCGATGCGCTCGAGCGTACTGCGCTCCTGCGGCACCTGCGGCGCGTCGCTGCCGAGCTGATGCGGGTCGCGCAGCGACTGGAAGAAGGCGAGGGGATCGCGCACGCGGTAGACGCGGAAGTCGAGCGAGGTGATGCGACGGAACGTCAGATAGAACGCCGGCCGCTCGCGCGTGGTGAAGACCTCGCCGCTCGACAGCGAAAACGCCGGCCGCGCATCCTCGACCGGCTGCGCGGCAGCCGGGGCGGCGAGCGTCGCGAGCGCGACGACGAGCCACCCGATCGATGGGGCGCAGGGACGGCGGATCATCGGAGGGCGTCCAGGCGGAACACGCCGACGAACTGCGGGTTGGTGGCGTGCGGCCGCCAGCGCGGCGCCGGATGCGCGGCGAGGTCGGCCAGCCGGACCTTGCGCACCTCGCCGGGATCCCCGTCGCCCGGGCCGGTGTGATAGACGACCCAGTCGGCGGCGTCGCGATCGAAGGTGGACGGGCCGACGAACACCATCAGGTGGTCGGGTTGTTGCTGCTGCGGCTGGTGGAAGTAGAGCAGGTCGCCGGGCCGCAGCGCGGCGGCGTCGCGCCCGAGCCGCCGGGCGTTGAGCTGGATCAGCGTGCGCGCGTCGGCGAACTCGGCATAGGCCACGGCAGGTGGGGCGGCGATGCGGAAGAGCGGCCAGCCGCCGGCGGTGGCCTGCGGCGCGCTGCGCACGTCGGGATAGCGGGGCGTGACCGGCAGGCCGACGCGGCGGGCCCATTCGGGGGTGTGTGCGCGGAGCGCCTCGCGGAAGGCGAACCGAACAAGCGCCGCGCAGTCGATCACCTCCGGCGCCGCGCGCTCGAACTGCACGTCCGCCAGAAACGTGAACCAGGCGCGGAAGGCCTCGCGGTCCGTCTGGTCGGCCAGCCGGACTTGCGCGAGCGGCGAGGCGGTAAATGACAGGGCACACAGAAGGACGCCACCGAGGACGCGGAGGGCAGGGGGGCAGCGTCGGGAGTGTGTGGTCACGAAGCCTCGTGGGTACCGAGGCCAGTATAGTCAATTCGCGATTCGCGATTCGCCGTTCGCTGTTCGCTGAACCAGGGCAGGCGGACACCCCGCCCTTTCCCGCCAGCGCGGGCCATAGTACCGTGAACGCCCGATGACCACAGAGGATGAAGCCCGCCTGCTGGCCCTGCTGTCGCACGAGCTGCGCGCGCCGGCGGGCGTGGTGTCCGGCTACCTGAAGTTGCTCGCGCGCGAGGCGGGCCTCACCGAGCGGCAGCAGACGCTGGTGCAGCAGGCGATGGGGGCCAGCGAGAAGCTCCACGGCGTGCTCGCGGACCTGCGCGACCTGCTGCGATGCCACGAGGGCGCCCTCCCTCTGGAGCGACGGGCCGTGCCGCTCGAACAGCTCGCGGCCGAGGTGGCGGCCGCCGCGGCCACGGGCCCCGAGGCGCCTTCGCCCCGCGTCGGGACCCTGCCCAACGTCGTGCTGCAGGTGGACCGCGCCCGGCTGACCGCCGCACTGTCCGCGATCGTGCGCGCCGCCGGCCGTCCGCTCGGCGCGGCGGCCGTCGTGCACCTGACCGGCACGCTCGACGAGACCCCGGCCGTGCGGCTGCTCATTGCCCCGGACGGCGCCGGCCAGGACGATGCGCCGGTGGCCGCCCTTGATGAGTCACGCGGGGGCCAGGGTCTGACCCTCCCCCTGGCGCGCGCCATCATCCATGCACACGCCGGCACGGTGACCGAGCAGCCCCAGCAGGCGGGTGCCGCTCGCTTCACGGTCGTGCTGCCGCAGGGGCCACACGGTGAACGCTGAGAGCTGGGCGGGGTCGGGGCGGAGTGCGATCGCGAGTTGCGAATCGCGACCTGCGAACAGCGAATAGCGAATAGCGAATAGCGAATAGCGAATAGCGAATTGCGAATTGCGAATGGCGAATGGCGCTCAGCGAGCGAAGCGGAGTCCGCCTCCGCGGCCGGGGCCGCTTCGGCGAGACCCCGCCGAAGCTCGCAGGCACCCACACGCGAGCGAAGGCGGGAACGGTGCACGGTAACGAACCGCTCGTCTCGGTCGTAGTGCCCGTCAGGGACGATGCGGCGGCGCTGGCGCACGTGCTCGCGGGTCTGCCGCCTGTGCAGGACGTGGAGCTCATCGTCTCGGCCACGGCCGAGGACGAGGAGGCGCTGACGGGGCTGCGGGAGACGCGGCCGGACGTGCGGTGGGTGTCGGGACCGGCAGGACGGGGCACGCAGCTCAACAGCGGCGCGGCCGAGGCCCACGGGCGCTGGCTGTGGTTCGTCCATGCCGACAGCGACGTGCCGCCGGTCTGGCGCGACGAGTTCGCCCGCCTCGACGGCGAAGACGGTGTGGTCTGGGGCAGCTTCGCGTTCGGCCTGATATCGGCCGCGTGGCAGGCGCGGGCGATCGAATGGGCCGTCGGCTGGCGCGTGCGGCTCTTCGGCCTGCCGTACGGCGACCAGGGGATCTTCGTCCGCCGGGCCGTCTTCGAGCGGATGGGCGGGTTCGCGCCGCTGCCGCTGATGGAGGATGTCGAGTTCGTCCGCCGGCTGCACCGCGAGGGCCGCGCGGCGCATCTAACGGTGACGCTGCCGACAGCGGCCCGCCGCTGGGAGCGGCAGGGCTGGTGGCGGCGCTCGGCGGCCAATCTGCTGACGCTCGGCCTGTATGCCGCGGGCGTGTCGCCAGAGCGGCTGGCGAGAAGGTACAATTCAGGATCCACGCAGTCGAGCCGGTAAGGTGTCCCCATGCTGATCAAGAAGCCCTCCGACCTCCGCGAGTCCGACGTCACGCCGAAAGAGCTGTTCCTGGCGCGCCGCGAGTTCATCCGGGCCGCCTCGGTGACGGCGGCCGCCGCCGCCACGGGCGTCCTCGGCGCCGGGTTCGACGACGAGGCGTCGGCGCAGAACCCGAAGGCCGAGAAGTTCGCGAACCTGGTGAAGAGCCCGCTCAGCACCGACGAGAAGCTGAACTCGTACAAGGACGTCACCACCTACAACAACTTCTACGAGTTCGGGCTCGACAAGGGCGACCCGGCGCGCCACGCGCATCAGCTGCGCCCGCGGCCGTGGTCGGTGAAGGTGGAGGGGCTCTGCGACAAGCCCGGCACCTACCACATCGAGGACATCCTGAAGTGGTTCCCGCTCGAGGAGCGCATCTACCGCCTGCGCTGCGTGGAGGCGTGGTCGATGGTGATTCCGTGGGTCGGGTTCCCGCTGGGCGATTTCGTCAAGCGCATGGAACCCAATTCGAAGGCGCGGTATGTCGAGTTCCGTACGCTCGTCGATCGCGCGCAGATGCCCGGCCAGCGCGAGCCCGCGCTGCAGTGGCCCTACATCGAGGGCCTGCGCATGGACGAGGCGATGCACCCGCTGGCGATCCTCGGCGTCGGCCTCTACGGCGAGGTGATGCCGAACCAGAACGGCGCGCCGATTCGCCTGGTCGTGCCGTGGAAGTACGGGTTCAAGAGCATCAAGTCGATCGTCAGCGTGCGCTTCGTCGAGAACGAACCGGTCAACACCTGGAAGCAGCAGCAGGCGCGCGAGTACGGGTTCTACGCGAACGTGAACCCCGACGTCGATCACCCGCGCTGGAGCCAGAAGACCGAACGCCGCATCGGCGAGTTCTTCCGCCGCAAGACGCTCCCGTTCAACGGCTACGCCGACCAGGTGGCCTCGCTCTACACCGGGATGGACCTGCGGCGACACTACTGATGGGGGGTGGGTAGTGGGTAGTGGGTAGTGGGTAGTGACGCGATTCCACCACCTAGCTACCCACCACCTACTACCTACTACCCACCACCTACTACCTACTACCCACTACCTACCACCCACTACCCACCACCCACTACCGCCCATGCCCCCTCCGCCCTTCAGTCGTCGAGTGGCGAAGCCGCTGGTCTTTGCCGCGGCGCTCGGGCCGTTTGTGTGGCTCGTGTACGGGGTCTTTGCCGGGGAGCTGGGCGCGAACCCCGTCGAGACCATCACCAACACGACCGGCATCTGGACGCTGCGGCTGCTGGTGATCACGTTGGCCATCACGCCGCTGCGGTGGGCCACCGGGTGGAATCCGGTCATCCAGTTCCGCCGGATGATCGGCCTCTTCGCGTTCTTCTACGGGTCCCTGCACTTCCTGACCTACTTCATCCTCGACCACTCGCTGATGTTCTCCGGCGTCTGGGAGGATGTGGTGAAGCGGCCGTACATCACGGCCGGATTCACGGCGTTCGTGCTGATGATCCCGCTCGCCGTCACGTCGACGCAGGGGTGGATCCGGCGCCTCGGCGGGCGCCGCTGGAACCTCCTGCACAAGCTGGTCTACGTGAGCGCCGCGCTCGGCGTGCTGCACTACTGGTGGAAGGTGAAGCTCGACGTCACCGACCCCGCCATGTACGCCGGCCTCGTCGCCGCCCTGCTCGCCGCGCGCGTGTGGCGGGTGGTGCAGGCACGACGCCAGCGGTCCGCCTGACCGAGAGCTGATCGCTGACAGCCGATAGCTGAGAGCCGACAGCCGATCGCTGATCGCTGATCGCCTGCGTTACAGTGTTGGGCATGCCCACCGCCCTCCGTCGCTGCTTTCTGGCCCTGATCCCCATGCTCTTCGTGTCGGCGTGCGGCGCCGGTGCGCCCGCGGCCGATCCGTCGATCACGATCGCGCTCGTCAATGGCCGCATCTGGACCGGCGATGCGGCGCGGCCTGCCGCCGAGGCCGTGGCGATCGCCGGCGATATCATTCGCGCCGTCGGCACCTCCGACGAGATCCGCGCCCTGGCCGGCGATGCCGAGGTGATCGACCTGGGCGGCCAGTTCGTCACTCCCGGGTTCATCGATACCCACGTGCACTTCCTCGACGGCGGCTTCCGGCTCGCGTCGGTGCAGCTGCGCGACGCCGCGTCACGCGAGGTGTTCGTCGAGCGCCTGCGCGCCTTTGCGGCGACGGTGCCGGCCGGGACGTGGATCACGGGCGGCGACTGGGATCACACGTTGTGGGGCGGCGAGCTGCCGCACCGCGCGTGGATCGATGCGGTCACGCCGGATCATCCCGTCTGGGTGAACCGGCTCGATGGCCACATGGCGCTCGCCAACAGCGCGGCACTCGCCGCCGTGGGCGTGCCCGCCCGCGTGGCCGACATCGCGGGTGGCGAGATCGTGCGCGACCCGGATGGCGCGCTCACCGGCCTGCTCAAGGACAATGCGATGGCGCTCGTCGAGCGGGAGATGCCGCCGCCGTCCGAGGCGATGCGCGACCGCGCGCTCGAGGCCGCGATGGCCTACGTCGCCGCACAGGGCGTCACCTCCGTTCACCAGATGGGATCGTGGGAGGATCTCGCCGTGATGACGCGGGCGCATCAGGCCGGCGCGCTTGGCACGCGGATCTATGCCGCCGTGCCGCTCGACACGTGGGCGCGGCTCGACGAGACGGTGCGCGCCGGCACGTACGGCCCCGATGGCCGGGGTGATGCGTGGCTGCGCATCGGCGCGCTCAAGGGCTTCGTGGACGGCTCGCTCGGCTCGCACACGGCCGCCTTCCACGAGCCGTTCACGGACACGCCCGGCAGCCGCGGCCTGTTCGTCACCACGCACGAGGATCTCGACGCCTGGGTCCGCGGCGCCGACAAGGCCGGCCTGCACGTCGCCGTCCACGCCATCGGCGACCGCGCCAACGGCGACCTGCTCGATATCTTCCAGCGCGTGGCGGAGGCGCACGGCGCGCGCGATCGCCGCTTCCGCATCGAGCACGCCCAGCATCTCGCGCCCGCCGACATCCCGCGCTTCGCCGCGCTCGGCGTCATCGCGAGCATGCAGCCCTACCACGCCATCGACGATGGCCGGTGGGCGGAGCGGGTGATCGGCGCCGAGCGGATCAAGACGACGTATGCGTTCCGCGGCCTGATCGACGCGGGCGCGCACCTGGCGTTCGGCAGCGACTGGTTCGTGGCCCCACCCACGCCGCTCGAGGGCATCTACGCGGCGGTGACGCGCCGGACGCTCGACGACGCCACGCCGGACGGGTGGGTGCCGGCGCAGAAGATCACGGTGGAGGAGGCGCTCCGCGCCTACACGTACGAGGGGGCGTATGCCTCGTTCGAGGAGGCGACGAAGGGCGTGATTGCGCCCGGCATGCTGGCGGATCTCACCGTGATGGACCGCGACCTCCGCGAGATCCCGCCGGAGCAGATCCGCGACGCGCGCATCGTGCGGACGATCGTCGGGGGCCGCACCGTGTACGAGCCGCGCTGAGATGACGGAGTCGGGCCCCCTCTCCATCATCGTGCTGGCCCGGGCGCCCGACGCGCCGGGCAAGACGCGCGTGACCGCGTCGCTCACCGCGCCGCAGGCCACGGCGCTGCGCACCGCGCTTCTGACCGATACGCTGGCGGCGGCGGCGGCCTCGGGGGTCCCGGTGGACGTGTGCTACACGCCCGCAGCGGCGGGCGGCACGCTCGCGGCGCTCGCGGGCGAGGTCCTCGCGGCGCCTGTACGCCTCCGGCCGCAGGGCGAGGGCGATCTGGGCGCGCGCATGCGGCAGGCCTTCGACGAGGCGTTCGCGGCGGGGCAGGAGCACGTGGTGCTGGTCGGCTCCGATCTCCCCACGCTCCCGCCCTTCCACCTCACCGATGCGATCGCCGCGCTCACCTCGCCCGCGGATGTCGTGCTCGGGCCGTCCGACGATGGGGGGTACTACCTGGTGGGGGTGTCGCGTTCGCGCGCGGACGTGGCGCTTGGGGCGCTCTTCACCGGGATCCCGTGGGGCGCGCCTGATGTGCTGGCGCGCACGCTCGAGCGGCTGCGCGAGGCCGGGGTGCGGGTCGAGCTGGTGGCGCCGTGGTTCGACGTGGACACCCCGGAGGACCTGGCACGGGTGGCCGCGGATCCCCGCGCGGAGGCGGCGCCGCGGACGCGGATGTGGCTGGCGGCGGCCGCGGTGGAGCGGCAGGCCTCCCCGCGCCAACCTGCATGAAAGACGGCGGAATTTCGTGCCTCTGCCTCGTCTGTGTTACACTTGGGTTTCCTTGTCGCGGGGTGGAGCAGTCCGGTAGCTCGTTGGGCTCATAACCCAAAGGTCGGGGGTTCAAATCCCCCCCCCGCAACCATCGCATTCATCTCTTCCTTACCCGGCGCTTCCCCAAGAGGCGCCGGGTTTTTTCGTGTACGCGGGGAGGCAGCGGCAGTCGCGCACGACGTCGACGCGTGTGTTCAGTCGTTTGGGCCATCAGCCGTGACCTTATTGGGAGGTTCGTGCACGACCGCGGCCGCAGGGTGCTACTGTCGGGAAGACACGATCAATAACAGGAGCTCCACATGCGTTATCTGTCGATCGTCGTTCTTGCCTCGTGCTCCATGGTCGCCTGTGCCGGGGAATCCACTCCGGACGCTGCCAGGCCGGCTGACCCTGCCGTCGCCACCACCGCCCCTTCCATCGACGAGCTGATGACCCGTGTGTTCAGCAACGAGTACGCGACCGCATCCGTCGTGACGCTGGCGCCGGGGCAGGTCCTGCCGGCGCACAGCGGCGGCCCACGCGCCCTCTACGCGCTGAGCGACTACACGATCCGCTTCACGCAGGGGGGGCAGACGAGTGAGTCGTCGTGGAGCGTCGGGCAGGCCCACTTCCACGACGCCGGAGAGCACTCGATCGAAAACATCGGCGCCTCCGAGGCGAAGTTCCTCGTGGTCGCGCGGACGGCGCAAGCGCTGGCGTCCGCGCCGGCGCACGATGAGCCCCCGGCAGGCTCGGCCTCGGGCCCCACGCGGCTGCCGCTCGACAATGCGGACGTGCGGGTGTCGGAAGTCCGCCTTCCCGCGGGGAGCACCCTGCCGCGCCATCATGGCCTTGCGCGCGTCGTGTATGCGCTGACCGACTACACACTCAGCTACACGTCAAACGATGCGGAGCCCGTGGTGAACTCGTCTACCGCCGGGCAGGCGCACTGGCATGACGCCGACGAGCATCTGATCGTCAACACCGGCACGACCGACGCGCGCTTCGTGCTCGTGCAGTTCAAGCGCTGACGGGAAGACGGACCGGGCGGCGCCCTCGGTGTGCGCCGTCCCGGTCACGCCAGCCACCCGGGAAGCGCCGTGCCCAGCGGCCGGCGACGAGCCTTGCGCCGCCGGGCGCGCGGCTACTTCTGCAGTCCGCTCGCCTGCGAGAACAGCGCGAGGCTCGAGTCCTGGCGCGCCACGCGCTGCAGGCGCGAGTGGACCTGCTCGTGGGCCTCTTCGCACGACGTGCACCGGGTGGCGAAGGGGAGCGCCTTCAGCCGCGCCAGCGCGATCTCATCCCCACACTCGCTGCAGTCGCCGTACGTGCCGCTGTCGAGCCGGCTCGCGGCCTCGTCGATCCGGCTCAGCGTGTCGGCCTTCAGCTGCAGCAGGGCGAAGGCGACGTCCTTCGAGATGGTGGCGTCGGAATGGTCGAATTCGTCTCCCGCGTCGTGATCCCGGTTCGTGCGCTCATCGCGGAGGCGCCGCTGCACGTCTTCCTGCAACTCGCGCCGGCGCTCGGCAAACAGGGCGCGCAGCTGCGCCTCCCGGGTCATCTTGTTCGGCATGGTCCCCCCTTTCGTCTGAGCAGCATGACGGGCGCGGCGAGGCCGGTCTGTTCCAGAGTGAACAGGGCCCGAATCGCCGTGCAGGGCGCGGGTGCCCGGACGTGATATGACGGAGGCATGCTCGACGTCTTTGCCACGTGGCCTGCGGTCTGGCAGGCCCTGGCCGCCACCCTCTTCACCTGGGGCCTGACCGCCCTCGGCGCCGCCGTCGTCTTCCTGTTCAAGGACGTCAGCCGCACGTTCCTCGACGCCGCGCTGGGCTTCACGGCCGGCGTCATGATCGCCGCCAGCTTCTGGTCGCTGCTGAACCCGGCCATCGCCCTCTCCGAGGAGATGGGCATGGTGAAGTGGGTCCCACCCCTCATCGGGTTCCTCGCGGGCGCCTTCACGATGCGCCTCGTGGATTACATCCTGCCGCACGTGCACCTCTTCGGCCGCCTGTCGGAGGCCGAAGGGGTGAAGACGCCGTGGGGCAAGTCCACGCTGCTCGTGCTGGCGATCACGCTGCACAACATCCCCGAGGGGCTTGCGATCGGTGTGGCCTTCGGCGCCGTGGCCGCCGGCTACGAGTCGGCCACGCTCGGCGCCGCCATCGCGCTGGCGGTCGGCATCGGCATTCAGAACGGCCCGGAGGGGACGGCGATCGCCGTGCCGCTGCGCCGCGAGGGGCTCTCGCGTTTCAAGGCGTGGTGGTACGGCCAGCTGTCGGCGGCGGTCGAGCCGGTGGCGGCCGTCATCGGGGCGCTGGCGGTCACGATGATGCGGCCCCTCCTGCCGTACGCGCTGGCGTTTGCCGCCGGCGCGATGATCTTCGTCGTCGTCGAGGAAGTGATCCCCGAATCGCAGTCCGGCGGCAACAGCGACCGCGCCACGCTCGGCGCGATGATCGGGTTCGCCGTGATGATGACGCTCGACGTCGCGCTCGGGTGAGCGGCGGAACGCGCGTCCGCTAGTGGAGTGTCGTTGACGAAGAACTACCGGGCCGCCCGCTGGGCGGCCCGCAGAATCGCGGTCACGCACAGGCGCTGGTAGTACCTCTTCAGTCGATACACGCCACTAGTGGAGTGTCGTTGACGAAGAACTACCGGGCCGCCCGTTGGGCGGCCCGCACAATCGCGGTTGAGCAGAGGCGCTGGTAGTCCCTCTTCAGTCGATACACGCCACTAGTGGAGTGTCGTTGACAAAGAACTACCGGGCCGCCCGTTGGGCGGCCCGCAGAATCGCGGTTGAGCAGAGGCGCTGGTAGTCCCTCTTCAGTCGATACACGCCACTAGTGGGGCCGCGCCGTGTCTGAATTGCCCAGCACGATCACGACCTGGTGCGCGCCGCCGTCGTCATGGAGCGGGATCGCCCGCGGGTCCACGGCGACGCCGTCGAGCGTCGCGGACCGCACGCCGCGGTGCTGGCGCTCCGGGTTCTGCACCGCGATGTGGTACGCGCTGGCGCCGTACCGCCAGTCGATCGCGTAGGCCGTCCACATCGCCGGGATGCACGGGTCCATGCTGAACGTGTCGCCGTGGCGGCGCAGCCCGAGCAGGCTGTCGGTGGCCGCCTGGTACATCCATCCGGCCGAGCCGGTGTACCAGGTCCACCCCCCGCGACCGACGTGCCGTGGGTGCGCGTAGACGTCGGCGGCCACCGCGTACGGCTCGCCCTTGTACCGCTCGACCTCGTCAGGGGTCCGGGCGTGGTTGATCGGGTTGAGCATGTGGAAGAGCTCCATGGCCTCGTCGCCCAGGCCCTGGCGCGCCAGGGCCATGACCGCCCACAGCGCCGCATGGGTGTACTGCCCGCCGTTCTCCCGCACGCCCGGGAGATAGCCCTTGATGTAGCCGGGGTCCTGCGGCATCCGATCGAAGGGCGGCGTCAGCAGCAGCACGATCTGCGCCTCGCGACGCACCAGGTGCGTGCGCACGGCATCCATCGCCCGCTCGGCGCGCGTGGGGTTGGCGGCCCCCGAGAGCACGGCCCACGACTGCGTCAGCGAGTCGAGCTTGCACTCCATGTTCTGCACGGAGCCGAGCGGTGTGCCATCGTCGAAGTAGGCGCGGCGGTACCAGCCGCCGTCCCACGCCAGCTCCAGCATCCCCGTGAGCCAGCGGGCCTGGCTGCGATAGCGCTGCGCCAGGTCCTGTCGGTCGCGCGCCTCGCACAAGCCGGCCGTGTCGTTGAGCACGACCACCAGGAACCACCCGAGCCAGACGCTCTCGCCACGCCCCTCGACGCCGACGCGGTTCATCCCGTCGTTCCAGTCGCCGGAGCCGATGAGGGGCAGCCCGTGCGCGCCGTAGCGCAGCGCATGGTCGATGGCGCGACACATGTGGTCGAAGAGCGACGATGCGGTGGACGAGACGGAGGGCAGGGCGTACACCTCCTGCTCGTCCGGGGCGAGTGGCGGCGACTCGAGGAACGGGACGATCTCGTCGAGGACCGCCCCATCGCCGGTGTGCCGGACATACGCCGCCGCCACGTACGGGAGCCACAGCAGGTCGTCGGAGCAGCGCGTCCGTGTGCCGCGTCCGGCCGGCGGGTGCCACCAGTGCTGGACGTCGCCTTCGATGAACTGCCGCGAGGCGGCGCGCAGGAGGTGGGCCCGGCAGAGGTCGGGCCGTGTGTGCATCAGCGAGAGCATGTCCTGCAGCTGATCGCGAAAGCCGTACGCGCCCCCGGGCTGCGACGGGCCGCTGCGCGCCCAGATCCGGCAGCTCAAGGTCTGGTACTGGAGCCAGCGGTTCACGAGCAGATCGAAGGAATCGTCGGGCGTGTGCACCTGCACCACGCTGAGCGTCTCGTCCCAGAAGCGTTCGACGCGCGCGAGCGACGCGTCGACCTCCGCCAGCGCGCTGTAGCGGGCCGCGAGTCGTGACGCCGCCGCGGCATCAGGGGCCTGGCCGAGGACAAAAGCCACACGCCGCGACTCGCCGGCCGGGATCTCGATGGGGACCTGCAAGGCACCGCACGGGTCGAGTCCGGCGCCTGACCGGCCCGCGAGGGACCCGCGCGCGAGCGCGGCCGGCCGCGCCAGCGTGCGGTTGCGGCCAATGAACTCCGTCCGGTCGCACGTGTGGCCGCTGGCGGCCTCGGTGGCGTGCCAGAAGGCCACGCCCTCCCGGAACTCCTCGTTGTACGGGTTCCGGGCCAGGAGGGCGCCGGTGGTCGCGTCGACCTCCGTGACCACGAAGCGATGGTCATCGGATCGCGGCGGGCCGAGGCGCCACTCCACGTAGCCGAAGACGCTGAGGCGGCGCGGCGTGGTCCCCGTGTTCGTCAGCGTGAGCACGGCGAGCTTCACCGGATCACCGGTGTCGACACACACCGCCAGCTCCTGCGTCAGGCCGCGTGTCGCGTGCTGAAACCGTGTCAGCCCGGCCGCGTGCCGGACGACCCAGCGCCCCCCGGCATCGCCGCGGCCGAGCGGCGCCGGCGTCGCGCTCCAGGCCGCGCCCGTCTCCTCGTCACGCAGGTAGATCGCCTCGCCCGTGGGATCGGTGACCGGATCGTTGGCGAAGGGGGTCAGGCGGTTCTGCCGGCTGTTGCCGGCCCACGTGAACGCGGCGCCCGTGCTGCTCACGATGGTGCCGAACTCGGGGTTGGCGATCACGTTCGACCAGGGCAGCGGCGTGTCGCGGTCGCCCTCCAGCACCACGACGTACTCCCGTCCGTCCGGCGTGAACCCGCCGAGCCCGTTCTCCATCACCAGCGGCGGCACGGGCACCGAGGTGGTCGCCGGCGCCGGGCGCCCGGGGTCCGTCAGTGGCGTCGCCTCGTGCGCGTCGTACAGCCAGGGTGCGGCGCGATGCAGCTGAGGCGAGAGGCTGCCCAGGTCGCCGCGCAGCACGACACGCGCGGTCGCGCACAGGAGATGGCGATCGGCGTCGGGCATGCCCTCCGACCGCAGCAGGAAGATGCCGCCCGGCGTGTCCTGCCACCCGGCCCAGCTCGGGTCCCGCACGAGCCCCATGAGCAGGCCCTGCACCTCGTCGAGGTAGTCGGCCGGATGTTCGTTCAGGATCACCACATCCGCGCGCAGGTCCTTGACGCGCCAATGCTCCTGGGCGAGGAGGAGCTGGCGCACCAGGGGGATCGCGCCCGGCTCCGACAGGCGCACCAGCACGATCGGCACATCCCCCGAGATCCCGTAGCCCCAGAGCTGCGGCTGTGCGAGCGTATTGCGCGCGAGATCCTCGGCGCTGATGCACGAGGCGTCATCGCCGAACACGCGCGAGGCGACGCGTGCGAAGAGCATCGCGTGCGCATCGGTGATGTCCAGGTGCTGCAGGGTGATCCGCGCGTGGGTGAAGGCCATCGCGAAGGCGCGCGAGGCGGCGCTGCCATCCCGGTACTTGCTCACCATCGCGCGCGCCGTGTCCCGGTCGGCCGCGACCCCGGTGGCGAACGTCACGCGCACCGACGCCCCGGGGGGCAGGCGCACGCGATCACGCAAGGCCGCCACCGGATCCAGGACCGCGCCGGTGGTCCCGGACAGCGGCCGGCCCTCGAGGGCCACCGGGTTGGCCAGGGAGCGTCCGCGGCCGAGGAACAGGGCGCGATCGGTCTCCCACTCGACGGCGCCGCCGAGCCGGTTGTCGACGCCGAGCACGTGAAAGCCCCAGATCGGCGCCTCGTCGATGCCGCGTGGACGACGGCTGAAGAGGAGGCCGGCGTTCTGCGCATCGTGCTCGGTCTCGACGAACAGCTTCCCGAACGCCGGGTGCGCCTCGTCATCCTCGGGACGGCCCAGGACGATCTCCGCGTAGCTGGTGACCTCGATCTCCCGCGGCCGATGGCCGTGATTGACGATCGACAGGCGCCGGACCTCCACGTCGTCCTCGGGCGACACCGCGATCTGGAGTTCGGTCTCGAAGTCGCCGTCGCGGCGGCGGAACGTGGCTTTGTCGAGCTCGAACGTCACCTCGTACTCGTCGGGCTCGCGGCCCGCGGGCAGGTAGGTGGGCGACCACACCTCGCCGGACCACGGGTCGCGCAGGTAGATGGCGTACGCCACCGCATCCGAGGTCCGGTCCTCGCGCCGGCGCGTGACCGCACGACCGTGCCACATGCTGTACCCGCCGCCGGCATGCGTCACGGCGGTCGTGTAGCGGCCGTTCGACAGGAAGTGCGTGTGCACGCTGGTCGTGTGCGGCGTGCGGTACTGCCGCGAGGCGAGCACCGGCGCGGAGGGCACGAGCGCCGCCCCTTCCGCCGGCCGTGGTTCGGAGAGGATGGCCTCGCGCGGCACGCGCTCCTGCAGCAGGAGCTCGGTGGCCTGGATGCGCGGGTCCGCATGGAACCGGGCCACGAACACGTCGGCGTGGAGGACATTGGCCAGCGCCACCAGCGACATGCCCTGATGGTGGGCGAAGTAGGCGCGCACGATCTCCGGCTGATCCGCCGCGGTCGCGGCGATGGCCGTCTGAGGACGCGGGCCGTAGTCGATCGATTCGTAGTACCCGAAGCGCCCTTCGGCGCCGTCGCGGGTGAGTCGCGCGAAGTTGGCCGCCGCGGCCGCCGGGTCCACGAGGCTCGCCAGCGCGGTGGCGTACGGGGCGACGACGAGGTCGTCGCCGAGGCCGCGGGCGAGTCCGAGCCCCGGGACGCCGAACGCCTTGTACTGATAGGTGCCGGCGCGATCGGTCAGCGGGTGCGCCGATTCAGAGACGCCCCACGGGATCCGCCGTCGCGTGCCGTAGTCCATCTGCCGTGCGGTGCTGGCGCGGCAGCTCTGATCCAGCAGCGTGCCGGGAAAGCTGCGCATCAGGAGCAGCGGCATCAGGTACTCGAACATCGTGCCGCCCCACGACATCAGCGTGGCGCGGCCGTCGATGTTCGTCACGAGGCGGCCGAGGTGGAACCAGTGGTGCTGGGGCACGTCGTCCTTGGCGATGGCGATGAAGCTGGCCAGGCGCGCCTCGGACGCGAGCAGGTCGTAGAACGATGCGTCAGGGCGCCCGGGGCCGTCGGCACTCGCGAGCCGATAGCCGATTGTGAAGATGCGCCGGCGGCGATCGTAGAGGAAGTCGAAGCGCATCTGATCGAAGAGGCGGGAGGCGCGGCTCGCGAGCGCGTGCAGCGCGGCCGTCGTCCGCGGGGGGGGCGCCTGCGGCCGGACCGAGGCCACGGCCTCGGCCAGGGCGTGCGTCCAGAAGGCGAGGTCGTCGGGCACGGAGGCCGGGGGGCCGGCCGGGCTGATCACCACCGTCTCGGCAAGCTCGTGGCCCAGCGGGGTCAGTGGCGCCGGGTCGCCGGTCTCGAGTGCCCGCCGTGCGGCGGTCGCGGTCTGCCGGGCCAGGGACGTGAGGTGGGCCGCGAGCGGCCCCTCCCCGTTGCTGGCGTCCGCCGTGGAGGCGGCGCGCGCCAGGACCTCCGCGGTGTCGATCACGCCCGCGAGGCGCCGCGCCTCGGTCTGCGGCGTGTCACCGATCTGCCGCAGGCCTTGCGCCAGGGCGATCAGCGCCCCGGCCAGGTTGCCGCTGTCGACCGTCGAGACGTAGTGCGGCCGCAGGGGCGCCAGCGTCGTCGTGTCATACCAGTTCAGGACGTGGCCCTCATAGCGCTCCAGCCCCTCGATGGTCGTCAGCATCCGATCGAGCCGCTCGGCCATGGCCCCTGTCGACAGATACCCGAGGTCGTGCGCGGCCAGCGTCGAGAGCAGGCCCATGGCGATGTTGGTGGGCGAGGTGCGCAGGGCCAGTTGCGGCGCGTCGCCACTCTCCTGATAGTTGTCGGGCGGCAGCCACGCGGTCTCCGCCGTGACGAACGTCTCGAAGTACCGCCAGGTGGTCCGGGCCGTGCGACCGAGCAGGGCGCGCTCGTCGTCGGTGAGCGGCCGCTGGCGCAGCCGGGCCGGCAGGCTGAGCCAGTACGCGGCGGCCGGCGCCAACGCCCACAGGATCAGCAACGGCGTCGCGGCGGGCAGGGCGCCCGGCTGCACGACCGCGACGAGCAGCGCCACGCCGCCGGCGAGGAGGGGGCTGGCGGCCATCTGCCCGGCCACCCGCCGCACGCCCTTGTGGCCGGCCAGTCCCATCGATCGGGCATCGACGACGGCGGCGGTCTCCCACTCGAGGAGCCGCCGCCTGGTCAGCACCAGGCGCACGAGCGTCACGACGATCGCATGCGTCGTCCGCCAGGCGTTGTAGGCCAGGAACGTCAGGCCGAGCACGACCTGCGCGACGGCGGTGGCCGCGTCCTCGCGGAGATTGCGCCAGAAGACCGGAAACGACTGCGCGCGTCGCGGGCCGACGACCAGGCGTCCGACGAGCGGCAGGAGCTGTGACGCCAGGACCACGAGCACGGCGCTCATCCAGTACCAGCGCGGGCCGGGCAGCACCGTCCACGCCGCCACGAGCATCAGCAGCAGCGTGGGGGCGACGAGGCTCCGCCGCAGGTTGTCGAGGATCTTCCACCGTCCGATGATCGGCAGCGGATTCGGCCGGAGGCCGTGGCGCGACGGGACCCACGGAAAGAGCCAGGCGAGGATCTGCCAGTCGCCGCGAATCCAGCGGTGCTGCCGGCGCGCGTGCGCGAGCACGCTCGACGGGTACTCATCGACGAACTCGACGTCGGACACGAGGGCCACGCGCGCATGGAGCCCCTCGAACAGGTCGTGGGACAGCAGCGCGTTCTCCGGCACGGCGTTGTCCAGGGAAGCCGTGAACGCGTCGACGTCGTAGAGCCCCTTGCCCGTGAAGATGCCTTCGTTGAAGAGGTCCTGGTACGTGTCGGACACCGCCGTGGTGTAGGGGTCGACGCCCGTGTGGCCGGAGTACAGCCGGGCGAACAGCGATCCGGCCGCGCTGGCGAACGTGACGCTCACCCGCGGCTGCAGGATGCCGTAGCCGTCGGTGACGAGGCCGGTCGCCGGGTCGAGCGTCGGGCGGTTCAGTGGATGGATGATGATGCCGATCAACTGCCGCGCGACGTCACGTGGGAGGCGCGTGTCGCTGTCGAGCGTGATGCAGTAACGCACCTCCGGGAGGATCGAGACATCGCCCACCTGGAGGACGAAGCTCGTGTCGGTGGCGCCGCGCAGCAGCCGGTTGAACTCCTCGATCTTGCCGCGTTTGCGTTCCCATCCCATCCAGAGGCCTTCCCGCGCGTTCCAGTGGCGGGTGCGATGGAACAGGAAGAATCGGTCGGGGCGGCCGCCGCCGTGCCGGGCGTTGAGGGCGTCGATGCCGGCATGCGCCGCCGCGAGGATGCCGGCGTCGTCAGGCAAGGTCTCGGTGGAGGCGTCGGGGAGATCGGTCAGGAGCGCGAAGTGCACGTGCGGGTCCACGTTGCCGAGGGCCTGCACCTCCAGGTGCGCCAGCAGGGCCTCGACGCGCGCCACGCTGTCGAGCATGGTGGGGACGATCACCATCGTGCGCGCGTCGACGGGCACGGTGGCGAGATCGAGCCGCGCCAGGCGGCGCGGGGGAATCACGTTGCTGATGATCCGCTGCAGGATCTGGATCGCCAGCTCGCTGGCCGGGACGACCGACAGGAGCGCCACCGCGATCAGGAGGCCGCCGCGCCAGCCGTGCTCGTACGCGACCGCAAGCGCGACGGCCACCAGCGCACCGGTGCCGAGCGCGATGGTGCCGAGGTAGCCGGGGGTCGCATACCGGAAGAACCACCGGCGAGCCCGGCCGACCAGGCGGGGATGCCAGCCGAGCCCCTGCTCGAATGCCTGCCGTCCGCCGCCAATCAGGTAGTAGCCGACGTGCGCCCCGCGCTCGTCGGGTGCCCGCTCGGCGACCCGCCGTGCGCGTTCCACGCTCTTCAGGGCCAGCCGCAGCTGGGCATCGCCCGTCGGCTCGGCCAGTTCTTCCACGGCATGGCGATACCGATCGCGGCTCCGGAAGTCCATCCGGCCGTAGACGCCGGCCGGGTCCCGCTGGAGCACCTGCTCGACGAGGCTGACGCTCTCGAAGAACTCCGTCCAGTCGAAGGTCGAGATGATGCGCAGGCTCTCGATGAGGCTGGACATGAAGGCCTGCTCGGTGGCTTCATGGCGCCCTTCGGTGCGGATCGCCTCCTCCAGGGTCTGCCCGGAGGCGGCGAGCGCGGCGTCCAGGGCGGTCCGGAGCACGCTGGCCGCCGGCCCCTGCTCGCGCGAGTGCTGCAGCAGACGGATCGCGAAGGCCGGATGCACCTCCGCCGGCCACGGGCGGTGGGTCGCCGTCTGGAAGTAGCTGCTGGCGATCTGATCGGCGTCACGCCGGTGCGCCCGGCTCTCCGCCAGGACGTCGGCCCTGGCACGCAGGTAGTCGAGCAGCGCGAGCTTGAGCGCACTCGGCCACGCCCAGAGCTCGCCCATGGTCAGGGGCGTCACGGACTGGAAGGCCGTGATGAACCGATGCAGCCGCTGGGCATCCAGCCGGCCCGCGCTGCGCCCGATGAGCTCGAGCGCCATGGCGTAGATACGGGGCAGCCCCGCGAACTCGTCAGCCGCCACTCTGGGCAGCCGCTGGTAGAACGCCGGCGGCAGATCGTTCCGGATGTCGCGGGCGGCGGCCGACACCGTGTGGAAGTTGTCGAGCAGCCATTCAGCGGCTGGCGACGACCGCTCCCCAGTCCGCGCATCCTCGGTCAGCGTCACATACACGGCCCGGAGGGCCCGCATGTGTCCGTCGAGCCGGTCGAGATGCGGCCGCCCGCGCACGCGTCCCCGCGTCGCGATCGTCAGGAGCGCGGCGAGGCTGCGCGCATGCTCTTCGAGCGGCTCGATCCCCAGCAGCTCCAGGCTCGTGGGGCGGACGCTCGTGATCTCGCTGAGGGATTGCGGCATGCTCGTCATCGCGTCGAGGGCGGCCGCGCCATGCGCATGAGACGTTGAAGAGCGCGGGCGGCCGCGCCGGCGACACCGCTCAGGAACGCATGGGGCGTGCGACTACGGCGCGAGCTCCGTTGGTGAGGCCCGCTGTTCAAGCTCGGCGATTCGCGTCCGCGCCTGGCGGCGAAGCGCCGCCCCGTCCCGCGCGATCGCCGCCTCGCCCTGCCGGCCGAGCTGCGGGCTGCGGCGATCGAGGGCCGCAACGAACTCGTGCAACCGTAGAAGCAGGGCGATGGATCTGCGCGGCAAGACAGGCCTCCGGAGTGCTTTCGTGAGGCAGACGGCCAGCAGGGCCACAGGGCTCAGGAAGCGGATGTGCCTCTAGAGAATAGTGTCGCGGGGTGCCGGCAGGGTGTCCCGTATTGGACAGCGCGCGTCACGGAAACGTGGCCGCAGCGCCACCGCATCGCCGGCCGGCCGGCGGGTGGCGCCGCCGACGCTCGAGGCCATAGACCGCGGAACCCCGCCGGCGGTTGACTCTGGGCCGCGCATGCCGGACGGTGGGCCGTCCCTCGGGTGACATCACGTGACAAGGTGCGGTCACCGGCCCGCGAAGATAGCTCGCGATATCACCTGAGGGGCCGGCCCTCGTCCGGAGGAATGCGATGCGGCAGACGGCGTGGATGATCGGGTGCGCGTGTGTGATGGCGATGGCCGTGGCGCTGGCACAGCCCCAGCCCGGCGCGGCGCCGGCGGACCTGCCGCTGTGGGCGTACGGCTATCCCGCGCCGGGCAGCACGCCCGCGCCCGCGCCACCGGCCGCGCAGGACGACGGTGCGCCCAGATCGCTCGCCGGGAGCACGGCCACCTTCACGATGGCCGAGATTCGCAACGGCTACGGCCCGGCCGACTGGTTTCCCGGCGACCACCCGCCGATGCCGGAGATCGTGGCGCGCGGGCGCCAGGACGCCGGCGTTCGCGCCTGTGCGCTCTGCCACTACCCGAACGGGAAGGGCCGCGCCGAGAACGCGCCGGTCTCGGGCCTGCCGGTGGCGTACTTCATCCAGCAAATGCACGACTACCGCGACGGCCGGCGCCGGAGTGCGGATCCCAAGAAGAACAACACGAACCTGATGATCGCGATCGCGAAGGCAATGACCGACGACGAGATCCGCGCCGCGGCCGAGTACTTCGGTTCCATGCCCTGGACGCCCTGGATCCGCGTCGTCGAGAGCGCCACGGTGCCGAAGACGCGCATCGCCGGCGGGCTGTTCGTCGGCCTGCCCGGTGGGGGGACCGAACCGCTCGGCCAGCGCATCATCGAGATGCCCGAGGACAACGCGCGGGAGGCGCTGCGCGATCCGCGGTCGGGGTTCGTGGCCTACGTGCCGGTGGGCAGCCTCGCGAAGGGCGAGGCGCTCGTGACGACCGGCGGCGGCCGGACCGTCGCGTGCGGCGTCTGCCATGGCGCGGACCTGAAGGGGCTCGGCCCCGTGCCGGGGATCGCCGGCCGATCGCCCAGCTACAGCGCGCGCCAGATGTTCGACATGCAGACGGGGGCGCGGCACGGCCTGTGGGCCGACCTGATGACGCCGGTCGTGGCGGGGCTGACGGAAGAAGACCTGATCAACATCGCGGCCTACACCGCCTCGCTCACCCCGTAGCCCGCGCCGGGCTCCAGGAGCCGCGGCCGTCTAGTGGAGTGTATCGACTGAAGAGGTACTACCAGCGGCTCTGCTCAGCCGCGATTCCGCGGGCCGCCCAACGGGCGGCCCGGTAGTAGATCGTCAACGACACCCCATTAGTGGGGGAGGCTGTTCGCCTCGAGCCACGGGGCCGTCGGCAGGTAGCCGACGAGGCGCTCGGCCTTGGCCTTGGCCTCTGCGAGGGTGCCTTCCGCCGACGTGCGGACCAGGCAGAGCCCGCGCACGTCCGCGATCACGATCATCCATCCGGCGTCTCGCCGGTGGAGTTCCGCACGGACGTCTCCGAACGTGCGCACCGCGTCGGGACCGCCATCCGCCGCCTGATCCGTCCTCGGATGGCGGGCGGGCTTCAGGGGAGCGGTGATCGAAGGGGCGCCGGCCAGCGAGGCCCGCGCGGGCGGACAGCAAAAATTGCTGTGGCACGTGCCGCACACATAGATCGGATAGGTGGGTCCCTCCAGCGCCACGCGGACGTCGGTGCCGGCGCACACCGGACACCCGGGTACGGCCACACGATCGACTGCCTGCCGGACCGTCATACTTGGCACAGAGGCAAGAACGGTGCCGCTCCCTCGCCTGGCGGCGCGCGGGATCTTGCGTGCAATTCCGCAGGGCCTCGGGCCGGCCTGGGGCGGCCTCGCCTTCACACGGGGCGTGAACCGGCACGAACGCCCCGGCTCTGTGCCGGCCCGGCGCCGCCCGCCATGCGTGCGCGACCACTCGGGGGCCGCTCCCAGCCGTTCGGCAACGGCGGAGAACGCCTCGGGCCCTGCCTCCGTCACACTGCAGAGGAAACAGGGGCGGACGGATTGATGTTCGCTTTTGTTTCGACTATCGTTGACGCCCCGGGGCGTCGCGCCTGCATCCGGCAGGGCGCGGCGCGGCCCGTCGACCAAAGGACGTCCCAGTGAGCGATCTGAAGGAAGAACTCGCCGCACTCCGCATCGAGCGCGAGCCCCATCGTCCCGGCCGCGGCCGGCTGGCCGGCTGGGTCGTGGTGCTGGCGATTGGGGCCGGCGCCGCGTGGGCCGGCTGGCAGTGGTTCACGCGCGAGCGGCCGCTCGAAGTGGAGGTGGCCTCGGTGACGGAACGCGCCGCGGGCGCCCAGGCCTCGGTGCTGAACGCGTCGGGTTACGTGACGGCCAGGCGTCGCGCCACCGTATCGTCGAAGATCACCGGCAAGGTCGTCGAGGTGAACGTCGACGAGGGGATGGCGGTGCGGGAAGGGCAGGTGCTCGCACGGCTCGACGACTCGACGGCGCGGGCGCTGCTGGCCCTCGCCGAGACGCAGGTCGGCGCCGCGCGGAGCGCGCTCCGCGAGAGTGAAGTGCGGCTGGCCGAGGCGCGGCTCACGCTGGGCCGGCGCGAACAGCTGCGGCGCGACGGGATCGTGACGCAGGCGGACGTGGACCAGGCGCAGGCGGAGGTCGATTCCCTCGAGGCGCGGATCGCCGCCGCGCGCCAGCAGGTCGTCGTGGCCGAGAGCCAGGTCGCGCTGCAGCAGACGGAGCTCGACAACACGGTCATCCGCGCGCCGTTCAGCGGCGTGGCGATCAGCAAGGATGCGCAGCCGGGCGAGATGGTGTCGCCGGTGTCGGCCGGCGGCGGCTTCACGCGCACCGGCATCTGCACGATCGTCGACATGTCGTCGCTCGAGATCGAGGTCGACGTCAACGAGAGCTACATCAACCGCGTGGTGCCGGAGCAGGCCGTGACGGCCGTGCTCGACGCGTACCCGGACTTCGCCATCCCCGCGCGCGTCATCACGACCGTCCCGACGGCCGATCGGCAGAAGGCCACGGTGCTCGTGCGCATCGGCTTCAACGCGCTCGATCCGCGCATCCTGCCCGACATGGGCGTCAAGGTGACGTTCCTGCGCGCGTCGGGCGAGGCGGATGCCCCCGCGGCCCGCGCCGTGTCGCTCGTGCCGAAGAGCGCCGTCCGGGTCGACAACGGCCAGAGTTACGTGTTCGTCGTGCGGCAGAACGCGGTGGAGCGTCGCGCCATTCAGACGGCGGGCACCGACGGCGAGCGCCTCGAGGTGACCGCCGGCCTCACCGCCGGCGACCGCGTCGTCGTCGCGCCGCCGCCGACCCTCGTCGACGGCCAGTCCATCGTCATCAAGTAGGAGCCGAACGGTCATGAGCGCACTGGTTCGCGTCAGCAACCTGCACAAGTACTTCACCCGCGGCAGCGAACGCATCGACGTGCTGCAGGGCGTGAACCTCGAGATTCCGACGGGCGAGTTCCTGGCGCTGATGGGACCCTCGGGGTCGGGCAAGACGACGCTGCTCAACATGATGGGCGGGCTCGACCAGCCGTCCGAGGGCACACTGGAGGTGGCGGGCGCGGATGTCGGCCGCATGTCCGGCGGGCAGCTCTCCCGGTGGCGCGCCGAGCACATCGGGTTCGTGTTCCAGCTCTACAACCTCCTGCCGGTGCTCACCGCCGAGCGCAACGTGGAGTTGCCGCTGCTGCTCACGAAGCTCTCGAAGGCCGAGCGCCGCAAGCGCGTCGCCATCGCGCTGAAGGTGGTCGGCCTGGCGGAGCGCGCGCGCCACTATCCGCGCCAGCTCTCCGGCGGGCAGGAACAGCGCGTCGGCATTGCCCGGGCGATCGTGACGGACCCGACGCTGCTGCTCTGCGACGAGCCCACGGGCGACCTCGACCGCAAGGCGGGCGACGAGATCCTCGACCTGCTGCAGGCGCTCAACCGCGATCACGGCAAGACCATCGTCATGGTGACGCACGATCCGCGTGCGGCCGAGCGGGCCACGCGCACGCTGCACCTCGAGAAGGGGCTGCTGCTCGAGCAGGGAGCCGCCGCATGAAGTTCCTGCCCCTGCTCTGGAAGAGCCTCTGGCGCAAGAAGGTCCGCACCACGTTCACGGTGCTGTCGATCTTCATCGCGTTCGTGCTCTTCGGCCTGCTGATGACGATTCGCACCGCGTTCTCGTTCGGCGTCGACGTCGCGGGGCTGGACCGCCTCGTGCTGATCCACAAGGTCAGCCTGATCATGCCGCTGCCCGTGTCGTACCTCAACCGGCTGCAGACGACGCCCGGCGTGGAACTGGCGACGCACAACTCGTGGTTCGGGGGCGTCTACCAGGATCCCGCGAACTTCTTCGCGCAGATCGCGGTCGAGCCCGAGCCGTTCCTGAAGATCTACTCGGAGTTCGAGCTGCCGCCCGATCAGTACCAGGCCTGGCTCGCCGATCGGCAGGGGGCGATCGTCGGCGTGGACCTGGCGCGCCGGTTCGGGTGGAAGGTCGGCGATCGCATTCCGCTCATCGGCACCATCTGGCAGCCGAAGTCGGGCCAGGTGTGGGACTTCAACATCGTCGGCATCTACGACGGCCCGCAGGGCACGGACAAGACGCAGCTCTTCTTCCGCTACGACTACCTCGACGAGAACCGGGCCGGCGGTGCGGGCCTGGTGGGCTGGTACATCGTCAAGATCGAGGACCCGTCGCGCGCGCAGGAGATGGCGAATACCTTCGACGAGATGTTCGCCAACTCCGCGGCCGAGACGAAGACGACGACCGAGAAGGGGTTCATCGAGGGCTTCGCGAAGCAGGTCGGCGACATCGGCGCCATCATGATCGCCATCTCGGTGGCCGTGCTGTTCACGATCCTGCTCGTGTCCGCCAATACGATGGCGCAATCGGTGCGGGAGCGCACCAGCGAGGTCGGCGTCCTCAAGACGCTCGGCTTCTCCAACGCGGCGATCCTGGTGCTGGTGCTCAGCGAGTCGGTGGCGATCGCCGTGCTCGGGGGCGGGCTGGGCCTGCTGGTGGCGTGGGCGTTCGTCCAACAGGGCGATCCCACCGGCGGCATGCTGCCGATCTTCGTTCTGCCGGCGCGCGACGTCGCCATCGGCGCCGGGCTGATCCTGCTGCTCGGCATCATCGCCGGCCTGATGCCGGCGGTCAACGCCATGCAACTGAAGATCACCGACGCGCTCCGCAGGGGTTGAGAAGAATTGCAGATCGCAGATTGCAGATTGCAGATTGCGAAGGAACAGAAGGCGAATCGCGACTTGCGAACAGCGAGCAGCGAACTAGCGAACTGCGAACTGCGAACTAGCGAAATGCGAACAGCGAACTGCGAACTGCGAACTGCGAACAGCGAACAGCGAACAGCGAACAGCGAACAGCGAACTGCGAATCGCGAATAGCGAATAGCGAAGCTCAGAAACCGGTGCGAGGCAGAGATGTTCAACTGGATCGTTCAAGTCGTAGCCGTGACGGCGCTCAACATCCGTACGATCCCGCAGCGGCTGGGCTCGTCGGGCGTGGCCATCGTGGGCATCGCGGGCGTGGTGGTGGTGTTCGTCTCGGTGCTGTCGATTGCCCAGGGCTTCACGGCCGCGATGCGCGACTCCGGGTCGCCCACGCGGGCCATCGTGATGCGCAGCGGCGCCGACAGCGAGATGACGAGCGGGCTCGGCGGCACGGAGGTCGACCTCATCAAGCAGGCCCCGGGCATCCGGCGTGACGGCCAGACGGCGGTGGCGTCCGGCGAGCTGTTCGTCATCATCGACCTGCCCAAGCGGTCGACGGAGTCGGCGGCCAACGTGCCGATGCGCGGGATCGAGCCGGTGTCACTCCAGGTGCGCGAGGAGGCCCGGATCATCGAAGGCCGGATGTTCGAGTTCGGCACCAACGAGATCGTCGTCGGCCGCGGCGCGAGCGTCCAGTTCGCCGGCCTCGAACTTGGCGGCGAGGTCCGATCGGGCCAGAACACGTGGCGCGTCGTCGGGATCTTCGAGGCCAATGGCGGCGTGTCTGAGACCGAGATCTGGGTGGATGCGCGCGTGCTGCAGGGCGCCTATCGCCGGGGCAACTCGTACCAGACCGTGCTCGTGCGGCTCGACGCCAGCGACACCTTCGAGGTGTTCCGGGACTGGCTCACCTCGAACCCGCAGCTCAACGTCCAGGTGCGGCGCGAGACGGAGTACTACGCCCAGCAGTCGCGGGCGCTGAGCGGCCTCATTCAGGGCGTCGGCTTCGTCATCGCCTTCCTGATGGGCATCGGCGCGGTGTTCGGAGCCATCCTGACGATGTACACGGCGGTGTCGACGCGGTCGCGCGAGATCGCGACGCTGCGGGCGCTCGGCTTCAATGCGACGGCCGTGGTCGTGTCGGTGCTGGCGGAATCCGTGGTGCTCGGGGCGATCGGCGGCGCCATCGGCGGGGTGGGCGCCTACCTGGCCTTCAACGGCTACCAGACGTCGACGATGAACTTTCAGACGTTCAGCCAGGTGGCCTTCGCCTTCCAGGTGACGCCAACACTGCTCGTGACGGGTCTGATCTACGCCCTCCTGATGGGCCTGGTCGGCGGCCTGTTCCCGGCGGTGCGCGCCGCGAGGCTCCCGATTCCGTCGGCGTTGAGGGAGCTCTAGCGGGGGTGCCGGAGTGCCGAGGTGCTCGGGCACCTCCTCCTCCGCACCTCCTCTTATTCCTCCCTGAGCGCCACCATCGGGTCGACGCGCGATGCCCGGCGGGCCGGCAGGTAGCCCGCGGCGAGCGCGGCGCTGCCGAGCAGCGCTGCCGAGAGGACGACCATCGTGCGGTCGGTGGCGGCGAGGCCGAAGAGCAGCGAGTCGATGAAGCGGCCAGCGCTGAGCGCGGCGGCCGCGCCGGCGACGAGGCCGGCCAGCGTGATCGCCACGACGTGCCCGAAGACCTGGCGCATCACCCGCGCAGGCGGTGCGCCGAGCGCGATCCGGATGCCGATCTCGTTGCGGCGCCGCGCCACCGAGTACGACATCACCCCGTACAGGCCGATGGCGGCCAGCAGCAGCGCGAGCCCGCCGAAGAACGCCGCGAGCAGGGCGATGGCGCGCTCCTGCGTGACGGCGGCCGACAGGTCCTCCTCGAAGGTGCGGAAGTCCACCACGGCCTCGCCATCCACCGACGCGATCGCCTGCAACACGGTCGTCCGGAAGGCGTTCGGCGGACCCGCCACGCGGACGCTGAACCGCGTCGACGAAGACGCCGTGGCCGCCTGCGACCAGGCCGTGTACATCGTCGGGGGAGCCGGCTCGCGCAGTGACAGGTACTTGGCATCCGCGACGAGGCCGACGATCTCCAGCGTCTCGGCCCGTTCGCCCATGCCTGTCGTGAACGTCCGGCCCAGCGGGTGCTCGCCGTGCAGGAACTTCGCCGCAAAAGCCTCGTTGACGAGCGCCACCTTCGGCGATGCCGCCACGTCGGTCTCCGCGATATCGCGTCCCGCGAGAATCGGCGTCCCCAGCGTCGCGAAGAAGCCGGGCGTGACGCGATTGAAGTGCGCGATGCGGTCGCGCTCGGGCGCGTCGTAGCCCGGCACCGCGATCAGGTTGTTCCAGGTCATGCCCGCGATCGGCGTGACGACCGAGATGGCGGCGGCCTCCACGCCCGGGGCCGCGAGCACCGCCTCGCGGATCCGCTCGAAGTGGGCGGGACGCGCCGTGTCCTCGAGGCCGCTCCGCCTGAGGTCCACCTGCGCGATGAGGACGCGGCTCGTCTCGAAGCCCATCTCCTGCGTCGTGAGGGTGACCAGCGTCCGCGTGAAGAGGCCCGCGCCGAACACCAGCATGAACGAGAGCGCCACCTGCAGCGCGACCAGGCCATGGCCGAGGCCGAGGCGTCCGCCGCTCGTGACGACGCCCCGCGCGTGATCTTTGAGGGCCGCGGCCGGCGCCAGACGCGTGGCGCGCAGGGCGGGGACGACGCCGAAGAGCAGGCCCGTGAGGAGGCCCACGCCCGCCGTGAAGCCGAGCACACGCCAGTCGAGCGCCAGATCCAGGACAACGAGGCTGGCGCGGGTGGAGATGAGCGCGACGAGCGCACGCGACCCCCACAGCGCCAGCATGATCCCGAGGCCCGTGCCGAGGCCCGCCAGGACGAGGCTCTCGACGAGCAACTGCCGCGCGATCTGCACGCGCGAGGCGCCGAGCGACAGCCGCACCGCCAGCTCCTTGCGCCGCGCCGCCGACTGCGCGAGGAGCAGATTGGCCATGTTGGCGCACGCGATGAGGAGCACCAGCGCGACGACCCCGAGCAGCACGAACAGGGGCTGGCTGTACCGTTCGCGCAGGTTCGAGAGCCCCGTCGCGGCGGGGCGCAGGTGGAAGGGCTCGGCGAGGTACCGTGTCTGATCCTCCGGCCGGTAGTGCTCCGGCATGGTGGCCTCGCGGAGGCTGGGCCGCATCGCCTCGAGGCGTGAGGCCGCCTGCGTCTCCGTGTCTCCAGGCGCCAGACGCGCCAGGACCCGGAGCCACCACATGCTCCGCATGTCGAGTCCGCTCTCGGCGCCACGGATGAGGGGCTCGGCGCCGAGCGGGATGGCGACGTCGAACGTCCGGCCGACCTCGATGCCGAGGAACCCCGGCGGCGAGACCCCGACGATCGTGAACGCGTGGCCATCGAGGGAGATCGGCCGGCCGAGGATGTCGGGGGCGCCGCCGAACTCGCGCTGCCAGAAGCCGTGACTGATCACCGCGACCGGACCGTGCACGCCGCCGCCACGACGGTCATCGTCCTCCGTGAAGGCGCGCCCGAGGTGGGGGATGACGCCCAGCGTAGCGAAGAACCGGCCGTTCACCATCAGGCCGGTGACCGGACGCATCTCGCCGCCGGCGTTCAGGTTGAACCGGGCATTCCCGGCGGCGAGCATCCCGGGGAAGATGTCCTGCCGGTCGCGGAGGTACTCCCACTGCGGGTTCGTGAAGGAGGTGCGCGCGCCGCCGGACTCGAGCGAGGTGGCCACCTGCACGAGCCGCTCGGGCTGGTGCACGGGCAGCGCCTTCAGCATCAGCGCGTTGACCAGCGTGAAGATGGCCACGTTGGCGCCGATGCCGAGCGCCAGCGACAGCATCGCGACGCCGCTGACGAGCGGCGTCTGGCGGATCAGGCGGAAGGCGAAGCGAAGATCCCGCACCAGCGATTCAAGGATGCGCATGGCCCTTGGACGGAGGAGAGCGGGGGATGGTTGGGGCGGAGGTGCGCAGGGGGCCCAAGGTGCTCAGGGTGCTCAGGGTGCCCGGAGTGCCCCAGGCAACCGACGTCGCACCTCGGCACTCCGGCACCTCTTTCCTACGCCAACGTCGCCTGCACCGTGATCTTCGCGACGGCGGCCAGCGCGCGCGAGACGATGCAGCCCTTCTTCGCGTTCTCGGCGGCCTCGGTGAAGGCGGCCTGGTCAATGCCGGGGACCTCGCCTGCGACGACGAGGTCGATCTGCGTGATCGTCGGGGCGCCGTCCACCGGGCTCATGTGCACCGTGGCCGTCGTCCGGACGCGGGTGACCGGGGTCCCGGCCCGCTCGAGCGCCGCCGACAGCGCCATCGAGAAGCAGCCGGCGTGGGCCGCGGCAATCAGCTCCTCCGGGTTGGTGCCCGACCCGTCTTCGAAGCGCGACAGGAACGAGAACGGGCCGTCATAGGCGCCGCTGCCGAGCGTCATCCGCCCCGTGCCTTCCTTCAACGTCCCCTGCCACTCCGCCTCAGATTTCCGTACGGCCATGCGTCACACTCCTCGAAACAATGGGATTTAAGGCGAACTCGTAGTCTACCAGCAGGCGATCAGCGATCAGCGATCAGCTGTCGGCGACCGGCCATCGGCTCCGGGCAGGCTCTCGGCCAGCCACGCCAGGTACGCGTTGCTGCCCCCGGCCACCGGGAGGACCAGGAACTCCGGCACCTCGTAGGGATGCAGCGCGCGCAGGCGCTCGCTGAGCGGCTCGACGAGATCCTCGCGGGTCTTGATCAGCAGCTGGCACTCGCGGTCCTGCTGGACCTCCCCCTGCCAGCGGTACACCGACGTGACGCCGCCGATGATGTTCACGCAGGCCGCCAGCCGCTCCTCGACAAGCGTGCGCGCGAGGGCTGCCGCCGCGTCCTCCGCGGGCATCGTGGTCAGCACGATCACAAAAGTGGACAGCACAGCCGTGGGTTTCCCTCTTGTACTTCCCGCCACGATGCGGTAATTATCGGTGGACGGTGAGCCGAAGGCCGACAGCCGAGAGCCGAGAGCCGAGAGCCGAGAGCCGATCGCCGACAGCCGACAGCCGATCGCCCCGGCTATTTTGCACTTGTACTCGCGCCGAGATCTTGGTACAACAGCGGCGACGGCGCGATTCAGGTCTTGTACTTCGCCCGCCGCTCCGGTATTCTGACACGACACTGATGGCTACACCCGCCGATCGCACGCCCGCCGACGCGTCTGCCCCGAAGCCGGGGCCGGGACGCCGTGGCCGTCGTGTGCTCCGGCTGGTGCTGGCCTTCGTGACCGCGATCCTGCTGATTGATGCGACGGTGGGCGAGAAGGGCCTGCTGACGCTGCTCGAGGCGCGCAAGGAGCACGCCGAGGTCGAGCGGTCGCTGATGCGGGCGCGGTCCGAGAATGGGCGCCTCCGGGAGGAGGCCCGCCGGCTGCGCGAGGATCCCGCCGCCATCGAGGAACTCGCGCGCCGCGACCTCGGCCTCATCATGCCCGGCGAGAAGCTCTTCATCGTCCGCGACGTCCAGCCGCGGAAGTAAGCTCGCTGTTCGCTATTCGCTATTCGCTATTCGCTATTCGCTATTCGCTATTCGCTATTCGCTATTCGCTATTCGCGAAAGCCGAAAGCCGAAAGCCGAAAGCCGACAGCCGATCGCCGACAGCCGATCGCCGACAGCCGATCGCCGACAGCCGACAGCCGATCGCGATCGTCAGAGCGCTCGGATGACGACGAAGCCGCCGACCAGCAGCAGGAAGAACGCGAGCGCGGCCAGGTCGAAGTGCTTCTCCAGCACGCGGCGGACCGGCTGGCCGAACAGGCGCAGGATCCCCGCGACAAGGAAGAATCGTCCCGCGCGGCCGAGGACCGAGGCCACGAGGAAGGGCGCGATGGGCATGGCCGTGGCGCCGGCGGCGATGGTGGCCACCTTGAAGGGGATGGGCGTGAAGGCCGCCGCCACCATGAACCAGGCGCCCCATTCGCCCTGGAAGAGCTCCACGACGCGGTCCCAATGGCGCTGCGCCCCGTAGAAGTCGACGATGGGCTGGCCGACGGCCGCCATGGCGGCCGCGCCGATCCCATAGCCGATCGCGGCGCCGATGAGCGAGCCCACCGTGCAGATGAGCGCGGCGCGCAGCCACCACTGCGGCTGCGCCGCGACGATCGCGATGAGCAGCACGTCGGGCGGAATCGGGAAGACCGAGGACTCGATCACCGCGATGAGCCCGAGTGCCGCGAGCGCCTGCGGCGACTCCGCCCATCGGATAGTCCAGTCGTAGGTGGCCCGCAGCCACCGGCGAGGCAGATTAAGTAGATGCAGCATCTGGTGATGTGGTGATGTCGTGATGTGGTGATCTGGATGTGCGATCGGCGGATGTGGGATCTATTTCAAGATCTGTCGATCGATCTACTACCCACCACCCACTACCCACTACCTGCTACCCACCACCCACTACCCCTTCACCGCATCGAGCGCCTGGGCCAGGTCTTCCTTCAGGTCGTCGATGTCCTCGATGCCGACCGAGACGCGGACGAGGCCGTCGGTGATGCCGAGGGCGGCGCGCCGCTCGGGGGGGACCGACCCGTGGGTCATCATCGCGGGGTGCGAGATGAGCGTCTCGACGCCGCCGAGGCTCTCGGCGAGCGCCATCAGCCGCACGCGGCCGAGCAGGGTGCGCGCGGCCTCGAGCGATCCGAGGTCGAACGAGATCAGGCCGCCGAACCCGCGCATCTGGCGCGCCGCCAGTGCGTGGTGCGGGTGCGAGGGCAGGCCCGGGTAGATCGTCTTCTTCACCTTCGGATGCGCGTCCAGGAACTGCGCGAGCGCGAGGCCGTTCTCGTTCGTCTTCTCCATCCGCACGGTCAGCGTCTTGGTGCCGCGCAGGATCAGCCAGCTGTCCATCGGCCCGAGGATGGCGCCCGCCGCGTTCTGCACGAAGCGCATCCACTCCACGTCATCGTCATGCTTGAGGATGACGATGCCGCCGACGCTGTCGCTGTGGCCGTTGAGGAACTTCGTCGTGCTGTGGACGACGAGATCCGCGCCGAGCGCGAGCGGGCGCTGGAGGTAGGGGCTGGCGAACGTGTTGTCGACGACGACGCGGACGCCGCGTTCGTGCGCGATGGCCGAGGCGGCCGGGAGGTCCGTGACGCTCAGCATCGGGTTGGTCGGCGTCTCGATGAACAGGTACTTCGTCTTCGGGGTGATCGCCGGGCCGATCAGGTCGAGGTTCGACGTGTCCACGTACGAGAAGTCGAGGCCGAACTTCCGGCGCACCTTCTCGAACAGGCGGAACGTGCCGCCGTAGGTGTTATCGCTCACCAGCACGTGGTCGCCGGCCTCGAGGCGCGTGAGGATCGCGTCGATGGCGGCCATGCCCGACGCGAATGCGAAGGCGGCCGTGCCGCCCTCGATGGCGGCCACGTTGCGCTCGAGCGTCATGCGGGTCGGGTTCTGCGTCCGCCCGTACTCGTAGCCCTTGTGCTGGCCCAGTCCCTCCTGGACGTACGTGGAGGTCTGGTAGATCGGCGTGATGATGGCGCCCGTCGCGGGGTCGGGTTCCTGGCCGGCGTGGATGCAGATGGTGCTGAAACGGGCGTGTTCGTTGAGCTTCACAGCCCTTCACGATACTCTGATATGATTTCGCGACGCAAACATCGCGCCCCCGCGCGGTAGGCCCGCGCCGTCCATGGCAGCTTCCGCCCGATCCCCCGCGCAACTTCCCGGAGACGTGCCGTCGCGATCCGCGATCGTGCGCCGCTGGTGCCTGCACGCCTGGCCGGGGCGCCTGCTCATCGCCGGCGCCGCGCTCAAACTGCAGGCGGTGCTCGCCGGGCTCGTCGTCGCGCCGCTGCCGTCGCTGCTCGACGCCCTCGGCACCCTCGGCAGCCTGCTGCTCATCATCAGCCTGGCGTACGTCTCGGCCCGCGGGCTCGTGTGGGCGAAGCGCCGGCTCCTGTGGCGGGTCCGCCGCAAGCTCATCCTCTCGTACGTCTTCATCGGCTTCGTGCCGAGCCTGCTCATCATCCTGTTCTTCCTGTTGAGCGGGCTGCTGCTGTTCTTCAACGTGAGCGCCTACCTGGTGCAGTCGCGTGTGGCGAACCTCACCGACCAGGCGCGCTTCCTGGCCGGCGCGACGATGGTCGAGCTGCAGCGCAGCACGACCGCCGAGGCCGTGCGCGAGACGCTCGAACGCCGGCAGGCGAGCACGGAGCCGCGCTACCCCTTTGTGTCGGCGACCGTCGTGCCCGTCAGCCACCTGCGCTGCGAGGCCCCGCCCTCGCGCCGGGTGCGCCTGGCGGAGACGCTGCCGCTGGCCCTGCCGCTCATGACCGGCCCCTGGGCGCACCTCGACGCGCCCGCCGCCGTCCCCGGCTGGATCACCTGCGAGGGCTTTGGCGGCCTCCTGGCCTACCGCGCCACCCCGGCCGATGGGGCCGACGGGACCGGCGACACGCGGCTCGTGGTCCGCGCCGTGGCGGTGCCTGACATGCCCGAGCCGCGCTGGGCCGTGGTTCTCGACCTGCCCCTCTCGCTCGACGTGGAGGCGCGGCTCCACGAGGAGACGGGCATCCGCCTCGGCGACATCTCGACGATGGGGCTGGCGGCGGAGCGGCCGGTGCTGCTGGCCGGACGTGCCCTCGAGGCGAGGCCGGCCCTGGCGGCCGGCGACAGCGCGCTGTCGGAACTCGGCGGCCGGTGGGTGGCCTTTGTCGAATACCGCGACTGGGTGAGCGGGCAGGCCGGCACGGCCAGCCTGCAGATTGCGCTCAGCGTCTGGGACATCTACACGCGGCTCTCGACGATCTCCGCCGCGCAGTTCGGCGCGCTCACTTTCAGCCAGGTGCTCCTGCTGCTGCTGGCCGTGGTCGGCATCCTGTTCCTCGTCATCCAGGGCGTGGCGCTCATCCTCGGGCTGATGCTGGCGCGCCAGATCACCGGCGCGGTCCACGACCTCTTCACCGGGACGCAGCACCTGCGCAATCGCGACTTCGAACACCACATCCCCGTGCGGGCCCGCGACCAGCTCGGGGAGCTGGCCGAGTCGTTCAACCTGATGACCGGCGAGGTCACGACGCTGCTCCGCGAGATGGCCGAGAAGGGCCGCATGGAGCAGGAGATGCTGGCCGCGCGCGAGATCCAGCAGCGGCTGCTCCCGAGCGGGCCGCTGAGCGTCCCCGGCCTGGCCGTGAACGCGTTCTGTGAACCGGCGCGCGAGGTAGCGGGGGACTACTACGACTTCCTGCCTATCACCGACACGATGCTCGGCGTCCTCATCGCCGATGTGTCGGGCAAGGGCCTGGCGGCCGGCCTCTACATGGCGCAGCTCAAGGTGATCGTGCAGTCGCTCGCGCGCGTGCACCACGAGCCGCGCGACTTCCTGATTGCCGTCAACCGCGTCGTCGCGGGCAACATCGACCAGCGCAGCTTCATCACGATGGCGTACGCCGTCATCGACCTGGAGCGCCGGACGATGACCGTCGCGCGGGCGGGGCACTGCCCGCTGCTGCACGTGCCGATGGGCCCCCCGGGGACCATGCGGAAGGCCCAGCTCATCGCGCCCGACGGCCTCGTGCTCGGGCTCCAGATCGACGAGGGACAGATGTTCGACGGCATGCTGCAGGAGACGACCGTGCCCCTCGCCGCCGGTGACGTGATCGTCCTCTTCACCGACGGCATCAGCGAGACGATGAACGCGGCGTTCGACTGCTTCGGCGAGGCGCGGCTGGCGACGCTCTTCGAGCAGTACGCGCACCTGCCGTTCGATCAGCTGCGATCGTACATCTCGGCGGAGCTCAAGGCATTTGCGGCCGGCGCCGACCAGCACGACGACATGACGATGATCCTGCTGCGCGTCGAGGACCTGGCGAAGGCCGGGGGCGCGGCGGACGCCGCGCGCGCCTCCGGGGTCGTGTAACGGCATGGGCAGCCTGACCGTCGTCTTCCGCACGCGTTCGGACATCGAGGCGAGCATCGTGCAGGGCCTGCTCGAGAGCCACGGGATCGATGCGATTCAGACCGCGGGGCCGCCGCCCGGCGTGTTCGCGTTCACGACGGGCCCCCTCGGCGAGACGCGCGTGTCGGTGCGGGAGGACGAGGCCGAGGAGGCCGTCCGGCTGATCGAGAGCCACCGCGAGCAGGTGGGCGGCGGCTTCGTCATCCCCGCGCCCCAGCAGATGGCGGCGCTCGAGGCGCGCCTCGGCTACCGCTTCCGCGACCGCGGGCTGCTCGAGCATGCGCTGACGCACCGGTCGAAGGCCGCCGAGGATCCGAGCGGCGGCGTGGTGGACAACGAGTCGCTGGAGTTTCTCGGCGATGCCGTCCTCGGCTTCGCCGTGGCCGACCTGCTGTGCCGCGAGTTCCCGGACTCCCGCGAGGGCTACAAGTCGAAGGTGAAGTCGGCGGTCGTGTCGACGGCCTCGCTGGCGGAGGGCGCGCGGCGCCTGGGGCTCGGCGACCACCTCATCCTGGGACGGGGCGAGGAGAAGACCGGCGGGCGGAAGAAGCCCGCGCTGCTGGCTGACACGTACGAGGCGCTGATTGCGGCGATCTACCTGGATGGCGGGCTGGTGCCGGCGCGCGCGTTCATCGAACGGGAGATCGGCCCGCTGATCCGGGACGCCCGCGGCCCCGGGTACGTGAACCGCGACTACAAGTCCACGTTGCAGGAGCGCCTGCAGACACGCGGTGGTCCGCTCCCGTCGTACCGCATCGCGGCCGAAATCGGACCGGACCACGTGAAGCAGTTTCACGTGGAGGTGCGTGTGGGCGACGAGGTGATTGCGGAAGGGGTGGGGCGGACCAAGAAGGACGCGGAACAGGAAGCGGCTCGCGCTGCTCTCGCAGCGCTCGCCGATCGTAGATTGTAGATGGCAGAATGCAGATTGAAATCTTCGGCGATCCTGCTCCGACCAATCTTCAATCTGCGATCTTCGTTCTTCAATCGATTTCTATAATGCCCCAGCCGCCCTTGCGGTCGCCGGCGGCGGCGGCCATGGCGAGCGAGGGTTCGCCGTGCGGGAGGCGCGCGGCGGCGTAGGCCTGCACCTCGCGCGCGACCTCGTCGACGCTCGGCGGCACCGGCCGCGCGTGCAGGCTCACCCAGAGGCGGAGCAGGGGGTCGGCGAAGCTGTACCGCTTCTGGCGCGACACGACCAGGTCGACGTCCTCGAGCCACGAGAGGTAGTCCTTGGTCGAGCCGGGCGTCCGGTGGAGGCGCACCGCGATCTCGGTGAGGGTGAGCGGCTCCTCGTCGGCGAGGATCTCGAGGATGGCCTTGAGCGCGCCGTAGCCGCGCGCGCGGTGCAGCCGCAGTTCGTAGCGGTACCCGCACCAGGCGGTGAGGGCGCCGTCGGTCGTGAGCAGCGCCGTGAGCGCGCTGATCGGGTCGCCGCCGCGGCCGCTCATGCTCGCCGTCGCGTCGCCGATCGCACGGACGTAGGCGGCGCGGCCATCGGCCAGCGCGTGCACGGTCTGGCCCAGGAATTCACGATCGTCGGCGGCGGCCTCGCCCATCGGCGGCAACATGGCCGACACCTCGGCGGGGGCGAGCGCCGGCAGGTGGATCACCTCGAAGCGCGCCATGCCGTCGCGCAGGAGCCGGTGGGCGCGCGCGACGTAGCGGCTGGTGAGCACGAAGCGGTTGCCGCTCTCGGCCAGCGCCTGCAGCAACTCGCGGAGCACGTGCCGCAGGCCCGGGAAGCTCTCGAACGTCCGGAGCTCCAGCACCTCGTCGAGCAGGAATACCGCCGGGCGATCACCGGTCGCGCGGACGCGCGCCAGGAACGCGAGCGTCTGATCGAACGCGTCGCGTGCGGAAGCGGGCGACGGGTCGGCGCCCCACGCAAACGGCGTGGACCGCACGACCGCCCCCAGAAAGCGTTCGGGGGTGCTGGCGGCGCGCTCCACGTCGACGTACTGGCAGACGTCGCGCCCCAGCCGATCGGCGAGCGCATGCAGCAGGGTCGAGCGCCCCGTGCCGCACCCGCCGATGACCACGGGGATGCGTGCCGGTGTCGCCTCGAGCGCCGACAACACCCGCCGTTCCAGGCCCGCGTGTGGCGCCATCATCACCGTGTCTCCTGCATGGGAATTCGCACGCCTCGTGCCTCCGCTGTCTGAATCGCCTCGGGGTACCCGGCATCGGCATGCCGGATGACGCCCATGCCGGGGTCGCACGTCAGCACGCGTTCGAGCCGCCGGTCGGCGTCCGCGGTGCCATCGGCGACGATCACCATGCCGGCGTGAATCGAGTAGCCGATGCCGACGCCGCCGCCGTGATGCAGCGACACCCAGGTCGCCCCGGCCGACGCGTTCAGCAACGCGTTCAGGATCGGCCAGTCGGCGATGGCATCGCTGCCGTCGCGCATGCCCTCGGTTTCCCGGTTCGGCGACGCGACCGAGCCGGCGTCGAGGTGGTCACGGCCGATCACGATCGGCGCCGAGATCCGCCCCTCGCGCACGAGCTGGTTGATCCGGAGCCCGAACCGCGCCCGTTCGCCGTAGCCGAGCCAGAAAATCCTGGCGGGCAGCCCCTGGAAGGCCACGCGTTCCTGCGCCATCCGGATCCATCGGCACAACGGGGCGTTGTCATGAAACATCTCGAGCGCCGCGTCGTCCGTGACGCGGATGTCTTCCGGGTCGCCCGACAGCGCCGCCCACCGGAACGGCCCCTTGCCTTCGCAGAAGAGCGGCCGCACGTACTCGGGGACGAACCCCGGGATGCGGAACGCGTCGGTCACGCCGGCGCGCACGGCCTGGGCCCGCAGGTTGTTGCCGTAGTCAAACGTCACGGCCCCGCGCGCCTGCAGGGTGAGCATCGCCTCGACGTGCCGTCCCATCGCCGCGACGGACCGGCGCTCGTACTCGGCCGGGTCGGACGCGCGGAGCGCATCGGCGGCCGCGAGCGAGAGCCCGTCGGGGACGTACCCGGTCAGGGCATCGTGCGCGGACGTCTGATCCGTGAGCACATCGGGGGTGAGGCCGCGGCGGACGAGTTCCGGCAGGATCTCGGCCGCATTGCCCTCGAGCCCGATCGAGCGCGCCACCTTCGCGGCCTGCCAGCCGGCGACGCGGGCCAGCGCCGTGTCGAGGTCCGTCGTGGCCTCGTCGAGGTATCGCGTCTCGAGCCGGCGCGTGATGCGGTGCGGGTCCACCTCGATGACGAGCGCGACGCCCTCGTTCATCGTGACCGCGAGCGGCTGGGCGCCGCCCATCCCGCCGAGCCCGGCCGTGACGGTGAGCCGGCCGGCCAGGCTGCCGCCGAAGTGGGCGCGGGCCAGCGCCGCGAGCGTCTCGTAGGTGCCCTGCAGGATCCCCTGCGTGCCGATGTAGATCCAGCTGCCCGCCGTCATCTGCCCGTACATCGTCAGGCCGCGGTCCTCGAGATCGCGGAACGTCTCCCAGGTCGCCCACTTGGGGACGAGATGGCTGTTGGCGATGAGGACGCGCGGGGCGTCGTCGTGCGTGCGGAAGATACCGACGGGCTTGCCCGACTGCACGAGCAGCGTCTCGTCGTGCTTCAAATCGCGCAGCGACCGGACGATGGCATCGAAGGCGTCCCAGCTGCGCGCGGCGCGGCCGGACCCGCCGTAGACGACCAGATCGTCAGGCCGCTCGGCGACGTCGGGGTCGAGGTTGTTCATCAGCATTCGCAGCGCGGCCTCCTGAGGCCAGCCGTGGCACGAGAGCGTGGTACCACGTGGGGCGCGAATGGTGCGGGCTGCGGTGGTCATGTCGTGCAGTGAAGCGAACGGGGGGCGCGGAGCGAAGATAAGAAACTAAGCACCGTGCGCTCGCTTGTCAAACTGAAAATGGATCATGCGGGATCCGGAAATCAGTTGACAACGACGCCCGCGGCGTACTCAAGAGCACCGCTCGCGATCAATGCGTGGATTCGATTGATGTCCGGGGCGGGCGGACGGTCGTCGACGAGCGTCGGGACGGCGGCGCGCACGGCCGCGTGGACGCCGGCCAGCGCGGGGGATGTCGTGAGCGGCGCGAGCAGATCGAGGGCCTGCGCCGCGCACAGGATCTCGATGGCGACGACGTCGGTGGCGAACGTGAGCGCGCGCGCCGCCTTGAGGGCGGCGGCCATGCTCATGCTCACGTGGTCTTCCTTGTTCGCCGAGGTCGGGATCGTGTCGACGCTGGCGGGATGCGCCAGCGTCTTGATCTCGGAGGTGAGGGCCGCGGCCGTCACCTGCGCGAGCATGAGCCCCGACTGCAGGCCGCCGTCGTGCACGAGGAAGGCCGGCAGCCCGCTGAGCGCGGGGTTGACGAGCCGTTCCGACCGGCGTTCGCTGATCGTGCTGAGCTGCGCCAGCGCGATCACCAGCAGGTCCGCGGCCATGGCGATCGGGGCGCCGTGGAAGTTGCCGCCCGACACCATGTCGCCCTCGGCGGCGAAGACCATCGGATTGTCGGTGGCGGCGTTGGCTTCGAGCGTCGCGATCTGGCGGACCCACGTGGCCGCGTCCCGCGCGGCGCCGTGCACCTGCGGGGCGCAGCGCATGGAGTAGGCGTCCTGCACCCGGCCGCAGTTGGCGTGGGCGGCGTTGATGGCGCTGCCGGTGAGCAGGCGCCGCAGGTTGGCGGCCGACGCGCCCTGGCCCGCGAACGGCCGGGCCGCGTGGATGCGGGGATCGAACGGCCGCATCGAGCCCTGCAGCGCGTCGATCGAGAGCGCCGCGGCGATGTCGGCCGCGCGCGCCAGCCGCTCGGCGCCGGCCACGGCCAGCGCCAGCACCGCCGTCGACACCTGCGTGCCGTTGATGAGGGCGAGGCCCTCCTTGGCCTCCAGCGTGACGGGGCCGAGGCCGGCGCCGGCGAGCGCCTCCGCGCCCGGTGTCGCCTGCGTGCCATCCCACGTCTCGCCCTCGCCGACGAGGACGAGCGCGATGTGGGCCAGCGGTGCGAGGTCGCCGCTCGCCCCGACCGATCCGCGGCTCGGCACGTGCGGGTGCACGCCGTGGTTCAGCAGCGCGATGAGCGCGTCGAGCGTCTCGGGCCGGATGCCGGAGAACCCCTTGGCGAGCACGTTCGCGCGCAGCGCCATCGACGCCCGCACCGAGCGCACCGGCAGCGGCTCGCCGACGCCGGCCGCGTGGCTTCTGAGGAGATTGAGCTGCAGGCGCGCGAGCTGATCGCGCGGGATGCGCGTTTCGGCAAACGATCCGAAGCCCGTGTTCACGCCGTACACGGGCGCGTCGCCCGCGGCCATCCGGTCGACGACGGCCCGCGACGCCGACACACGCGCGCGCGCCGCGGCGCTCAGCCCGACGGGCGCCCCCCGATCCGCCACCGCCACGAGATCGTCCAGGGAGAGCGTGTCGCCGTCGAGCAGCACCATGCGGTCAAGGATACCCGAACGGCGGGGGCCGCGGCCCCGTCACACGGATTGGGGTATTCTTGACGGCGATGAATATCGCAGTGCTTGGCGCGCAGTACGGGGACGAAGGCAAGGGCAAGATCGTCGACCTGTTGACCCCGCATTTCTCCATCGTCGCGCGGTACCAGGGCGGGCACAACGCCGGCCACACGGTCTACGTGTCGGGACGCAAGTTCGTCCTGCACCTCATCCCGTCGGGCATCCTGCACGAGGGCGTGACGTGCATCATCGGCAACGGCGTGGTCGTGGATCCGCAGGCGCTCTTCGCCGAGATCGACGAGCTGGCCGGGCTTGGCATCGACGTCGGTGACCGGCTGCTCATCAGCGACAAGGCGCACCTCATCCTCCCGTACCACCGGGAGCTCGACATCCTGAGCGAGGCGCGGCGCGGCGAACGCAAGATCGGCACGACGTCGCGCGGCATCGGGCCGGCGTACGAAGACAAGATCGGCCGCCGCGGCGTCCGCGTCTGCGACCTCACCGACCGGCAGGCGCTGGCCGACGAAGTGCGCGAGAACGTCCAGGCGCGCAACCAGATCATCAAGGACTCGACGCTCGACTGGCGCGCCGTGTACGACGAGCTGCTCATCCAGGGCGAGCGGCTGCGCCGCTGGGCCGGCGATGTGTCCCTGTTCCTCGACCGCGCGCGCCGAGACGGCCGCCGCATCATGTTCGAGGGCGCCCAGGGCACGATGCTCGACATCGACCACGGCAGCTATCCCTACGTCACCTCGTCGAACGCCTCGATCGGCGGCGTCTGCACCGGCCTTGGCGTGCCGCCGCGCGCCATCGGCGGCGTGCTCGGCGTGGCCAAGGCCTACCTGACGCGCGTCGGCGAGGGGCCGATGCCGACGGAGCTCTTCGGCGAGCTGGGCCACCGGCTGCGGGAGAGCGGCCAGGAATACGGCGCGTCGACCGGCCGCCCGCGCCGCTGCGGCTGGTACGACGCGGTGGCCGTCCGCTATGCCGTGCGGGTCAACGGCATCGACGCCATCGCGCTCACGAAGCTCGACGTGCTCGACGGCCTCGAGACGATCGACATCTGCACCGGCTACCTCGTCAACGGCGCGCCCGTCGACGAACTCCCCGCCGACATCGCCGCCGCCGGCGACATCGTCCCCGTCTACGAGACGTGGCCGGGCTGGTCGGCCCCGACGAAGGGCGTGACGCGCTTCGAGGCGCTGCCGGTGGAGGCGCGGCGCTACGTGGCGCGGCTCGAAGAGGTGAGCGGGGTGCCGGTCGGCCTGATCTCGACCGGCTCCGATCGCGCCGAGACGATCATCCGCGAGGATCAGCCGCTCGCCGCCTGGCTGCGCTGACGCGCGCGGCGGTCAGTGGCGCTTGTGGCGCTCGGTGAAGCCGCTCAGGGCTTCGGCGTTCGCGTTCAGCAGGTCGACGCCGGCGCGGTAGCGCGTGGGCAGGCCCTTCGGCATCTCGAACGACGCCCACGCCACCGCGCCGCTGCACCGGATGACGCCCTGGCCGTCCGACAGCGCGAGCCGGACGCGCTGATTCGGCTTCAGCACCGTGCCCGACACCACCTGGGCGCCCACCACCGACAGATCCACCAGGATCGCCGTGTTGCCGTCGATGAGCACCTCGACGCCGTCCGCGATCCGCACACGCGGCGCGCGGCGCGTGCCCGTCTGGTCGAGCGCGGCCTTCGGTTCGTCCACGGCCACGGCCGTGGCGGCGTGCACCGGACGCTTCGGGGCCGCGGCCACGCGTGAGAACTCGCTGTCGTGGGCGACGATGCGGACCTCGCACTCGGCGAGGTTGGGGTCGTCCTTGATCCGGTTGATGAGCGCCGTGCCGCGCGACGAGGTGGAGAACTCGCGCTCGAGCGCGATGATGCGGGGCCGCTGCCGGATGATGTGGTCGAGGGCTTCGAGCGCGTCCGAGTCCGGGAAGCTGTGCATCTCGGCGCCGGACTCGAGGCGGTCCTGCAGGCTGGGAAGGGCGTCGGCGGGCCCGATGATCACGATGCTCGACGACACGATGGCCTCAAGTGTAGCAGAACCTCCGCACCCGCCGGCCGGCCGGCGGCCCCTGGCGCCGCCACACGGTGCCGCAGGTCGCACGGGTTCGTCAAGGTCATCCGGCCGGGGGCGCCTGGCCGGCCCCGGCACGGTCTGACCGGCCCGTCGTCAGTCGAGTCCGGGGTCGTGCGTCGTGTACCAGTCCAGCAGGGAGTGCTGGGCGTTGAGCGGCGCCAGGCCGTCGGGGGGCAGGCACGGCCGGTACGAGCCGTCCGTGTCGAGCGCCCACGCGCGATGCGTATCGAGCAGGAGCGATTCGAGGACGGTGTCGCGCAGGTGGCGCTTGATCGCCGGATCCGTGATCGGCACGAGCACCTCGACACGCCGGTCGAGGTTCCGCTCCATCAGGTCGGCGCTGCCGAAGTAGACATCGTCGTCGCCGCCGTTCTGGAAGTAGTAGACGCGCGAGTGCTCCAGGAAGCGGCCGACGATGGCGCGGACGCTGATCGTCTCGCTGATGCCGGGGATGCCCGGGCGCAGGCAGCACACGCCGCGGACGATCATGTCGATGCGGACCCCGGCCTGCGACGCCCGGTAGAGGGCCTTGATCGTCGGCTGGTCGGCGACGGCGTTGTTCTTGATGATGATGCGCGCGGGGCGGCCGGCGCGCGCGTGATCGATCTCGCGATCGATCAGCGCCAGGAAGCTCGTCCGCAGTCCGGTCGGCGCCACGAGCAGCGCGTGGTAGGACCGCTTGCTCGAGTAGCCGGTCAGGACGTTGAAGACCTCCGTCACGTCGTCGACGATGTGCGGGTCGGCGGTGAAGAGGCCGAGGTCCGTGTAGACCTGCGAGGTGACGCGGTTGTAGTTGCCGGTCGCGACGTGCGCGTAGCGGTGGAGGCCGTCGCCTTCCTTGCGGACCACGAGGCACAGCTTGCAGTGAACCTTCAGGTTCACCAGCCCGTAGACGACGTGGATGCCGGCGGCTTCCAGCCGGGTGGCCCACGCGATGTTGTTGCGCTCGTCGAAGCGCGCCTTGAGCTCCACCAGCACGGCGACCTGCTTGCCCTGCTCGGCGGCCTGGATGAGGAGATCGACGAGCGGGGAGTTGGCGCCGATGCGGTAGAGCGTGATCTTGATCGTGATCACGTGCGGGTCATCGACCGCCGCGCGCAGGAACGTCTCGACGGAGGTGAAGGAGTCGAACGGATGGTGGACGAGGAAGTCCTGGTCCGCGATCTGCTCGAAGACGGTGTCCGCATCGTCAGGCGCCCAGAGGGTGCGCGGGGAGAACGCGGGGTCCTTGAGGGCGGGGCGGTGCAGCTTCGTCAGCGCGTGCCAGTCGCCGAAGCCCACGCGATCCGACGTGCGGGTGACGACGTCCTCGTCCACCTCGAAGTTCTCGATCAGAATGCTCAGCACGCGGCGCGGCATGTCGGACTCGACCTGCAGCAGCGACGGCGCGCCGTAGCGGAGCTGCTTCAGGCCGCGGTCCACCGTCTCGAGGAGGTCGTCGGCTTCGTCCTCCTGGATCACCATGTCGGTATCGCGGATGACCCGGAACAGGTGCGCGCCCTCGACCTGCGTGCCGGGGAAGAGCTCGTGGATGTTGCGCCGGATGACGTCCTCGAGGAAGACGTACGCGAGGCCGGGCCGCGGCGACAGGCGGTCGGGCAGCGGGATGAACCGCGGGAGCATGCCCGGCACCTTCACGCGCGCGAACTTCGTGCGGCCGCTGTGGCGGACCCGCACGGCGAAGTTCATGCTGAGGTTCGAGATGTAGGGGAAGGGATGCCCGGGGTCGAACGCGAGCGGCGTCAGGACCGGGAAGATCTCGGCCTTGAAGTACTCCGCCAGGTGGGTGTCGATGGCCGGCGTGTAGTCGGCCGGATCGAGGAAGTGAATGCCCTCGGCGCCGAGCAGGGGCCTGAGCGCGTCGGTCCAGCACCGCGTCTGCGCGGTCAGCTGCGCGAGGGCGCGCGCGCGGATCGCCTCGAGCTGCTGCTCGGTGTTCAGCCCGTCGATCGACACGTCCTCGATGCCCGCGCGGAGCTTCTTGAGGATCGTCGCGACGCGCACCATGAAGAATTCGTCGAGGTTGGTGCCGGTGATGGCGAGGAACTTCACGCGCTCGAGCAGCGGGTGGAAGGGGTCCTGCGCCTGCGCGAGCACGCGCTCGTTGAAGGCCAGCCAGCTCAGCTCGCGGTTGATGTAGAGCGCGCGGTTGCCGAGATCCGCGGGGTCGAGCTTCGCCCAATCGATGGCGGGCAGGCCCGGGATCGCGGCCGCGTCCCCGCGCGCCTTGCGGCGGCGGCGGGGCGGCGGCGGCGCC
>JAUXWO010000078.1 GCA_030680175.1 Vicinamibacterales bacterium
AAGCGCGCGCCCGAGACCCTGAAGACCTGGGTGAACACTGTCCTGGGCGAGACCTGGGAGGAGGACGCGGAGCGCATCGACGGCCATGGGCTGATGGGTCGCCTCGAGGATTGGGGCGTTGCGGCGCCTGCGGGCGTGCTGGTCATCACCTGTGGCGTCGATGTTCAGGACGACCGCCTCGAGGTCGAGCGGATCGGCTGGGGCGTGGAGGAAGAATCCTGGTCGCTCGAGCACGTCATCCTCTACGGCGATCCGTCCGGGCCGGAGCTGTGGGCGGACCTCGACGCATACCTAATCAAACGCACAATGCGCGCCGACCACATCGAAATGCCGGTGCACGCGACCTGCATCGACTCCGGCGGCCATCACACGCAAGCGGTGTACCGGTTCGCAAAGGACCGTGCGCGCCGGCGTGTCTACGCCATCAAGGGCATGGCCGGTTCTGGTCGGCCGGTATGGCCAAAGCGGGCGACGAACAACAACAAGGTGCGCGCCAATGTCTTCATCGTCGGCGTCGATTCCGCCAAGGACGCGGTGTATGCGCGCCTCAAGATCAATCGGGCCGGGCCCGGTTATTGCCATTTCCCGAAAGGTCGGGAGCTCGCCTACTTCGAACAGATGACGGCGGAAGTTGTGCGCACGAAGCACATTCGCGGCTTTCCGACGCGGGTGTACGTGCTGCCGAGCGGACGCCGCAACGAGGCGCTCGATCTGCGGGTCTATGGCTACGCCGCCCTTCAATCGCTGAATGTCCGCTGGGGTCATTTGCTCGCGCAACAGCAGCGTGCTGCGCCGCCGCCGCCGTTGGCGCCGCCAAGCGAACCTGTTGCGACGCCGGCGCCCACGCGAGGTGGTTCGAGGTTGCCGCCGCCCCCTATTCCACGCGCGCGCACTGTGCGGAGATCAATATGGATGAGCTAGAGCGACAGGCGTTGCTGCTGCAGCTCTCGGCGCTAAAGAACGCGTCACGTTCAGGCGTGCTGACGGTCCGCCACGGCGACACCTCGACGACGTTCCGATCGCTTAGCGAGATCGAGCGCGCCATCGCCGCGATGGAGGCGGAGCTGAGCCCGCCTCGCCGCCACAGCCCGCGCTACATCACGCAATTGAGCAAGGGGCTATGATGCTCGTCGACGTCCAAGGGGAGCCGATCCGCAGAAAGGCGACTGGCTTCCGGGCGTTCGACGCCGGCAAATCCAGCAGGCGCCTACGCGCGCTTCCGACGTTCACCTCGGCGATCAACGACCAGATCAAGGCGTATGGGGCTTCGGTCCTGGCGCGCTCGCGCTATCTGGCCGTCAACAACGGCTACGCGGCGAAGGCGAAAGAAGAGTTCGTCTCTGCGCTCGTTGGCTCCGGCATCACGCCCGCGCCGATGCTCGACGACGCGGATCTGAAGACCGAGCTGCAGGAAGTCTGGCGCGACTGGACGGATGAGGCCGACGCCGACTGGCTCACTGATTTCTATGGCCTGCAGTCGCTCGTCGCCGGCGAGATGTTCGAAGCGGGTGAATGTTTCATCCGTCTGCGCCCCAGGTATCCCGAGGACGGGCTGGTCGTGCCGTTGCAGATCCAGTTGCTCCCGGCCGAGATGCTGCCGCTGGAAAAGAACGAGGATCTGGGCTCTGGCCGGCGCATTGAGTGCGGCATCGAGTTCGACGCCATAGGCCGGCGCACCGCCTATCATTTCCACAAGAAGCATCCAGGCGCTGCGGGGCCCGGCGTCGCCGGCGGCGTGTCGACGAGCGAGACGACGGCGGTCCCGGCCGAAGAGGTGCTGCATCTCTACAAGCCCATGCGCGCCGGGCAGATCCGCGGCGTGCCGCACACGATCTCGG
>JAUXWO010000085.1 GCA_030680175.1 Vicinamibacterales bacterium
CCGAGACGGGCACCGCGCGGCGGCTACCGGCTGCCCTGATCCGCGGCCGGCCGGACCGCGACGGGGGCCGCGGGCGCGGCGGACGCCTGAGCCGCGGGGGCGGCCTCCGGCGCCACGACACGCGGCCGATGGAGCAGCACCTTGTCCTCGCGCTCACGCGCGTCCTGATCGCGCACGAACTGCAGCGTGCTCTCGAGCGTCGACACGAGCGCCGTGATCGAGGTCTCGACCTCGCGCCGCTTCATCTTCAGCCCGTCGATCTCGCGCTGCACGTCCTCGAGCCGCACCTGCGTCTTCTGCAGCAGCAGGTCCGCGCGGCCCTCCGCTTCGCGGACGATGCGGGCGGCGTCCTGCTGGGCGCCTTCGCGGATGTCGTCGGCGAGCTTCTGGGCGGTCATCAGCGTGTTGCGCAGGTTGCGCTCCTGCGACCGGTGTTCGTTGATGACGGCCTCGAGGCGCACCACCTCCTGCCGCATCCGGTCGTTCTCCCGCACGGCCGTCTCGTAGTCCTCGGCCGCCTCCTCCAGAAACGCATGCACATCGTCGCGGTCGTAGCCGCGCATGGACGTCTTGAAGCGCTGCTGGCGGAGGTCGAGCGGTGTCACCTTCATGTTCGGCTCCCAAAGATCGCTGTGCCCACCCGGACCATCGTGGCGCCTTCCTCGACGGCGACCTCGAAGTCGTGGCTCATGCCCATGGACAGCTCGCGGAGGTGGTCCGCGGGGACTCCGCCCAGGGCGAGGCCGTCCCGGAGTTCGCGCAACCGGCGAAACCAGGGGCGGGCGTCTTCAGGGTTTTCGGTCCAAGGGGGCAAAAGCATGAGGCCCACCACCCGCGCGGCCGTGCAGGCGGCGGCCGCCTCGAAAATGGCGGGGAGATCCGCCTCGACCGCCCCGTGTTTCGTGGGCTCGAGCGCGAGATCCGCCTGGATGAGCAGGTGCGGGGTCGTGCCGGCCGCGCCGGCGGCCTGGTCGAGCCGCCTCAGCAGGTCGACGCTGTCGACCGCGTGAATCCAGTGAAAGCCGGCGGCGGCCTTCTTCGCCTTGTTGGACTGGATCGGGCCGAGCAGGTGCCAGGTCAGCCGTAGATCCGGCGTGCCGTCGACCTTCTGCAGGCCTTCCTGCACCTTGTTCTCACCGAAGTCCGCCTGGCCGGCCGCGGCGGCCTCGCGGACGGCCTCGAGGCCGAAGGTCTTCGACACCGCGACGAGCCGGATGCTCGCGGGATCACGGCCGGCGCGGCCAGCCGCGGCCGTGATGCGCGTGCGGATGCCGTCGAGGCGCGTGGCGATGGTCTCGTCCATCACGGCTTGAGCTGCGCGATCATCGCGGAGGCCTGCGCGGCGAACTCACCCTGCGGCGCGAGCTTCAGGTAGGTTTCGAACGACGAGACGGCTTCGGGGATCTGGCCTTCATTGAGCTGCGCCATGCCCAGCTGGAAGTGGGCGGGCGCGAACTCGGCGTTGGTCCGAATCGCTTCCTCGAACTTCGCGCGTGCCTCCTTGGTGCTCCCGCCGTTCCACAGGATGATGCCCTGGTTGTAGATGGCGTCCACGCCGGCGCTCGTGCCCCCGCCGGCCGTGGCAGCGCGCTCGCTCATCGCCGATGCCTCGTCGAAGCGCTTCTGGGTGTTGTAGAGCGTGGCCAGCGTGTTGAGCGCCGGGACGTAGTCGGCCTTCAGCTCGAGTGCCTTCAGGAACGCGGCCTCCGCCTTGGCCTCGTCCTTCTTCTGCAGATACGCGAAGCCGATGTTGTAGTGGCAGTCGAAGCAGTTGGGGATGATGGTGGCGGCTTCCTCGAACTTGGCGATCGCGCCATCGTGATTGCCGGCCTGGCTGAGGACGACGCCTTCCTCGAACACCTTCTTCAAGGCCTCTGCCGCGCCGCCCCCGGTGGGGCTGCCTTCCTGCAGGGCGATGGTCACGTCGAGCGTCTGCCCGCCACGGACGTTGACCTCGCTGGCCACGGCCGGCAACTTCCCGGGCGTGGCGGTGATGCGGTAGTTGCCGGGAGCGAGTCCGATCTGGACGAACTCCCCACGCCGGTCGGTCTTGACCTGCAGGCGGCGCGTGCCGCCGATGGCCTCGATGGTGACGGGCACGCCCGGCATCGGCTTGCCGTCGGGTCCGACGACCTGGCCCCGCACGGCGCCGGTCTGGGCGGCGGCGGGCGACGCGAGCAGGATCACGGCCAGGGCCAGGCCGAGGAACGCGGCGACGCGGATGCTGTGCACCATAACGACTCCTTGTCCTGTCAGTGTAGCCCCAGTCCGCCGATCGGCCGCTCATGGCGAAGGCGGAAGGCAGGAGGTCTCCAGGTGGAGTCACCGGCCGCGATCGGCGGTAAACTGGCGTCGCATGCCGCGCGCTCTCCCGCTGATCTACGCCCTCGGGGCCCTGCTGGCCCTCCCGTCCCTCACGGCCGCCCAGGGCGGCGCCGAGCACCGCCACGAGCCGCCGCCCCAGGCGCAGGTGGCCGCGCCCGCGCCCACGCGGGAGGGCGACCGCCCCACGGTGCGCGCCGTGCTGATCACCGAGGCGCCGCGGATCGACGGGGTGCTCGACGAGGCGGTGTGGGCCGAGGCGAACGTCGTCGACACGTTCGTGCAGCAGGAGCCGCAGGAGGGGGAGCCGGCCTCCGACCGGACCGAGGTGCGCGTGCTCTACGACCGCGGCCGCCTGTACATCGGCGTCCGTGCCTGGGCGTCGCTGCCGGTCACCGCCACCGAGATGCGGCGCGACGCGGACCGGTTGTTCGACGAGGACAACTTCCAGGTCATCGTCGATACCTTCCGCGACTCGCGCAACGGCTACATGTTCCTGACCACGCCGCTCGGCGCGAAGCTCGAACAGCAGGTGTTCGACGAGGGCGAGGGCGGCGGACGCGGGACCACGGCCAACGTGAATCGCAACTGGGATGGCGTGTGGGACGCGGCAGCGCGGATCACGGACGAGGGGTGGACGGCGGAGATCTCGATCCCGTTCAGCACCGTCCGCTTCGTCCCGAGCGACGCGCAGGTGTGGGGCATCAACTTCCAGCGGCACATCCGCCGCAAGAACGAGAGCGTGCTCTGGGCCCCCATTCCGAAGGCCTACACGCTGACGCGCGTCAGCCTCGCGGGGGAGTTGCAGGGGCTCTCGGGCATCAGCCGCGGCCTCGACTTGCGGGTGAAGCCCTTCCTCGTGGGCGGCGTGCACAACGTCCACGCGTCCCCGACGGTGCGCACGACGGACGCGCTGCGCGATATCGGGTTCGATGCGCGCTACGGGCTGACGGCCGGGCTGAACCTCGATGTGACGGTGAACACCGACTTCGCGCAGGTCGAAGTCGACGAACAGCAGGTGAACCTCACGCGGTTCGGGCTGTTCTTCCCGGAGAAGCGCGATTTCTTCCTGGAGAACTCGAACTTCTTCACGATGGGCAGCGGCAGCGCCTTCACGTCCACGCCGGTGCAGACGGACCTGTTCTTCAGCCGCCGCATCGGCCTCTCGAACACCGGCACGCCCGTGCCGATCATCGCCGGCGCGCGCGTGGCGGGCAAGTCAGGGAAGAACAACATCGGCGTCCTCGACATCCAGACCGGCGAGGCGTTCGGCCGGCCGGGCGACAACTTCTTCGTCGGCCGGTACAGCCGCGACGTGTTCCAGCGGTCGCGCGTGGGGGCGATCCTCATCAACAAGGACACGCTCGGCGGCAGCGCCCACTACAACCGCACGTTCGGCGTCGACGCGGTGCTCGCGCCCACCAGGAACCTGCAGATCAACTCCTACGTGGCGAAGACCGACACGCCCGGACTGGACGGGAACGACATGGCCTTCTACGGCCGCGTCGCCTACCGTGACCCGCGGTGGAATCTGTGGGTGAACTACCTGGACGTGCAGGATCACTTCAACGCCGAGGCGGGGTTCGTGCAGCGCACGGGCATCCGGACGACGAAGGCGTACTTCGGGCCGACGCCGCGGCCGGAAGGCGGCCGCGTGAAGCTGTTCGAGCCGATGTACGTCTTCACGTACATCACCGACCAGAGCAACCGGATGGTCGGCCGGCAGCATCACTACATGCTGGGCACGACCCTGCGCGACGACTCGTTCATCAACGTGATCTTCAACCAGCACCTCGACGTGCTGGACGCGGGGTTCCGGATCCGTCCCGACGTGACGATTCCGACGGGCATGTACCAGATGAACGAGTGGATCGGCACCTACAACACCGCGCCCGGCAAGCGGATCTACGAGCGGCTCACCGTCACGCGCGCCGAGTTCTACGGGGGCACGCGGCTCCAGGTCGCGGCGGCCGCCGGGTTCCGCGCGTCGAGCCAGTTCGCGGCGGAGGTGCAATACACGCGCAACGACGTGAAGATGCCGTGGGGCGACTTCCTGGTGAACCAGTCCACGCTGCGCGTCGACTACACGTTCTCGCCGCGCATGACGGTCCGCAGCCTCACGCAGTACAACACCGCCACGAACGAGCTCTCGAACAACATCCGGTTCAACTTCATCTACCGCCCCGGCAGCGACCTCTACATCGTCTACAACGACCTGTCGCAGACGGGGCTGCCGGCGGACATCTTCGGGAAGAAGGACCGCCAGCTCGTGGTGAAGATGACCTACCTGCTGCAGCGCTAGCGCCGCGCGCCCCGCAGCCGGCGGCACGGGCCGTGCTGGTGCCTACATGGCGTCGGCCGGCGTGGGTGCGGCGAGGCGCTTCAGCGTGGCCATCACCGTGACGGCGCGCAGCCCTTTGCGGCCCGCGTGTTTCGCCAGGTCGCTGAGCGACAGCATCCCCTTGAGCGTACCCGCGGCGTCGAGCACCGGCAGCCGCCGCACGTGCTTGGCGCCCATCAGTTCCAGTGCCGCCTCGACGTGGTCGGTCGGATCGACGCCGTAGACACGGCCGGTGCTGACCGAGTTCACGGGGATCTCGGAGGCGTGGTACGGACGCGAGGCGACGGCGATCGTGATGTCGCGATCGGTGATGACACCGGTCACCCGGCCGTGCGGGTCGACGATCGGCAGGATCCCGCAGTCGTAGTCCCACATGAGCCGGGCCGCGGCGGCCAGACTGTCGTGGGGGCCGCATGTGACGGCCGGAGCGGTCATGATTTCGTGCACTCGCATGTCGGTCCTCCGAACCGAAGCGATGCAAACGACGAGCCGCACGACACGGCGCCGATCTGGCCTGGAAAGCTCCGGTGGGCGAGGCGGTGCCGGAAACCCGCGACGGCCGTGCGGCGGGCGCCGGTCAGCGCTTCTTCGCGCGCGACCGTGTGGACGCGGCCCGCGCCGCCTTGTACCGCCGGACGTACTCGTCGGGTGTCACGCCGGCGACGATACGGCCGAGTCCGTCCAGGGGCAGATCGTCCGCGGTCTTGAAGTGGATGCACGACTGGCCCATGTTCAGCCGCTTGCCCGCCGTGGCGAACGCCTTCTTCAGGGCCGTGAGCTGGGCCGGCCGGGTGTACGGCCCCATCAGATAGAGCGTGTTCCGGTGCTTCTGCGCCGCGAGTGCGGCGTAGCAGAGGGGCAGGCCGTTGTAGGTCTCGGCGAACAGCGTCAGCGGGACTTCGTAGGCGATCATCCCGTAGCGCATCGTCTCGCGGTAGCCCTTCGGCAGGTGGGCACGCACCATCCGGCGCACCGCCGCGATCTCCTTCCGGCGATCGGACGGGAGTTCCTTCAAGTACGCGGCGACGGTCGGCGCCTTGCTCTGGACCATGAGTTCACCGGACCCGGAACGGGTGGAAGCGCGGCTCGCAGGTGCGCCCCATTGGCATCGGCGCTTCCTGCATGGGCTGGCCTCGTGATTCTACGACGGACCGCGCCAGGCCGCCGCCCATCAGGTGACCGTCGGGCACGTCTCCGCCCCCAGCGCGCCGTGGCTGGCTGCAATCCTGACCATTCGGGGAACGCCCGTGCCCTACGGCGATGCGGCAGCCGCTACCACTGAACACTCAGGTTGATCGTGACCCGCCGACCGTACGGCGCTCGTGCCGATTGTGGCGGCGTCGTCGGCGCCTGGTACAGCGTCGTCCGCCCGACAACGAGGGCGTCGATGCCGGTGCCAATCGCCGCGTATACGCCGGTTGATACGAGGAACGCGGTGGCCCGAGTGGCGGGACAGCTGCCACCCGGATCTGAACCGGGGCAGTCCGAAATGCCCGCGACGATGAGTCCCATGGCGGCGCCGACGACGGCCCCGATGAGCGCGCCATTGCGCAGCGAGTCACCACGCTTCTGGATCCGCTTCACACGAGCCGCGTCGAGACGGTGCTCGACGCCGCCCACCATGAGCACCAGCGAGTCCGAGGTCAGCCGGAGCAGCGTGCCCGAGACTTCGACGCCCGTATCGTCAAGCACGTACACGGTCGACACGCCTGCAGTGTTGAGCTCGGGCCAGTCTTGTCCCGTTCCCTGGGCGCTGACGACACCGGGGATGAGGGCCGCGACGAGGAGCGCGATGCATGGTTTCATGGCGCCTTCACGGACATGCCGTCCTGCTGAACTCGGATTCAGTCAACGGATTCAACGGCGGGCGCGTCGTCTCGCCCGTGGCCGGGTCGAGTTCAATGAGGCCGCCCCCGGCGTAGAGCGGCACCCAGACGCGGCCGTCGTTGGAGACGTCGAGGCGCCGAGTGGCCCATCGCCGAAACCTATCAGGGAGGCTCGCCGTGTGACGAAGAATGTGACGAAACGAGCCGCCGCGGTCACGCCGCGCTGCGGGTCGTCTGTCGGTGGCCGTCGCGACTCAACCCACTACCCACTACCCACTACCTACTACCCACTACCCACTACCCACTACCCACTACCCACTACCCACTACCTACTCCCCAGTCCCCAACGACTACTCCCCAAAGAACCGCTCGATGTCCTCGAGCCGCTGGGTCACCGGGGCGGGCGGCAGGGAGGCGAGGAAGCGGCGGCCGTAGCCCATCGTGCGCAGGCGCGGGTCGAGGACGGCGAGCACGCCGCGGTCGGTGCGGTGGCGGATCAACCGGCCGAGCCCCTGCAGCAGCGTGAGGATCGCGAGCGGCACCTGGTACTCGTTGAACGGCTCGCCGCCGGCGGCCGCGAGCGCCTCGATGCGCGCGGCGGTCACGGGATCGCCGGGCGAGGCGAACGGCAGCTTGTCGATGATCACGCAGCTCAACTGCTCGCCCGCCACGTCGACGCCCTGCCAGAACGACGAGGTCGCCAGCAGCACGGCATTCGGCGTGCGGCGGAACTCCTGCAGGAGCGCCGAGCGTGGGGCGCTGCCCTGGACGAAGAGCGGGTACTCGAGTGCGTCCTCCAGCACCGCCTGCACGTGGCGCAGCACGGCGTAGCTCGTGAAGAGCACGAACGCCCGCCCGCGCGTGCGCTCCAGGATCGCCAGCGTCTCGCGGGCCACCGCGTCCGAGAACTCGATCCCCCGCGGCAGCGGCATCTTGCGCGGCAGGTACAGGATCGCCTGCCGCGTGTAGTCGAACTCCGAGGCCACGCGGATCTCGTCGGCCTCGCCGATGCCGAGCCGCGCGCGCACGTAGTCGAACGATCCGTCCACGCTGAGCGTCGCGGACGTGAGGATCGCCGAACGCTTCTCGTCGAGCAGCAGCTCGCGGACGATGCGCGAGACGTCGATGGGGGCGGCGCGCAGGATGACGCCGCGGCCGCGCGTCTCGAGGAAGAACACATAGGCCGGGTCCGCCGCCGCCATCACGAACTCGAGCTGCTGCCGCACTTCCGCGGCCCGCTGGGCGATGGCCCGGGCGTCCTCGGCGGCCGGCTCGCCCTCGGCGCCGGCGTTGCCACCGCGCGACAGCGACAGCGCCGCCTCGAGGCCCGTGAGCGCCCCTGTGAGCGTCAACCCAGGTTCGAGGTGGTCGGCGAACCACTCGCCGTTCAGCCGCAGCCGCTCGTCGCCCGTGCCCCGTGCGGCGCGCGCGATGGCCAGGCCGCTGAAGAACGCGCGCGAGTGATCGAGCACGCGCATCAGCGCGCGGCGGACGGCCCCGTCGCGGTCCTCGACCGCACTCTTCAGCAGCCGCTCGCCGTCCCGCACCAGGTCGTCCACGCGGTGGTTCGTGACCGAGACGCCGAAGTACTGCGTCGCGACGTCCTCGAGCTGGTGCGCCTCGTCCACCACGACATGGCGGCACGCCGGAATCACCTCGCCGTACGCGCTCTGGCGCACCGACGCATCCGCGCACAGCAGGTGGTGATTGACGATGACGATGTCGGATTCGGCGGCGCGCTGGCGCATGCGGGTGACGAAGCACTCGGAGTACTGCGGGCACTCGACGCCGAGGCACGTCTCGGCCGTGGCGGAGACGTCGTGCCAGAGCGGCAGGTCCTCGGGCAGGTCCTCGAGTTCGGCGCGGTCCCCCGTGTCCGTGCGGGCCGCCCACACGGCGATCTGCCGCACGAGCATCGGGTCGGCGCGCCGCTGCGCGGGGGAGAGGTCGGCGCCGTCGCGCGGGTCCTCCACGGCCATGCGCACCTGCTCGAACCGGTGCACGCACAGGTAGTTGGCGCGCCCCTTCATGTAGGTGGCGGTGAACGGCACGCCGAGGGTTTTCGCCAGCAGCGGCAGATCCTTGGCGTAGATCTGTTCCTGGAGGTTCTTGGTGCCGGTCGAGACGAGCACGCGCTGCCGGCTGAGGATCGCCGGCACGAGGTACGCCATCGTCTTGCCGGTGCCCGTGCCGGCTTCGGCGAGCAGCACGCCGCCGTCGGCGAGGGTGGCCGCCACATGACGCGCCATGTCGCGCTGCCCGGCGCGCGCCTCGAAGTCGGGCAACGCGCGCGCCAGGGGGCCCGTGTCGGAGAGCGCCGCCTCGACGGCCGCGACTAGGTCAGCCGCTCGGGGTACAGCGGGAACGTCCGGCACAACTGATCGACCTCGGCCTTCACCATCGCCAGCGCGCGGTCGTCCTCCGGCGTGGCCAGGGCCCGCCCGATGAACTCCGCGATCCGGTCCATCTCCGTCTCGCCCATGCCGCGCGTCGTGACGGCGGGCGTGCCGAGGCGCACGCCGCTCGCCACCATCGGCGGGTTCGTGTCGAACGGGATGGCGTTCTTGTTCACGGTGATGCCCGCCTTGCCGAGCGCCGCCTCCGCCGCCTTGCCGGTGATGCCCTTCGAGAACACGTCCACGAGCATCAGGTGGTTGTCGGTGCCGCCGCTCACGATGCGGAAACCCTGCGCGGCCACCGCCGTCGCGAGTCGTTTCGCGTTGGCGACGATACGGCGCTGGTAGTCGGCGAAGGCGGGCTCCATGGCTTCCTTGAAGCAGACCGCCTTGGCGGCGATCACGTGCATCAGCGGGCCGCCCTGCATGCCGGGGAACACCGAGCGGTCGACGTCCTTGGCATACTGCGCGCGGCTCAACACCAGGCCGGCGCGCGGGCCGCGGAGCGTCTTGTGCGTCGTCGTCGTCACGATGTCGGCGTGCGGCACGGGGTTCGGATGCTGGCCGCCGGCGACGAGGCCCGCGATGTGCGCCATGTCCACGACCATCGCGGCGCCCACGCGCGTGGCCACCTCGCGGAAGCGCGCGAAGTCGATGGTGCGGGGATAGGCGCTCGCGCCGACCATGATCAGCTTCGGCTTGTGCGTCTCCGCGAGCCGCGCCATCTCGTCGTAGTCGATCCGCTCATCGTCCTGGCGCACGCCGTAGGGGACGATGGTGTAGAGCTGGCCCGAGAAGTTGAGCGGGTGGCCGTGCGTGAGGTGGCCGCCATGCGCGAGGTTCATGCCGAGGACCGTGTCGCCCGGCTTGATCAGCGTGAAGTAGGCGGCCATGTTGGCCTGCGCGCCGGAATGCGGCTGGACGTTGGCGTGCTCGGCGCCGAAGAGCGCCTTGGCCCGCGAGATGGCGAGGGACTCGGCCACGTCCACGTACTCGCAGCCGCCGTAGTAGCGCTTGCCGGGGTAGCCCTCCGCATACTTGTTCGTCATCACCGAGCCCACGGCTTCGAGCACGGCGCTGCTGACGAAGTTTTCGGACGCGATGAGCTCGAGGCCCGAGGCCTGGCGCTCGGTCTCGTGACGGATGGCGGCGGCAATCTCGGGGTCGAAGTCGGCCAGCGTGCGCTGGAGGAGGGCAAGCGGCGATGGGGTCATGCGCGCGATTGTACTATCGAGTCTCGCCCAGCGTCTTGATCCGTTCGACGAGGTCCTCGTGGAGGGCGCGCATCAGGCGCCGCGTCTCCTCGTCGCCCGCGCGGATCTCCTGGCGGACCTTGCCGAACTCCGCGCGGACCCAGTCGAACTGCGCATGCACCCGGTTGAACTCCGCATGCACCCAGCCGAACTCGGCATGCATCCAGTCGAACTCCGAACGGACCCAGTCGAAGTCCTCCTGGACGCGACCCTCGAAGCTGTCGAGTCGCGATTCGATCGCGCCGAGCCGGTCGTCGCGGGTGTCCGCGGGCATGACATCGACGACGCTAGCATCGTCGTCTTCGGGCTCGCAACGGGAAAGCGGGGAGGGCGTGCGCCCAAAGATCGCAACGGGGCGGGAGTGCAGAATCTACGTACCCGGTTCGAGCTTGTGGATCTTCTCGACGCGGCCGGTGTGACGGCCGCCGGCGAATGCCGTGTCGAGAAACGATCGCACGATCGCCTCGGCGAGATCCGGTGATGTGAGTCGCGCGCCAAGGGCGAGGACGTTCAGGTCGTTGTGCTCGCGCGAGAGGCGCGCGCTTTCGGCATCGGCGATGGCGGCCGCGCGCACGCCCGGCACCTTGTTGGCCGCGATGGCCATGCCGATCCCGCTGCCGCAGACGAGGATGCCGCGATCGAACGCGCCCTCGGAGACGCCCTTGGCGACGGCGGCGGCGAAGTCGGGGTAGTCGACCGACCCCGGGCCGTCGGTGCCGAAGTCGTGGTGGGCGAGGCCCATGCCGTCGAGCAGGCGCTTCAGCGCGTCCTTCAGCTCGAATCCGGCGTGATCGGCGCCCAGCGCGATTCGCATCGGCACCGATTGTACTATAGGGAGGTGAGTACCCCGTCTGCCTCCCTGTCCATACGCGGCGAAGAGCGCGTCCGTCTCGGCCACCCCTGGATCTATCGATCGGACGTCGTGAGCGCCGAGGCGGAGCCTGGCGCCGTCGTGCGGGTGAAGGGGCCCCGCGGGAAGGCGATGGGCTGGGCCCTCTTCAGCGATCGATCCCAGATCACGCTGCGGATGATCTCGCGCGAGGACGTGCCGATCGACGAGGCGTTCTGGCGCGCGCGGCTGGCGACGGCGATCGGGTTCCGCGAGTCGCTCGGGATCGACGCCACCGCGTACCGTCTCGTCCACGCCGAGGCGGACCTGCTGCCCTCGCTGATCGTGGACCGCTACGCCGACCGGCTGGTGCTGCAGGCACTGTCGCAGGGCATGGACCGGCTGACGCCAGTGATCGTGCCGTTGCTGATGGAGCTCACCGGCGCGGCCGGCGTGCTCGCACGCAACGACCCGAAGGTGCGCCAGCTCGAGGGGCTGGAGCAGACGGTCGAACTGCTGGCCGGCGACGTGCCCGAGCGCATTCCCGTGCGCGAGGGCACCGTCGAGTACGACGTGGACCCGTGGAAGGGGCAGAAGACGGGGCTCTTCCTCGACCAGCGCGAGAACCGCGAGGCCGCCGCGCGCTATGCGCACGGCCGCGTGCTCGATGCGTTCAGCTACAACGGCGGCTTCGCGCTGAGCCTCGCGCCGCAGGCGACGACCGTGGAGGCCGTGGACATCTCGGCCGATGCGGTGGCGCGCATCACCGCCAACGCGGCGAAGAACGGCCGCACGAACGTCGAGGCGCGCGAGGCCAACGTGTTCGACGAGCTCCGCCGGCTCGAACGCGACAATCAGCGCTACGACACCATCGTGCTGGACCCGCCGGCGTTCGCCAAGAGCAAGGCATCGATCGTCAAGGCGATCTCCGGCTACAAGGAGATCAACCTGCGCGCGCTGCGCCTGCTGAAGCCGGGCGGCTTTCTCGTCACGTGCTCCTGTTCGTACAACGTCGACGAGGCGATGTTCGCGCAGGTGATCTACGAGGCCAGCGTCGACAGCCACAGCCCGGTCACCGTCGTCGAGAAGCGGATGCAGGGCCGCGATCACCCCGTGCTGCTTGGCGTGCCGGAGACGTACTACCTGAAGTGCCTGATCCTCCGGAAGATGGGATGACGGCCGCCGCGCGCCCCTTCGACGTCATCGTCGTCGGTCTCGGCGCGATGGGGAGCGCCGCGGCGGCGCATCTGGCCGCGCGTGGACAGCGGGTGCTGGGGCTCGAGCAGTACCAGCCCGCCCACGACCAGGGGTCCAGCCACGGCCACTCGCGGGTCATCCGGCTCGCGTACTTCGAGCATCCGTCGTACGTCCCGCTGCTCCGCCGCGCGTACGCGCTGTGGGGGGACCTCGAGCGCGAGACCGGCACGCGCCTCCTCACGGTGACCGGCGGCCTGATGGTGGGGCGGCCGGACAGCGAGGTCGTGCGCGGCACGCTCGAGAGTGCGCGCCTGCACGACCTGCCGCACGAGACGCTGGACGCCGGGGCGCTGCAACGGCGGTTCCCGACCTTCACGCCCGCGCCGGACCTGGTGGGCGTGTTCGAGCCGCACGCCGGGGTGCTGCGGCCGGAGGCGTGCGTCCAGGCCCATCTCGCCGTGGCCGCCTCGCACGGGGCGGATCTCAGGTTCGGGGAGCGCGTCACCGGATGGACCGTGCTGGCGGGCGGCGATGGCGTCGAGGTGCAGACGCAGCAAGAGACACACGCCGCGGGGCGTCTTGTGCTGGCGCCAGGCGCGTGGGCGCCGGACCTCTTCGCGTTGCCGCAGCTGCCGCTCGAGGTCGAGCGCCAGGTGTTGTTCTGGTTGGATCCCGTCGGGGGCACGGCCCCCTTCACCCCGGATCGCTTTCCCGTCTATGTCTGGGATCACGGTGCGGGTGTGCAGGTCTACGGGTTCCCGGCGCAGGACGGCCTGCCCGACGGGGTGAAGGTCGCGTTCTTCCGGACGGGACGCGGCACGCGCTGCACGCCGCAGACGATCGATCGCGAGGTGCACGCCAGCGAGGTGACGATGATGCGCGAGGCGATCGCTGACGTGATTCCGTCGCTGGCGGGGGGTGAGCTGCGGGCGGCCACCACGTGCATGTACACGCTGACGCCGGATCATCACTTCGTGATTGGCCCTCACCCGCGCCACCCGCAGGTGATCCTCGCCTCGCCCTGTTCAGGGCACGGCTTCAAGTTCGCGAGCGTCGTCGGCGAGATCCTCGCGGACCTGGCGACCGCCGGCACGACCGCGCACCCGATTGCCCTCTTCGACCCGCTCCGGTTCGCCGGCACATCCGCGCGCTGAGCGGACCCGCCATCACGGCCGCGTCAGCGCGGCCGGCGCGTCGTGCGATGCGTCGGCGTGGCCGTCCACGGGTCCTCCGGCCACGGGTGCTTCGGATACCGTCCGCGCAGCTCCCGCCGCACCTCCGGATACGTGCGCGCCCAGAAGCTCTTCAGATCCTGTGTCGTCTGCACCGGCCGGCCATTCGGCGCGAGCAGGTGAAAGACGACGGGCACGCGGCCGGGGCCGATGCGAGGGGTCTCCGCCAGACCGAAGAGCTCCTGCAGCTTGACCGAGGCGGAGACGATGCCGTCCTCGTGATAGGTGAGCGGCGTGCTGCGGCCGCTTGGGACGGGCAGCATCGCCGGCGCGCGCCGGTCGAGCTCCTGCATGACCGCGTACGGCAACGCGGCGCTCAGGTCGATCTGATCGAGGCGGCGCACGCTGGAGGCGGCGGTGATCAGGAGATCGTCGAGATCCACCGGCAGGCCGGCGAAGCGGAGGCGCGCGAGGAGCACGGCGGATCGGGCATCGGGCGTCCGTGTCTTCCAGGCCTCGGCGAGCAGGCGCGCGGCCTCGACGGGATCCGGTGCGACGTTGTGTTCGCTGACGACGAAAGCGTCGATCCGGTCGAGCCGCGCCGCCTTCACGACCCCGGCCTCCGCGTCGAACCGATGCTCCACGACACGGCTCGTCGGGACGAGCCACTCACGCTCGACGCGGCTGGCCAGCGTGACGAGCGCCTCGCTATGGCCATCCCGTCGTCCTCCGCGCACGTCGAGCGCCACGAGGAACTCCCCGTCGCGTACGCCCGACTCGCGCGCCAGGCGTCCGCCGTGGCCGGATGCGAGGGTCACGAGGTCGCCGCCGGGCTCGCGGCGGCGCGCCAGGCGATCGGGAAACGCGGCGAGGATCGCGCGGCGCAGGCGCGTGTCGCCGTCGCCGTCCGCGAGCGTGCGGCCCGTCTCGCGCGCGGAGTGGGCCAGGGCGCGCGCGGTCTGCTGCACGTGTCCCGGCAGGCGCGACGGCGTATCGATGAGCGGGAGCAGGTCGCACGAGGTGGAGACACCGCGCGGGTCCACGCGGCCCGCCTCGGAGAGCAGCGCGCACGCGAGGGCCGCCTCCTGGGCGCCGTCGGCGGCGAGCAGCAGCCGTCCGAGCCGCGGATGCAGCGGCAGCCGGGCAATCCGGCGTCCGAGCGCCGTGATGGACGGCGCCGCCTCGTTGTCTATCGCGCCGAGGCGCGCGAGCAGGGCGAGCGCGGCATCAATCCGATCGGGCGCGGGCGCATCGAACCAGTCGAACGTGCGCGGGTTCGCGCCCCACGCCAGGATCTCGAGGACGGGGCCCGCCAGATCCACGCGCGCGATCTCGGGTTCGCGGTGCGGGCGAAGCCGGTCGCGCGCGTCCCAGAGCCGCCTGACGCGTCCAGGCCCCAGCCGTCCCGCGCGGCCCGCGCGCTGATCCGCCGCATCCATCGGCACGCGCTCCGTCGTCAGCGTATCCACGCCGCGATCCGCGTCGTAGCGCGCCACCTTGTGGAGGCCCGTGTCGATCACGAGGGAGACGCCCGGCACCGTGAGCGACGTCTCCGCGATGTTGGTGGCGAGCGTGACGCGCCGGTGGTCGGCCGGCCGCAGCACGGCGTCCTGCGCATCGCTGTCGAGGCCGCCGTGCAGGATCGCGACTTCGATCCCCTGCGCGTGGGCCATCGGGGCGAGATCGGCTGCGGCCCGCGCGATCTCGCGGGCGCCCGGAAGGAAGCAGAGGATCTGGCTGCGCCCTTCGCCCGCGAGTACGCCGACCGCGGCGGCGACGGACTCGCCCGGCGCGTAGTCGATGGTGACCGGGTGCGGCGCGCCCGGCACGGCGATCACGGGGCAGCCGCCGAGGAACGCGGACACCTGTGCGGTGTCGAGCGTGGCCGACATCACCACGATCCTGAGGTCGTCGCGGGCCAGCCACGCCTGCCGCGCCAGTGCGAGCCCGAGATCCGCGTGCAGGCTGCGCTCGTGGAACTCGTCGAGGATGATGGTGTGGAAGCCCTCGAGCAGGGGGTCCTGCTGGAGCCGCGCCGTCAGGATGCCTTCGGTGACGACGAGGAGGCGGGTGTCGGCGGTGAAGCGGCGCTCGAAGCGGACCTGCCAGCCCACCTCCTGGCCGAGCGTCCAGCCGCGCTCGCCGGCGATGCGCCGCGCGATGGCGCGCGCGGCCACCCGGCGCGGCTGCAGCAGCAGCACGGGCCCCTCGCCGG
>JAUXWO010000092.1 GCA_030680175.1 Vicinamibacterales bacterium
GGGTGGTGGGTGGTGGGTAGTCGTGGTTTCGGACCGCCGGATAGGTGTGGGGCGCCAGCCGCGAGAGATCACCAGCTAGATCTGGAGCGCCAGCTCCAGGGGATCACCAGATAGATGCGGCGCGCGAGCCGGGGGAGATCACCAGCTAGATCTGGAGCGCCAGCTCCAGGGGGATCACCAGATAGATGCGGCGCGCCAGCTCTCCGGGGGATCGTCAGATCTCACATCAGATCGCCACATCACCACATCACGAGATCACCAGATATCGTTCCCGATCTAGAATCCCCTCATGCCTGTCACCACACGCTTCGTTGGCATCCTCCTGGTCGTCATCGGCCTCGGCAGCTACTACCTGACCGGGCGGACGAGCGTCACGGCCCTGATTCCCGCGTTCTTCGGTGTGGTCTTCATCGCCCTGGCGCTGGTCGCGCGGGCGGAGGCGGCGCGCAAGCACGCCATCCACGCGGCGGTGGCCCTGGCGCTCATCGGGCTGATCGGCACGCTGAGCCGCCTCGGCCCGGCCATGAGCGAGGGGCTCTTCGCGCGCCCCGCGGTGATGGCGCAGTTCCTGACGGCGGCGGTGCTGGCCGCCTACGTGGCGCTCGGCGTGAAGTCATTCATCGACGCCCGCCGGTCTCGCTGATCACGTACAAAACACGAAGCACACGAAGGCCACGAAGGCTCGCGTTCTTGTCTTTGCTCAGTGTGGGGACTGCACTCGGCGGAACAGGTGCGCGTCGCGCCGCGGCCGAGTACTGACGCACTTCAACAATCTGTCGCACAGCCAGAGACCCGAAGAGCTCCTTCGTGGCCTTCGTGTGCTTCGTGTTTGTACGTGACCAGCGTGTTCGTTCGTGATCACGCGTGTGTGTCCGTGATCAGGCGCCGTTGCCCGAGAGGTGGGCGATGGCGCGCCAGGCGTGGTGCAGCAGGCGGTCGGCGCGCCGCATCGCGTCCACGCGCGCCAGCGCCTGGTCGGGATCCATGAGGCCGCGTGCCGCATCCGCCAGGACCGTGCGCCGGTGCGCCTGTCGCCGGATCCGCACGTCCTCGGCCAGCAACCCGAGCGGCGCGGCGTCGAACGTCTCGACCGCGCCCGCCACCCAGACACGCGCCGCATAGAGCAGGGGCGCCGCTTCCCGCCAGACGCCTTCCACGTCGGCGTCGCCACCCGCCTGCACCTCGCGCTCCTCCATCTCCTCGAGCAGCCGCTCGAGGTGATCCACGGCGTGGAGCACCGATTGATGGCGGAGGTGCTCGTGCGGCGTGTCGGCGGACGTCCGTACGCGCGCCAGGAAGTGGCGGATCGCGATGAGCGCGTCGTCGGCCTCGGCCACGCGCGCCGGCCGAGCGGTGTCGGCCGGCAGGCCGCCCGGCAGCAGCGCGATGACGCGCGCCGCGACATCGGCGGTCGCGCGCCGCGCCGCCTCCACGGCCACGGCCGGGACCTCCGCCACCGAGTCGTCCAGATGGCGCGTCGGCGCGACGCTGCGCTCGGGCAGCAGGCGCGTCACGACGCGGGTCAGCGTGCCGATGAACGGCAGCACCAGTGCCACTGCCGTCCCGGTAAACACGGTGTGAAACACCGGGAGCGCCATCGTCTCGCGGCCCGCGTTGGCGAGGTCTGCGGCGGCCAGGAAGAGAGGGAGCACGAGGAACGCGACGACGCCCGCGATGACGTTGAAGATCACGTGGACGAGCGCCGTGCGTCTGGCCGGCACCGACGCACCGACGGCCGCCAGCCCGGCGGTGACGGTGGTGCCGATGCTCTGGCCAATCACCAGGGAGGCGCCTTGCGCGAGGCCGATCGTGCCCGCATGGAAGGCCGTCAACGTCGTCGCCATCGCCGCGCTGGACGACTGCATCACCACCGTCATCGCGACGCCGATGGCCACGAGCCCGGTCCGGCCGCCGATGGAGGTCCCGGGGAGCGTCGCGGGATCGAACCGCGTGGCGAGCGTGGCCATGCCCTCCTCGAGCAGCGAGACGGCAAAAAACACCAGCCCGAAGCCCGCGATCGCCAGTCCGATGGCCGCCCACCGGCCGCGCCCGAGCAGGCGCAGGAGCGCGCCGAGGCCGACGAAGGGCAGTGCGGCGGCGCCAAGGCTCAGCTTCAGCCCGACGACCGCCACGAGCCAGCCGGTGCTCGTCGTGCCGAGGCTGGCGCCCAGGATGAGGCCGGCGGCGCGCGGGAACGTGAGCAGCCCCGCGCTGACGAAGCCGATGGTCGCCACCACGGTGGCGCTCGACGACTGCACGAGCGCCGTGATGACGACACCGGTCAGCACCGCGCGGCCCGCACCGCCCGTCAGGTGGGCGAGCGTCGCGCGCAGCTGGTTTCCCGCCGCGGCCTTGAGGCCGTCGGTCATCAGCACCATTCCGAGGAGGAACAGGCCGAGGCCGCCTGCCAGTGTGACAATCATGGATCTCCCGCGGCCGCACCCGGAGTACATTCAGGGCGATGAAGATCGCCCTGATTCAGCAGCATGCCACACACGACAAGGCCGCGAACGTGGCCCGCGGGCTCGCCGCGCTCGAGGCCGCGGCGCGGCAGGGCGCGGCGCTCGCGTGCTACGCCGAACTCGCCTTCGAGTGGTTCTACCCGCAACGCCCGGCCGCCGCCCGCCCGCACGAGTTGGCCGAGCCGATCGACGGCCCCACCGTGCGCGCCTTCCAGGCCCGCGCCCGCGAGCTCGGCATCGTCGTGGTGCTGAACCTGTTCGAGCGGGACGGGGACGCGGCGTACGACAGCTCGCCGGTGATCGACGCGGACGGGACGCTGCTCGGCGTGACGCGGATGGTGCACATCACCGAGTACGCGTGCTTCCACGAGCAGGGGTACTACACGCCAGGCGACACGGGGGCCCCGGTGTACGACACGCGCGCGGGCCGGATCGGCGTCGCCATCTGCTACGACCGGCACTTCCCGGAGTACATGCGCGCGCTCGGCGTGGCCGGCGCGGATCTGGTCATCGTGCCGCAGGCGGGCGCGGTCGGCGAGTGGCCCGAGGGGCTGTACGAGGGCGAGATGCGCGTGGCCGCGTTCCAGAACGGCTACCACGTGGCGCTCTGCAACCGGGTGGGGAAGGAAGAGTGCCTGGACTTCGCCGGCGAGTCGTTCGTCTGCGACCCGAACGGCATCGTCACCGCCCGCGCACCGCTCGGCGAGGACGCACTGCTGGTGACGGAGGTCGATCTGGCGCAATGCGCGACGTCGCACGCGCGGCAACTGTTCCTGCGCCACCGCCGCCCCGAACTCTACGCCGGGTGGATCGGTCACCAGATCACAAGATAGATCACGAGATCAAAAGATCACGAGATCAGAAGATCGCAAGATCGCGAGATCCAGATCGCCAGATCCAGATCGCCAGATCCAGATCACCAGATCCAGATCACCAGATAGATGTGCCCGTCCCCATCAAGATCTGAACATCTGACATCCCATCACCAGATCACCACATCACGAGATCACGAGATGTCATCTGTCGATCTATCTACCTTCCCCACCACCCACTGATCGAACTCCCAGAGCTGCGCTTCGCGCGCCGAGTAGGGTCCCGGGGTGTAGGCACGTGAGGCGATGCCGAGCTGCGACTGCTCGGAGATCGCCCAGTCCTCCCGGTTCGTGCCATCCCAGAACGCCACCGCATCCTCGAAGACGAAGTCCGGCTTCGCGATTTCCTCCGGGTGAAACAGGAAATCCGCCACGAGGTCCGTCTCGAGGGGGGACCGCGGCCGGATCGTCACGGTCATCACGTAGTCGGGATGCAGCGTGAGCAGCAGGTTCGGGTAGATCGCGAAGTAGTCGACCCGGGCGCGCTCGGCCGCCCGGAGCCCCGGCAGGTACGCGCGCCGCCGCCGGCCGTCGGTGCTGAGCGTCTCGACGCCCTCGCGGAAGCCCATCGCGCCGCCGCAGTACGTGCCGGTCGTCGGCACGTTCTCGGCGCCGAGGTAGTGGTGCATCCGGTTGAGCATCGGATGGATCACCGGGCAGTGCAGGCACTCGTTGTAGTTCTGGACGATCAGCTTCCAGTTGGCCTTGACGTGGTACGTCTCGCGCCGCACGAGGCGGAGATCCTCGAGTCCCCAGGGGGCGAAGCGTGCGGGCAGGCCGCCGAGCTGGGAGGCCAGCGGCGCCGGGTCGCGTCCGGTGTGGACGAAGAGGAGGCCGCCCCACGTCTCGCAGGCGACGGGGTGCAGCGGATGGTCGTCACGGCGGAAGCCCTCCACCTCGTCCATGTGCGGCGCGCCGATCAGCCGGCCCGTGAGGTCGTACGTCCAGGCGTGATACGGGCACTGCAGGCTCCCGGCCGCGTGGCCGCCCTCGCCGAGGCAGAGCCGCGTCCCGCGGTGGCGGCACACGTTGTGAAACGCGCGGACACGCCCGTCCTGGCCGCGCACGAGGATCAGGCTGTCGCCGGCGATCTCGCGAACCAGGAAGTCGCCGGGGGCCGCGATCTCGTCGCCGCGCGCCACGACGACCCACATCGCGCGAAATACGCGGGCCATCTCGGCGTCGAACCACGCGGGGTCGGTGTAGACGTGGCCCGGCAGTGTCTGTCGACGCTCGTCGCGTGCGGTGGTGCCCATACCGGAATCATGATACAACCGGGACGGACCTCCCTTCCCGAGCGCACCGCGTCCGTGCCACCCGAGCCCTCGCCCCGAACGTTTGCCTCCGGCGCGTGTCGTCGCGCCGCGCGGCGGACGCTGCTGGCCCTCGTCCTGCTCGCGCCCGTCTCCCTGCACGCGCAGGCGCCGCCGCGCACCGCCGCCGAGATGCGCGCGGTGGCCGCCCGCGATCAGGGCGTGCCCCTGTCCGTCTCGCTCCGTGCCACCGTGACGCACGTGGATGCCTCGCGCAACCTCGTGTTCGTCGATGATGGGACGGCGGGGATGGTGGTCCTGCCGGTGGGCGAGGTGGCGGCCACGCCCGGGGATGTGGTGCGCGTCGACGGCCAGCTGGTGATCGCCGCGCGCGGGCCGTCGATCGCCGCCTCGGAAGTCGAGGTGGTCGGCCGCGCTTCCGAGGTCCCGCCGCGCCCGCTCGTGTGGAGCGGCGTCCGGGCGGGAGCGCTGGATGCGCGGCTCGTCGTCGCGCGCGGCGTCGTGCGGCGCGCGGAGCTGCGCGGCGAGGGCACGCGGGTCACGATCATGACGGAGGGCGGCGCGCTCGATGCCGATCTGGCCGGCGGCGCCCCCTTCGATGTGGACGCCGTCGTCGAAGTGCGCGGCATGCTCGTGCCGCCCGAGGGCGAGCCGCAGAGCGCCGCACGCCAGCTGCTGGGCGCGGCGGCCGCCGCGCGGGTCGTCGAGCCGCCGGTGCCGGCCGGCCAGGTGCCGCGACTCGGTATCGCCGCGCTGCCGCGGGAGTCCGCGCGCGGGACGCTGACGCGGCGGGTCACGCTCACCGGGATCGTCACCCGCCAGCGGCCCGGACGGTCGCTGTATCTCCGTGACGACACCGGGGCGGTGTACGTCGAAACCGACGGGCCGGAGGTCGTCGAGGTGGGCGATCGGGTCGAGGCCACCGGGTACCCCGCGGTGGACGAGTTCGCGCCGTACCTCGAGGACGCGGTGTTCCGCCGCCTCGGCCCGGGGCCGGCGCCCACGCCACGCAGCGCGACGCTGCCGGAACTGCTGAGCGGATCGCTCGACGCCGAGCTGGTGGTCACCGAGGCCGTGCTGGTCTCGGGCGAGCGCGGACGCGAGGAGCACACGTTCGTGCTGCAGGCCGATGACCTGCTGTTCAACGCGCAGGTCCTGCTGACGCACGCCGGCACGCTCGCCGAGGACCTGCACCCAGGCAGCCGGCTCCGCGTCACCGGGATTGCCTCCGTCGTCGTGGACGCGGATCGGGTGCCGCGATCGTTCCGCCTGCTCCTGCGCGACGACAGGGACATCGTGGTGGTGGCGGGTCCGCCGTTCGGGGGCGGCGGGCTGAGCTGGCCGGGGTGGCTGGCGGTGGCCATTGCCCTGGCCGCCGTGGGCGGGCTGGGGTACGCGTATCAACGGAGCCATGGGCAGGATCGCCTGCTCCGGCACGCCCTCGACCGAGAGGCGGCGCTCAAGGTGCGGCTGGCCGACCTCTTCGACCACGCCACCGACATCATGGTCCTGCACGACCGTCGTGGCCGGATTGCCTCGTTGAACCGGGCGGGCGAGCAGGCGACGGGGTACACGCGCGACGAGTTGCGGGTCCTCGACCCCGCGTGGCTGTTGAGCAGCGATTACCTCGACACCATCGAGCGCATGCTCCACGAAGGCGCCGATGCGCTGCCGCGCACCTTCCGCGCCGACCTCATCACCCGCCGTGGCGAGAAGGTGCCGGTGGAGGCGCGCGCCCGCGTCCTGTCGAGTGACGGCGCGGTCACCGGCATCGAGACGCTCGCGCGCAACACGAGCGAGCGGGAGCACCTGGAGGCGCAGCTCCGGCAGGCCCAGAAGATGGAAGCCGTCGGCCGCCTCTCCACCGGCGTCGCGCACGACTTCAACAACCTGATCACGGTGCTGCTCGGCTACAGCGACGATCTGATCGAGGGGCTCGGTCCCGGGCATCCCCTGCGTCAGTCGGCCGAGGAGATCCGCCTGGCGGCCGAGCGCGCCTCGTCGCTGACGCAGCAGCTGCTGACGTTCAGCCGGCGGCAGGCGAGCGTGACGCAGGCGATCGACCTGAACGTCACGATTACGAACATGCGCGAGCTGCTCCAGCGCCTCGCCGGCGAGGACGTGGCGATCGAGGTGGCCCTGGCGCGTGACCTCGGCCTGATCCGCGCCGACGCCGCGCAGATCGGCCAGGTGCTGATGAATCTTGTCGTCAATGCGCGCGACGCGATGCCGTCCGGCGGGCGCATCACCATCGCGACCGCGAACGTGGAGCTCGGCGACGAGCACCTCGATGCCGTGCCGGGACCGCACGTGCAGTTGACGGTCACCGATACCGGCGCCGGCATTCCGCCCGAGGTGCGCCTGCGCATGTTCGAACCGTTCTTCACGACGAAGGAGGCCGAGCAGGGCACGGGCCTCGGCCTCGCGATGGTGCAGGGCATCGTCCTGCAGAGCAACGGCCACATCGCCGTCGAGAGCGAGCCTGGGCGGGGCGCCACGTTCCGGCTCTCGTTCCCGCGGGTGGACCTGGACGAGGCGACCCGCCCGGGCGAGCCGCCCGCGTCGCGGGAGCGGTCCACGGCCGTCCGGACGCCGGCCAGCGGCGTGGTGCTGCTCGCGGAGGACGACCGCGCCGTCCGCCGCCTGCTGGGCAACGAACTGCGCCGGCGCGGCTTCACCGTGCTCGAGGCCCGGCATGGTGGCGAAGCGCTCGAGATCTGCCGGCAGTACGGCGCCGACATCGACCTGCTCATCACCGACGTCGTGATGCCGCAGATGAGCGGCGTGGATCTGGCGGCGGCCGTGGCGCCGATCCGGCCCGAGATGGCCGTGCTCTTCGTGTCCGGCCATCCCGATCGCGCCGGCGCGAGCCTCGATCCCCGCGGGCCGAACGCGGGCAACCTGCTGATGAAGCCGTTCAGCCCGGAGACGCTCGGACTGCGCGCCCAGGAAATCCTGCGCGCCCGTCGCTGACGCGCCGCCGGCGAGCCGCCCCTCCTGAATTTCCCGATCGGCCGATCCCGTTTCATGTAAGAGTGTCACGCGATGACCACGCCGGCGCTGCGTCGCGAGCTCGGCCGATGGGATCTGACGGCCATCGGCATCAATCAAGTGGTGGGCAGCGGCATCTTCCTGCTGCCCGCGGCCGTCGCCGCGCAGGTCGGCGCCTGGGGACCCGGCGTCTTCATCTTCGTCGGCCTGACCTGCATGCTCATCGGCTTGTGCTTCGCGGAGGTCGGCAGCCGCTTCGACAGCACCGGCGGGCCGATCGTGCCGGCGCGCGCCGCGTTCGGCCGGTTCGTCGGCTTCGAGGTCGGGTGGATGATGTGGTTCACCCGGGTGGCGAGCTGGGCGTCGGTGATGAACGGCCTCGCGCTCGCGCTGGCGTTCTACTGGCCGTCGCTGGCCGGGGGGGCGCCCAAGGCGGCGCTCTTCATCGGGCTCACCGCCGTGCTCTCGTGGATCAACATCCGCGGCGTGAGGCAGGGCGCGTGGGTCGTGAACGTCCTCACGGTCGCCAAGCTGGTGCCGCTCGTCCTCTTCATCGTCGTGGGGATCTGGTACATCAGCCCCGGGAACTTCCAGCCGTGGCCCGAGGTGACGGCCCCCCAGTTCGGGCAGACCGCCCTGATCCTGATCTTCGCCTACGGCGGATTCGAGGTGATTGGCATCCCGGCGGGGGAGGCGTCCGACCCGCGCAGGCACGTGCCCTTTGCGATGGTGGCCACGATCACCGTGGTGATGGTGATCTACACGATGGTATCGATCGTCTCCACGGGCACGCTGCCCGGCCTCGCGGAGAGCGCCACGCCGCTCGCCGACGCGGCGGCGCTCGCCCTTGGCGCGGCGGGCGCGCTGCTCATCAGCAGCGGCGCGGCCATCTCGATGACCGGCAACTGCGCCGGGCAGGTGATTTCCTCGTCGCGCACGATCTTTGCGCTTGGCGAGAACGGCGACCTCCCCGCGTGGTTCGCGCGCGTGCATCCGGTCTGGCGGACGCCCGTCAACGCCATCGTCTTCTCCTCAACGGTCACGCTGGCGCTCGCGCTGAGCGGGTCCTTCGTGCTGCTGGCGGCGGTCAGCGCCGTGGCGCGGCTCTTCATCTACGCGACGACCTGCCTCGCCACGCTGGCGCTGCGGCGTCCCGGCCGCGAGGCCACCGTCGCCGACGCCACGTTCGTCGTCGCCGGCGGCGCGATTGTGCCGGTGATCGCCCTGATCGTGTCGCTCGGCATCCTCTGGGGCGCCACGCCCGACCAGCTGCTCCGGGGCGCCGCCGCGTTCATCGTGGGCGGCCTGCTGTTCCTGGTGGCCTCGCGCGCCGAGTCCGCCCGCCCGCCGCGCGCCGAGTCGCGCTGATCACGTATCAACACGCTGATCGCGGACGTGTCCTTCGTGTTTCGTACGTGAACGGTGAAATTCATGGCGAGAGTGTCTCGGGTGCGTTGGGTTGCGGTGGGTGCGGTGGCCTTGCTGTGGGTGCTGTCGAACGGTTCGGCGCCTGAGGCGCGGGCGCAGGAGGCGGGGTTCACCACCGAGGGGCTGGCGTCGTGGTGGGACGGCCACCATGTGGATCTGCCGAGGCCGCCGCTCATCACCCACGCCGAGGTGGACACGCGCCTGCAGCGCGTGGCGGCTTCCGACCCCGGGTTCTTCACCCTCGCCACGCTCGGCGCCTCCAACGAGGGGCGCGCGATTCGCCATCTGGCGTTCGGGCGCGGGCCGTTCCACGTGCTGATGTGGTCGCAGATGCACGGCGACGAGCCGACCGCCACGCGCGCGCTGTTCGACCTGATCGCCTTCTTCCACATGCGCCGCGACGAGCCGGCGGTGGCGCGCATGCTCGACGCCCTCACCATCCACATGGTGCCGATGCTCAACCCCGACGGCGCCGAGCGCTTCCAGCGCCGCAACCTGCAGGGCATCGACATCAACCGGGATGCGCTGATGCTTCAGACGCCGGAGGGGCGCCTGCTGAAGGACCTGCGCGACCAGCTCAACCCGCGCCTCGGCTTCAACCTGCACAACCAGGGGTGGCGCACGTCGGTCGCCGGCACCGGCCAGCCGGCCTCGATCTCACTGCTGGCTGTGTCGTTCGACGAGGCCCGCAGCGACAATCCCGGCCGCCTCCTCGCGAAGAAGGTGGCCGGCGTGATGCGCGACAGCATCGAACCGCTCGCCGCCGGCCGCATCGGCAAGTACGACGATGAGTTCGAGCCGCGCGCGTTCGGGGACAACATCACGAAGTGGGGCACGCCCGTGGTGCTCGTCGAGACCGGCCCGTGGCCGGGCCCCGACCACGATACGCACCTCGTGCGCCTGAACTTCGTCCTGCTCGTCTCGGCCCTCGACGCCCTGGCCACCGGGCGCGCCGAGGCCGCCAGCCCCGATCGTTACGAATCGCTGCCCTTCAACGGGTCGAGCGTGCTCTACCAGTTGATCCGCCGCGCCACCGTGGTCATGGGCAACGGCGTGGCGCCGTTCCGCGCCGACATCGGGATTACGGGCACCCGCACGGTGCGCCCGGTGGAGGGACAGCGCACGATCGTGATCGTGAAGCGGATCGACGAGTGGGGCGACCTGAGCACCTTTGGCGGGCTGGAGGAGATCGACGGCAGCGACCTCTGGGCCACACCCATCTGGTCCCCCGCCCTCAAGATCGGCGATGTCGTCACGCTGCCGGACTTTGCGTCCCGTACGGCCGCCACGATCGGTCCGGCCCAGCCCGCCAACCTCGTGCTGCTCAAGCCGGTGGGCAATGATCGCTTCCGCGTCGACCGCCTCATCATGGCGGAGGAGATAGTTCGGTAGATCATGGCATCTGGTGATCTCGTGATGTGGTGATGTGGTGATGGATGTGGCGATGTGAAGATGCTCGGCGCCTCCGGCGTGGATGTATCTTCTGATCTTGGGCGGCGGCGGCGAGCGCAGAGGTCGCTCCAGCAGATACATCCACGCGCCGCCGCCAGGAACGCGCAACCTGCGGCCATGGCCGGCGCCTGATCGCGGCGGCGGCGTGTCCGAAGATCAATAGATAGGTGCACCCGTCGTCAGTAAGATCGTCACATCGAACATCCAATCACCACGTCACCACATCACGAGTTCACCAGATAATCTATCTACCTATCTATCTATGTCCCTCGTTCTAGATGCGCTCCGAGCTGTATTGGGTGATCGGCTGTCCACGGCGGCGGCCGTGCGCGAGCACCACAGCCACGGCGAGTCGTGGCACGATCCCGCGCCGCCAGATGCCGTCGCCTTCCCGGTGTCCACCGCCGAGGTGAGCGCGATCGTGGCGTGCTGCGCGGCGCACGCGACGCCGATCATCCCGTTCGGCATGGGCAGCTCGCTCGAAGGGCACGTGCACGCCTACTCGGGCGGCGTCACCATCGACCTGACGCGGATGGCGCGCCTCTGCCGCCTGAGCGCCGAGGACATGGACGTGACCGTCGAGGCCGGCCTCACCCACCGCGCCCTGAACGCCCAGCTCAAGAACACCGGCCTGATGTTCCCCGTGGACCCGGGCGCCGACGCCACGATCGGCGGCATGGCCGCGACGCGCGCGTCGGGGACGACGGCGGTGCGGTACGGGACGATGCGGGAGAACGTGCTGGGGTTGACGGTGGTGCTCGCGGACGGCCGCGTCATCCACACCGGCGGCCGCGCCCGCAAGTCGTCGTCAGGGTACGACCTGACCCGCCTGTTCGTCGGCTCGGAGGGAACGCTCGGCGTCATCACCGAGGTGACCCTCCGGCTGCACGGCCGCCCCGAGTCGGTGGCGGCGGCGGTGTGTCCGTTCACGTCGATGGAGGGCGCCGCGCGCGCGGTCATCACGACGATTCAGCTCGGCATTCCGGTGGCGCGCATCGAGATCATCGACGAGGCGCAGCTGGCGATCGTCAACCGCTTCTCGAAGACCGACTTCCCGCTCGCGCCCACGCTCTTCTTCGAGTTCCACGGCCCGAGCCAGGCGAACGTCGAGGAGCAGGCGCGTATGGTCGAGGAGATCGCCGGCGAGCACGGGGCCACCGGCTTCCGCTGGACGACGACCCCCGAGGAGCGCGCGACGCTGTGGGAGGCGCGGCACAACGTGCTCTATGCGACCATCGCCTCGCGGCCCGGCGCCAAACCCTGGACCACCGACATCTGCGTCCCCATCGCCCACCTCGCCGAGTGCATCGTCGAGACGCAGGCGGACCTGGCGGCGTCGGGCGTGGTCGCGCCGCTCGTGGGGCACGCGGGGGACGGCAACTTCCATCTGATCTTCATGGTGGATCTGGAGGACCCGTCGGACCTGGCGCGCGTCAAGGCGCTCAACGGCCGTCTCGTGGAGCGCGCGCTGCGCTTCGGCGGCACCTGTACGGGGGAGCATGGCGTCGGCATCGGCAAGCTCCCGTACCTGGAGGCCGAGCACGGCGCGTCGCTCGACGTGATGCGAACGATCAAGCGCGCCCTCGATCCGCAGAACATCATGAACCCGGGCAAGCTCATCCCCTGACACGTACTGACACGTACGTACAAACACGAAGGACACGAAGGACACGAAGACGTACCAATCTCTTTCACGTCACACACGCGAGCATCGCTCCGGGAATGCCAAGTGTTTCTTCATGCCCTTCGTGGCCTTCGGGTCCTTCGTGTTTTGTGCGTGATGCCCCCGGCTGCGATACAGTAGGGATCCGTGGCGAAGCGAAAGTCCGAACCCTCCCTGTTCGATCTCCCCGACAGCACTCCAAACGATGGCGGGACGCCTCCCGGGCCTCCCGGGGGCGGCGGGTCGACGCCGTTCGACGGGTCGAGCGCCGTGTCGCTGCACGAGGCGGCCCAGAGCCGGTACCTGAACTACGCGCTGTCGGTCATCACCTCGCGGGCGCTGCCCGACGTGCGCGATGGGCTGAAGCCGGTGCAGCGGCGCATCCTCTACACGATGTGGCAGCAGAACCTGACCGCCGACACCAAGCACCGCAAGTGCGCCAAGGTCGTCGGCGATGTCATGGGCAGCTACCACCCGCACGGCGACTCCGCGCTGTACGAGACGCTGGTCCGCATGGCGCAGCCCTTCGCCCTGCGCTATCCCGTTGTGGATGGGTCCGGCAACTTCGGATCGCTCGACGGCGACGCGGCGGCCGCGATGCGCTACACCGAATGCCGTCTCGCGCGGATTGCGGACGAGATCCTGCAGGAGATCGAGCAGGAGACGGTGCCGTTCCGCCCGAACTATGACGGGACGAAGACCGAGCCGGTGGTGCTGCCGTCGCGCATCCCCAACCTGCTGGCCAACGGCGCGACCGGCATCGCCGTCGGCATGGCCACCAACATCCCGCCGCACAACCTGACGGAGGTGTGCCAGGCGCTCATCAAGCTGCTCGACAACCCCGACCTGTCCACGGCGCAGCTGTGCCGCTGGGTGAAGGGCCCCGACTTTCCGACGGGGGGCCACATCCTGAATTCCGCTGACGAGATCAAGGAGATCTACCGCACGGGGAGCGGCAGCATCCGCCTGCGCGCGACGTGGGAGGCCGGTCCGGCCTCGCGCACCGGCAAGACCATCTACATCACGAGCGTGCCCTACACGGTCAACAAGTCGGCGCTCGTCGAGCGCATCGGCGACGTGGTGCTCGGCCGCAAGCTCCCGCAGCTCCTCGACGTCCGCGATCTCTCGACCGACGATGTGCGGATCGAGCTGGAGCTGAAGAAGGACGCCGACGAGAAGATGGTGATGGCGTACCTCTTCAAGCACACGCCGCTCCAGACCAACTTCGCCGTCAACCTGACGTGCCTGGTGCCGACCGAGAACCCGGAGGCCGGCCGTCCCGAACGGCTCGACCTCAAGCAGATCCTCTGGCACTTCCTCCACTTCCGCCTCGAGGTCGTGACGGGCCGGCTCGAACACGAGATCGAGCAGCTCGAGCGCCGAATCCACATCCTCGAGGGCTTCGAGAAGATCTTCGACGCGCTCGACGAGATCATCCGCATCATCCGCAAGTCGGACGGCAAGGCGGACGCCGCCGAGAAGATCATCGCGCGCTTCTCGCTCGACGCGGATCAGACCGACGCCATCCTGGAGTTGAAGCTCTACCGGCTGGCGCGCCTCGAGATCCTGGTCATCCAGAACGAGCTGGCGGACAAGCGCAAGCGCGCGCGGCAGATCAGCGCGCTCCTCAAGAACGAGGAGGGCCGCTGGACGCTCGTGCGCGACGAGCTGGCCGAGGTGCAGAAGGCGTACGGCGACGCCCGCCGCAGCCGCATCGAGGAGACCGAAGAGATCGAGTACTCCGCCGACGACTTCATCGTCGACGAGGACAACGTCGTGATCGTGTCACGCGACGGGTGGGTGAAGCGGCAGAAGGAAGTCCGCGACCTCAGCACGACGCGGCTGCGGGAGGGGGATTCCGTGCTGGCGGCGATGGCCGGCAGCACGCGCGCCACGGTCGTGTTCTGCACGAACTTCGGCGTGGCGTACACCGCGCGCATCATCGACGTGCCGGCGTCCACCGGCTACGGGGAGCCCATCCAGCGCCTGTTCAAGTTCAAGGACGGCGAGCGGGTGGTGGCGGCGTTCAGCCTCGACCCGCGTGCGGCCGGCCAGATCGCCGCGAAGAAGGAAGGCGACGTGCCGCCGGTCCACGCGATGGCGGTGACGACCGATGGCTACGCGCTGCGCTTCTCGCTCGAGGGGTTCGTCGAGGCCAGCACGCGGTCGGGCCGCCGGTATGCACGGCCCGGCGACGGCAGCGAGGTGGTGGGCGTCACGCTCGTCACCGGCGAGGAGACGGCGATTGCCGCGACGCGACAGGCGCGCGCGATGCTGTGCCCGGTGGAGGAGGTCAACTTCCTCTCCGGACCCGGCAAGGGCGTGATCCTGATCAAGGTCGCCGCCGGCGATGCGGTGATCGGGTTCATGGCGTCGACGGGCGACCGCAACCTGATGACGGTCGAGACGAGCCGTGGCGCCGAGCAGACGATCAGCACGACGAAGTATGAGGTGACCGGCCGCGGCGGCAAGGGCCGCGAGCTGCTGCAGCGCGGCCAGTTCGTCCGGGTGATCCCGCCCGAGGTGCCGTTGCCGGTGCTCGAGGGTGAGGGCTGAGACGACAGCACCGGTCAGTCACGGCTACATCGTTAAAATATTCAGCATAATATTTTAACCATCGTCGTGATGTGTTAGCCTGCTTATATGGACCGGGAGCAGTTCGGGCCCCAGGCGCCGGGCAGGCTTGTCGCCGTCACCGACGGCCCGGCTGACGCGAGGCACGCGTTCGTTCCCGACGCACTGCCGCCGGCCTGGCCCTGGCCCGTGCGGCTCTGGCCGCGGCTCGTCGAGGCGCGCACGGCGCTCGCAGCGCTCGACGGCGTGGGCCGGCACCTCCCGAACGCGGCGATCCTGCTGCGCCCCATCCAGTTGCGAGAGGCCCAGCTCTCGTCTCAGCTCGAAGGCACGGTCACCGATCCGCGCCAGCAGGCGCTCTTCCAGGCCGATCCGTCCTATCCCGGTTCGGACACGGACCCCGCGAACGCCTTTCGCGAGGTCTTCAACTACGGCGTGGCGCTCGGCCTTCGTCTGCGTGGATCGCGCGAGCAGCCGCTGTCGCTGCTGGCCGTCAGGCAACTGCATCAGGTGCTGATGGACGGCGTCCGCGGCCAGGACGAGCGGCCCGGCGAATTCCGGACGGTCCAGAACCGGATCGGGCGGCCCGCCCGGTTCGTCCCCGTCCCGCCGGCGCACCTTGCCGGGGTGCTCGCCGACTTCGAGTCGTACCTCGGCGGCCGGAGCGACGATGGGTTCGATCCGTTGGTGAGGGCGTTCCTCGCGCACTACCAGTTCGAGGCGATTCATCCGTTCCGCGACGGCAACGGCCGCGTGGGCCGGCTGCTGCTCGCGCTCACGATGGCCGACTGGTGCGGGCTGGCGGGCCAGTGGCTCTACATGAGCGCGTATTTTGAACGGCACAAGCAGGCCTACATGGACCTGCTGCTCGCGGTGAGCACCGACGCCGCGTGGGAGGCCTGGATCGAGTTCTGCCTGCGGGGCGTCGTCGAGGAGTCGCGCGATACCGAGCGCCGGTGCGAGCGTCTGCTCGCGCTCCACCGCGACTTTCACGCGCGGGTGGCCGCGAGCAAGGGCGCCAGCGTCCGGCTGGCCGCGCTCGTGGACCGTCTCTTCGAGCAGCCCGCCGTCACCGTCACGTGGGTGCGCGATCACTTCGCCGTCACGCATCCCACGGCGCGTGCGGACCTCGCGCGGCTCGAGCAACTCGGCATCGTCGAGCGGCTCGAGGGGCAGTCGCAGATCACCTACTACTGCCGGCGGCTCTACGACGTCATGTACGACGCGGCGTAAGACGGCCGCCTGCCCCGCACGAGCCGGAGGTCGAGGTGCCGGCGCACTTCCGGCCGGTCGGGCCGCAGGCCCTGCGCCAGCCCTGCGCTAGCGCTTGATGAAACCCAGCGTCAGCCCCGTCTCGGCGAAGTCGGGGAGATAGGTCGTGCCGGTCATCACGCCGCTCGGAGACGTGGCCCGGACCAGCGTCCAGAGTGAGCCGTCCACCTCGACGGCCGTACCGCGGCCGTTGCGGCTCAGCACGTAGCTGACGCGGCCGCCGGTCCCCGGAACGCCGCGGTGTCCGACCACGCTGCCGGCCGCGGTCAGCCCGGTGATGACGTCGTCGTACTCGTCGCCCCACGGGTACGCGGCAGGCGAGCCAGGAAGCGCGAATGTCTCCACCGACCCGTCGGGATGCCGCAGGAAGCCGATGGAACCGCCTTCGACCGGCGTGTTGCCAGCCCATTCGATGAACACGTACCGCCCCGTGACGGTGCCCGCGGCGTTGATGCCCGTCGGGTGGACGAGTTCGATATTGACTCTCGTCGTGGCGGAGTTCAGCGGCACGTGCGGGATGTCGATCATGCTGACCGCGCCGCTCGCGTCGCGATGGAACGCGCCGGCGAACGCCGATCCGTTGGACGGATGATCCTGAGCGATGCCCGCGATCGCGCCTGTGGTGTTGATGACCGTCGGCAGGTAGATGTGGTCGCCCGGTCCCGTCACTTCCTCGACCTCGCCGCGGGGCGACACGACGAACCCGGCGCCGCGCGAGAACGCCGAGTCGATGTACGCGCCAATCATCGCGCCGCGGTCATTGATGCCAGACAACAGCGTGAGGCCGGCGCCGGGCATGTCGAACGGCGTGATGTGGCCGTCCGGCGTCCGCACGAAGCCACGCGCCAGCACCGACGTCGAGTAGTAGGCGCCGACGACCGTGCCGGAGAGGTTGAGGCTCACGTACTGGGTGAAGCCCGCGGAGTCGGCGAGTTCGAGGGGCGAGATGACGCCCCTGGCGTCGCGGACGAACGCACCGGTGTCGCCGGTATCCGACATGTACAGGCCGGCCACCACCCCGCGGTTGTTCACCGTCAGTGGCAGCGTGGTGTGCGCGCCCGGCACGGCGAACGTGACTGTCGACTGCGCGGCGACAGGGTGAGCGGCCACCAGCAGGGCGATGGCGGGGATGAGCGTCCGGAGAAGATGCAGGCTGGGGAGGGGGTGTCTCATGAATGGCAGCATAGGCAGGCCGCCGCCGGCGGGCTACCCCCGCACGTGGGGGGTCAAGAGCCGAGGAGATGTTTCAGCGCGAAGACGGTCGCGCCGTGGCGGCTGTCCTGATCGAGCTTGCGGACGATGTTGCCGACGTGCTCCTGGATGGTGTGCAGGCTGCGGCCGAGGATCGTCGCGATCTCCCGGTTCTGATGTCCCTCGGTCATCAGCAGGAGCACGTCCGCCTCACGCGCGGTGAGGCCCGCGGCCTGCAGCCGCTCGCGCGGCGACGGGCGCGGATTCGGCTCGGTGCGCCACGGGTCGCCGTGCCGGCGCCACGCCAGCAGGAAGTGCGGCGCGAAGGCGTCGAGCAGCGCGCAGTGTCGCGACGTGAAGTCCGCGCGCCGGCGAATGAGCGCCAGGCCGGCGACGGTCGTCTCGTCGACGGTAATCGGCAGGCAGACGCCGTAGAGCAGGCCCAGCCGCCGGAGGCACGTCTGGTAGTGGCGGCTCCGGCGCCACTCGGCCATCGGCACGATGTCCGAAATCCGTCTCGCGCGCCGATCGCCCGTGCGCGCGTAGTAGGCCACCCACGGATTGTCCTCGGGATGCGCGACGTAGTGCGCGGTTTCCTCCGGCGTGAACGGGTTGTCGGGCGCGCTCCGGTGGAGGAGCCGCCCGCTGGCCCGGTCGAGGACGTGGATGTTGATCAGATCCGCCGGCAACAGGCGTCCCAGCGCCGCCAGGACCGCCGCGGTGAAGTCCGCGTGGCCGCGCGCGACGTTCATCTCGTAGACGGCGTCGAACAGCGGGCGCCACAGCCGTGGGTCGATGTCCGCCTCGCCGGCCGGCTCATCGACGCGGTCGTTCATCGTCGGTCCTGACTCGTGCCAGCTTGAGCTCCAGGTGCCGGCGCACGTCCGGCCACTCGCCCGCGAGCACGCTGTACATCACCGTGTCGCGGATCGTGCCGTCCCGGCGCGGATGGTGATGGCGGATCACGCCGTCCTTCTTCGCGCCAAGCGCCTCGATGGCGCGCTGCGACCGGAAGTTGAAGTTGTCGGTCCGGAGCCCGACCACCTGGCAGCCCAGCGTCTCGAACGCATGCGCGAAGAGCAGGCGCTTGCACGCCGTGTTGACGTGCGTGTGCTGCCAGCGCGCGCCGTACCACGTGTAGCCGATCTCCACCCGGTCCGCCGCGGGGACGATGTCGTGGTAGCGGGTGCTGCCCACGATGCTGTCCGAGGCGAGGTCGCGGACGGCCCACGGCAGCATGTGCCCGGCGTCGCGTCCGCCGAGCGCGTCGGCGATGTACGCGCGCGTCTGCTCCGGCTCGGGCACTGACGTGAACCACAGCTCCCAGAGCCGCCCGTCGGCGGCCGCCGCGGCGAGGGCGTCGTGGTGGTCGAGCGTCAGCGGCTCCAGGCGGACGCCGTGGCCTTCGAGCGTGACGGGACGGGGTTCGATCACAGCGACTCCTCAGTCAGACGGCACTGGCCGGGCGGCACGGGGCGCCGGGACCCCGGGTTGCCGCGCCCGCCCGCCGTCCGATAATACGGCATCGTCGCATGCCGTCTCCTCCCGAGATCACCCGTCTCCTCGAGACCGGCAGGTGCGCCAGGCGATCGAGCGCCTCGACCGCGGTCTCGACGCGCGCGGACAGGGTGACGACGGGCAGGGCGGTGACGAACGGCCGTCGAAGCCAGGCAAAGGCCAGACGCGCCCGAGCCCGCGCGGGACCGCCGTCTCACGATCAGAAGAAGGTGTCGAGGAATGCGGCCTCACCGCGCGGGCGTCACTACTCGCGCAAGCCGCACGTGCGGGCCGATCGGCGGCAGGTCGAACACGTCGCCCTCGTCCGCGAAGCCGTGGCGCCGATAGAACCCCGCGGCATCCACCCGCGCGTTACACCACAGCCGTCCGCCACCGCGGCGCGCGACTTCGGCCGCGAACGCCTCCACGATGAGGCCGCCCAGTCCCCGGCCCCGTGACGCGGGCTCGGTCGCCATGCCGCGCAATCGCCAGGCGCCGTCCTCCTCGAACATCGATCCCACCGCCACCACGCGCCCGCCACGCCGCACGGCCAGATGCAGCGTGCACGCCTTGTCGTCGCCGGGGTAGTGACAGGCCTCGGGCGGCTGGGCGGGCCGCAGGATCGAATGGCGCAGCGGCCGAACGACATCGACGGGCACCGGCACAGGGATAGGCACCGCGTCCGCCGGGCGGCTGGCCTGCCCGTCGCGCGCAGACGCCTGCAGGGCGCGCAGCACCCCCAGCGCCTCGTCGGCGCGGTCGACGGGCACGAAGATGTGATCGTGGTACGCGCCGGCGATCACGTTGCAGCTGAGGCCGGCCTCGCCGAGCGCCGTCGCGAACGCCGCCGTCAGGCCGACCGCGGCGAGGTCCGACTGCACGCGCAGCGTGATCCACGCCGCGCGGAACAGCACCGGCAGCCCGGCGCGGATGGCATCGGCTTCGGGCAGGACGACCGTCAGCCCCTCGTCCTCACGCATGGTGGCCACGGGCGAGAGCGCTGCGAGGTCGGCGTCTGCCGGCGCCACCGCGAACACGTAGACCCCGTCGTGCCGCGCGGGCTCCAGCGACCGGAGCAGGGTGTCGAGCGCCGTCACCGTTCCAGGAACGTCGTGCATCGTCGTGTCACTCCCAGCGAAACGTCTTCGACGCCACGGCCGCACAGACGGCAAAGATGGTGGCCAGCCCCGCCACGTGATCCCAGTGCGCGGCCCAGCCGCCGCCGTCCCAGATGCCCTGCATGAGCGCGACGGCGTGCGTGGTGGGGAGCCCCCACGCCACGACCTCGAGCGTGCGCGGCAGGGCCTCGATCGGAAAGAAGAGGCCCGACAGCACGACCATCGGGTAGAGCACCGCCGCACCCACCGGCTGCGCGAAGCGCGCCGTGGGCACCACGCTGGCGACGACGAAGCCGAGGGACAGGATGCTGAGCACGCTCAGCAGGAGGGCCGCCGAGAAGCCGAGCCAGTGCGGCGTCATCGCGCCCGGGAAGAACTGGCGGCCCGCCGCCATCAGCAGCGCGAGGCTGGCCAGCGTGAACCCGAGCTTCACCACGACATGTGCGCTCAGGATCGTAAGCGGTGCGAGCGGCGTCGCGCGCAGGCGCTTCAGGATGCCGCCCTCGCGGTAAATGGCCATGATGGCGACGAGTGACAGCACGGCGCTGACGGCGATGAGCAGCGCCGCGAGAATGGCGACGTTGAACGGCGCCTGTGCGGCGCCCGGCACGCTGCGCCCGCCGGCGCCGAACGCGCGGCCCAGCAGGATGAAGATCACGACGGGCAGGCCAAGCGTCCCCACGAGCCCCATCGGCTCCCGCGCGAAGATCTTCGTCTCGAGCCACGCCAGCGCCCAGAGTCCCTTGAGCATGTCCAAATGTAGACCAGTCCGCGTGATCACAGCCGATGGCAATCCGCAGATTGCGCGGATAACGCAGATGACGACGATAGGCCCGGGGCCAGTTCGATCAGCAGGGCGTCCCGCGCTCCCGCCGGTCTCAGACCGGCGGCGCGGGACGCGGCGGCACCGACCATCTGCGGCATCCGCGTCATCTGCGGATTGACCAGATCAGTCCCGGATCCCGTGGCCCGTCAGCTTCAGGAACACGTCCTCGAGCGTCGGCACCTCCGTGCGGAAGCCGCGCACGTGAATGCTCTCGCGGGCGACGGCGTGGATGATGCCGGTGACGAAGTCGTCGCCCTCGCCGTGGAGCGTGTGGGTCTGGCCCTCGGTCGTGGCATGCCGGACGCCGGGCGCGTCCTTCAGCCGCTCCGCGACGCCGGGGCTGTCGCTCGTGAACACGACGCGCCGCTCGGGGCAGTGGGTCGCGACGAGATCCGCGGGCGTGCCCATCTCGATGAGGCGCCCGTGCTCGATGATCGCCACGCGGTCGCACAACCGCTCGGCCTCCTCCATCAGGTGCGTGGTCAGGAACACCGTCTTGCCGCGGTCGCGGATGCCGGTGACCAGCGCCCAGATGGCGCGTCGCGCCTGCGGGTCGAGGCCCGTGGTGAGCTCGTCGAGGAAGACGACCTCGGGGTCGTGAATCAGCGCGAGCGCGATGAAGAGCCGCTGCTTCTGTCCGCCGGAGAGTGTCATGAACCAGGCGTCGCGCTTGCCCTCCAGGCCGAGGCGGGCGAGCAGGGCGCCGGCCTCCACCGTGCGCCCGTACAGCGACGCCCAGAGGTCGATGGCCTCCCACACCTTGATGCGCTTCTGCAGGTGGGCGTCCTGGTGCTGGACGCCGATGCGCTGGCGCAGCGCTGAGGCGTCGCGCACGGGATCCAGTCCGAGCACCGAGATGATGCCGCGATCGGCGCGCCGCAACCCCTCGACGCACTCCATGGTCGTGGTCTTGCCAGCGCCGTTCGGGCCGATCAACCCGAAGATCTCGCCTTCGCGCACCTCCAGCGACACATCGTCCACGGCGACCGTGGCGCCGTACGTCTTGCGGAGATGGGAGACGGTGATGACGGCCGCGGACATGGGGACCGGCACAGGATGACACACCTGCGGCGCGTCAACGAGGGGTCGCCGCGGGGGGCGATCGAGGTGGTATAACGAAGCGGGCTGTGTGCCCGTGCCGTTCCCACCCACGAGTCCAGAGTGATGCAGATGCCGACGCCGTCCCGCCGCGAGTTCCTGACAATCACCGCCGCCGCGGCCGCCGCCGCCGGCACGCGCATCACGGCCCAGCCGCAGGCTGCCGTTGCCGCGGTGGTGCGCCCTCCGCGGCTCCGCCCCGGCGACACCGTCGGCCTCATCAACCCGGCCGGCGCCACCTGGAACCCCGTCGACATCGATATCGTCCGCGAGACGTTCGAGGCGCTGGAGCTCGGCGTGAAGGTGGGGCAGCACGTGCTGGATCGCCACGGCTATCTGGCGGGACGCGACGAGGACCGCGCGGCGGACGTGAACCGCATGTTCGCCGACCCCGACGTGAAGGGCCTCGTGTGCATCCGCGGAGGATGGGGCTGCGCGCGGATCCTGCCGCGGATCGACTTCGATCAGATCCGCCGGACGCCGAAGGTGCTGCTCGGCTACAGCGACATCACGGCGCTCCACACCGCCATCCACGCGCGCACGGGGCTCGTGACATTCCACGGCCCGGTCGGCATCTCGGAGTGGAACCAGTTCAACGTGGACTGGCTGCGCCGTGTGCTGTTCGAGGGCGAAGCGGTGACGTTCGAGAACGACCGGCGCTTCGACCGCGAAGATTCGCTCGTGCAGCGCGAGAACCGCATCCGGGTGCTGACGCCGGGCGTCGCGTGCGGGCGGCTGCTCGGCGGCAACCTGACGGTCCTCACCGCCATCGTCGGCTCGCGGTACCTGCCGGACTTCAAGGGCTGCGTGCTGTTCCTCGAGGATGTCGAAGAGGCGCCCTACCGCATCGACCGGATGCTCACGCAGTTGAAGCTGGCCGGCATCCTCGACGCGGCGTCCGCCGTCGTCTTCGGCCGGTGCACGGACTGCAGTCCGGGAAGCGGCTACGGGTCGCTGACGCTGGACGATGTGCTGGTGGACCACCTGCGTCCGCTCGGGGTGCCGGCATGGCACGGCGCGCAGATCGGCCACATCGACAAGCAGTTCACGCTGCCGGTGGGCGCCGACGTGGAAGTGGATGCGGCGAAGGGCACGATCCGGATGATCGCGCCCGCCGTGGCGTAGCGGCGCCTACTCCCACTCCAGGCCAAAGAGTCATCCGCAGATTACATGGATTACGCAGAGACAGACGGCGCGCCAGCGTGTGGGTCAGAGACCTGTGGCCGGCGAGTGGTGTGTCTCGACTGAAGAGGTCCTCGACGGGCGGCGCGGTAGGTGAATCGTCAACGACACTCCACTCGAGTATCGGTCCGTCGGCGGCGCGAAGCGCCGCGGCCGTGAACGAACGGGGGGCCGAGAGGAGAGCGTTCCCCCGCCATGAGAGCTCTCCGCTCGACCCCCCGTTCGTTCACGGCCCTGGGCCGGTCTCCGACCGGCCCACGACGGACACAGCCCGTGCGTCAATCTGCGTAATCCGCGCAATCTGCGGATGACCGTCTGCCCGGTCACCCTTCGCGCAGCGCCTCGAGCGGGTCCACGCGTGTGGCCCTCAGCGCGGGCACGTAGCTGGCAAGCACGGCGACCGCCAGCAGGAACACCGCGACAGCGGCGAAGCTCAGCGGATCGAACGGGCTGACGTTGTAGAGCACGCTCCGCGCCAGCGGCATCGCGGCCGCCGCCATGATCAGGCCGATGACGACGCCGACGCCCGCGAGGCGCAGGCCCTGGCCGACAATCAGCGTCAGGACCGCGCGTCGATCGGCGCCGAGCGCCACGCGGACGCCGATCTCCTGTGTGCGCTGCGAGACGGCATACGCCAGCACGCCGTACACGCCGACCGCCGCCAGCACGAGGCCGACGAGCCCGATCGCCCCGAACACCCAGCCGAAGAGCCCGAACTGCCAGAAGCTCGTGCGCCGCACCTCTTCGAGCGTGCGGATGAAGAACAGCGGCACGTGCGGATCCGAGGCGCGAATCGCCCCTCGCACCGCCCCCGTGTAGGACGCCGGGTCGCCCGCCACGCGGATCGTCAGGCCCGTGCTGAGCGACTCCTGATAGCCGTACGGCACGAACGCCGACGCCGGCGCCTGCGTGGCGCTCGGGTCGATGCCGTACAGCTGCACGTCGGGGACGACGCCGATCACGCGGAACCACTCGCCGTCGCGGTCGGGGGTCTGCAGCCGGAAGCGCTGCTCCAGCGGGTCCGCATTCGTCCAGAACCGGTTTGCCATCGTCTGGTTGATGACCGCCACCGGCGCACGTGACCAGCCTTCCGCCTCGGTGAAGTCGCGTCCGCGAATCACGGAGATGCCCAGCGCGCGATGGAACGCCGGCGTGACGCCGGTGAACGTGATGCCCATCCGCTGGCCCTCTTCGGCGGGCCGCCCCTCGATCTCGGCCTGGCCGCCCCCGCCGCCGCCATCGAGGGGGATCAGGTTCGACGCGAACGCGGCCTCCACGCCCGGCAGCGCCTCGACGCGGCGCACGACGTCCTCGGCACGGCGCAGTCGCGCGCCCTCCGGGGTGTAGGTCTCGCCCGTCATGTAGAAGCGCAGCGTCAGGAACGGCCGCGTGTCGAACCCGATGGCATAGCTGTCGAGGTTGCGGAACGTCCGGACGAACAGCATCGCGCCGACCAGCGCGACCACGGCCAGCGACACCTGGGCGACAACGAGCGCGTTGCGCAGGAAGGAGCGGGCGCCGGTGTTGCCGCGGCCGCCCTCCTTCAAGTGGCTGTACAGGTTGCGTCCCGTGACCTGGACGGCGGGGAAGAGCGCGAACACGGCCGCCGTGGCGAGGGTGATGGCCAGCGTGTAGGCGAGCGACCGTGCGTCGAGTTCCCAGCGGACGTAGTACGGCACGCCGTCGGCCGGCATCATCGACGCCAGCGCGCGCGTCCCGGCCTGCGCGATCAGCACCCCGAGCGGCACGCTCGCCAGCGCCAGCACGACGCCCTCGGCGAGCAGCTGGCGGATGATGCGCCCCCGGCCGGCGCCGATCGCCAGCCGGATCGCGAACTCGCGGCTGCGCGTCGTCGCGCGTGCGAGCAGCAGGTTCGCGACGTTCGAGCACGCGATCAGCAGCACGAACGTCACGCCCGCCATCATCAGGTACAGCACGAGCGGGACTTCGGGCGGCAGGAACGCCTGCCGCAGCGTCTCGACGTGGGCCGTCCAGCCGGTGTTGGTGGCGGGGTAGTCGTTCGCGAGCCGCGCGGCGATGGCGCCGAGTTCCTCCGCCCCCTGCGTGGGCGACACCCCGGGGCGCAGCCGGCCGAGGGTGAAGAGCGAACGCGCGCTGCGCGACGGGTTCGCGACGTGCGCCTCGACGGGCACCCACAGCCGCTGGTTGAACGGGAACGCGAAATCGGGCGGCATGACTCCGACGACGGTGTGCGGGCGCCCGTCGATCAGGATCGACCGGCCCAGGATCGCGGCGTCCTGCTGATACCGCGTCGTCCAGAGCATGTGGCTGAGGAGGACGACGCCGGCCGCATTGGGCTGGTCCTCGTCACGCGTGAAGGTGCGGCCGAGGATGGGGTCCGTGCCCAGCATCGGGAACAGATCCCACGAGATCAGCGCGCCGAGGTAGCGCTCGGGCTCGCCTCCCGCATCCGAGATCGCCATCGCGCGCCCCTGCGCGCCCGCGATCGTCTCGAACGTGGCCGTCTGGTCCTTCCAGTCGCGCAGCTCGGGCAGCGAGAGCGCCTGCTGATCGCCGTCCTGGTTGCGGACCCCGAGCACGAGCAGCCGGTCGGGGTCGCGGTACGGGTACGGCTGCAGCAGCACGCCGTCGACGACGCTGAAGATGGTGGTGTTGAGGCCGATGCCCAGGCCGAGGCAGAGGATGGCCACGGTGGCGAAACCCCTGGCGTGCCAGAGGCCCCGTGCCGCGTAGCGGAGGTCCTGAAGGATCACGGGAGTGGGTAGTCGGTAGTGGGGAGTGGGTAGTGGGGAGTGGGTAGTAGTCGTGGGCGGTGGGACGTGGATAGTAGGAGCTAGCTGGAGCAGCACGCTCCACTACCGACTACCCACTACCCACTCCCCACTACCCACTCCCCACTACCGACTACCCACTCCCCACGCGCCTCAGGAGATGACGACCGTCCGCGGGTGCTGCGAGTTGTCCTCGAGGAACGTCTTCTTGTTCGCCAGATCCTCGAGCGTGGGCTGCACCAGCCCGTTCGCGTCCGTCACGCGTGAGACGAGCGTGTGTTCACCCGGCGTGGCGCCTCTCCAGTCGTAGGTGAAGAGCTTCCACGAGTACTTCTCGCGCGTCGACGGGTCGAGCGTCGCCGGCTGCCACGGGCCATCGTCCACCTTCACCTCGACCGACCGGATCGGCGTGCCGTCGTTCAGCACGACGCCGAGGACGCGGTGCTGGCCGCCGACGGCGGTGATGCGCGCGATGAACGACTTGAGCTGCTGGCGCGTGATGGGCTTCTCGGTCCACTTCATCTCGCCGTTGATCGTCTCGCCGCGCAGCGTGCGATACCAGCGGGTCTGGAACTTGCCGAGGTAGGCCACGTCCTGCGCGTGGATCTCGGCGAGCCACTTCACGTTCGGCGCGCCGTACCAGCCGGGCACGAGCAGCCGCAGCGGCGAGCCCTGGTGGCGGGTGAGCGGTTCGCCGTTCATCGCGAAGGCGAGCAGCGCGTCGGTGGTCATCGCCTGGCCGCGCGTCAGGCTGCGGCCGTACTGCTGCTCGACGTCGAACTTCTGCGTGCGGAACTCGACGGACTCCGGGCCGCGGTCGGCGCCGAAGAACACGACCTCGTGCGCGTCGGCCTCGAGGCCCGCGCGGTCGAGGACGGCGCGCAGCGGCACGCCCGTCCAGCGCGCGTTGCCGGACAGCCCCTGCAGCGGCCGGCGGTTGCCGGAGCACTCGAAGCCCGCGACGAGGTCGGTCGTGCCGAGCGCGCGGAGATCGTCGAGCGAGAGCGACAGCTCCCGATCGACCATGCCCGAGACGCGCAGCCGGAAGGTGGCCGGGTCCACGACCGGGTGGCCGTAGTGCTGGGTAGTGAAGAACTGATCGGCCGGCGTGATCGGGCCCGTGATGGTGCGGACGTCGAGCAGCCGGCGGTCGGCGGCCGGGTTCGTGTTGAAGTTCTCGGGCCATTCGGTGAACGGCACGACGACTTCGCCCTGCGCCAGTGCCGGCATGGCCCACTCGGGCAGGCCGAGCATCGACAGCCCGGCAACGGCGAGACTCCCCTTCAGAACTTCCCGGCGGCTGTGGCGCATGATCCTGCCTCCTGAAGGGGAATAGTAGATCAAGTCGAGGCGCGGAGGGGTCGTGGGTCGTGGGTAAGTGGGTGGTGGGTAAGTGGGTCGTGGGTAAGTGGGTGGTGGGTGGTGGGTTGTGGTCGGGGGTGGTGGGTGGTGTGTGGGTAGGGCGGCGCTGCGGGCGGGTGGCCCCGGCGCGACCTCGCCGTCCCCCCGACCCACTACCCACTACCCACTACCCACTACCCACTACCCACCCCCCACTACCCCCCCCCACCCCCCCCTACGGATGCCCGAACGAGCCGGCTCTGGGGATGAGCTCGTAGAAGATCGCCTCGGGCACGTTCGTGTGCCAGCCGCCCGTCGCGCGGGCGTAGCCGACGACGCTCAGGAAGATGAGCGTGACGCCGGCCGCCACGGCCCACGCCGGCACACGGCGGCGCGGCCGGACGAGCGGCAGCGTGCGCAGGTCGAGCGCGTCCTTCACCGGGCACACGGACACGCACGTCATGCAGCCGGTGCACTCCGGCGTCTTCACCGTGCGGAGCCGGTCCACCGGCAGCAGCGACGGGCAGGCGGTGGCGCACTTGCCGCAGTCGATGCACGAGACCACGTCACGCGTGATGCGCAACGGGCTCAGCATCGACGCGAGCCCCATCAGCGCGCCGTAGGGGCACAGGTAACGGCACCACGCGTTCTTCGTCACGACCGACAGGATCACGAGCAGCGAGGTGACGAAGATCGTCGTCCGGCCCGGGCTGCGGAAGAAGTCGAGCATCTTCACGTCGGCGACGAGCCCGTAGGGGCTCGCGAGGAACGCGCGGAGCTCCTCGGCCGGCATCCGCAGGACGACCCAGAGGAAGAGGCCGAGCAGGATGTACTTCAGGCTGCGCAGCGGGATGTCGAGCCAGCGCGGCGGCGCGAGGTTGCGGCGGAACAGCGCCTGGCCCCCTTGCCACAGCCACTCCGAGATCGTGCCGATCGGGCAGAGCCAGCTGCAGAACGCCTTGCGGAAGACGAACGAGATCGCGAGGAAGGCGACGAGCAGGAACATCCCGGCGGGATGCACCTCGGGCAGCAGCCCCGTCACCGTGTAGCACTTCAGGTTCATCAGCGACGCGATCGGCAGCCAGCCCTCGACGCCCGGGGGACGCGTGACGTAGAGGGAGTCGCCGCCGGTCTCGAAGTGGCGGACCCAGACGTAGAAGCGCGCGCCGATCCAGAGGTTCAGGAGCAGGAAGGCGAGCTGCACGCCACGGCGGACGAGCAGCGTCTGATCGGGGGGGCGCTTGAGGTAGGCGCGGGCCACGGGGACATCTCCTGTCCCCATGGTCCCGCCACTGTCATCCGCCCGCCATGACGGGCGTCATATGCCCGGTTACCGCTTCGCGACGCCGAGCCGCTCGAGGGTGGCCACGATGTCTGGGCCGGCGGTGGAGGCGCTGACCTTCGTATCGACGTGGAGGATCTTGCCGTCGGAACCGATGTAGAAGGTCCAGCGGTTGGCCACGCCCCGGGCGCTCAGCACGCCGTACGCTTCCGCGACTTCCTTCGTCGGGTTGGCGAGGATCGGGTAGTCCGCCTCGTGCATGGCCGCGAACTTGGCGTTGTCCTCTTGCGTGTCGACGCTGATCATGAAATACGCCACGTTGTACTGCCGAATCAGTTCGCCGCTCTCACGGAGCGACTTGCATTCGGCCGTTCAACCAGCGGTGAACGCCTTCGGGAACCACGCGAGCACCACGGCGCTCTTGCCGGCGTAGTCCTTCAGGTTGTAGGTCTTGCCATCGGAACCGGGCAAGTTGAACCCGGGGGCGGCCTGCCCCGCCTGCACCGCCGGCGCCGGCGCGGGTGCCTGCGCCTGCGCCCCGAGGCTGAAGAGCAGGGCAAAGCCCGCCGTGAAAATCGACCGTAGCGTCATGTCGCAAATCCTCCAGCGCGTATCGTAACAGACAGTCGGGTCCGGACGGGTCCGGACCTAGTACTATCGAAAGGTGAGCGTAAGAGCGGCGAGAGTGGCGGCCATCTCGGCCGTGGGGATGGCGGTGGCCCTCGGCCTCCTCGTCCTCCTCGTCCAGTCCCCGATCGTGCGCCGGCCGCTCCTCGACTGGGTCACCGACTACCTCGCGCGCGAGGTGGACCTGCACCTCGCCGTCGAGGCGTTCGACTACAACCTGATCACCCGCCGCGTGACGACGCGCGGCGTCACCATCGCGGCGCTCGGACACGAGCAGACGCCCATCCTCACCGCCGACATGATCGAGGCGCGGCTCCCGTGGTCCGCGTACCTCGGGCGCATCGTCCTGCACGAGGTCGTGCTCACCGGCGGCCGCGTGACGATCGCCACCGATGCCAATGGCGTCAGCAACCTGCCGCCCAGTGATCCCGATGCGCTGCCGCTCGTCGAGCCGCGCCGGCTCGAGATCCGCGGCCTGACCGTGCGCGATCTCGACATCGCCTACCTGAATGCCGAGAACGACGTGGACGTGCACGTCACCGCGCTTCGCACCGACCTCGACGGACGCGTGGTGCAGGTCTTCGCGGGCGCGACCGGCGAGATCGCCGCGGAGCGCGTGTCGATCCGCGTGGGGACGCAGCAGACCGCGAGCGGGCCCCTGACCGGGCGCATGGCGTTCGACGGCAGCACAGTGTCGCTGCAGGAGGTCGCGATGGACTTCCCGGAGGCCGACGTCCGCATCGGCGGCCGCGTGCTGCGCGCGCTCGATTCCACCGAACTCGACCTGACGCTCGCGGGCCTCCTGCATCTGATTCCCGCCACCGTCTGGGTGCCCCTCCCGGTCCCCGTTGCGGGCAGCGCCACACTCGACGGCACCATCACCGGCCCGCTCTCGGACGTGGTGGTCGAGACCGCGTTCGTCAGCGACGACCTCGCGCTCGGCGATGCGCAGGGCCTCCGCGCGGAAGGGCGGGCGCGGATCACGACGGAGACCGTGGTCGTCACGCCGCTCACGCTCACGGCTGGTGCCGGCCGCGCCGAGGCCCTCGTCACCGCGCCGTTCGGCGACGAGCGTGCGACGACGATGGAGGCGACGTGGCAGGGGGTGCCGTCGGCGATCGCGCTGGCGATCTTCGAGGCGGCGCCGCTGCCCGTGGCCACCGCCCTCGACGGCACGGCCACACTGGATCTGGGCATCGGCGAGACGGCGCAGCTCACCGCCGACATCGACGTGCGGATGCGCGGCGTGGCGCGCGCCGGCGTGCTGCCGGTGGACGGGCACATCACGGCACGCATCGCCAATGGACGGTGGCGCGCGAACGTGACGCAGTCGATTGGCCGGGCCGTCCGCGCGACCGGCGAGGTGTCCGGGGCGTACGACGCGAACGACGCCACGCAGTCCACGCTGACGGGGCCGCTCGATATCCGCGTGACGGATCCCGCGGCGCTGTCGCGCGCGCTCGCAAACGCCGGCATCGAGGTGCCCGAGATCGTCGCGACGTCCACCGGCGAGGTCTCGGCCGCGCTGCAGCTCGGTGGCATCCTCGGGGCGCCGACCGCGATCGGCACCGTGGCGAGCGAGGGCCTCGTGCTGGCCGACGTCGGACCCGCGCGGCTCAACTTCTCCATCGAGGCGTCGTCCGAGCGGCTGCACGTCGAGGACCTGCGGCTCGTCGCCTCGGACACGACGATCGATGCCGGCGTGGACATGAACCTGGCCTCCGGCGCGATTGACGGCGCGTTCCGCTTCGAGGCGCCGGATCTGCAGCAGGCGCTCGCGATGCTGCCGGAGGCCTGGCGCCCGGCTGGCAGCGCTTCCGGCACGGGCGTCATCGGCGGCACGACCGACGCGCCGCGCGCGACCGCCACCATCACGACCGGCATGCTCGTCGTCGGCGTGCAGCACGTGGACACCGCGCGGGCCGAGCTGCGGGTGTCGGCGGATGCGGTGGAGTTCGACCGTGTCGAGGTCACGCAGGGCGACGGCCGCTTCGACGCGACGGGGCGCTACGCCTGGACGACCGGCGCGTACACGGCGCAACTCGAGGGACGCGGGCTGGTGATCGAGGACGCGCTCGGGTCCGAGGCGGGGACGCGCGCGCGCGTGGACCTGACGTTTACCGGCGAGGGCACGGTCGAGGCGCCGGTGGGCGAGGGACGCGCCACGATTGATTTCGAGGGCGGCACGGCCGGCGGCCTCGTCGGCCGCACCACCGTCGACGTGCGGCTCGATGGCGTCGTCGCGCGGGTCCACGCGCATGCGCCCGGGCTCGGCACGTACCTCGACGGCACGGTGTCGCCGCTCGCGCCCTACGACTACCGCGCCGTCGCCGTCGTCGATCGCCTCGACCTCGCGCCCCTGGCGCTCGTCGGCGGCGCGCACGAGGATGCGGTGACGGGCACGCTCAGCCTGACGGTGCTGCTCACCGGGCAGGCGAGCGATGCCGCAAGCCTCGTGGCTGCCATCAACCTGCAGCAGCTCGACGCGCTGGCCAACGGCGTGCCTGTGACGCTCGCCGCCCCCTCACGCCTGCGCTACGACGCCGCGGGTGTGAGCGCGGACGACGTGACGCTTCGCGTGGGCACGGGGGAGCTGCACGCGTCGGGGCGCTTCTCTGAGGAACTGACGAGCGAGTGGCGCACGACGCTCGAGGCGAATGCGGCGGAGCTCGTGACGCTCGCGCAGGCGTTCGTGGCCGTCCCTGCGGAGATCGCCGCGCGCGGCGCCGTGCGCCTCGACTGGCGGTCCACCGGCGGCCTGCAGCAGACCGAGGGCACGCTCACGCTGGCGGACGGCGCGCTCATTTACGACGACCTCCCGCCCGTGGAGGACGTGGCCATCCGCGCGACGTTCGACGGCGAGACCGTCGACGTGCCCGAGATGACGGGCACGTGGCAGGGCGGCGGCATCGAGGGGTCCGCGCGGCTGCCGCGTGCGCTGTTCGAGGACGAGGCGCCGGCCGCGGAGGGACACGGCTTCCTGAAGATGCGCCTGCGCGGCCTCGCCCCCGGCGCGCTGGCGCCGTGGATGGACGCGGCCACGCTGGCGCGGATGACCGGCCGGCTCTCGGCCACGCTCGACGCGGTGATCGAGTCGCCGTCGGTCGAAGGGCTGCGCGGCACGCTCGTGCTCGACGAGGCGGCGATGACCGTGGACGGCGTGCCCATCGAGCAGCGGCAGCCGTCACGCCTCGCGCTCGAGGACGGGCAGCTGCGCATGACCGAGGTGCAGTGGATGGCCGGCGGCAGCCCGCTGCAGCTCACCGGCGCGGTGGATCTCACCACGGAGGACCCGGCGCTCGACCTCGCGCTGACGGGCCGCGCCGACCTGCGCATCGCGTCGGCGTTCGACCCGACGATCGCGACCGATGGCGGCGCCGACCTGGACATCCGCATCGGCGGCGTCGCGAGCGCGCCGCTGTTCGACGGGCGCATCACGCTCGATGGCGCGGAGCTCGCCATGCGCGACCCGCAACTCCTGCTCTCGAACGTGCACGGACGGATCGACCTGAACGGCGACCGCATCGTGTTCCAGGAGATCACGGGCGATGCCAACGGCGGGCGGCTCGTGATCGTCGGCGGCCTCACCCACAGCGCGTTCGAACTGACCGGCGGCACGGTGATTCTCCAGGTGCAGGGCGCGGCGCTCGAGTACCCGCAGGGCCTGCAGAGCGAAGCCGACGCGCTGCTGCAGTTCGTCCCCGGCCCCGGCGCGCCGCGCCTGTTCGGGGACGTGCGGATCCTCCGCAGCGGCTATCTGTCGCCGATCAGCCTGCCGGCGATCATCGCCGCCAACCGCGCGCAGGCGCGGCCGATCCGGGCCGAGCCCGCCTATCTCGACACCGTCCGCCTGAACATCGCGGTCGAGACCGTGACCGACATGGTCGTCGACAACAACTACGGCCGCTTCGAAGCCGGCGCCCAGGTCCGCATCGTCGGGACCGTCGCGACGCCGGGGATGGTGGGCCGGGCCGAGCTTCGCGAGGGCGGGCAGATGTACCTCGCGGGCAACACCTTCCGCATCGAGCGCGGCAGCATCTCGTTCATCGGCCAGTCGACGATCGAGCCGGACTTCGACATCGAGGTGCGGACGCAGGCGTCGGGCCAGGATGTGACCGTCACGCTGAGCGGCACCCTCGACCGCCTCGAGACCGACGTGCGGTCATCGAACCCGGACGTGCCGGCCGACGAACTCGTGTCGCTGCTGCTCGGCGGCACGGGCGCCGGCTTCGGGGGCGCGGATGCGTTGCGCCTGTTCTCGGCGGAGCTGCTGGGGGCGACGGGCCGCGCGTTCGGGCTCGACAGCGTGCGCCTCGAACGCGACTTCGCCGGCGACGACCTGCGCGCCGACCCCGGATTGTTCGCGGACCAGGCCGACCCGTCGGCGCGGCTCACCCTGTCGAAGCGCCTGCGGCCGGACGTCGAGGTCATCCTGTCGCAGAACCTGCGCGAGTCGGGCCTGTCGGCGATCGTCAGCTACCGCCCGCGGCGGAACGTGGAACTGCGCGGGATCACGCGCGACAACCAGGACCGCGCCTACTCGGTGCGTCACGAGATCACCTTCGGCGGCGGCGCGCCGGCCGCGGCCCGGGCGCTCCCGGAGCCGCGCGTCTCGGCCGTGACGGTCACCGGCCCCGTTGGCGACGAGGGCGCGCTGGCGTCGCGCCTCCGGCTCGGCCCCGGGGACCGCTTCAACTTCCACACATGGCAGCGCGACATCGATACGCTGCGGACGCACTTCCATGCACAGGGGCGCTTCGAGGCGCGGGTGCGCGCCACGCGGCAGGAGGACGAGGCCGCCGGGACCGTCGCACTCACCTACCGCGTCGAGCCGGGGCCGGCCACCCGGATCGAGACGGCCGGCTACGAGGTGTCCAGCCGGCTGCGCCGCGATCTCGAGCGCGCGTGGACCCGGGCCGTCTTCGATCAGTTCCTGATCCAGGAACTCCAGCTCCAGGTGAGGCGCCACCTGATCGACCGCGGGTACTTTGGCGGCACCGTGGGCGTCGAGGTCGACGTGACCGACGACGAGACCGCGAAGGTCGCGCGTCTTGTCATCAACCCGGGGACGAAGGTCTCCGGGCACGACCTCCGGTTCGAGGGACGACAGGGCGTGGACGAGGGGCTGTTGCGGGCGGCCATCGAGGGCGCCGGGCTCGAGACGGACGGGTGGGTGACGCCCGCGCGCCTGCGCCAGCCGGTCGAGGACGTCTACGCGCTCGAAGGCTATCTCGACGCCCGCATCGACGTGGGGGTCCCCGCCCTCGACGGGGACCGCGCGGTGCTCCCCATCACGATCGTCGAGGGCCCGCGCTACCGCGTCGGCGGCGTCGCGTTCGAGGGCGTCGATGCCGCACGGCTCGACGACGTGCGGCGTGACGTCCGGCTCGACCCGGAGGATCCGTACACGGCCGACGTCATCGAACGCGCGCGGCGGCGGATCGAAGACCGCTACCTGCGCCGGGGGTTCAACGCCGTCCGGGTCGACCTGCGCCCGGTGCTCGACGAGCCGGCGGCGCGGGTCGCGGTCACGTTCCTCGTCGACGAGGGCCCGCAGCAGGTGCTGGCCGAGGTCACGACGTCCGGCGCCTCGCGCACGCGCGAGGGCGTCGTCGAGCGCGCGCTGCGGCTGCGCGTGGGCGAGCCGGTGGACCTCAACGAGTGGGCGCTCGGCCGCAAGCGGTTGTACGACACCAACGTCTTCCGGCAGGTGGACCTGCAGGTGCAGTCGCTCGGCGAACCGGTGGACGGCATCGAGCGGGTGCGCGCCGCCGTCACCGTGCAGGAATGGCCGGCGTGGCGGCTGCGCTACGGGTTGCAGGTGAACGACGAACGGTTCACCGACGAAGAGGAGTCGTTCCGCGCCATCGAGGAGGCCGGCGGCCGCACACAGACGGTGGGCCTCGTCGGCGACCTGCGGAGCCAGAACCTGTTCGGCCGTGCGATCGGGTCAGGCGTGAATGCCAGGCTCGAGCCCAGCCGCCAGTCGGCCAACACGTACATCGCCCTGCCCGCGCTCTTCCGGATTCCGGTCACGACGAACCTGTTCGTGTTCGGCGACCGCCAGACGTACGACATCAGCGACCTGCTGACGTTCGTGAACGACCGGACGGGCGCCAGCCTCGAGCAGCGCTGGCGCCGGACGCGGACGACGCAGGTGTCGTGGAGCTACCGCTTCGAGCGCAGCCGCACGTACGACCCCGATCCGGACCCGAATGACGAGTTCCCCCTTGACCTGATGTTCGACGTGGCCCGGCTCAGCCTGACGACGCTGATCGATCGCCGCGATGATCCGTTCAACGCGCGGCGCGGGTGGTTCACGTCGGCGTCGTTCGAGTACGCCGCCCCGGAGATCGGATCGGACCTGCGCCTGGCGAAGCTCTTCGCCCAGCAGAAGCTCTTCCGGCCGGTGGGGCCGTTCGTGCTGGCCGCCGCGTTTCAGGGAGGGGCCGCGTTTGCCGACGACCTGATTCCGTCGGAGCGCTTCCGCGCGGGCGGCGGCTACACGGTGCGCGGGTTCGAGGAGAACAGCCTCGGACCGCTCGATTTCCTCGGCCGGCCGCGCGGCGGCAATGCGCTGCTCATCCTGAACCAGGAAGTGCGCTTCCCCCTGTTCCGCTGGGCGCGGGCCGTCGCCTTCCTCGACATGGGCAACGTCTTCTCGAGCCGCGAGGAGCTGTCGTTCAACAACCTGAAGGTGGGCTACGGCGTCGGCCTGCGCCTCGACACGCCGTTCGCCCTCCTCCGGATCGACTACGGCATCCCGACGGACCGCCGCCCCGGCGATCCGCGCGGGCGGTGGTACTTCGGCATCGGCCAGGTCTTCTAGCCGCGCACGCTCCTGAGCACCACCAGCACCTGCGTGCGTTCGGGCGCGTTCGGGGCCAGTTGCACGAACTGCTCGAAGTGGGTCGCCATGCGGTTGATGTTCTTCACCCGCTGGAACGAGAGCCCCGCGTAGTAGTGCGCGTAGGCGAACGACGGCATCAGCTCCGCGGCGCGCGCGAAGGCCTGTCCGGCCGCCTCATGGTTGTTGCGGCGCGCGTGCACCATCCCGAGCTGGTAGTGCGCGAAGCCCAGGCCCCCCTCGAGACCGATGGCCTCGCCGGCGGCCCCCTGCGCCTGGTCGAGATCGCCGCGTTCGAGCGCGGCGCCCGCGCGGCCGAGCGCCGCCCACGCCGGGTTCGGGCTCGACGCCAGCCGCTCGTACTCCTGCACGACGCGGTCGCCCTGGCCGAGCCGGCGCGCGGCCTGCGCGGCCATGAAGGCCGACTCCAGCGACTCCCGGCCGGCGCCGCGCTCCGCGTCCACGCGCGCCAGCACGGCGTCGTATTGCCCGGCCTCGTAGAGCGCCTGCGGCGAGGCGTCCTGTGCCGCAGCCGCGGTCGAGATGGCGAGCAGGGCCACGAGGGCGGAGCCGAGTGCACTCCGCAGATGACGGTTTCGCTGTGTTCTGATCATGATGTGAGTTTACCCAGCAAGCCCGGTGCCAGAGGTGCTATACTGCGCATGTTCTCCACACGGGGCTTCAAACGCCCTGCAACCGCTCCTCGCGGTTTGCTTCCCGGCTGAGCGCGTTCCGACGGTCACGATGCGCGCGTGCCGAGTGTGTGTGGGGCACCGCGCTGGCTCTGCCCGACCGTGCAGGCGCCGCGTAATTTTGTTCCACGTGTTGTATCGACTTCCGACGGCATTGTCCGATCCGGGCGCCTTGCGCCCTTCCAGCCGCGGTGTGCGCGGCCGGCGGGCCCGGAAGTGAGATTTTGGGGGCGGGAGCCCCAGAGAGAACGCTGACGTGACTGCAATGTCAGAAACCAGACTCAAGCTGGCCGTCTTCATCGACTTCGACAACGTCGAGATCGGCGTGAAGACCACCCTCGGCCTCAACTTCGACATCGGCGCGGTGCTCGAAGCCGTCAAGGAACGCGGCGAGATCGTCACGAAGGTCGCCTATGGCGACTGGAAGCGCGGCGACTACGGCCGTGCGATGTCCAACCATGCCGTGCGCCTCGTGCAGCGCGTCATGACGCCCGGCGGCGACAAGAACGGCGCCGACATCAACCTCGCGCTCGACGCGCTCGAGATGGCCTTCACCCACAGCCACATCAACGCCTTCGTCATCGTCGGCGGCGACAGCGACTTCATCACGCTCGTCGAGAAGCTGAAGCAGTACGACCGCAAGGTGTTCGTCGTCGGCGGCCGCGCGTTCACCAGCCAGGTGATGCAGAAGAACTTCACCGAGTTCATCGCCTACGAGAACATCGCCGGCACGAGGGGCGGCAGCCGGAGCACCGAGCGCGGCGGCAAGTCGGTCGGGCAGACCATGAAGCTCGATCAGGTGGTGCCGCTCGTCAAGCGCGCCCTGAAGGTGCTGGTGGACCGCGAGGTCACGCCGCAGCTCGGCCTGCTCAAGAGCACGCTGCTGCAGCTCGACTCGTCGTTCTCCGAGCGCGACTACGGCATCAGCACGTTCCGCGATTTCGCCGACAAGCTGGCCGAGCGCGGCGTCGTCACGCTGAAGCACACCGGGCGGAGCACGCTCGTCGAACTCGCCGAGGGCCAGTCCTCGTCGCCCGAGCCGTCCGAGGCGCCGGGGGCCGACACGGCCGAAGGCGTCGAGCCGCGCGCGGTGGAGCGCACGGACTCGTCCGTCGAGGCGCCCCGCCAGGGCACGCTCGACGTGCCGGCGCGCCAGGCGCCTGCCGAAGCGCCGGCCGCCCGTCCGCAGGCGCCGCCGGCTGATCCGGCCGCGATGGCCGAGGGCGTGGCCCTCGTGCGCCGTGCCGTCGAGGACCCGCCGCAGCCGCCGCGCTGGCCGATGTACCTCCGCCAGATGAAGCAGCTGCTGCGGTCGGTCGACGCGTCGTTCGACGAGCGGAAGTACGGATCGATCGTCGACCTGATGCGCGCCAGCCAGAAGGAAGGCATCGTGCGGCTCGAGCGCGACCGGCAGGGCGGCCTGCGCGTGTTCTCGGAGATCGCCGCCTCCACCCAGGCGTCCGTGCCCGCGCCGGTCTCCACGCCGACCGGCCAGCCCTATCGCCCGAAGACGGTGCCGCTCGGGTGGGTGCTGTCGGGTGACGATGCCGACGATGAGGATGAGACGGGGGAAGGCCCGGCCAGCGAGCCCGAGGTGGTGACGCGCGAGGAGGCGATGCCGGCGATCGAGGCGGTGCCCGAGGACGACGCGGACGCGCCGGCCGTGGCGAAGAAGGCGGCGCGCGCGCCGCGTGCGCGCAAGACGGCGGCGGCCAAGCCGGCGGCGGCGAAGTCCGCGGCCGACAAGCCGAAGCGCGCCGCCAAGGCGCCTGCGGCCAAGAAGGCGCCGAAGGCGAAGAAGACGACGTAGGAGGGTTACTCCTCCTCCTCGTAGTTCGTCTCCACGTAGTCGTCGGTGGGCGTCCACACGATCTTGCGTGGCGGCAGCAGGTCGGGACGTCCGGGGCGGTGAAAGTAAATCACCACCTCGGCGTACCGGAACTTGATGGGGTCGGCGATCTGCTTCGCGATCCCCATCGCCTCGTCGAGATAGCGCGTCTCGATGTGGACGAGCAGCACGTGGTGGGCGGAGAGCGAGCTCGTGACCGTCCATCGCGCCCACGGATTCGCCTGTTGCCGCGCAATCGGCAGGTTGGTGCCCTGCGTCGGGGGCACCGACCGCTGCACCTGGGCGAAGTAGATCAGGACGCCCACGGCGCCCACCACCGCCAGCGACACCCCCCACACCACGACGAAGACGACCCTCTGGAGCATTGAGGGCAACGATAACACCCGCGCCGCGCGCCGGAGGCGCGGCACCGCGCCGCACCCTTCGGCGTTCTTCCGCCACGGCACGCCCGTCACCAGTGGCACGCGTCTTGAATCTCTCTTCTCGAGAGGCGTGTCTCCACCTGCGCTGCGCGTCTCCGATGGATCGGAGTCCGGATGAAGCGAGCCCTTGCGGTCGCCCTTGTGCTTTCCCTCGTTGCCGCAGTGGTGGCCTACTTCGGCATGGACACACGCGAGGAGGCGCCGCGCCTGCTGGCGGCCGCGGTGTCGCGCGGCTCGGTCGTCGAGACGGTGGATGCCACCGGAACGATTCAGCCGGTGGACACGGTGCAGGTGGGCACCCAGGTGTCGGGGACCATCGCGGCGCTCGGCGCCGACTTCAACGATCTGGTGCGGCGGGGCCAGGTGGTCGCCATGCTCGACCAGGCCCTGTTCCAGTCGCAGGTCGATCAGGCCGGCGCCACGCTGATCCGGCTTCGCGCCGAGTCCGAGCGGACGCGCGTGCAGCTGGTGGACGCGAAGCACAAACACTCGAGGGCCGAGCGGCTCTATGCAGACCTGCTGATCCCACAGGTGGACGTGGAGTCCGCCGAGGTCGTGGTGCTCGTGGCCGAGACGAACCTGGCGGCCGCGCAGGCGCAGCTCGCGCAGGCAGAAGCGGCCCTCGCGCAGGCGAAGGTCAACCTGTCGCACACGGTCATCCACGCGCCGGTTGACGGGATCGTGCTCAGCAGGAACGTGGAGGTGGGCCAGACGGTGTCGGCTGGCCTCCAGGCGCCGACGCTGTTCGTGATCGCGCGCGATCTCGAGCGGCTGCGCCTCGACGCGCGCGTCGCCGAGTCCGACATCGGCCGCGTCGAGGCGGGGCAGCCCGTCACCTTCACCGTCGATGCGCACCTGGACGACACGTTCTCGGGCGTCGTCCGGCAGGTGCGGCTCGAGCCGACCGTGGTACAGAACGTGGTGAGCTACATCACGGTGATCGACGTGCCGAACCGCGACGGGCTCCTGAAGCCGGGCATGACCGCGACGCTCGCCATCGAGGTCCGCCGCGAGGATGACGTGCTGCGCGTGCCCGCGTCGGCCCTGCGGTTCACGCCGGCGCCAGCGGTGCTCGAGGCGTACGGCGCCGGGGTCGATGAGGCGCCGCCGGAGGGAGGGGCCGGTGCCCGCCGCGCGCGGGTGTGGGTGGTCGAGGACAGCCGGCTGCGCGCGGTGCCGGTGCGGACCGGCGTCACCGACGGCGCGCTGGTGGCCGTGACGTCCGACGCGCTCAGCGAGGGCGCGCAGGTGGTGACCGGCACGACGACTGCGCCGGCGGCGGCGAGCACATCGGGCTCGCCGCTCGTGCCCGCCATGCCGCGGCGCCCCGGCGGCGGAGGCGGCCCGCAGGGCCGGTAGGGCGATGATGGCCGTCAACGTGTTCGCGATCGCGTTCGAGGCCCTGCGCCGCAACCTGCTGCGCTCGGCGCTCACCTCGCTCGGCATCATCATCGGCGTGGCCGCCGTCATCGTGATGATGGCGCTCGGCGCCGGCGCGCGCGCGTCGATCGCCTCGCGCATTCAGAGCCTCGGCACCGACGTGATCACCGTCAACGCTGGATCCGCCACCGTTGGCGGCGTGCGCACCGGACAGGGGGCGGTCACGACGTTGACCACCGAGGACGCCGTCGCGATCCGGGAGGAGGTCTCCGGCGTGCGGGCGGTCGCGCCGCAACTGGGCGCGCGGACGCAGGTGGTGGCGGTGCGCGGCAACTGGCAGACGCAGGTCCAGGGCTCGACGGAGACGATTCCCGACATCCGCGCGTGGGCCGTCGAGACAGGCACGTTCTTCGATCAGGAGCACGTGGCCCGCGCGGCCACGGTCGCCGTACTCGGCGCGGTCGTCCGCGACCAGCTGTTCGGCGCGGGCGTCGACCCGGTCGGCCAGATCGTCCGCCTCAACCAGCAGCCCTTTCGCGTCATCGGCGTGATGGCGCGCAAGGGACAGCAGGCCATGGGCCAGGACCAGGATGACACGGTCTTCGTGCCCGTGACGACCGTGCAGAAGCGCCTGCAGGGCGTGACGCACGTCTCGAGCATCCTCGTCGCGCTGGCGCCCCAGGCCGATGCATCGGCGGCGTCGGCGGAGATCGCCGCGGTGCTGCGCCGGCGCCACGGAATCCAGCCGGGCGCGGCCGACGACTTCACGCTCCGGACGCCGCAGGAAATGGCCGCCGTGCTGACGTCCACGACGGACACGATGACCTACCTGCTGGCGAGCGTGGCCGCCGTCTCGCTGATCGTGGGGGGCATCGGCATCATGAACATCATGCTGGTGTCGGTGACGGAGCGGACGAAGGAGATCGGCCTGCGCCGCGCCGTCGGGGCGCGCCGCCGCGACGTGCTGCGCCAGTTCATGGTGGAGGCCATGGCGCTGTCGCTCGCCGGCGGGCTGCTCGGCGTCGCCGCCGGCCTCGCGGCCGCCTACGGCGTCACGTCCATCCTCGGCTGGGCCGCCATCGTCTCGACGCCGGCGATCTTCGTGTCGTTCGGATTCGCCGCGGCCATCGGCATGATCTTCGGGTACTTTCCGGCCCGCCGCGCGGCCGCGCTCAACCCGACCGACGCGCTGCACTACGAGTAGCGACAGGCGCGGCAAGGGGTCCTGTATACTTTGTTCCACCCGCCGCATGTCCACCTACACCGCCAAAGACATCACCGTCCTCGAAGGGCTCGACCCCGTTCGCAAGCGCCCCGGCATGTACATCGGCGGCGTCGGCGCGGCCGGCCTGCACCATCTCGTCTGGGAGATCCTCGACAACTCCATCGACGAGGCGATGAACGGCTACGCATCGACCATCGCGGTCACGCTGCACGAGGATGGCTCGTCGATCACGATTACCGATGATGGGCGCGGCATCCCGGTGGATGTGCACGCGAAGACGAAGAAGAGCGCGCTGGAGGTGATCTTCACCGTGCTCCACGCGGGCGGCAAGTTCGAATCCGGCAACTACAAGACGGCCGGCGGTCTCCACGGCGTCGGCGCCAGCGTCGTCAACGCGCTGTCACGCGAGCTGCGCGCCACCGTGAAGCGGGACGGCCAGCAGTGGGAGCTCACCTTTCGGCAGGGCAAGCCCGACGGCGCCCTGAAGAAGACCGGACCCGCGCGCGGCACGGGCACGACGGTGTTCTTCCGGCCCGACCCGACGATCTTCCCGAAGGTGGAGTTCGAGCCGCAGACGATCCGCGAGCGCCTCGAGGTCGCCAGCTTCCTGCACAAGGGCGTGAAGGTCACCTTCGACGACCAGACATCCGGGCAGAAGGTCACCTTCCAGCACGACGAGGGGCTCGTCGACTTCCTGAAGAAGATCGTCGGCGAGCGCGGCAGCAAGCCGGTCCACGAGGCGCCGTTCGTCCTGTCAAAGGAGAACGGGTTGCGGCTCGAGCTGGTGCTGCAGTGGACCGAGTCCACCGACGAGCACCTGCGCAGCTTCGTCAACGGCATCCCGACCGGATCGGGCGGCACGCACGAGAACGGCTTCCGCGCCGGGCTCGGCAAGGCCGTGCGCAACTACATCGAGACGCACAACCTGTCGCCGAAGGGCGTGACGCTCACCGCCGAGGACATCCGCGAGGGGCTTACCGGCGTGCTGTCGGTCTTCCTCGCGGAGCCGCAGTTCCAGGGGCAGACGAAGGACCGGCTGAACAACCCGGAGGTCACGTCCGCGGTCGATGGCTTCGTGCGCCCCGCGCTCGAGCACTGGCTGAACCACAACCAGTCGGTCGCCGAGGCCATCGTCGCGCGCATCATCCTGTCGGCGCGCGCGCGTGAGGCGAGCCGCGCGGCGCAGGCCGAGGTGGTCCGCAAGGGACCGACGGCCGGCCGCGTGAACCTGCCCGGCAAGCTGTCCGACTGCACGAACCCCGGCTCCATCACGAGCGAGCTCTTCATCGTGGAGGGGGATTCGGCGGGCGGGTCGGCCAAGCAGGGGCGCGACCGCGCGCGGCAGGCCATCCTCCCGCTGCGCGGCAAGGTGCTGAACACCGAGGGGCTGTCGACGGCGAAGGTGCTCGAGAACAAGGAGCTCGCGGATCTGGTGACGGCGCTCGGGTGCGGCGTCGGCAAGGGCTTCGAGCTCGGCCGCCTGCGCTACGGCAAGGTGATCATCCTGGCCGATGCCGATTCCGACGGCCATCACATCGCGACGCTGCTGCTGACGTTCATCTACCGGCACATGCCGCAGCTCATCGCGCACGGCAAGGTGTACCTGGCGCAGCCGCCGCTCTACCGGATCGACATCGGCAAGGAGACGTTCTGGGCGCTCGACGAGGCGCACAAGGCGCAGGTCCTGTCGCAGAAGACCGGTCGCGCCCACCCGGAGATCACGCGCTTCAAGGGCCTGGGCGAGATGATGCCGAAGGTGCTGTGGGAGACGACGCTCAACCCGCGGACGCGGCGCCTGCTGCGCGTGGACGTGTCGGACCAGCTCGTGACCGATCGCGTGATCAACGAGCTGATGGGCAAGGACGCCTCCGCGCGGTTCCGCTTCATCATGGAACGGGCGGAGGATGTGGTCGAGCTCGACGTCTAAGTGCTCCTGGCTGCTTGGTCACTCGTTGAATCCACAGCCGTGACTCCCCGGGTACGGCGCTCGCCCTGCTCGGCCTGCCCTGCGACGCCTTGTCCTCGTTCGCGCGGGGCGCCGCGGCCGGGTCGTGGAGTCAGAGAACGGGCTGTGGTGCCCTGTGCGGAGCCTGCGATCGGGCCTGATGTTGACGGAAAGGCCCGCCAATGTGGCCTTTCGTTCGTCCTGTTTCGGGACGATGCGTTTGCCAGGCGCGCGCGTTTCTCTTAGGGCTGCGCCGTCGACAGTGTTGTGATCAGCCGCACGAGCTCTGACTGCCGTCGCGCCCCACACTTGCCCATCGACGTCTTGACTTGCGAGCGAACGGTCTCGATCGCCACGCCGCGCCCCGCGGCAATCTCGGAGATCGACTGTCCCCCTGCCAGCGCGAGGCTCACCGCCGCTTCGGTTTCGGTCAGGCCATAGTCACGGCACAGCATGGCACCCACGCCGTCGGCGCGCCGTTCGGGGTCGGTGATGAGCAGAATTGCGGCTGCTCCTTCCTGTGTCGTGGCGGCGAGCCTGGCGGCAGAGACGATCAGGGCATAGGGCCGCTTCCCGGATGGACGTCGGAGGCTGATGGCTTCGGCCGGGGGCGCGCCGATGTCTGTCCGCAGCGTCCGGGCGATCGCTCCTGCCATTTCAGCTGTCACGCCACGATACGGAGAGGCCGGCCCTTCCCTCGTCAGGGCAAACCCATCCCTGGCGGCGTCGAACGTCAGCGCGGCTCTGTTTGCGAATAGGACGCAACCTCGCGCATCCAGGACGATCACACCCACTGCCATTCGGTCGAACGCGTCCTCGAGGGCCGTGGATCGGAGGGCCGCCGAGTGAAGCCGCGTGTGCAGATCCGCTGCCCGCCGGACATGCGGCTCGATGGTCTGAACGAACGCAACGTCACGCGCGCTCCACGGTGCCCCGGTCTCGCTCCGGAGCACCGACACCGCGAACAGGTGCGGTGAGGTCGAGGCGATGGTGAGGGGCCTCACCATTTCGAACTTCTTGGCGAAGTGTGCGTAGAACTCCGATCCCCGAAGGTCGCTGAGGGGGACGAGCTGTTCCCCCACGAACGCCCGTGGCGTAGGCGAGAGGCCTCTCGACGCGGCGGCTGCGAACCACGGATCGAGGGCGGCGAATCGCTGGTTGTAGAGGTCGAAGCCTTCCTTGTCGCCGCCGGCAAAGCCGGCCTGCAAGTCGATCCCCGCGGCACTCGGGGCCTGCATGATGACCGTTGCGCTGGACGCATGCATCGTCCGCGCAAGATCCTGCCAGAACCCTCGCCACGTCTCGGGCTCGGCGACGGCGCCATAGAGGCGATCGACGAGCCGCTTGAAGTCGTCATCGCGGCTCATGGGATGGGCCGGCCGGCAGCATAGCAGGCGCGAAGCTCTCCCGCAATGGCCAAGTGGGGCGGAGCCGACTTCGTCACCCATCTGGGTGATGCGCGACGGTCTCGGAACGCGATACAAAGGCCCGACTCCCGATGCGCATCATAAGCCGCGACTCTTCCCAGTCACCCCTCCGAGATGAAGCGGTCGGTGTCCGTCTGATGTCTGGAACGCTCAGCTCGTAGTCCGTCAGTTCACCGCGGACCATGAGCGCGATGCGTGCTATCGCCTGCGCTACGACGTGTATGTGGCCGAACAAGGCAAGCCACACCCGAATGCCGATCATGCTGGGCGTCTACTGACGGACGACATGGATAGACGAAGGATCATTCTCGGCTTTCCCGGTCATCGTCGCTTCATGGATATACCGCCAGTGTGATTCCACGAAACCGGTCACACCATAGGCGCCTGTCACAGGCGCCGTCAGAGAAGAAGGAGTCGTGCATGGCCATGAACAGACCTCGCGCAATAGCAGGCGTCGCGATCGCTGTCCTCTCGTTGTCGATAGCCTCCACACAAGGCCGTGATTTCTGGAACCCAGGCCCCGGTGGGACGCACGGAAACATGGAACAGGGAATGCACGCGTGCCCAAAGCAATCTGCTGTCTCTGGCGTCAGAGCCCTTGGCGCCCCTTCCAATTTCAATGACTTCCGTTGCCGTCCTGTCACGGACGACCTGAATACGGTAGATACCGTTGAGTCGAAGTACCCCCCGTCTGGCACGTATCGCCTTATCGAAGGCTCGCACACCTGCCCGCAGGGTTACTACGTCCGCGGGATGCAGATTGAGAAGGACGTCTTCCTGTGCAGCAAGTCGAGTTCCATCGTGGTCGATGCCTCCACGCAAATCGTGCACATCGGGCCGGGCGGTATGCTTTGCGCCGACGGCCAGGTCATGGTTGGTTACAACGACCAGTCTCGGAAGATTGTGTGCTCATCCTTCTCGAGCAAGTAGGCTTCTCGAGATCAGAAGGGCTGCGATGACAAGACAAGGCGCCGTCGCTGATCATGGATGCCTTTTCAAGGGCCTTGCAGACTTTCGCGATCCCTCAGGCCGGCACCTGCTGGATCGATGTGAGCCGTTCGGAGAGTGGGTGGACCAATCAAGGGAGGCCGGCGTGTTTCCCTTCATCCGCCACCACAAGAGAGCGCCGGATGTTCGATCCGACGTCGTCGATTTCGGCGGACACGGCTACGAGGGCATCAATCTTGCCTCGCAGGACTATCTCGGGTTGGCGCGTCATCCGGAGGTCATTGCCGCTGCGGTCGATGCGTGCATGGCTCAAGGAACCCACAGCGCAGGTTCAGAGCCTATGGGCGGCGGGCTAGCGGAAGCCCAGCTGCTGGAGGCGGAGCTTGCGGACTTCCTGAGAGTCCCCCACGTCGTGCTGTTTCCAACCGGGTGGGGAGCAGGCTACGGGGCCATCAAGGCGCTGGTGAGGCCGTACGATCACATTCTGATCGACGCTCTCGCGCACGACTGCCTCCAGCATGGGGCTCGATCGAGCGGAGCGACCGTCATTCCGTTTGCGCACAACGATGTTGTCAGCCTCGAGAGACGGCTGCGACGAATCCAGGGGCGACCAGTCCCCGGCGGGGTTCTTGTTGTCACGGAGTCGCTGTTCTCGATGGACTCAGACCATCCTGACTTCGAGACGCTGGGCGAGACGTGCCGTGCGCACGGCGCGCAGTTGCTCGTCGATTGCGCACACGACCTGGGCGTCCTCGGCCCGTCCGGAAGGGGAGTCCTCGCCGAGTCGGGCACTCTCGGCAAGGTCGACATCCTTGTCGGCTCATTCTCCAAGACGTTTGCCTGCCTTGGAGGCTTCGTCGCCACGCGGTCGAGAGCCGCCTCGTACTACGTCCGTGGCTTCGGCGGGACGCACACGTTCTCGAACTACCTGATGCCCGCGCAGATTGCCGCGGTGCGGGCGTCACTTCGCATCGTTCGCTCTGACGAAGGTGAACGGTTGAGGCGAGAAGCGCTGCGGAAGGCCGCCCTCTTGCGCGAGGCGCTGGAGCCGGAGCTCGAGGTCATGGGACGCCTATCGCCTGTCGTCCTGGCGACAATTGGCTCAGAGGCCACCGCGCGCCTCGCTCAGCGAGAGTGCCTGCGGCGAGGAGTAATCGTGAACAGCATCGAGTTCCCAGCCTGCCGGCGAGGGCAGGCGCGGTTCCGGTTGCAGGCCTCGCCGAGGCATGCCGACAGCGATCTGCAGACGGCCGCCTCGATCATCGTGGACTCCGTCTCCGATGTGGTTGCGCTGTCGCGGGGCAACTCGTGTAGAGACACCGTGGCGTGTACTGATCGCAGTGGGCGAGCTGGATGACACGACAAGCGAGCACGTTGACCTGGTCCCGAGATGATGCGCTGGCGTTGCAGATCATCGGGGGTGCTCAACGAGCCGATGGGCAAGGACGCCTCGGCGCGGTTCCGCTTCATCATGGAACGGGCCGAGGATGTGGTGGAGCTCGACGTCTAAACTAAAGGCAAAAGAGGCAGAATGCAAAAGGCCGAATGCCAGATGCAGAAAGCAAGACGCAGAAAGCAATTGCGAAATGCCGAGGGTGCCTGAGCGCTGAAGTCCGCCACGGCCTTTCTGCATGTGGCCTTTCGTTTTCGCATGCGATCGCGCAGGCGCTACCGCGTGACGGCCGCGTCCACGAGCGCCTTGAAGCGCTGGCGGATCCGATCCGGGTTCGACGGGACGATCTGCGCCATCAGCACCGTGACCATCTCGCGGCGCGGATCCACCCAGAAGATCGTCCCTCCGGTGCCGTCCCACGAGTACTCCCCCACGTTCGGCGCGGTCTCGTCGAGCACGACGTTGACATTCGCCAGCGCCCAGCCCGTCATGCCGTTGCCGCGCGCGGCGAGGACGTCCTTCGACAGGCCGTTGGCCGTCATGCGCGCGGCGGTCTCCGCCTTCAGGAGGCGCACGCCATCCAGTGCGCCGCCGTTCAGCAGCATCTGGCTGAAGCGGAGGTAGTCCGGCACGGTCGAGAGCAGGCCGACGGCGCCCTCGATGAGCGCGGGGCGTTCGGTGAACGGCGTCGACTCGATCTCGATCGGCGTGAGCCCGCCGTCGTCGGTCGGGGCGTAGGCCTGCACCAGGCGTGCGCGCTGTTCGCCCGCAGCCCAGAAGGCCGTGTCGGGCATGCCGAGGGGCGTGAAGACGCGCTCGGCCAGGAACACCTCGAACGGCTGGCCCGACCAGACCTCGATGAGCCGCCCGACGACCGTCGTGCCCTCGCTGTAGCGGAAGCGCGTACCGGGATCCTCGAGCAGCGGCGCGCGCGTGATGTTCTCGACGAAGTGCGGCAGCGTCATCGTGCGTGCGCGGACCTCGAGCGTGCGGTACAGCTCCGACGTGCGGTGGCTGAGGCCCGAGGTGTGGAGCAGCAGGTCTTCGACGGTGACGGGGCGTGACGGCGGCCGGGGCGTCGCGCCTGGCTCTGATGCGACACGGACGGCAGCGAACTCGGGCAGGTACTTCGAGACCGGGTCGTCGAGGCGGAAGCGGCCCTCGTCGTACAGCATCATCGCGGCGACCGCGGTGACGGACTTCGCCATCGAGTAGATCCGGAAGATGGACCGATCCGTCATCGGCGCGCGCGACTCGAGGCTCTGCACCCCGGCGGCCTCGAGGTAGGCGAGCTGCCCGCGCCGCGCCACGCCCGCCACGACGCCCGCGACCTTCCCCTCGTCGACGAACTGGCGCAGCAGCGCCGTCGCCTCGTCAAGCCGCTCGGCCGAGAGCCCGACGACGTCAGGCGCGACGCGCGGCAGGGGATCCGGCGACTGCGCACTGGTGACGATGAGCAGCGAGGCGAGCAGGAGGGCCGTGCCGGACAGATGGGGCATGGCGGCATTGTAGTGGCGCGGGCTGCCGCAGGGCGGGAGGCACAAGGCACAAGGCAGAAACGACGAACGTGCCGCGCGGTGCGGGTGCGGGCCCTACTGTCGAAGATCCGGCGCCAGGGCGCACCCTGTCAGCACGCGCACCCGTAACCGGAATGCATCCAGATACTTGCCGGGCTTGGTGCCTGGTTTGCAGTGGAGTCGACGGGGACGTGTCCTCGGAGGTCTGACATGCGAGTGGTCGTGGTGGCCGGTGTGGTGCTGGCGTTGGCAGGCCTGGCAGGCGCGGGGACGGCAGTTGGCGCAGCGCCCCAGGCCGAGTCCGCTCGCCTGTTCGACGTGACTGCGGCTCGCGGGATCGCAGAGGGGCGGCCGGTGGGGGCCGCTGACGTCTTCCCCCCGGATGCCGGCCCAATCGTCATCTGGTTCCGCTTTGCTGGCCTGCCTCCAGGCGCGCGCCTGCAGGCGACGTGGCATTACCTCGAGATGGAGGCGCCGTACGAGATCGGGGCGGCGGAGGCCGTTGCCCGGCCCGGCGCCGACTGGGCCGATTTCAGCCTCGAGCTGGCACCGGGCCGGCCGTGGCCGGAGGGTGGGTACCGCGTCGACCTTTCCGTCAACGGCCGCGTGCTGCACGCGGTCCGCTTCCGTGTCGCCGTGACCGACCCGCCTGCCGGTGCCGGCCGTCATCAGGACCCGGCCTTCACGATGGACCTCCCGGCAGGGTGGGCGGCCGCCAAGCCGCCTGATCCGGCCAGCGCGCGATTCCTCAGCCCTGCCGGCGACGCGTTCATCGAGGTGACCGACGGTGCCGTGTCGCACCTGCTGGATCCGGTGTCCTATGCGGCCGGATGGGAGTCGGTGTCGGTGGGTGCCGGCGCACGCCTGCAGAGCAAGCTGTCCGGCCGGGTCGTCCAGATCGACGGCACGCCGGCCTACGAAGGGACCTACGATGGCGGCGAGGTGCTGGTGCGCGTGGTGTTCGTGGCCCGGCCCGATCGGTTCTTCGTGATTACGGGCGTGTTCGCCCGGGAAGCGTTTCCGGCGGGCGTCGGTCTCTTCGAACGGGCCGTGGGCAGCTTTCGGACGGCCGCGGGGCGATGAGGGGCCGCCACTCGGGCGCGCGGCGGGAGCAACCGTGATGGTTCGAATCAATCGCATCCTCTGCCCGATCGACTTCTCGGACTACTCGCGCCGCGCCCTTGATCATGCGTGCGTCATCGCCCGCTGGTACGACGCGACGGTGACCGTGCTGTACGTCTACATGCGGCTGCCCCCGGCCCTGGTGCCGCCCGAGCTGCCCGTGCGGGACGCCGTCAGGCTCACGCCGGCCGAGCGCGAGCAGGTGCAGGCGAGCGTCGCCCGCTTCGCCGACGCGTGCAACGCACCAGGCCGGCCTCTCGAGATCGCCGTCCACGAGGGGTGGCCGGCGGCCGGGATTCTCGCCGAGGCCGAACGCGCCGACCTGCTGGTGATGGGCACGCACGGCCGATCGGGGTTCGATCGACTCGCGCTCGGGTCGGTCACCGAGAAAGTGCTGCGCAAGACGGCGTGCCCTGTGCTGACGATCCCCAGGCAGACCCCTGAGGCCGTTCCTGCCGCACCGGTCGGTTTCCAACGCATCCTGTGTCCAATCGACTTCTCGGACGTGTCCCTTCGCGCGCTCGAGTACGCGATGTCGCTGGCAGCCGGTGCGGACGCACGGCTGACGATGCTGCACGTGATGGTGTACGACATGTCCCTGGAGGCGCCCGACCTGTACGGCACCGTCGTGTCGGACCGTGCCCTGAGCCTCGACGTGCTGCGCGAGCGGTACGAGACGTACGCGCGGACCCGGCTCGAGGCGTTGGTGCCGGACCCGGCGCAGGCGACCTGCGACGTGGAGACCGCGATCGGGCATGGCAAGCCGTCTCGCGAAGTGCTGCGTGCGGCCGAGGAGCGGCAGGCCGACCTGATCGTCATGGGCGCCACCGGGCACGGCGCCCTCGACCGCATGTTCTTCGGAGCGACGACCCAGCACGTGGTGCGCCAGGCGACCTGTCCCGTGCTCACGCTGCGGGCGCCGTAACCCCGGAAGCCGGTGGTGTTGACGCCGGCCGACGGCGCAGCCCTGCTCGCACCCTGTGGGGATCGGCGGGAGAGGCGCCGCGCTCGATGGCCAACTCAGGCTGGTGCGAGGCAGGAGGCGACAAGGCAGAAGGCAAAAGACGGGACACCGAAAACTGAAAGCCGAGAGCCGATCGCCGATCGCTGAGAGCCGACAGCCGACAGCTGATCGCCGAAGGCCCTCTAGAAGCGCCAGTCCACGCCGAGGATCGGGAACAGGCCGATCTGGTCGTTGACCGTCGCGCGGTTCAGGCGGCGGTTCCATTGGACGCCCGCGAAGTTCTCGCGGTTCAGGAGGTTCTGCACGCCCGCGAACACCGTGACGGGCTGGCCGCCGACCCGGAACGTGCGATCCACGCGGACGTCCACGCGCGCGTAGGCGGGCGAGCGGATCGCGTTCACCTGCGCGAGATCGAGCACGGGCCGGCGCTGGGCCGTGGATGCCGCCTCGTTGAACGGGGTGTAGGGGCGCCCCGACAGGTACGCCATCCGCAGCGACACCTCCCAGCCGTCCGCGATGCGGTACCCGCCGACGAGGTTCGCGACGACCGGGTAGTCGAACGATCCGTCGCGCAGCACGCCGTCGAGGCCGGCATGCCGCGCCTTCGAGATCGCCAGGTTGCCCTGGCCGTACCACCGGCCGCCCTGATCCTTCCGCTCGACGAAGAGCTCCACCCCGCGCGCGCGGCCACGGCCGGCGCTCGTCAAAGGGAACAGAATCTCTCGGACGTTGAACGTATCGCCGATATTGGCGAGCGAGAGCGAGGGGTAGCCCGCGGCCACGGGATAGTCGGCGTAGTCCTTCTGGTACGCCTCGAGCGTGACGCGGGTGGCGGCGTTCGGCGTGTAGCTCAGGCCCGTGACCGCGTGCGTCGCGCGGAACGGGATCAGCGTGCGGTTCTCGGGGAAGGCCGCCACGAACAGGAAGAACGGCTGCTGGTAGTAGCGGCCGCCGCTGGCGCGCCACGAGAGGCGGTCGGTCAGCGCATAGCTGACGCCCACGCGCGGGCTCGTGCGCCACGCCTTCAGGTACTGGTAGTGATCGACGCGTCCACCCCACGTCACGCTCAGCCTTGGCGTCACATCCGTCGTCGTCTGGACGTAGGCGCTGTTCTGGTAGGCGCGGAAGCCGAGCGCGATGTCGAACTGATCGGCGCTGCCGTCGGCGGCATACGGATTGTCGGTGCCGAAGGGCGCCGCGGTGTCGTAGTCCACGCGGAAGGCCTTCACGCTCGCGCCGATCTGCACCTTGCCGAGGGCCGGCGCATACGTCGTGAGGTCGTACTTCAGCGTCGTCTCGCCCTCGCCTGACTCCTCGCGGAAGACGACGGGGCTCGTGGCGAGGATGTCGTCCACGGAGACGCCAGGCGGGGGGATGCCGTCGCGCACGAGGTCCTTCACGGTGGAGCCCACGCGGCCTTCCGAGTGCGTGAGCCCCAGAAGCCCCACGCCGCGGGTGCCGAAGATGCGCTGCCAGTTGACGCCTGTCGCGCTGCGCCACCCGCGATAACGGATGTCGAAGCTCGACACCTCATCCTCGAGCGCCGCCTCATCGTCGCCCTCGGCGAGGCCGAGCCGGATGCGGTCCCAGCCCGAGACATTGACCGCCCACACGCGATCGCGCGGCGAGAGGTCGTACACCGCCTTCGCGTTCAGCGTGTAGAGCACCGGTACGCCGCCGAAGCCCACGTCATCGGTGAACACGTCGAGGAAGCTGCGGCGCGCCGACACGATCCACGAGCCGCGGCCGCTGGCCAGCGGGCCCTCGGCGATCAGCCCGGCGCCGGCGAAGCCGAGCGTCGCGCGCCCGCTCGTGCGCGTGCGGTCGCCCTCGCGCTGGGTGATCTGCATCACGCTCGACGTGCGGTTCACGTACGGCGCGGGGTACCCGCCCGTCAGGAACGTCACGTCCTCGATGAGCGCCGCGTCGAGGATGCTCACCGTCCCCCCGGCCGAGGCGAAGTTGGCGAACGTGTTGATATTCGGGATCTCGATGTTGTCGACGATGAACAGGTTCTCGAGGGGGCTGCCGCCGCGGACGATGATGTCGTTGCGGAAGTCGTTGGAGCCGATGACGACGCCCGGCAGCGTCTGGACGTAGCGCGAGACGTCCTGCAGGGCCCCGGCGCTCCGGCCGATCTCCTCCGCCCGGATCAGGAAGCCGGAGTTCTTCACCTCCTCCGGGGCGATGAACGCCGGCGCCGTCACCGTGATGTCCTGACGCACGCCCTCGAGCGCGGGCAGCGTCACCTCCACCGTGCTCGTCAGCCCCGCGCGCACGTCCACCGGGTCGCTCGTGAACGGCGGCTGGCCGGGGGCGATGATCTCGAGCTGCCAGGTGCCGGGCCGGAGGTCGGTGAGCCTGAAGGTGCCGTCCGTCCCGGTGACCGTGCAGCGGGACGCCCCGACGGCGCAGATGGCCACATCGGCCACGGGCCGGCGCGCGGCATCGAGGGCCACGCCGCTGAGGGTGCCGACGCCTGCCGTGTCCTGCGCCAGGAGCGGCGACGGGGAGAGGAGTGCCAGCAGGAGGAGCGCCACACGTAATGAACGGACCATACTGGGCTGTAGGACGCTCGGAGACCCCTCGACGTCCCTGATCCGCCCAGGGCCGCCCACTTCGGGCGCCCGCTGGTCCGCTGCCCACGCTACAATCGTCGGTTCATGGCCGACGCGTCGCCCCCTCCGTCACGGTTCGACCGCTCCCTCGTCGACGGTCCCATCCTCCCCGCCGTCTGGAAGCTGGCGTGGCCCACGATGCTGCAGAACCTGTTCGCGGGGCTGCAGGGCGTGGTCGACCACGTCATGGTCGGCAACATGGTGGGCTACACCGCGAATGCCGCCATCGGCGTGAGCTGGCAGCTGCTGCTGGTCGTGGTGGTGTTCATGGCCTCGCTCTTCACGGGGCAGGCGGTGCTCGTGGCCCGGTTCGCCGGCGCGGGCGATTCCGACAAGGTCAACCGCGTCGTCTATCAGGCCTTCATCACGGCGATGGCGATGTTCCTGTTCGTCATGGCCCCGCTCGGGTACGTCTCCGCGCCGTGGCTGCTGACGCTCATCAACGCCGCGCCCGAGGTGCAGGCCGAGGCCCTGCCGTTCCTGCGCATCATGTTCACGGGCAGCATCGGGATGATGCTGTTCTTCATGCTGAGCGCCGCGCTCCGCGCGGCCGGCGATGCGCAGACGCCGATGCGGCTCGGCGTGACGATGACGGTGTTGAACCTGGTGTTCAACCTCGTCCTGATTCCGCCGTTCGGCACCGTCGGGGCGGCCATCGGGACGGTCTCGGCCTCGGGCCTCGTCGCGGCCTTCGCGCTCTGGCACCTCTTCAGCGGCAAGTCCGTGATTCACCTGACGCGGTCGATGCGGCTCAAGCCGGACTTCGCGATCATCCGGTCGCTGTTCCGGTTCGGCCTGCCGACGGGGGTGCAGGGCATTGCGATGAACCTCGGCGGCGTGATGCTGCTCAGGTTCATCGGATCGCTCGAGCAGAGCGCGGCGGCGCAGGCGGCGTACGCGATCGCCTACAGCGAGCTGTTCTCGATGATCACGTGGACCTCGGTCGGGCTGATGGGCGCGTCGGCGACGATTGCGGGGCAGAACCTCGGCGCCGGCAAGCCCGACCGCGCCGTGCAGGGCGTGTGGGTGGCCGCGCGCATCGGCCTCGCGGTGGCGGCGGTGGTCGGGCTGATGTTCGTGACGATCCCCCAGGTGCTGCTCGCCGCCTTCGGCGCCACCGAACCCGCCGTCGCCGTGATCGGCACGGGGCTGCTGCAGTACCTGGCCGTGTCGGGCTTCTTCGTCACCGTGGCCCTCACGTTCACGGGCGGCCTGCAGGGTACGGGCGATACGAAGAGCCCGCTCTACATCACGCTCGTCTCGCAGGTCGCCATCCCCATCGGCCTCTGCAGCGTCCTGCAGGCGATGCGCCCGCTCGTGCCCTCCGACATCTGGACCGCGATCCTGCTCGGCCACATCACGCGCGGCACGCTGAGCGCCCTCCGCTTCTACCAGGGGAAGTGGAGAAGCATTGTCGTGGAGTGAATCTGGTGATCTCGTGACGTGGTGATGTGGTGATCTGATGTGTGATGTGCGGATGTTCGATCTATCTCCTGACCTGATGACCGGGGGCATCGTGCCGGCGGTCGCCAGATCGCGCTCATCGAGGAGACATCACCACATCAGAAGATAGATGGGGCGCCGGGAGGCGCGCCGAGGTCGTGACATCGGCACATCAGATCACCACATCACCACATCACGAGATCGCCAGATTCAGGAGATCCGCTTCTGGCGGATAACCGGCGCGGTCCGGCGGCGCAGATTCTGCGTCGCGAGCCCGGGCGGGCTGCACTTCGAGACCTTCCGCGCGCAGGCGGCGCACCTGCGCGACGGGCAGGGCCTGCCGCGCTTCGTCGAGCAGGAGTTACGCGCGCCAGCACGGGTTCGATCTGCATGCGGGCATCGTCGTGCCGGCCGGCCATCGCGATCGGTTGGAGCGTCTGTGCCGCTACGCGCTGCGGCCGCCGGTGGGGCAGGACCGTCTGCAATTGATGCCGGATGGCACTGAGCCAGGCGACGCCAATACTTCGCGTCTGGACGGCAGACACCGCCCGCAACACGACCGTGCGGGACGTACCCGTCACGGTCGTGCGAGACGAGGCGAATCCCACTCCCGCGTCAGCGCCCGTAACGGGCCCACCGTAACAGGACGCGGTAGGAGGATTGGCTTACTGCCGGTTGCCGGGTCTACGGCCCGGGTTCCCGGGGGCTCCGCCCCGCTCGTCATTTGACAGGTGGCGGTGGTTCGAGTTGCCCGGATCGCAGCCCTCCGGCCCGTTGCCCACGCCCTGGTTGCACTTGAGGCCAGGGTGGACGACGGGGCCGCCGGCTGCGGAGCAGGCGGTGACGGTGGAGCCCGTGAACGTCACGGCGCCTGTCGGGTTGGCGGTCGTGCCGGTCCCGCCAGCCAGGGCCGCCCCTTTGAAGGTGCCACCGGTGACCGTGGCGTTCCCACCCGCGAGAATGGTTCCCTGGAAGAACGACGCCGTCAGTGTCGCGTCCTGGGCGACCCACCAGTACACGTTCGGACACTCGGCTTCGGCCGCGGCGCCGTCCATGACCACCGAGAAGCCGGTGCCCGTCAGAGCACCGGTCCCGCCGGTCCCGATCTTGAAGATCCAGACCCCGTCGGCGGGTCCGCTGAGCGTCAACGTGCCCGTCAAGGCCGCCGCCGCGGGGAAACAGTAGACGCCGGGGGGAAGCGTGACGCCCGCGAGCGTGCCCGTCAGGGTCTGGTCGCAAGCGGTGTTGAACTGGAGCTCGGTGTACGCACTGAGGAAGGCGGCGTAAGCCGCCGTGGCGTCCAGATCGACCGTCCCTGTCACCGTGCAACTGGTCTCAACAAAGGTGCCGGGATCGACGACCCCCACGTCTCCGTTCACAGTGGAATCGGTACATGTGACCGCACCAGCCGCTGGACCGCCAGCCAGGGCCGCGAAGCCCGACGCCGCCCCCAGGAATGGCGCAAAGCCGGCGGCCAACCCAACGAAGGGGTAGTAGAGGAGCGCGGCGAGGGGGATCACGAAGAGCAGTCGAGCGGTCAGTCGTGGTGAAGAAACGGCTTGAGTCATTGGTGCCTCCAGGAACCGGGCGATTGCTGACACTCGAGCCACACGGCGAGACACGAGGAGCCCCGGTGCATGTGCGCGAGCGTACATGCCGTGCACGAAAGCGGGTGTGCATTCGGGAACAGCTCGACCCAGGTCGCAGGCCATCCGTGACGCCGTCAGGCGTAGGTTTTCCAGTAGCCTCGAGAGTCAACGAGCTGCGCTTCATTCGCGGGGCCAACGCCTCCACTGCAGCACGGTCTCGAACAGCCGCTTCACGCCGGGCGTCAGCCGGGTCCGGCTGTAGGCGTCGCCCGCCTTCTTGAAGATCTCGGCCTGCGTCGGGCACGGGTGAATCGTCGCGGCCATGGTGCCGAGGCCCGCGCCGGCCTTCATCGTCAGCGTGACCTCCGCAGCTTTGGCTTCGATGTGCTGGCCTGCCCGCGCTGTGCGGGCCGGTTGAAGTTGGTGGCGCTGATCGCCATCGTCAATTCAAGCACCCCACGAAAGCCGGGCGCGTCACGGTTGCTGGTCACCCGTCGGACGACCTGGCCCCAGGGACGTTCAACCGTATTCTCAAGCAGGCAGGACTCAAGGAGTAGCGATGCGCAGGTTTCTCATCGTGTTCGAGCAAGCGGCTATCTAACTGCGTCTTCCCGCAATCGCGGCGACTGGCGCCGAGACGGCCTCCAGCAGGATGAAGAGCAGCGGCCCCTGGAAGTGATCCCAGATGGTGGGCCGCCAGAGCCACGGGGTGTCGGTGGCGATCGCCAGATAGAGCAGGCCCAGCGCGAGCGCGGAGGCGCTCATCTGGAAGAGCGGCGGGAAGACGCTGTCGGGCGGCTCGGCCGCCGGCGGCGGCTCGTCACCCGGGCGTTCCGGCGGTGAGGCCAGCTCGACGACGGCGCGGAAGAGCGTGTACCACAGCCCGCCCAGCCCGAGCGTGAGTACCAGCACCCGCGGCTCCTCGAGCCACCCTGCCACCTGCACGGATGCGGCGAGCGCCAGGATCGCCAGGTGCATGCCGCGCCGCACGCCCGCGCGGGCCCCGGAGGTGGCGACCGCCATCCCGAGCACGCGCGGTGTCCACCCGTCGGGCAGGGCGGCCGGCGCCCGGGGGTCCAGGTCGTACCCCACGATCCGTGTCGTCGCAAACGACGCCCCCAGCATGGCGCCGAGTGTGGCCAGCATCAGGGCCGGCCAGTCGTCGAGCGCGGCCGTGACGATGTAGCCGAGCAGGGCGACGAGCACCACCAGCGCGGCAAATCCGATGGCGCCCGCGGCGGGCGAGGGTTCGAGCGAAGACGACGGCTGTGGCATGGACGGACTATGATAAAGGGTCCACTGTCTTCACAAGGAATCGCACCGATGGCCTCTGACTTTGCCGGTACCCGCCGCATCACCCCGCCCGTCAACGATCCCATCCGCGCCTATGCCCCGGGCTCGCCCGAGCGCGCGTCCCTCAAGGCGCGGCTGGCGTCGATGGCCGGTGAGCGGGTCGACATCCCCATCGTCATCGGCGGGCGCGAGATCCGCACGGGTGACCTGTCCCACGCGGTCATGCCGCATCAGCATGCCCACGTCCTCGGCGACGTGCACATGGCGACCTCGGCCCACGTCGGCCAGGCGGTCACCGCGGCGCGCGACGCCCGGCGCGAGTGGGCCAGCTGGCCCTGGGAGGACCGGGCGGCCGTGTTCCTCAAGGCGGCCGAGCTGCTGACGACGACGTGGCGCGACACGCTCAACGCGGCGACGATGCTCGGGCAGTCGAAGACGGTGTATCAGGCCGAAATCGACGCGGCGTGCGAGCTGGTCGACTTCTGGCGCTTCAACGTGTCGTTTGCCGAGGAGCTCTACGCCGAGCAGCCCGTGTCGAACCACACGATGTGGAACCAGGTCGAGTACCGCCCGCTCGAAGGCTTCATCTACGCCATCACGCCGTTCAACTTCACCGCCATCGCCGGCAACCTCCCGACGGCGGCTGCCCTCATGGGCAACACCGTCGTGTGGAAGCCCGCGGCGAGCGCCATGCTGAGCGCGTATCACCTGATGAGGCTCTTCGAGGCGGCGGGACTGCCGCCGGGGGTCATCAACTTCCTGCCGGGCGACCCGGTGATGATCAGCGAGCAGCTGCTGGATCATCCGGATCTCGGCGGCATTCACTTCACCGGCAGCACGGGCGTCTTCCAGTCCATGTGGGGCCGCGTGGGGCGGAACATCGCCAGCTACCGCACCTATCCGCGCCTGGTCGGCGAGACCGGCGGCAAGGACTTCATCGTCGTCCATCCGTCGGCGGACCCGATCGAGGTGGCGGTGGCGATCGTGCGCGGCGGGTTCGAGTACCAGGGGCAGAAGTGCTCGGCCGCGAGCCGCGTCTACGTGCCGCAGTCGCTGTGGCCCGAGGTGCGCGACCGGGTGATCGCGATGATGCAGGAGATCCGCATGGGCGACGTGCGCGACTTCCGCAACTTCATGGGCGCCGTCATCGACCGCAAGGCGTTCACGCGGATCAAGGAGTACATCGACCACGCGCGCGCCAACGCCTCCATCCTGCAGGGCGGCGGGTGCGACGACCGCGAGGGCTTCTTCGTCGAGCCGACGTTCGTCGAGACCCAGAACCCCGGCTACCGGCTGATGTGCGAGGAGATCTTCGGGCCCGTCGTCACGGCCTACGCGTATCCGGACGACCGGTGGCTCGAGACGCTCGAGATCGTGGATGAGACGTCGCCCTACGCGCTCACGGGCGCGATCTTCGCCCGCGACCGCGCGGCCGTGCGCGAGGCGACGTCCGCCCTGCGCAATGCCGCCGGCAACTTCTACATCAACGACAAGCCGACGGGCGCCGTCGTCGGCCAGCAGCCGTTCGGCGGCGCGCGTGCGTCGGGCACGAACGACAAGGCCGGGTCGAAGATGAACCTGCTGCGCTGGGTGAGCGCGCGGACGATCAAGGAGACGTACTCCCCGCCGCGCGACTTCCGCTACCCGTTCATGGGCGACGAGTAGGGCGGACGCGGGCGAGGCCAGGGGCCGGCGGGAGCCGGCCCTTCGCCTGTACGGGCTTGGCGCGGAGGGGGCGGATGCCGCATCATGCTGCGACCGCATTTCCCCCGAGGCAGAACCCGATGGCCGACGAACCCCTGATCGCCGACTTCATGGAAGACCCGGGCGCGGTGGCGCCGCCTGGACAGACGGTGGCCGCGACGGTCGACGCCGTCCGCGAGCTGGTCAAGACGCGCTTCATCACCTACGTCTACGTCACCGCCCCGGACGGGGCCCTCCAGGGCGTCGTCGCCATGCGGGATCTGCTGCTGGCGCGGCCGGACCAGACGCTGGGGGAAGTGATGCTGGCGAACCCCTTCGCCCTCGCCGTCGACATGCCGCTCAGCGAGGCGATGCGGCACATGGTGCACCGGCACTTCCCCTCCTATCCGGTGTGCGATCAGGGCCGGCTGGTCGGCATCGTCTGGGGCTCGAAGCTGTTCGAGGCGCACACGGTCGAGATCACGGCGCAGGCGGGCCGCATGGTCGGCGTCGAGAAGGAGGAGCGGTTCAGCACCCCGCTGATGCGGGCGCTCCTGTTTCGCCACCCGTGGCTGCAGTTCAACCTGCTGACCGCCTTCGTCGCGGCCGCCGTCGTTGGCATCTTCCAGGACACGATCGAACAGGTGGCCCTGCTCGCCGTCTTCCTGCCGGTGCTGGCGGGCCAGTCCGGCAACACGGGATGTCAGGCGCTGGCGGTGACGCTGCGAGGCATGACGCTCAACGACCTGCGCGCGGGCATGGAGCAGAAGCTGGTGGCGAAGGAAGGCCTGCTTGGCCTGATGAACGGCGCGTTCGTCGGAATCTCCGCCGGCGTCGGCATGTACATCTTCGCGTCGATGCAGGGCAACCCGCAGGCGCTGCGCCTGGCGGTCATCACGTGGGTGGCGATGGTCGGTGCGTGCGTGAGCAGCGGCGTGTCCGGCGCGCTCATCCCGCTCACGCTGCGGCGCGTCGGCGCCGACCCCGCGACCGCCTCCGGCATCTTCCTGACGACGATGACGGACGTGGTGAGCATGGGGATGTTCCTCGGGCTCGCGACGCTGTTTCTGTTCTGAGGGGTCAGATATTGATCGTTGCGTCGGCTGAACGACTCGGCGCCGATGCAACGATCAAGATCTGACCCCTGGGAAGATGGGACCGGTTGCGTCGGCTGAACGACTCGGCGCCGATGCAACGATCAAGATCTGACCCCTGGTGCCCTAGTACCTGAACAGCTTCGTCAGCTTGAGGATCAGCGAGCGGTTGTCGAGCGCGGGCGCGCCGGGGCCGAGCGTGGTGCGCCCGTCGCTGTAGACGACGAACAGCTCGCTGCCCGGCTGGTACTCCCACCGGAAGCGCAGGTTCGTGGCGAGCGTCTCCGCGCGTGACTGGTACTGCGCCAGCGCCGACACGAACATCCGCGGCGACAGCGCATAGGTGAGGCGGCTGCTGACGAGCGCCGTCGTGAAGTCGCCGGCCGCCATGGTCCCGCGGTTCCACGAGAGGTTTGGCTCCAGGTAGAAGCGCGAGGTCAGCTCGACGCGGCCGCGCCATGACAGCTCCGTGAGCGTGCCGTCGTAGAACGTGCCGCCGGTCACGCCGAACGTGCCGGACAGCCGGCGCTGCGGGCCCATCTGGTAGCTCGTGCGCACCCGGCCGAAGCTGTACGCGCCGGCCGGCACCGACACGTCGCGGCCGACGCCGAACGCCTCCGCCAGATACTCGAAGCTGCGCGTGTACTCCGTCGTCCACTGGTCGCCACTCTCGAACTCGACGCGCACGGTGCCCTGGGCCTCGCGCGACTCCAGTCGCTGGTCCGTGTCGGTCGTGTAGTCGAGGCTCGCCTCGTAGACGAGCCGCCGTACGGCGGCGAGGCGGGCCGGACGCGGGCTGAAGCGCGCCTGCGCAAACGACCGATGGAAGGCGCGCCGGCGCAGGAAGCCGACCTCGGGGTTGAAGTCGTCGCCGACGAAGAGATGCTCGGCCTGCAGGCCGTAGCGGTCCGCGTTCCAGTCCAGCCGGCCGCGATAGCTCAGGTCGCGGTCCCAGGCGCCGCCGGACGGCGCGCCGTCCGTGTGTGTGCCGGCCAGGTACCCGGAGACCTGCACGTTCTCGTACAGGTTGAACTGGGCATCGCCGCCGAACGCGTAGTTGCTCGCGCCGCCGTCCGGGCGCCGGGCGGTGGCGATGACGCCGATGCGGCTGCGCCGCAGGACGTCGCGGTTCACCCGGAGGACGGAGAAGTTCGTGCCGGGGATCCCGGTGCCCTCGACGTCGCCGGTCTGCATGTTGGCGGCGCCGATCTGGTAGCGGCCCGCGCGCCCGAGCAGGCGGCCGCCCGCGCGGATTGGGACCACCTGTCCGTCGGTCAGGCCGATACGACGGCTGAAGAACAGCACTGGCGTGTTGTTCGGGCCCATCATGCCACCGCCCATGCCGCCACCGCCGCCGCCGAAGCTGAAGACGTCCTGTCCCTCGAGGAAGAACTCGCGCTTCTCGGGGAAGAAGAGGCTGAAGCGCGTCAGGTTGACCTGCTGCTCGTCGTCTTCCACCTGCGCGAAGTCCGTGTTGTAGGTCAGGTCGGCGACCAGCGTCTGGGTGACGCCCCACTTCACGTCGACGCCGAACTCGCCGTCGCGCGCGTTGGTCACGGGCGGCGTGGCCAGGTGGTTGGTGAGCAGCGACCCGAGCGCATAGGGCTTGATGTCGAGGTTGCGGCCTTTCGGCGGCGGCGTGAAGCCCGTGAGCGTGCCGGCGGACGACACCTTCGTGAACCCGCGGCGGCCCCACGACCGCGGGATCGGCGTGAGGAACGACGTCTCGTTGCGCCACCGCACCATGCGGCGGAAGTTGAGGCCCCAGACGCCCGCGCCCTCGCGGAACCGCATCGATCGGAACGGGACCCGGAACTCCGCCGTCCACCCGCCGTCGAACTCCGCCGTGCGGACGTCCCAGAGGCCGTTCCAGTTGTTGTTCGGCTGCTCGTTGGTGAGCGAGCCGTCCTGCATGCCGCCCTGCGCGTTGGCGTAGAAGTAGTACCCGTTGCGCCGGTCGTAGAACGTGTCGAACATGATCCCGAAGTGATCGTTGTTGTACAGGTTCATCGAGTCGCGCTGCAGGTCGCTCATCACCCGCCGCGAGGGCTCGGTCTCCCACAACCGCGCCGACACGTACATGTACTCGTCGTCGAAGAAGACCCAGACCTCGGTCTTCTCTTCGGAGGGCTGGCCTTCGGCCGGGTCCTGCTGCAGGAAGCCCGTGATGGCGGGGACGTTCGTGTAGAAGAGCTCGTCGAGACGGCCGTCGAAGATCTGCGGCGATGGCAGCCGCATCGTCCTGACCGTGGCGTTCCCGGCCTCGTCGCGCGCGACCACGGCCGGCGGCGGCGGCGCAGCCGGGCCGTCGATCTGTGGATCGGTCAACGACTGCCCGAAGACGGGCAGAGCGACACCCAGGAAGGCGCACAGAATGAAAACGACGCAGCGCATCGAACCTATCGAACCTATCGGACCTATCGAACCTGTCGGACCCGTCCGGACCCGTCCGGACCCGCCCCGTTACCGATATTGCGCGAAGACGCTGCGGCGGCCTTCACGCGTGAAGGCGACGACGTTGTAGGGATCGCGCCGATCGCCCATCTCCATGCCGGGGGAGCCGACGGGCATGCCGGGCACCGAGATGCCCGCCACGGCCGGGCGGTCTTTCAACAGCCGCTTGATGTCGGTCGCGGGCACGTGGCCCTCGATGGCGTAGCCGCCGACGAGCCCCGTGTGGCAGGAGCGCAGGTCAGGCGTCACGCCGGCGGTGCCGGCAATGCCGGCGAGCGCCTCATGGCTCACGTCGTGCGTCTCGACGGTGAACCCGGCGGCCCGCAGGTGCTCCACCCAGACGCCGCAGCACCCGCACGTGGCGGTCTTGTAGACCACGATGGGCTCGGCGGCCGGGGTCGCCTGCTGCGCACGCACCAGCGCCAGCGCCGCGCCGGCGGCCACGAGGGTGAACAGGACCAGGACGAGGGTGGGCTTCTTCATGTCGCCTGTCAGCATACCCCGCCGCGGGCCGCGTGGTCATCCTCCACGGGTGAGGCCGGAGGGTTCAGCCGCCAGCCCGTCCGGGAGACGCAGGACTACCGCAGCGTGACCGCGTCGGCCGCGCCCTGCTGGCCGTCCCGCACGAAACCGTCGCCTCGATCTCGACTTCGGCAGGCGCGGGACGTGGCGCTCAGGAGTACGGATCGTTCGCGCGGCAGGGGCCGAGCACCGTCGAGAGCACGATCGCGGCCCGCACGCTCGACGGTCGCGACAGGGCCCGGATCGTGCGGGCATGCGGCCGGCGTCGATGGGCATGCTCGCGCTCGCGCTGATCCAGCGTCGCCCGCTGCAGGCGGGCGTCGCGCGCCCGCCGGGCCAGGACCAGTTCGGCGGGCATGGCGGCCGTGGCTCGCACGGGCGCCGGCGCACGGTGCACCGGGGGCCGCGCGGGCTGGCGCATGGGCGGCCGCACGGGAGGGAGGGGGGGCGGCGCCTGCGGGCGGGCGACCACCACCACCTCGTCCTCTTCCTCTTCGTCGTCGTCCCACGCGGGCGGCGGTGGAGGCCGACGTACTGGCGGCGCCCCCTCGCGGGGCGCCTGTCGCCCTGGCGCGGACCGGCCCTCGGCCTGCTCGCGCCTGATGCGCGCCTTCCGGACCATCCCCTCGATGAGGGGCAGCACCAGGAACACGAAGAGGAGCAGGAGCACCTCGAACGACATCGGACCTACTTCTTCGGCGCCTGGTCGTCGCCGCCGGCGTCGGCGATCGACTCGCGCATGGAGGAGTCGGCCTGGATGTTCTTCATCCGGTAGTAGTCCATGATGCCGAGGTTGCCCTGCCTGAAGGCTTCGGCCATCGCGCGCGGCACCTCGGCCTCGGCCTCGACGACGCGGGCGCGCATTTCCTGTTCGAGCGCCACGGCCATCGCGCGGCGTTCCTCGGCCTTGGCCTGGGCAATCTGCTTGTCGGCGTTGGCCTGGTCGATCTGCAGCTTGGCGCCGATGTTCTCGCCGACGTCGACGTCCGCGATGTCGATCGAGAGGATCTCGTAGGCCGTGCCCGCGTCGAGGCCGCGGCTCAGGATGTTCTTCTAGATGTGATCGGGGTTCTCGACCACGTCCTTGTGGGTGGCGGCCGAGCCGATGGTGCTCACCATGCCCTCGCCGACGCGCGCGATGATCGTCTCTTCGCCCGCGCCGCCCACCAGGCGGTCGATGTTCGTGCGCACGGTCACGCGCGACACGGCGATCAACTGAATGCCGTCCTTGGCGACCGCGGCGATGCGCGCCGTCTCGATCACCTTGGGGATCACCGACATCTTCACCGCCTCCAGCACGTCGCGCCCGGCGAGGTCGATCGCCGCCGCGCGCTTGAAGGGCATCTCGATGTTGGCCTTGTCGGCCGAGATCAGCGCATTGACCACTCTGACCACGTTGCCGCCGGCCAGGTAATGCGCCTCGAGGTCGTCGATCGAGATCTGCAGGCCCGCCTTGACGGCGCTGATGCGCGCGTTCACCACCGTGTTGGGCGGCACGCGCCGCAGCCGCATGCCGATGAGCGTCATCAGGCCGACGTAGGCGCCCGACGACCACGCCGCGATCCACAGCGGAATCGGGACGAGGTACAGCACGATGAGCAGGACGAAGATCGCCGGGAAGATCAGGCCCAGGGCGCCAATCGCAGTCGGATCAATCTCATTCATCAGTCGGCTCCTGAACGTGCGCGCCGCACGACAATGCGGTTGCCGTCGACGCGCGTGACTTCGATGGGGGATCCGGCGTCGATGAAGGCGCCGTCCGAGACGACGTCCACTCGCGCGCCGTCGATGTCGGCGATGCCCGCAGGCCGCAGCGGGGAGAGGGCCGTGCCCAAGCGCCCGAGCCACTGGGGGTCGTGCTCCGGCGTCGACACGTACCCCTCGTCGGCATCCATGCCGATGCTGAGCACGAGCCGGCGGCCGAACGGGAGGCGCGGGAGGAAGCGGACGAAGGCCAGCGCCCCGGCCATGGCGAGCAGCAGCGACAGCGCCACGCGTCCGAGCGCGGTGATCACGACGGAGACCGTGGCGCCCGCGCCGACGAGGGTGAGGCCGAGCCCGGCGACGAGCGCGAGCACGCCCGCCAGGCCCGCGACGGTCGTGCCCGGCAGCACGAACACCTCGATCGCCAGCAGGACGACGCCGATCGAGACCAGCAGCAGTTCCTCCCACCCGGCGAGCTGGACGAGCCAGTGGCCCCAGAAGAAGAGGCCGAGCGAGAGCAGGCCGATCGTGCCGGGCAGCGCGAAGCCCGGCGTGCGAATCTCGACGAAGATCCCGAGCAGGCCCAAGGTCATCAGCAGCGAGCTGACGACGGGGTTGGTCAGAAAGCGGACGAGCGTCTCGGCCCAGGTCTGCTCCGCGATGCGGATCTCGGCGCCGCCAAGGCCGGCGGCCTCGAGGGCGGCGGCCAGGCTGTCGGCCGTGAACTCCGCCATCTTGAGGTCGAGCGCCTCGGAGGTCGACAGCGTCAGCAGCTTGCCTTCCGCGATCACCCCGTCGATCACCACGTCGGCATCAACCATCGCCTCGGCCACCTCGGCCGGGCGGTTGCGCGCCTCGGCCGTGGCGCCGAACTCCTTGCGGACATAGGAGACGGACTTCTCGTCCGCGGGCTGCGAGGGACCCGTGCCTCCCCCGGTGACGGGCGCCGCCGCGCCGATCGTGCCGCCCTTCACCATGATCACCGTGTGGCAGGCCATCGCGATGAGCGCGCCGGCGGAGATGGCGCGCTGGTTGATGAACGCGATCGTCCGTACGGGCGAGGTGAGCAGCGTGTCGCGCATGGCGACGGCGGCATCGACGCGGCCGCCGAAGGTGTTGATCTCGAGGACGACCGCATCGGCCCCTGCCTGCTCCGCTTCGCGCACCGTGCGCGCGAGGAACGGCGCCAGCCCCAGATCGATCACGCCGGAGACGGGGACGACATAGACGAGGGGGGTCCCGGGCTGCGCCGCGCGTGCGCGCAGGGCGTCCGGCCCGGCCATGAGGGTCAGGAGGCCGAGAGCCGCGCAGAAGAGAGCCAGCCGGCGGCGCATGGATCCATCATACTCGCCGGACCCGGCGCGCCGTATACTGGCGCCGATCGCCCGCCGCGGGTCGGTCACGGCCACCACGGAGGCACGGTTCATGAGACTGCCGCGCGTCGGGTACCACTCGCTGGTCGTTGTGGGGCTGGTGCTGGCCGGGGTGGGGGGGCTGGCGGTGGCGCAGGCCCTGGCGCCGGCGCTGACCCGCGCCGAGCAGCGCACCTTTCTCAGCACGGCGCGCATTGTGAAGGCCGAGCCGATTGGACGCGGCACGACCCGGCCCATGCGGTTCACGCTGTCGGATGGGGAGGTGACGTGGGACGCCGCCTTCCAGTCGGTCGACATCCGCTACACCGACCAGGATATCCGTGAGGGCCGGCGCCAGGCCGGCGAGCTGCGCTTCGTCGACTCCTACACCTACAACATCGCCGCCTACGAGGTGGCGGAGCTGCTCGGGATGGGCGAGATGGTGCCGGTCACGGTCGAGCGGGTCTGGGTGCAGGGCGGCCGGCTCGAGCCGCGCACGGGCGCGCTCACGTGGTGGGTGGTGTCGGCGATGGATGAGGGGGAGCGCCGCAAGCAAAACCTCATCCCGCCCGATCCCGCCAAGTGGGATCGCCAGCTGCAGCGCATGGTGGTGTTCGGCGAGCTCGTGCGCGACACCGATCGCAACCTCGGCAATATCCTGATCACCGCCGACTGGGACCTCGTGATGATCGACTTCACGCGCGCGTTCCGGCTGGAGCCCGACCTGCGCCTGCCGCAGACGCTCCTGCGTTGCGACCGCCGCCTGCTGGCGCGGCTGCGCACCCTCACCGAGGCCGAGGTGCGCGCGGCCGTCGGGCGTCAGCTCACCACCTTTGAGGTCAGCGCCATGATGGCGCGCCGCGACCGCATCGTGGAGCACTTCGACCGCCTGGTGGCCGAGCGCGGCGAGGCGCGCGTGCTGTACGACGAGCCTCCCGGGAAGGATGGACGATGAATCGACGACGCTTCCTGCAGTCAGCGGGCGCGGGTCTGGCGGCCGCGACCCTGACGCCTGCCGCGGCGCGCGCGCAGGCGCCAGCCATCGACACCCGCCTGCCCGATGTCGTCGTCATCGGGGCGGGGGCGTTTGGCGCGTGGACGGCGCTGGCCCTCCGCGAGGCGGGCGCGCGCGTCACCCTCGTCGACGCCTACGGCCCCGGGAACTCGCGTGCCACTTCCGGAGACGAGACGCGACAGATACGGCTGGGGTACGGGGATCGCGAGGCGTACTCACGCTGGGCCGCCGAGGCGATGACGCGCTGGCGCGTGCGCGAGGCGGAGTTCGGGCGGCGCCTCATGTATCCCACAGGGCGGCTGCAGCTCGCCTCGTCGTGGACGCCGGCGTTCGAGGCGACGACGCGGGTGCTGGGGGAGCTGGGTGCGGCGATCGAGCGGCTGAGTCCCGGCGAGATCCGCGCGCGCTGGCCACAGATCGATCCGGTGGGCATGGAGGTGGGGCTGTTCGAACCCGGCGCGGCGATCCTGCGGGCACGCGAGTCGCTGATGCTCGTGGCCGACGCGTTCGAGCGCAAGGGCGGGCAGATGCTGATGGCGCGCGGCGTGCCGGGCGGAACGGCGGGCCGCCGGCTCACGGATTTGGCGACCGCGTCGGGTAGCCGCGTGGCGGGCGGGGTGTTCGTGTTCGCCTGCGGACCCTGGCTGCGCACGCTGTTCCCCGACGTGCTCGGCACGACGATCGAGACGCCGCGCCGCGAGGTGTTTCTGTTCGGTCCGCCGCCCGGCGATCCACGCTTCTCGTGGCCGCACCTGCCGGTGTTCTCGGAAGCCACCTACTACGGCTTCCCGGATTTCGATCATCGCGGGGTGAAGGTGTGCCCGGTGGGCGGCGTCATCGAGATGGATCCGGATCGCGACGAGCGCATCGTGACACCGCACTACGTGCGCCGGGCCCACGAGTATCTGGCGCGCCGCTTCCCGGCGATGCTCGGCCAGCCCGTGATCGAGACCCGCGTCTGCCAGCTCGAGAACACGGCGGACGAGCACTTCGTGATCGACCGCCATCCCGAATTCGACAACGTGTGGCTGGCAGGCGGCGGGTCGGGACACGGCTTCAAGCACGGTCCTGTGCTGGGCGAATACATCGGCAACCGCGCGATCGGCCGTCCAACCGACCCCGCCTACGACACCCTCTTTGCAGGGGTCAGATCTTGATCCTTGCGCCTAGATTCAAGATCTGACCCCTGCTCAGCAGTAATTGCGACCTCCGGACAACGGCCGGAGTGCGGAATCTGCACCGCGCCGAGCCACAAAGAGCGGCGCACTTCTGGTGACGGGACAGATCAGGCCTGATCTCCTTTCCTCGGGTGTTGGCCCAGGCATTGCTCAAGAGAAGGGCATGGCTCGCCCACTGCGGCTGCACCTTCCCGGAGCGTTCTACCACGTCGTGTCACGGGGCAATGCCCGTCAGCAGATCTTCGATGACTCGGTGGACTACCAGCAGTTCCTCCGGCGTCTCGAACCTGCGCTGACGCGTGGCCACCTGACGTGCGTCGCGTACTGCCTGATGCCCAATCACGTGCATCTCCTGGTCGAGGCCGGCGAGATTCCCGTGTCCCGTCCGATGCAGCAGCTCCTCTCGAGCTATGCGCAGGGGTTCAACCGCCGGTACCAGCGTGTCGGTCACGTGTTCCAGGGCCGCTTCAAGTCGTTGCTCGTGGACACGGAGGAGTATCTGCTGGCCGCGGTGCGCTACATCGTGCACAACCCGGTGGAGGCCGGTCTGGTTCGCGAGCCCGCAGGATGGGAGTGGAGCAGCTATCGCGCCACGGCGGGACAGGTGCCGGTCCCCGCGTTCATGGACGTTCAGATCGTGTACGACAGCCTCGCGGGGGAACCAGGAGCGGAGTCCGCGCATCGGTTCACCCGGTTCATCGAGGGCCCGGAACCGGTTCAGGAACCGCGAGGGCCGCTCTTCCTCGGCTCGCGCGCGTTGGCCACGCGACTGGCGCCTCACCTCGAGCCTCTGCGGGACGACGTGGAACTGGTGCGGGCAGAGCGGTTCGCGGCGCGCCCTGCGCTAGACGAGGTGCTGGCTGGCGCGACTGGGGCGGGCCCTCTCGACTGGTGCATGCACGAGGCCTTCTGGCGCCACGGCTACTCTCTTCGCGAGATCGCTGACTGGCTGGACCTGCACCCCTCTACGGTCTGGCGTCGGATCCGTGGTGTGCCTGGGGTCAGATCTTGAATCTAGGCGCAAGGATCAAGATCTGACCCCTGTCAGTGCCGCCAGGCGAGCGAGAGGCCGCCGAGGCCGGCGTCGGTGCGGCGGCCGAGCCGCAACTCGGCGCGGACGGCGTTCTCGCGCTGGATCGCGCACGCCGTGTCCGCGCGCTGGCCGGGCTGCGGGTCGGGGCAGCGCCCGGACAGGTCGCCCGCAAGCAGGTACGGCAGCGCGTGACCGTACACCTCGTGCGCCAGGATGCGGTCAAGATCCGCCTCGAGTTCGCCGCGGAGCGAGTTCCGCCGCGCGTGGATCTCCTCGAGCAGCGGCACATTCACCACGACCAGCACGACGTCTACGCGCGAGCCGGCGTACGTCACCGGGGCGACCTCGGCCAGCACACCCGCCTCGAAGGGCCCCGCCCCGCCTTCCTCCGCCACGGCCACCTGATCCGGGGTCAGCACGAGTGCGCGTCGGCCCGCCCCGCGAATCAACTCGAGGGCCTCGCGCCAGAGCGCGCTACCGCGCGAGATGCGGTCGAGGCTGTCCTGCAGGACAGGGGTCCTGGTGATGATGGGGGGCCCGACGGGTTGGTGGAGGCGGCTCAGGTCCTGTGCGCCAGCCCGTGCCGGTGCCGCGATGATCATCGCGGCAAGTCCCACACCGATGGCTGTGCGGTACATAGACCCTCTCCGGACAAATCTGCCTGCCCAAGACGTCCATGTAACACTAGAGTTAATTCTGTGTTAAATCAAGAAACATTCACGAAATACTGGGGGTCAGATCTTGATTCTGAGCGCAAGGATCAAGATCTGACCCCGGGGTGGCGGACCAGGGGGCGGGTGAGGCAGGTGGGGCCGCCGCCGCCCTTCAGGCTGATCTCCGTGCCCGCGTAGACCTGCACCTCGACGCCGGCCGCCTCGAGCCGGGCCCGCGTCTGCGGGCTGCCGTCCGTCATCACGACGCGGCGCGGGCCAAGTGCCAGCACGTTGCACCCCAGCGTGTCGAACTCCTCGTCCGGCACTTCGACGAACCCGAGGCCGCGCGCCTCGAGCCACTCCCGAAACGGCACCGGCATCAACGGCGAGTACACCACCGCCAGATCGTGGTCCACCGGGCTCAAGATCGACATCAGGTGAAAGACGTCGCCGGGCCCGCGGTGGTGCGGCAACGGCACGACGACCACCTCGACCTCGGGACCGATCAGCGCGCGGAACTGCCGGATGCCCTCGTCATTGGTGCGGTAGCCGCGGCCAACGGCCACCGTGCGCGCATCGAACCACACGACGTCGCCGCCCTCGATACACCCCGGCGCGTCGATCGCGCCCGCGATCGCCACGCCCCGCGCCTCGAACGCCAGACCCTGCGCCGCCGGCTCCCCGCGCCGCGCCGCCTTGCCCATCCGGCACAGCACGACCCCTCGCGGGGTCACGAGCGAGGCATCGCGTGCGTAGATCGCGTCGAGCGTGAGCCCCGGCGCGTCGGGCAGCACCTCCACCTCGGCGCCCGAGGACGCGATGATCTCGAGGAACCTGTCGCCCTCCGCCGCGGCGCGCGCCACGTCCGGCGCGGACGTGAAGTTGAGCGCCTGCCACTCCCCCTCACGCCCGGCGAACACCTCGCGAGCACGCCGCACGGCGACCCGCTGCAGCAGGCCGTACTCGTTGAACGCCGTCATGCCTCCTCCGTTCTGCTGTGCCGCAGCCACACGTACAGGGGCAGACCGGCCATCAGCGCCAGGAAGCCGTAGAACACCGTCTCCGCGCCGGCGCCCGCAATCGCGAACATCGCGAACACGAACGCCAGGCCGCTCACCACCGCCGCCCCTCCGGCCGGCCGCGGCTGCCCCGGCATCAGCCACACCGCCAGCGCGCAGAACACGTAGGGAATCAGCGTGCTGAGCGTGGCCAGCAGGATGATGAACGTGAAGAGCTCCACCAGGCCGCGCGAGTAGTTCATCACCACCAGGCTCGATGCGAGCACACCCGCCACGATCATCCCGCGCGCCGGGGTGCCGCGCGACGACAGCCGCCCGAAGACCGGAGGAAACAGCCCATCCGCCGCCACGGCCCGCGGCAACTGCCCCGCGACCAGCACCCAGCCATTCAGCGCGCCGAAGCACGACACCGCGGCGCCCAGCGCGACGATCCGGCCCGCGCCGCCGCCGAACAGCCGCGTGGCGCCATCGGCAAACGGCGCCGTGGAGGCCGCGAGCGTCTCGGCGGGCACGAGGCTCATCACGCCCATGGTGGAGACGATGTACACGGCCGCGGCGAGCAACGTGCCGACAACGGTGGCGCGGGGGATGGTCCGGGCGGGGTCTTCGACGCTGTCGGCGGGAATCGTCGCGCACTCGAGGCCGAGGAACGCCCAGAGCGTGAGCGTGACGACGCCGACGAGCTGGGCGCCGAGCGGCGTGGGGTCGGCGGAGGGCAGCGTGAAGGCGCCGGGCTCGAAGGCCAAGAGCCCGCCGATGCCGACGACGGCCAGCGGCAGAATCTTGATCGCCGTCGTCACAATCTGGACGCGCCCGGCGGCCGCGACGCCCGCCACGTTCACGCCGATTGTCAGCCACACCGCGACCAGCGCGAGGCCCGCGGCCGAGGCCGGCGTCCGGACGAGGCCGGGGATGAAGGGATCGAGGTAGCCGACGCCCGCCACGGCCAGCGCCGCGAGCGTGCCGACCACCGACAGCCAGTAGCCCCACGCGACGAGGAACCCCGGCACCTCGCCGAAGGCCATCCGCGTGTACGCGTAGGGCCCGCCGGCGGCCGGCGCCTGCCGCGCGAGCCGTGCGAACACCAGCGCCAGCATCACCGCGCCGCCGGCCGAGAGCAGCCATCCCGCCAGGCTCAGGCCCCGGTAGGCGGCGAGCGATGCGGGGAGGAGGAACACGCCGGAGCCGATCATGTTCCCCATCACGATCGCCACCGCCGACCAGAAGCCGAGCACGCGCGGCGGCGTGACGGTCATCGGGGAATCAGGCGCCGAAGTTCTTGAGCGCGGCTTCCTCGGTCTCGTGCACGTCGAACACCGTCAGCAGGCGCGTGAGCACGAGCAGATCCTCGATCCGCTTGCCCACGTTCGCCAGGCTGATGCGTCCGCCCTGCCGCGATGCCGTCGAGTGCGCCGCCACCAACTCGCCGAGGCCCGCGCTGTCGACGTAGGTGAGCTCGGCGAGGTTCATCAGGATCTGCTTCTGACCCTGGAAGAGCAGGCTGGCGATCTTGTCCTTCAGGATGCCGCTCGTGTCGCTCGTCAGCCGTCCACCCAGATCCAGCACCGTCACTGCCCCCACCTGGCGTTCCGTCATGTCCATGCAGCCAACCTCTTTCCGCGTTCCAAGCCTGTGTCGGAGTAACAAAGGGACGGGGAGAGATTACTCCGTCGCGGGGCCGCTTCGCCACAAACCTTGTGCGAGCCCCGCTGCCTCGAGCAGCCCCTCGAGATCCGGCGGGATCGGCGCCTCGATCTCCAGCCGCCGGCCGGTGCCCGGATGGGCTAGCGCGATCCGCCATGCGTGCAGGGCCTGGCGCCCGAACCCCCGCACGAGGGCCGACAGCCGTTCGTCGTCGAACGACGGGGCCCGCGACGCCCCGTAGGTCGGGTCGCCGACGAGCGGCCAGCCCTTTGCCGACAGGTGGACCCGGATCTGGTGCATGCGCCCGGTGATCAGCCGGCAGCGCACCAGGCTGAGCGTCGCATCGGCCGGCGACGCCGGCCCGCGGGAGGCCAGCCGCACGTACCGCGTCACGCTCGGCACCCCGCCCCGGTCGCGGACCGTGACCCGGCGCCGATCCCACGGATCGCGATCGAGCGCGAGGTCGATGGTGCCGCGCGCCGGAGACGGCCGCCCGATCACGACCGCCAGGTACTCCTTGTCCACGCGCCGTCCCTCCATCGCCGCCTGCATCGCGAGGAGGGAGGCCCGGTGCTTCGCCACGAGCACGAGGCCGGACGTCTGCTTGTCGAGCCGGTGCACGAGCGACGGCGTCGGCGTCCGCGCCAGCAGCGCGTTCATCAGCGTCCCGGACGCGTTCTTGTACGAGGGATGGACGACCTGGCCTGCCGGCTTGTTGACCGCGATCAGGTCGTCATCCTCGTAGAGGATGTCGAGCGGCAGTGTCTCCGCCACCGGCCGCACGCGCACCGTCGGCGCCGCCAGGCGCACCCGCACCTCGTCACTCATGGACACGCGCCACGCGGACCGCGGCGCCGGCCGTCCGTTGATGGTGACCGCGCCTTCCTCGATCCAGTGCTGGATGCGGTTGCGCGACAGGCCCCGCTCGCCGCGCAGGTGCCGCAGCAGCACGCGGTCGAGGCGCATCCCCGCGTCGCCGCGGTCCAGGGCAATCAGCCGCCAGAGGGAATCAGTCACGGGGTCATCGTCCAACGTATAGTGTCGTCGATCAGGGGATCAGGGGATCAGGGGATCAGGGATCAGGGATCAGGGATCAGGGATCAGGGATCAGGGATCAGGGATCAGGGATCAGGGATCAGGGATCAGGGATCAGGGATCGGGGATCGGGGATCGGGGATCGGGGCGCGCCCCGGTTCGATCGACATCAACGCGAAGGCGAGAGGGGGACTCGTGAGCACCAGATTCATCCGCGGTGGTCGTGGCGCGGCGGCGGTGGCCGCCGCCATTCTCGTGGCGCTGGCCGGCGGCCGCGTCGATGCGGAGCAGGCGAAGTTGAAGGTGCACATCTCCGTGGACATGGAGGGCGTGGCCGGCGCCGTGACCGGCAGCCAGCTTGGACCATCCGGCTTCGAGTACGGCCGGTTCCGTGAGTTCATGACACGCGAGGCCCTGGCCGCGGTGGCCGCCGCGCGGGAGATGGGCGCCACGGACATCGTCGTGGCCGACGCGCACGGCAATGGCGAGAACCTCCTCATCGATCAGTTCCCGGCCGACGTCCGGATCGTCCGCTCCTGGCCGCGGCCCCTCGGGATGCAGGGCGGCCTCGACGAGACGTTCGACGCGGCGATCCTGATCGGATATCACGCCTCGACGAACAACACCGCGGGGGTCCGCGCGCATACCTTCTCGAGCGCGACGCTGACGCGCGTGGCGCTCAACGGGGTCGAGATGACGGAAGGATCGTGGGGCGCCGCCATCGCGGGCCACTTCGACGTGCCCGTCGTGATGATCTCCGGCGACGATGCGGCGATTGCCGAGGTGCGGAAGGTCGTGGGGCCGATCGAAGGTGCGGAGACGAAGCGCACGCTCGGCTTCCACTCCGCGATCACCATCACCCCGGAGGCGTCGTATGCGCTCATTGCCGAGCGGGTGCGCGCGGGCCTGAAGCGCCGCACGGAGCTGAAGCCCTACAAGGTGGAGGGCCCGGTCACGGTGGATGTGAGCTTCAAGCACTACCAGCCGGCGGAGCTGCTGGCGTACCTGCCGATGTTCGAGCGGACCGATGCGCACTCGGTCCGCTTTCGTGCGCGCGACATGGTGGAAGCGTCGGACGTGATGACGTTCATCGGCCGCTACCGGCCCGACATCGAGCCGTAGGCGCGGCTACCGCCCCGCGCCGCCGGGGCGATCGACGCACATCGCGCAGACGCGCTGCAGGGCCCGGAACCCGAGCACCTCCACCTGCGGCGCGAGGTAGCCGTCACGGACGGGCTCGGGGCGGAGCAGATCCGTGCTCAGGTACTTCTTGTTGCTGTCCGGGAAGACCGTGGCCACCACGGCGTCCGGGCCGAGGCTGTTCTGGGCCATGAGGGCGGCGATGAAGTTGGCGCCCGACGAGATCCCGACCGCCAGCCCACGCTGCGCGAGCGCCTGGGCCATGAGGATCGCGTCGCCGTCGTGGACCTGGAGGACCGGGTCCAGTTCCGCAAGGTGGACAATGGGCGGGACGAACTCGTCGGAGACCCCCTGGATGCGGTGATGCCCCACCTTGTGCCCGGTCGAGAGGGTCGGCGATTCCGCCGGCTCCACCGGGTGGACGCGGATCGCCGGGTGCCGCGCCTTGAGGGCGCGCGCCGCGCCCATCACCGTCCCGCCCGTGCCCACCCCGGCCACGAACGCCTCGGGCCGCACGCCCGCCTCGGCGAGCTGCATCCAGATCTCCGGCCCGGTCGTCGTGGCATGCGCGCGCACGTTGGCCTCGTTCGAGAACTGGCGCGGCAGGAACACGCGCGCGTCGCGCCCGGCCATCTCCTCGGCGCGCCTGATGCTGCCGAGGAACCCGCCGTCATCACGGCTCACGAGGACGATCGACGCGCCGAAGCTGGCGATGAGCGAGATGCGCTCGGTGCTCATCCAGTCGGGCATGAAGATCGTGACGGGGTGGCCGAGTGCGCGCCCGAGTGCCGAGAACGAGATGCCCGTGTTGCCGCTCGTGGCCTCGGCGATGGGATCCCCGGGCTGGATGTGGCCGTGCAGGTACGCCTGTTCGAGCACGAACAGGGCCATGCGGTCCTTGATGCTGCCCGTCAGGTTCAGCGATTCGATCTTCGCGTAGACGGTGCGCGGCTCACCGCGGTAGCGGACATCCACGGCCAGCAGCGGCGTGTTGCCCACGAGGCGGTGCAGCCCGCGGAAGCGGGCGGAAAGGGCGGGGTCGAGCGCAGCAACGTCCGGCATGGGTCACCTCGGCCGGGGACGGGCGGGGGGAAATGCGAAAAATAGAAAGGAAAACGAAATGCAAAATGCAGAAGCGAAAAGAGGCGAAACGCGAATCGCGAAACGCGAACTGGCCGAAGGCCCACCACCAGTGTAGCCCAGCGGGCGTGCCCTATGTCGCCAGCCGCGGACCGAACGCGCGGACGAAGCGATCGGTGAAGAGCGCCGGTGCGCCGCCGGTATGCAGGAAGACGACCGTGTCCGATGGGTCGAGCGTGCCCGCGCGCACGTGGCCGACGAGCGCGGCGAAGGCCTTGGCCGTGTACGTCGGATCCAGCAGGATGGCTTCGGTGCGCGCCAGCAGCGCGATGGCCTCGAGCGCCGCCTCGGTCGGGATGCCGTAGCCCTCGCCGATGAACCCCTGGTCGGTGAAGAGATCCTCCCGCGTCAGGCGGTCGGGGACGCCGAGCCGCTCGGCGGCATCGTTCGCGATACGGCGCGCGCGCTCGACCTTCTCGGGCTCGCCGGCACTCACCGCGACGCCGTACAGGGCGTAGGGAGCGCCGGTGAGTCTGGCGCCGAGGGCGAGCCCGGCCTGCGTCCCACGCGAGCCGCTCGCGTAGTACAGACGCGACGGCCTGACGTCCATCGCCGCCAATCGCTCGACGAGCTCGAGCGTGCCGGCCACGTAGCCCAGCGTGCCGATGCCCGACGACCCACCCACCGGGATGACGTATGCCTGCCGCCCCGCGGCGCGCTCCGCGTCGACCACCCGCGCGACCACCGCCTCATCGTCGCCGACGGCGAGCATCGCGTCGGTGGCCTGGACGTAGTGCACCGTCGCGCCGAACAGACGGTCGAGCAGGAGGTTGCCTTCCGGCGCGGGATCGGCTGACGGCGTCGTCAGCACGAGGACCGAGCGCAGGCCCGCCATGCAGGCGGCCGCCGCGGTCATGCGTGCGTGATTCGATTGCGTGGCGCCGGTGGTGACCAGCGTCGTCGCGCCCTGGGCGAGCGCGTCGGCGACGAGGAACTCGAGCTTCCGTGCCTTGTTGCCGCCGAGGCCGAGCGCGGTCAGGTCGTCGCGCTTGATCAGGATGCGCGGACACACCGTGGGGCCGCCGAGCGCGTCGCGCAGGCGCGTGGCGTCGTGCAGCGGCGTGGGGAGCGCCGCGAGACGGACGCGGGGCTGGGCGGCGATGGCGGCGGCGAGGGCGGCGAGGGGCACGAGCCGGATTATCCCTCATCGTCCGGACACCGCGGTGCGTTTCCCTCTTGCACTCGCGTCGTCAGTGCGCCATGCTCCGGCGCGATGATTGGCGTCCTCGGCATCTTCGTCTCCCTGGCCCTCCTGATGTACCTGGCGTATCGCGGGATCAGCGTGCTGATCCTGGCGCCGCTGCTGTCGCTCGGCGCCGTGCTCGCCGGGGGCGACCCGCGCGTGCTGGCGGCCTTCACGCAGATCTACATGGTCAGCCTCGGGGGCTTCGTCGCGAAGTACTTCCCGCTGTTCCTGCTCGGGGCGGTCTTTGGCCGGCTGATGAGCGACTCCGGATCGGCGTCGAGTATCTCGAGGTGGATCATCCGGGGCCTCGGCCCGAAGCAGGCCCCGCTGGCCCTCGTGCTGGCGTGCGCCATCCTCACGTTCGGCGGCGTCTCCGTCTTCGTCGTGGTGTTCGCCGCGTACCCGGTGGCGGTCGAACTCTTCAGGAACTCCGGCACGCCGAAGCGCCTCATCCCCGCCGCGATTCTGCTGGGCGGCGCGACGTTCACGCTGAGCGGCCTGCCCGGCACCCCGTCGATCCAGAACGCGATGCCGATGCCCTACTTCGGCACGGACACCTTCGCCGCGCCCGGCGTGGGGACGATCGGGGGCCTCGTGATGTTCGCGTGGGGCGCCCTGTGGCTGAGCCGCCGCGCGCGCTGGGCGGCCGAGGCCGGCGAAGGCTACGGTGACCACCCGCACGATGCGCTCGATGCCACGCCGAGCCCGCACGAGCCGCCCGTCCTCGTCGCCCTCGTGCCGCTCGTGACGGTGCTGGCGGTCAACCTCGTGACGACCTGGTGGGTCATCCCGGCGATGGACCTCGCGTATCTGAGCGAGGCGAAGTACGGCGCCGTCGGTGTCAACGACGTCCGCGGCATCTGGGCGCTCGTCGCGTCGCTCTCGGTCGCCATCGCCACCGCCGTCGTGCTGCACTGGCCGCGCTGGCGCGACCTGAAGGGCTCGGTGAATCAGGGCACCTTCAGCTCGATGCTGCCGATCTTCAACACGGCCTCGGAGATCGGCTACGGCGCCGTGATCGCGTCGCTGGCCGCCTTCACGGCCGTACAGGTGGCCATCGCGGGCGTCTCGTCGAACGTGCTCGTGTCGGAGGCCATCTCGGTGAACATCATGGCCGGGATCACCGGATCCGCCGCCGGCGGACTCGGGCTCGCGCTCGGGATGCTGGGGCAGGCGTATGCGGAGATGGGCGCGGCCGCGGGCATCAACCCCGAACTGCTGCATCGCGTCGCCGCCATCTCCGCGGGCGGGCTCGACTCGCTGCCGCACAACGGCGCGGTCATCACCCTGCTCGGCATCTGCCGGCTGACGCACCGCGAGTCCTACTTCGACATCTTCATGGTGTCGGTGGTGGGTCCGCTCATCGCCCTGGCCGCCGTGCTCGCCGTCGGCACCACGTTCGGCTCGTTCTGAGCGGGGGAGACGCGGCGCGAGGCGGGATGGATCAGGAGCAGGCGGCGCGGTGGTTCAAGGAGGCGGGCGCGGAGCGGTGGCAGGTGCCGCTGCCGCTCTTCGCCGAGGCGCTGGCGCGGAGCGTCGCCAAGGCGTTCGCCGGCCGCACGCCGTCCGCGGAGGAGCGCGATCGCTACTGCGCGTCCCTGCATCTTGCCGACCTCGCACTGGCGTGTGCGTGCGCGCTTGGCCACGACACGGCGTGGGACCACTTTGTCACCGAGTACCGCCCGGCGCTGTACCGCGGCGCGGATGCGCTCGAGCCCGGCGGCGGCGCGCGCGAGGTGGCCGATGCGATCTATGCCGAGCTGTACGGGCTGAAGGACGGCGGCGGCACGCGGCCGTCGCTCTTTCGCTACTTCCACGGGCGCAGCAGCCTGGCCACCTGGTTGCGCGCGCTCGTCTCGCAGCGCTACGTCGATCACGTGCGTGCCCGTCGGCGGCTCGCGCCGTTGCCGGAAGAGACATCCCCGGCGGCGTTGCCCGCGCCGGACGCGGCGCCCGACCCCGATCGCCCGCGGTACGCGGCCGCACTGCGCACGGCCCTCAGCCTCGCCATCGCGGCGCTCGCGCCTCGGGACCGGCTGCGGCTGGGCTGCTACTATGCGCAGGAGATGACGCTGGCGCGGATCGGCCAGCTCACCGGCGAGCACGAGGCCACGGTGTCGCGCCACCTGGCGCGCACCCGCCGGGCCGTCCGTGACGCGGTCGAGCGGTCGCTGCAGGCGGACCACGGCTTCGGCGCACGTGAGATCACCGAGTGCTTCGCGAGCGTCGCCGCCGATGCCGGGCCGCTGAACCTGCTGGAGTGGCTCGGCCCGGGCGCGGCCGGCAAGAATCCGCCCGGCGATCGTTCTACCAGTGGGGGACCCTCGTGAACGCCGAGTCCGATCGCGAACGGACGCTCGACCTGGCGCTGAAGCAGGCGTTCGGGGCGGAGTCCGATCCGCAGGGTCACGACGGCTGTCTGGATGCCGAGACGCTGGCGGCGTGGACCGACGGCGGACTGGATGAGGCCGGCGTCGCACTGGCCGAGGCCCACGTCTCGAACTGCGCGCGCTGCCAGGCGCTCGTGGGCGCCATGTCGCGGACGATGCCCGTGGCGCCCGTGACGGCCGGTGGCCGGATGTCGGCGTGGCGCTGGTGGTTGGCGCCGCTCGCCGTCGGCGCCGCGGCGGCGACGATCTGGGTCGTCGTGCCCGACGACCAGTACGTCGCGCCCCCGGTCGCGTCCGTCAGCGAGGTCGCGCAGGCGTCACCCGAGGACGTCGTCGGTCGCGACGAACCGGAGGCGCGCTTCTCCGCACCGCCGCCCGCGGCGATGCCGCGCGGTCCCGTCGCCGACGAGGCCCCGAAGGCGGCGGCCGCGGAGGTCCAGGCGCCGGCCGCGCCAGAGGCCGCCGAAGACACCGCGGCTGCCGCACTGGCCGGGCGATCCCGCGCGCAGACGGCCGAGGCGCCGATGACGATGGCCGCCCCGGCACCCTCGATGGCGCGGCCGCAGGCGGCCGTGGTGGCCCCGGAGATCGTCTCGCCCGATCCCGCCATCCGTTGGCGCATCGGGGTGGGCGGCGTCGTGGACCACTCAGCGGATGGCGGCGGCTCGTGGGAGCGCCTGTCGCTCGGCGAGGGCGTGGTCACCGGCGGCGTCGCGCCCGCGCCCGCGGTCTGCTGGCTCGTGGGCCGCGGCGGACTCGTGCTGGTCACCGTCGACGGGCGGGCCTTCGCACGCACCATCCCGCCCGTGGCCGTTGACCTCGCCGGCGTCGAGGCCTCCGACGCCCTCAACGCCATCGTCACCACCGTGGACGGCCGCCGCTTCCGCACCGACGATGGCGGCCGGTCATGGCGCCAGGCACCGTAGTCCGGCTGCGCCTGCAAGAAATCCCGCCGTCCCCGTTCCAAGGGAAAGGGCCACTGCCGGCCCGGCACTCTCAAAGGAGCGGATCCCATGTCTGCACGCCCATGGCTCGCCACGCTGCTGCTCGTCGTCGGGGTCATGCTGCTCAGGCCCGACCCACCGTCGTCGGCGGCCGCGCCCGATGTCACCCAGCAGGTGACCACCACACTCGACGACCAGACGGAGCTGTCGGTCACCGTCTACAACTCGGACATCGCCCTCGTGCGGGATGTACGTGCGCTGCGGCTGGCGGGCGGCGTGGGCCACCTGCAGTTCATGGACATCGCGGCGACCGTGAATCCGGCGACGGTGCACTTCCGGTCGCTGACGGAGCCGTCGCGCGTGCGCGTGCTGGAGCAGAACTACGAGTACGACCTGCTCGAGCCGGACAAGCTGCTGCGCAAGTACGTGGGGCGCGAGGTGACGCTGGTGCGGAACCGCCAGGAGGGCGGCACGACGAGGCAGGAGGAGGTGAAGGCGACCCTGCTCAGCTACAACGCCGCGCCGGTGTGGAAGATCGGTGACGAGATCGTCACGGGGATGGGCGCCGACCACATCCGGTTTCCGGAGCTGCCCGACAGCCTGTATTCACGGCCGACGCTGATCTGGACCGTGCAGAACGACGGCGCCGCGGCGCACCGTGTGGAGGCTTCGTATCTGGCCGGCAAGCTGGCCTGGAACGCCGACTACGTGCTGACGGTGGCGCGCGACGACACGCGTGCCGGCCTCAATGGGTGGGTGACGATCACCAACGGCAGCGGCACGGCGTTCCGCAACGCGCGGCTGCAGCTCGTGGCGGGCGACCTGAACCGCGTGCGCCAGCAGCTCGGCAGGCAGCAGGATGTCTCGTACCGCGCGGCGCCGGCCGTCGCCGAAGCGCAGATGACCGAGGAGGCGTTTGCCGAGTATCACCTCTACACGCTCGGCCGGAAGACGACGATCAACAACAACCAGACCAAGCAGGTCAGCCTGCTCGAGAGCGCGGGGGTACCCGTCGTGAAGCGGTACGTGGTGCACGGACAGAGCCACTACTACCACAACGCCCAGCACCCGGGTGCGCCGATCCGCGACCTCGTGCAGGTGTTCTACCAGTTCAAGAACGAGAAGACGGGCGGTCTCGGTGTGCCGATGCCCGCCGGCATCGTCCGTGTCTACCAGGAGGACTCGACGGGCGGTGTGCAGTTCGTGGGCGAAGACCGGATTACGCACACGCCGAAGGACGAGACACTGAACCTGAAGATCGGGAATGCGTTCGACGTGGTGTGCGAGCGCAACCAGACCGACTTCGAGAAGGTGGCTGGCAACGTCTACGAGTTCGAGTACGAGATCACGCTCCGCAACCACAAGGCGACGGCCGTGCAGGTGGAGGTGAACGAGCCGATTGGCGGCACGTGGCGGATGGTGCGCGCGTCGCACGACTGGACGAAGACGTCGGCCTGGGCCTCGCAGTTCCAGGTGCCGGTCGCGGCCGGCGGCACGGCCGTCCTCAAGTACCGCGTGCGCGTGACCTACTGAGCCCAGGCGAGGTGGACGATTGATGCCGGGCGGGAGGCGGCGACGGCGCCTCCCGCTCCGGACGCGCTATGATGCCCACGACCGGGCCACATGGTGCCGTCCGGTGTGGGGAGCGGATATGGACGAGAAGCGTGCGGGGACGGACGAGCGGCGGATGGCGTCGTGGATCGGCAAGCTGATCCTGGTCAAGGGCGACGTCGTCTCCTCGGGAGACCTCGTGATTGACGGCCGCGTGGAGGGGACGATCGAACTGGGCGATCACAGCCTGACGATCGGCTCCGGGGCGGCGGTGGTCGCGGACCTGGTCGCCAAGGCCGTGACCATCAGCGGAACCGTGACGGGCAACGTGCACGGCGCGTCGAAGGTGGAGCTGCGCGCCACGGGATCCGTGGACGGCGACATCACCACCCCGCACTTCGTCATGGAAGAGGGCGCCACGCTCCGCGGCAAGGTCGACACCGGCCCCCGTTGACCCCTCACACCGTGAGGGGAACATCGGCCGGGTACTCTCCGTCCAAGCGGGATGGGAGTGCCCGACGTGAGCCATGCGACCCTCGCCCTGCTGCAGGGCACCGTTGATCTGCTGATCCTGCGCGCCCTGCGCCAGGGCCCCGCCCACGGCTACGCCGTCTCCCGCTGGGTGCGTGAGCGCACCGACGGCGTCCTCTCGCTGGAGGACGCCGCACTCTACCAGGCCCTGCACCGCCTCGACGCGCGCGGCTGGATCGCCTCCGAGTGGGGGCTGTCCGAGAACAACCGCCGCGCGAAGTTCTACGCACTCACCCCCACCGGACGGACGCAGCTCCGCGCCGAGGTCTCGGCGTGGCGGCGCTACGCCGATGCCGTCTTCAAGGTCCTGGAACCCGCATGAGGTGCCGCCGATGATGCCCTCCGGCGCGAAGCGTCTGTTCCGATTTCCCTGGCGGTCCCGTGCGGCGCTTCGGGCCGACGTCCAGGAAGAATTCCAGTTCCATCTCGACATGCGGACCGCCGAGCTCGTGGCGTCCGGCCTCTCCGAGCCCGACGCGCGGGCCCGGGCGCTCCACGAGTTCGGCGACCCGGCCACGGGCGCCGACGCGTGCCTCCGGGTGGACGCGGACGTCGAGCGGCGTACGCGCGCGGCGACGCTCCTCGAGGAGCTCGGGCGGGACGTCGCGCTCGGCCTGCGGCTGCTGGGGCGCCAGCCCGCGTTCTCACTGATCGCCGTCGCGACGCTGGCGCTCGGCATCGGCGCGAACGCCGCCATCTACTCGATGTTCGATCAGATGCTGTCGCGGCCCCTGCCGGTGCACGCGCCCCACGACCTCGTCAACCTTGGCGCGCCGGGACCCAAGCCCGGGAGCGACAACTGCAATCAGGCGGGGACGTGCGACGACGTCTTCAGTTACCCGATGTACGAAGACCTGTCCGCCGTGCCCTCGGGCTTCAGCGGCATCGCGGCGCACCGCGCGTACGACATCACCCTCAGCCCGGACGGCTCGCGCGACAGCGAGTGGGGCATGGGCATGATCGTGTCGGGGAACTACTTCGACGTGCTGGGGCTGACGCCCGCGGCCGGCCGCTTCATGGATTCTTCGGATGTCGCGAGCGGCGCGCCGGTGGCCGTGATCAGCCACGAGTACTGGCGCGCCCGCTTCAACGAAGACCCGGGCGTCGTCGGTCGGGCGGTGATCGTCAATGGCCACGTGCTGTCCATCGTGGGCGTGGCGCCCCGTGGCTTCTCGGGCACGACCCTCGGCATCCGCGCCGTCGTCTTCCTGCCCATTTCGAGCGTCACCGTGGTGCAGCCGGGCGCGGAGACGCTCCTCCAGGCCCGGCGATCTTACTGGCTGTACCTGTTCGCGCGCCTGGCGCCGGGGGTGTCGCGTGACCAGGCGCACGTGGCCATCAACGGTCCGTACCAGCGCATCCTCGCCGACGTCGAGGCGCCGCTCCAGGTGGGCCTGAGCGACCAGACGCTGTCGGCGTTCATGGGGAAGCAGGTCGCGCTGTCCAGCGGCGCACGCGGACAGAGCCGGCTGCATGCGGCGCTCGTGCAGCCGCTCACGCTGCTCTTCCTGGTCACCGCGGTCGTCCTGCTCATCGCGTGCGCGAACATCGCGAACCTGCAACTCGCACGGGCCGCCGGCCGCGCGGGCGAGATGGCCGTCCGCCTCTCGATTGGCGGCAGCCGATGGCAACTCGTCCGCCAACTGGTGATCGAATCGTGCGTGCTCGCGGCGGCCGGAGGCGCGGCGGGCCTGCTTGTCGCCTACGCCACGCTCGCCGGGATCACGCGCCTGCTGCCGCAGGATGCGATGGACACGCGCGTGGCGTTCGCGCTCGATCCCTCGGCCATGCTCTTCGCCGGCGTGCTGGCGCTCGGGTCTGGCATCGCCTTCGGGCTGGTGCCGGCCGTCCACGCGACGAAGCCCGACGTCCTGTCCACCCTCAAGGATCAATCGGGTCAGCCGTCGGGGGCGCGCACCGCCGCGCGGTTCCGCACCGCGCTGGCCACCGTGCAGATCGCGCTGGCGATGACCCTGCTGGTCGCCGCCGGGCTCTTCATGCGCAGCCTCGTCAATGTCAGCAATGTCGACCTCGGCCTCGATCCCGACCGCGTCGTGAGCTTCGCGGTCGCGCCCGGCCTGCACGGGTACTCGCACGACGAGTCGCGGCTGTACTTCGAGCGCCTGGAAGCCACGCTCGCCGCGATGCCCGGCGCCTCGTCGGCCTCGGCCTCCCTGATGCGGGTGCTGTCCGGCCATAGCAACGGCGCCAATGTCCGGGTGGAGGGCTTCGAGGCCGGTCCCGACACCGACGTCAACGTCCGCGTCCACGGGATCGGCGCGTCGTACTTCAGGACGATGGGGATGACGCTGCTGGCGGGGCGGACGTTCACGCCCGCTGATGGGCCGTCACAGCCGAAGGTGGCCATCGTCAACGAGGCGTTCGCCGCGAAGTTCCAGCTGGGCCCGAACCCGGTCGGGAAGCGCCTGGCCCGATCGCGTGATGCTGCCGAGCTCGATATCGAGATCGTGGGGCTCGTGCGCGACGCGAAGTACGCCGACATCAAGCGGGACACGCCCCCGGTGCTCTTCCAGCCCTACCAGCAGACCGGCAACCTGTTTGGCATGTACTTCTACGTGCGGTCGGCGCTGCCGCCGGAGCAGGCCCTGGCCGCCATCCCGACGGTTGTCGCCGCGATCGACCCCGGCGTGCCGGTGCGCGACCTCATGACGGTGCCGCAGCAGTTGCGCCAGAGCGTGTTCCTGGACCGGATGATCGGCATTCTGTCCACGGCGTTTGCCGTCCTGGCGACGCTGATGGCGGCGCTCGGGCTGTACGGCGTGCTCGCGTACACGATCGCGCAGCGCACGCGGGAGATCGGCCTGCGCATGGCGCTCGGCGCCGCCCCCGGCCAGGTGCGCGGCATGATCCTCCGCCAGGTGGCGTGGATGACGATCGCCGGCGGCACCATCGGTCTCGCGATGGCGGCCGCCCTTGGCGCGGCGGCACAATCGCTGCTCTTCGGGCTGGGCGGCTTCGATCCCCTCGTCGTGTCGGTCTCCGCCGTGCTGCTGTCGCTCGTGGCACTCACGGCCGGGTTCGTGCCCGCCGTGCGCGCCTCGCGCATCGACCCGATGCGCGCCTTGCGCTGGAACTAGGATCATCCGCAGATTACGAGGATCATCCGCAGATTACGCAGATTACGCGGATGACAACGGTCACGCGGATTTACCGCTACACCGCCACACCGCCACACCGTTGCACCGCTACACCGCTACACCGCTACACCGCTACACGGATTCGCGGAACGCACTTGTGTCATGTCCCGCGGTCGGCTGTGGCCGACCGGTCTCGGGGCCTGGAGACGCCGGCGTGAGTGAGCGGTTCCTGGTCTGGCTCACTCACGCCGGCGTCTTCAGGCCGCGAGCCGGGCTGCCGGTCGATGACCGGCAGCCCCGGGACACTCCAGCGGGTCTCATCCGCGCAATCTGCGCAATCTGCGGATGAACACGTTAGGCTTGAGGCGTGTTCTCGCCCTCCTCCAAGGATCGCCTCACGGAGTACGACCTCGGGCGGTTTCCTGACGACACGTTGTTCCATCGGATTGCGCGGGCCGTCTGCCGCGCGGGATGCCTGCCGCGCAAGGAGCTCTACGAGGCGTGGGAGGTGGCGCGGCGGGTGCGCCGCGTGGCGCGGGGCGGTCGCGTCATTGACATGGCCGCCGGACACGGCCTGCTCGCGCAGGTCATGCTCCTGCTCGACGATTCATCGCCGGCCGCCATCGCCGTCGATACCACGCTGCCGCCATCGGCCGCGGGCCTGCACGCCGTGCTCGTCGAGGCGTGGCCACGGCTGGAAGGCCGGGTGGCATTCGTGGAGGGGGACCTCGAGGACGTGGCGCTGCAGCCCACCGACATCGTCGTGTCGAGCCACGCATGCGGCGCGCTCACCGACCGGATCCTTGCTCATGCGGCGGCCGCGCGCGCACGGGTGGCCGTGCTGCCCTGTTGCCACGACGTGGACACCTGCGATGCGGGCGCGCTCACCGGCTGGGTGGACGCGCCCCTCGCGATCGACGTGATGCGGGCCGTGCGCCTCGAACAGCGCGGCTACCGCGTGCGCACGCAGCAGATCCCGGCGGCGATCACGCCGAAGAACCGGTTGCTGATCGGCGTCAGCGGAAGCTGAGGAGCTCGACGTCGAAGACCAGCATGCCGCGCGGTGAACCGGGCTCGCCCTTGTAGGCCAGGTTCTGCGGAATCCAGAACCGCGTCTTCTCGCCGACGACCATCAGCTGCAGGCCCTCGGTCCAGCCCGCGATCACCTGTTCGAGGCCGAACGAGGCCGGCGCCCCGCGCATCACCGAGCTGTCGAACAGCTTCCCGTCCGTCGTCCAGCCCGAGTAGTGCACGGTCACGCGGCTGTTGCGTCCCGGCCGATCGGTCCCCGTGCCCGGCTTCAGGACCTTGTAGGCCAGCCCCGTCGGCGTGCGACCCGCATCGGCGGGCGGCGCGGCGACATCCGGGGGCGGCACCGTCGGCGACGGCACGATCTCGAGCAGTTCGACGTCGAAAACGAGCATGCCGCGCGGCCGGCCATCCTGGCCGCCGTACGCGAGCGCCTCGGGAATCCAGAGGCGGCGCTTCTCGCCCGGCACCATCAGCATGACGCCCTCGCCCCAGCCCTTGACGACGCGCGCGACGGGGAAGGTGCTGGGCGCGTTGCGCGCATGCGAGCTGTCGAACATCTTGCCGTCGGTCGTCCAGCCCGTGTAGTGGACCGTGACGAAGTCCTCGGCCGTCGGACGCGTCTCGCCGGTGCCGGCCTCGAGCACCTTGAACGCGAGGCCCGACTCGGTCTTCGTGGCATCGGCAGGCGGCGCCTTGACGTCGGGCGGCGCGGGGATGGGCTTGATGTGCGCCGGCAACTGGGCGGCGAGCACGGCGGAGCTCAGGATAAGGGCGGCGGCGAGCGAAAGGAGTCGCTGGAACATCCGACGATCCTGTGCCAAGGCACCTGACGGATGCAAGCAGTCGTAATACCCTGTCGGGATGGAGATTCCGGACGGGACCCTGGCGCTCCGCGCCTTCTTCGTGGTGATGCCGATCGCGCTCGCCGTGCTGACGGTCTGGGGCGTCTACGCCGGCGCGATCCGCGTGGGCGATTCGCCCGCGCGGGCACGGCGGCTCGCAGGGATCGTGGCGGGCGTCGCCGCCGGGTGGATGGCGGCCACATGGGCGATCGCGGCAAGCGGACTCCTGCTGCAGTTCGATCTCCGGCCGCCGCCGTTCGCGATCGTGCCCCTGGTGATGGTCGCGCTCGGCGTGTGGCTGGCGCGGTCGCGGGTGGGGGACGTGCTGGCCCGCGGCCTGCCGCTGTGGGTGCTCGTGGGGGTGCAGTCGTTCCGGCTGCCGCTCGAGCTGATGATGGATCGGGCCGCGCAGCAGGGCGTCATGCCCGTCCAGATGAGCTTCGCGGGTCACAACTTCGACATCCTGACCGGCATGACGGCGGCGATGCTCGCGATCACGATGGCGATGCGGCCGGTGCCGCGCGGGCTCGTGCACGCGTGGAACGCCGGTGGCCTGCTGCTGCTCGTCAACATCGTGGTCGTGTCGATCCTGTCGACGCCCGTGGTCGGCGCCTACGGGCCGGATCGCTACAACGTGTGGGTGATGACGGCGCCGTACGTGTCGCTGCCCGCCGTGATGGTGTTGACGGCGTGGGCTGGCCACCTCGTGGTGTTCCGCGCGCTCCGCGTGCGCGTCAGCCCGCGACGGCCCTCAGCGCAGCCAGGCGCGTAAGGCCCCCTGGGGCGCGGCCGGCGCCCCGCATGGTCGGCCGCTACCGGGCCGCCTGCACCTCGCCCAGCAGCGCCTCGGCCTCCCGGCGGAGCCGGTGGCCGTCGGGCAGACGGGCGGTCCTGATCGCCACCGCGTCACGTGCCAGCGGCTCGGCCTCGGCCGCGCGCCCCGTCCGCTGCAGCATCGCGCCGTACGACACGAGCGTGATGGCGACGGTCAGGTGATCCTCGCCGAGCAGTTCACGCTGCAGCGCGAGGGCGTGGCGGTAGCCGGCGTCGGCCTCGGCCATGCGTCCCTGCGCGGCATCGAGTCCGGCCATCAGGGCGATCGAGATCGCCGTCTCCGCGTTGCGCTCGCCGAGCAGGTCGCGGCGCATGTCGAGCGCCTCCTGCACGAGCGGGCGCGCCTCGGCCGTCCGGCCCAGGGCGTGCAGGGCGCGTCCCAGATTGTGCAGGCCCCGGGCGACGGCGGGATGCCGTGCGCCGAGCGCGGCGCGCCGGATGCGCAATGCCTCGCGGAAGAGCCGTTCGGCCTCGACGTGATCGCCGCGCGCTTCCATGAGGGCGCCGAGGTTGTTGGTCGTGACGCCGACCTCGGGGTGATCGGGGCCCAGGCGCGTGACGGAGATGGCGAGGGCCGCCCGATACATCGGCTCGGCCTCGTCGAGCCGGCCGAGATCGTGGAGCAGGAACGCCAGGTTGTTCTGCGAGCTGCCGACGAGGTGATGATCCTCGCCGAGCAGGGCGATCCGCATGGCCAGCGCCTCGCGCATCGGCCCCTCGGCCTCGGCGAAGTCGCCCTTCAGGTTCAGGACCTGGCCGAGGGCCATCAGCGTGTTGGCCAATTGCGGATGCGGAGTCACGAGCCGCCGCCGCCGGATCTCGAGGACCTCGCGGAAGCGCCGCTCCGCCTCGTCGTACCGCGAGCGGTGGCGCTCGAGCAGGGCCAGGTTGCTGAGCGCGATCGCGACCTGTGGATGATCCTCTCCGAGCGTCGCCCGCCACATCGTCACGGCGTCGACGAGCAGCGGCTCGGCCGCGTCGTACTTCCCCTGCTGGCTGTACAGCAGGCCGAGGTCGTTCAGCGAGTCGGCGATGTCGGCGTGCGGGGGCGCGACGAGCGCGCGGCGCATCACCAGCGCCTCGTCAAGCAGCGCTTCGGCCTCGTCGTAGCGCCCGCGGTCGCGCAGGATCTCGCCGGCGGCGTTGAGCGACTGCGCCACCTCCAGCGAGGGGCCGCCCGCGGCGGTCCGCCGCACCTCCAGCGCGCGCGTCAGCATCGCCTGCGACTCGTCGAACAGGCCGAGCGATCGGTACACCTCGCCGATGGTGTGCATGATCCGGCCCTGCACCGCGGGCTGTGCGGCCAGTTCGCGGTCCACGCGCTCCGCGCCGCGTTCGAGCAACTCGCGCGCCGTCACCTCGTTGCCGCGCGCCTGGCTGGGGTCCGAGACCTGGAAGAGCTCGATCAGGAAGCCTGACACCTGTTCCGCGGTGTCCCGCTCCAGCGCGGCCGCATCGCGCTCCTCGGCGATGCGCGCCGCCTGCACGACGAGCCCGGCCGACGCCCCGGCGATCAGGAGCAGGAACAGGGCGGCGGTCGCGACGCCCCACCGGTGGCGCGATACGAACCGGCGCGTGCGGTACCGGATCGTGGCGGGGCGGGCATTCACCGGCCGTCCATCACGGTGGCGCCGCAGGTCCTCCGCCAGCGCCTCGACCGAGGAGTACCGCCGCGCCGGATCCTTCTCGAGGGCCATCGCCACGATGGTGTCGAGATCGCCCGCCAGCTGCGCGGCCCACCGCCGTGGGCGCGTCTGTCGACGCGCGGCGCGCGCCTCGAGAACCCCGTCCTCGCCTTCGGCGGCCTCCTCCACGGCGAGGCTCGGACGCACGGGCTCGACATCGCACACCACGCGTTCGATCTCGGTCGACGTCATCGATCGGAACCGGTACAGCCGCCGCCCGGTCAGCAGCTCATACAACAGGATCCCGATCGCATACACGTCGGTCGCCGTCGTGACGCGGCCGGAGCGGACCTGCTCGGGGCTGGCGTAGTCGGGCGTGAGCAGCCGCATCGCGGGCCCGGTGACCAGCCCGGCGTCCGGCGAGGCCTCGTCGAGCAGCTTCGCGATGCCGAAGTCGAGCAGCTTCGGCACGCCGTCGGCCGTCACGAGGATGTTGCCCGGCTTCAGGTCACGGTGGACGACGAGGGCGCGGTGGGCGTGGCTGACCCCGTCGCACACGGCGCCGACGAGCCGCAGCCGGTCGGAGATCGAGAGCGCCGCGGCATCGGCGTACTGGTCGATGGGCACGCCCTCGACGTACTCCATCACGAGGTACGGCAGGCCCTCGGCGGTGGTGCCGCCGTCGAGGAGCCGCGCGATGTTCGGATGGTCGAGGACGGCGAGGATCTGGCGTTCGGCCCGGAAGCGGCGGACGCGCTCCGGATCCAGCAGGCCGCGGATGATCTTGATCGCCACCTGCTGCCGGAACTCGTCGTCGTCGCGCTCGGCGAGATAGACGGCGCCCATGCCCCCCTGGCCGATCTCGCGCACGATCCGGTACGGGCCCACGCGGCTGAGGGTGGCGACGGCCTCCTGTGCCCGAGCCAGATCGTCAACGGCCAGGCGGACGGCGTCGTGGATGGCGGGGTCGGCGGGCGCGGCCTGTTCCGCGGCGTCGGCGGCGAGCAGGCGGTCCACACGGTGCCGCAGATCCGCATCGGCGCCGCACTCCGCGGCGACGTACGCATCACGTCCGCCGGGCGGAAGGGCCACGGCGCCCTCGAAGATCGCCTGCACTCTGGCCCAGCGCTCGGGGGTCATGGCGGCCATGCGGCGGTCCGGGTCAGGCGCTCGCGGGGCCGGCCCCGCCTGACAGCGTGTCGCGCAGCCACGCCTTGGCGAGGCGCAGTTCGCGGTCCACGGTGGCGGCCGACAGGCCCACGGCCTCGGCCGTCTCGTCGTAGCTCAGCCCGCCGAAGTAGTGGAGCTCGACGATCTCGCTCTTGCGCGCATCGAACGCCGCCAGCTCATCCAGCGCATCGCTCAGGGCGAGGATGTCCACCGAGGGCGGCTGAATCGGGACGGCCACGTCGTCGAGCTCGAGGTGGACGGCGTCGCCGCCGCGCTTGTGCCGCCGCCGGGCGCGGGCATGATCCACCAGCACGCGGCGCATCGTGCGCGAGGCCACGGCCATGAAGTGCGCGCGGTCCTGCCAGTCCACGTTGGCGTCCACAAGGCGCACGTAGACCTCATGCACCAGAGCCCGGGTCTGCAGGGTGTGCCCGGCGCGCTCGGCGCGCATCGCGTGGCGGGCCAGGCTCGACAGCTCGTCGTACACGATCGGCAGGAGCCGGTCGAGCGCCGCGCGGTCGCCGCCACGCCACGCCCGCAGCAGGAACGTCGCGGTGTGGGCAGGCAACTCGGACATGACGCGCAGATCTTAGCGCAGCGACTCCCCGTCGCGGCACCCTCTGTACAGGCCAAAGGCGCGAGGGTGTCGCCCTCGCGCCTTCCTGTCCGCTGCTGTCGTCCGGGGTTACCGAACTGTCATCACCCTTCGAGCATGAGCCACGCCGGGTCCTCGATGTAGTCCTTGATCTTCACGAGGAACTGCACTGCCTCGCGGCCGTCCACGAGGCGATGGTCGTAGCTGAGTGCCACGTACATCATCGGCCGGACCACGACCTGGCCGCCGACGGCCATGGGGCGCTCGGCGATCTTGTGGAGCCCGAGAATGGCGACCTGCGGCGGGTTGAGGATGGGCGTGCTCATCAGCGATCCGAACACGCCGCCGTTGGTGATGGTGAAGGTGCCGCCCTTCAGGTCTTCGAGCGTGAGCGAGCCGTCGCCGGCGCGCCTGGCGAAGTCGCGGATCGCGAGCTCGACGCCCGCGAAGCTCATCCTCTCGGCGTCACGCAGCACGGGCACGACCAGCCCGCCTTCCGCACCGACGGCCATGCCGATGTCGTAGTAGTGCTTCAGGACGATCTCGTCGCCCTGGATCTCGGCGTTGATCTGCGGGAACGCCTTGAGCGCGCCGATCGAGGCCTTGACGAAGAACGAGGCGATGCCGAGACCGACGCCGTGCGCCTCCTTGAACTGCTCCTTGCGCCGCTCGCGCAGCGACATGAGGGCGCTCATGTCGATCTCGTTGAACGTGGTCAGCATCGCCGCGGTGTGCTGTGCCTCGACGAGCCGCCGCGCGATGGTCTGCCGCCGCTTCGTCATGCGCGTGCGGGTCTCGCGTCGCTCGCCGGGCGGCGCCTGGGGCGCCACGGCCGGGGCGGCCGGGGCGGCGGTCGCGCCCGCCTTGAGGACGTCATGCTTGGTGACGCGGCCGGCCGCGCCGGACCCGGGCACGCTTTCGAGCTTCACGTTCTGATCCTTCGCGACGTTACGGGCGGTCGGCGTGGCCCTGACCGCCGCCTCGGCGGCGGCCGGCG
>JAUXWO010000093.1 GCA_030680175.1 Vicinamibacterales bacterium
GCCGCCGCCACCGCCGCCGCGCACGACCCCGTGCCCGACGACTTCGTCGGCCCCACGCCACGCTCCCAGATCAAAATGTGCACGCGGTCCGGTGGCTCCACCACCGCGAACTCCACGTTGGTGCCCTCCGGGAAGAACGGATGCGTCGCAAGCGCCGGGCCCAGCCGCTGGAACGCCGCCTCGTCGGGGAGCGCCTCGACCAGCTGCACGCACTGCGGATTCCCCATCCCGAGCACGACAACGTCCATCGGGGTGCCGAGGACCTCGAGCCGCGCCTGCCTGACGTTGGTGGGCGCCCCCATCGCCGCGCGAAACGTGTACCGCGTCCCGCTCCGGCCCGTCAGCGACAGCTCCTTCGGCCCGGCATCGGTGCGTGCGTGGACCACCGTGGACACCGGCCCGCCGCCCTCCTGTTCGCGCTGGCGGGTCACCAGCGCGGCGAGGCACCGCAGACCGTTGCCCGAGAGCTCCGAGGGACTGCCGTCGGCATTGATCAGGCGCATGGTGACCGCGCCCTCCTCCGTGCCGTAGAGGATCAACCCATCGGCGCCGAGCCCCTCGTGCCGCGCGCACATCGCACGTGCCAGCGCGGGCAGGTCTTCGCCAGCGACCTGATCGCGCGGGACGAAGAGGAAGTCGTTTCCGAACGCGTGGGCCTTGGCGACGTGCAGCATGGGCGTCATGGCAGGCTGAAGGCGTTGAACACCCAGGTGAATCCGGTCGTGAAGCCGATCTGCGGATCGCGGGACGTCATCCCGAGAATCACGCCGACGTCGAGGCGCACCGTACCGCGCGTGTAGCGGCCCCCGAACCGCATGACGCCGCTGTTCTCGGAGCCGACCGCCGCATCGCTCGCACCGAGGTAGACGCGCCCGTTGAACTCGCCCACGACCTCGGTGGACGAGGTCACCGCGCGCGCGATCGACAGGCCCGCGCTCAGCAGGTCATCCTGCCGCGCGCCCTCGGCCGGATCGCTGATCACCGCCACTCCGGCGTTGCCCACCACGCGGAATGACTCGACGGTCTTCGCCACGAGCAGCGACGCGAAGAAGTCCGTCGTGTCGTAGCCGAGGCCCGTCTCGTTGCTCACGTTCGGCAGCTTCGTCGCGAAGCGGAACCCGAGCGCCGGGCGGCCGGGGCCTTCGCCCATCAGCCGGATCTTCGTACCGATCGTCACGTCCTCGTAGGTGGCGGTCTCGTCGCCCTCGAACGTGAGCGTCGGTGTCAGCGGCGCCATGGTGCGCTCGGTGATGCGCAGACGCTGGTAGAAGCCGCCGTCAATCTGCAGCTCGGCGATCTTGCCGATGCCGACGCTGATGCCCATCCGCGGCCCGGCGAACAGGTCGCCCCGCAGGCCGCTCACCGGGAAGCTCGTGTCCCTCAGCCAGTCCGCCCCCATCTCGATCAGGATGCGCCCTTCGCCGATCGTCTCCGGATCTTCCGTCACCAGGGGCCGCTGCTGCGCGAGGGCTGCCGCCGCGGGCACTGCCGCCACGATCGCCATCGCCACCACCCATCGCCGCACCACACCCAGTTGCATCACGTCGTCACGTCCCCTCCGACGCCGGTGCCGGCGGCACCGTCGTCCGTCGAATGTAGGTCAGCGCCAGGACATCGTAGACCCCGTGCGCCACCACGGGCGCCAGCAGCCCCCCCGTCACCATCGCCAGGCCGCCGAGCAGCGCCCCCATCAGCGCGGCCCAGACGCCAAAGCCCGCCATCTCCCGGCCGGCCACATGCGCGAGGCCAAACACCACGCTCGCCGCCGGCAGCCCGATGAGCGGCTGCAGCAGCCCGCGAAAGAACAGCTCCTCCCCCACCCCCGCCGCCAGGCCGATGATGACCACCGCCCACGGCCCCAGCCGCGCGAAGAGCGGGGCGAGCAGCTCCGCATAGATCTTCCTGACGCCCGACACCACCGGATTGGCCGGAGCCCGGCGCAACAGCCACCAGTTGACGGCCGCCAGCGCGACCGCCGCACCGAGGCCGACGAGCACATCCCGTGGCTGCCCCCACCGCGGGGTCAGCGCGAAGTACCGCATCCCCGCGATCGCCGCGACGATGAGCACGGCCTGCGTGGCGAGCGTCAGCGCCACGAGCCGCCGCGGGGAGAGCATCAGAACCCCCGCCGGCTGTCGACGAGGATCGTCACGGGCCCGTCGTTGACGAGGGCCACCTGCATCATCGCCTGAAACTCGCCGGTGGCGACCTGGAGGCCGGCGTCCCGCAACCGGCCGACCAGCGCCTCGTACTGCCCGCGGGCGAGTGCCGGCGCCGCGGCGCGGTCGAACGACGGCCGGCGGCCCTTGCGCACGTCCCCGGCCAGCGTGAACTGCGAGACGACCAGCACGGCACCGCCCACATCGGCCACCGAGCGGTTCATGCGCCGGCGCCCGTCCGCATCGCCCTCGTCCTCGAAAATCCGGACGTCCCGGATCTTCCCGGCGACGTAGGCCAGATCGGTCTCCGTGTCGCCGTCCTCCACGCCGACGAAGACCAGCAGGCCCGTCCCGATCTCGCCCGTCACGCGGTCCCCCACCGTCACACGCGCCGAGCACACCCGCTGGATGACCGCGCGCATCGGCTCAGCGTGACGTCTGGATCTGCAGGAGCGAGCCGAACGGCACGGGCTCGTCGGCCTCGAGACGCGCCGCGACGGCCGGCGTCAGATCGGCCACCGGGTTGAGGCGGCGATCGAGCAGATGGCGGGGCATCACATTCCCCATGGCCTTCAGCATCGACGCCTTGATGTGGGGGTGTTCGCGCTCGAGGTCCATGATCAGCCGCTTGATCCGCTGCCGCTGCAGGCTCAGATCGCCGCACGCGGGACAACAGCAGCCGATCACCGGCAGCTCCGCCTCCTTGCAGTACGCGCGCGCCTCGGCTTCCGTCACGTAGACGAACGGCCGGATCACCACATGCGCGCCATCGTCGGACACCAGGCGCGCGGGCATGGCCTTGAGCGCGCCGGCAAAGAAGATGTTGAGGAGCAGCGTCTCGGCGAAGTCGTCGAGGTGATGGCCCAGGGCGATCTTGGTGGCGCCGACCTCTTTGGCGAGCCGGTACAGCACCCCGCGCCGGAGCCGCGCGCAGAGCGCGCACGGCGTGTCGCCCGCATCGAGGATGTCGTCCATGACCTCGCCGATGGTCGTGTGCTCGATGCGCAACTCCCAGCCACGCGCGCGGCACGTCTCGGCGATGACGTCGTGCTTGTAGTCCTTGTAGCCGGAATCGACGTTGACGGAGACGATCGTGAAATCGATGGGCGCGCGCTGCCGCAGGACGTCGAGCGTCTGGAGCAGCGCCCAGCTGTCCTTGCCGCCGGACAGGCCCACCATGATGCGATCCCCGTCCTCGATCATGCCGAAGTCGGTGATGGCCTTGGTGGTCTTCTTGGCGAGACGCGCTTCAAGCGGCGTGCGATAGGACATGGGACCCTGTCAGTCTAGAACGGAACGGGCGACGGACAAACACGAAGGTCACAAAGTAACGAAGGACGCACGAAGCACGGGGAATTCAACACGAAGGCCACGAGGGAAATAGACCACGCCAGCTGTGGGCCGGCGTACGTGAGTTGTCTGATTTCGTGCGTCTCTTCGTGGCCTTCGTGTCCTTCGTGTTTATCCGTGATCTCCTACAACAACAGCCGGTTGACCGTCTCGGGCCAGGTGAGACGGGCGGCGTCCAGACAGCCCGCGGCCCCGCGCCGCTCCGCCTCATGCGGATCGTCAATGGCCTCGCGCATCGCGTGCGCGAGGGCGACGGGCGTCGGGGCCGTCACCCAGCCGTTCTCGCCGTGTCGCACAAGCTCGGCCGGGCCGCCGCTGTCGTGGCACGTCAGCACGGGCTTGCCAGCGGAGAACGCTTCGACGGTGACGAAGCCGTAGTCCTCGTCGAACGGCGGAAACACCACGGCCCGGCACCGCGCGAGGTGGTCGAGCAGCGCCGCGTCGTCGATGCGGCCAGCGAACGCCACGCGTCCTTCGAGGCCCAGCCGCCGGCGCAACTGCTCGAGCGCGGCGCGGTCAGGCCCCTCACCGGCAATCACGCAGCGCACCCCGGCGGCCTCCGGTTGCGCGAGCGCCTGCAGCACGAGGTCGAGCCGCTTGAGCGGCGTCAGCCGTGAATACGCGAAGAGGTAGTCGCCATAGCCATCACAGCGATAGGCGCGCGCCGGGGCCGGCGGGTAGATCACCGTCGACGGAATGCCGCCCCACCGCGCGAGCCGGCCCTCGATCGTGCGCGACTGCACGAACAGCCGGTTCACATGGTGCGTCAGCAGGTACCGATCGGCGGCGTGCACGGCGCGGCGGCGAAGGCGTTCCTTGACCCGTGCCCGCCACGACAGCAGGCCGCTGAAGCGGTCCCACTGATCGTAGTACTCGCGCATGCGGTGGTTGAGCCAGCAGACGTGCCGCGGGTGCCGCACCGCGTAGGAGGGATAGCGCAGCGTGATCACCTGATCGATCCGCCCATCGTCGGCCGTGCGCGTGACGTCGGTGAGCCACGTGGCGAGGTAGGCCCCCGCCTGCCGTCCGAAGGCATTCTGCGGCGTCAGGCAGAGCTCGGCCTCGTGTCCGGCCTCGCGCGCGGCGCGCACGAGTTCCCGCGCGACGACGAGATGTCCGCCTTCGACGAAGTGCGGGCTCGAGGTGATGACGAGCAGGCGTGCCACGGCCGCTCCGGGTTACTCGTAAATGGGGACGAGCCGGACGAACACGCCCAGCACGCGGGGGTCACCGGCGCCGGGCTGATCGAAGAGCGGAATGAACGACGAGGCGCTCGCAATCGAGACGCTGTAGAGGTAGTTCGTCGGGTTCTCCGGTATCGGCTTGTACGGCAGCCCCGCAGGCATGCGCACGAGCACGCTCCGTTCCTCGCCCGGCCCGAGCGAGACGGTCTCGCTCCCGGCGCCCGTGCGTATCGTCACGGTGTTGGCGACGGGCCCGGCGGCGAGATCCACCTGCAGCTGACGCAGGCGGCGCGACCGCCACACCTCCGCCTCGCCCTGGCGCTCCGGCTGCGCCGGGGCGCGCACGATCAGATCGGCCCGCGCCTCCCCCCGCACCCAGAAGCGATCGCCCTCGAGGTCGTAGGCGTTGTCGTCGAGGAAGTACCCCGAGATCGGCGGCGTGCCGGCCAGCGGCCGGCGGACGCGATTCATGCGGATGTTCACCGGCAAGTCGTTGGCGAGCGACAGCTCGACCGGCAGCATCCGGTACGGCCCGCGCTTCGGGTGCTCGTCGGGGTTCACCGACACGTAGAACGGATTCAGCACGAGCTGCGCGGTGAAGATGGCGCTGACGCCAATCGCCGTCAGCGCCGGCGCGATGCTGGCAAGTGGCGGCGTCAGGAATAGGAACAACGGATAGACGGCGAGGAAGTACCGGTTGCCCACGGGCCCGCCCCCGCCCGAGTAGGTGTAGGGCATGTACAGCAGCAGCGCCAGCGCGGAGCCGACGCCGGCCGCCAGCGTCGCCCATTGCCACACCGGCCGCGTCCGCCACCCCCAGAGGAAGAGCGCCAGGGCCACGATCGCCGGGAAGAAGTAGATCGCAAACCCGGTGTGCCGGCCGACGAGGAAGTACCCCAGGTTGCTGCGGAACACGCTGGCCACCGCATCCCGGCTCGACAACACCTCGACGGGCACGCGATTCGTGGTCCGGTCCATGCCCGTCCGGTCGAACGACGCGCCCTCGTACTGGAACGGGAAGCCGCGCTCACCCGAGTAGAACGTCCGCCGGTCGCCTCCCTGGTAGTTCCACTCCCCCGTGATCGCCACGTTCAGGGCGAAGAGGCCGATGATGACGGCGGAGAACACCGTGCCGGTCACGAACGCGTGCCGCCACTGCCGCCGCCACGCCATCACCCCGAGCAGGGGCAACGCCAGCAGCACGTGCGTGGGCTTCGAGAACGTGGCCACGCCGAGCAGCACCATCGCAAGCACGTCGGAGCGCCAGCCGGTCAGCCACGAGGGCAGCTCGCCCGGCGTCCCGGCGCGCGCCTCCTTGTACGCCCAGCAGAAGAAGGCGCACATGACCAGCGAGAGGTTGAAGACCTCCGGCATGATCCAGACGATGTAGACGGGGGCGGCCGAGACGAAGACGAAGCCGAAGGCGAAGAGGAGCGAGGGCAGCGGCGCGCCGCGCGCCACGAGGAACGCGTAGGCACACGCGAACACCAGCGTCAGCAGCAACGCATGCAGCACCATGAACCCATTGGTGCCGAAGAGCGCGACGAAGGGCGCCGCGACCAGCGGGTAGATGTACGACTTGCCGAAGTAGAGCCGCTCGCCGTCCGGGTCGTCGCGACTCGTCCACGTCACAAAGGGAAACGCCCCCTGGACGCCGAGGTCCACCGTCCGCCCGCGCTTCAGGAAGATCCCCTCCGGGCCGCTCGGGAACTCGTGCCACACACGCACGAGGTCTTCGCGCCGGTACTCGAAGTCCAGATCCTTCGCGAGGCTGTGACCGAGGCTGTAGTAGGTCGCCGCATCGCTGAAGAAGCCGCGCGATGAACGCGGCACGTCGACCGTGAGCGCCCAGGCCACCAGCACGAGACCCACGGCCGCCGTCGAGGCGACGCCAAGGCGCCGGGCGTTCAGGCCGTTCTGAGGCGCGTCGGTCATGAGGCGATCACGCGGGAGGCCCGCCGGGCGCGGCGCCCGACGACAGGAATTCGAGGTCCGCGCTCAGCACGCTCGTGCGCCCGCTCGCCCGCGAGGTCTCGTGGAGGAGGACGTAGAGCTGCTCCATCTTCCGGACGAACGCCGCGATGTCGTACCGCGCCCCGGTCCGTGACGCCTCGGCGCCGAGCGCCGCCGCCAGCGCGGGATCCTCGATGAGCGTGCTGATCCCGCCGGCCAGGCGCGCGGCGTCCCGCTTCGGCACGATCAGCGCGTCGTGACGGTCGGTCAGGATGTCGAGCAACCCGTCGGCATCGGTGGCAACGATGGGCTTGCCCATGGCCAGGGCCTCGAAGGCCGTGAGCGGCGTGCCCTCCACCAGCGAGGGGAACACCACGAGATCGAAGGCCGACAGCACCGCGGCCACGTCCCGCTGGAACCCGACGAAGCGCACGGCGTCGCCGAGGCCGAGCGTGCGCACCTGCGCCTCGAGCTCCGGCTGCAGCTCCCCTTCACCGGCGATGTAGAACCGCGCGTGCGGATGCCGCGCGATGACGTGCGGCACCGCCTCGATCAGGTACTGGTTGCCCTTCGCCGGCATCAGCCGCGTGACGGTGCCGACGGCGAACGTCCCGTCGGGGATGCCGAGCGCGTGACGCGCCGCCGCCACCTCGTCGCGCGACCGCACGCGGGCGAACTCGTCGAGCGGCGCACCGAGGTACACCACCTTCGTCCGCTCCGCCGGCATCAGCCGCGCGCGCGTCGTGAACTCCGCCGTCGATTCCGAGACCGCAATCGCCAGGTCCGTGTGCGGCGCCAGCAGGCGATCGGCCGCCTTCTGGAACCAGGGCGTGTCCGTGTGGTTGGCGTGCTCGTGCAGGATCGACGGGATCCCCATTCGCCACGCGCACAGCCGGCCGAAGGTCGTCGCGCCGTAGCCGTGCATGTGCACGACGTCGGCCTCCTTCTCGCGGAGCAGCTTCAGCAGCGCCGGAAAGGTCGCGGGGTCGAACTTGTGGCGCGCGAGGTAGCTGACGTCGATGCCGAGCTGCTCGAGCGTGTCCTGCGAGAGATCCTTCCGGCGCAGGCTGACGAGCGACACGCGGAAGCGCGTCCGGTCGAACCGCGGGATCATCCACGCAAACAGGCGCTTCACGCCGTGCATGCGTGAGCCTTCCCACCCGAGGTGGTCGCAGACGTGGACGATGTTCAGTGGTCGCATGGCGGTCACAGCAGCCCCTGCTCACGGTACCACGCCGCGGTGCGGCGGATCCCCTCCGCCAGCTCGACGCGGGGGGCGTAGCCAAGCTCCTGCCGGGCACGGGCCGTGTCGAAGGCCCGGCTCTTCGTGTAGAAGTCCACGCGGCGCCGGTACAGCGGCGGCTCGATGCGGAGCGGGACGCAGACCAGCTCGCACAGCAGGCCCGCCGTCCAGAACGGCCACACCGGCAGGTGCCACCGTGGCGGCGCCACGCCGAGTTCCCGGGCCATCGTCGCCGCCAGTTCGTTGAGCGTCGTGTAGGTGGGGCCGGCCAGCAAGTACGTGCGCCCCGCCGCCGCCGGGACCTCGCCGCAGAGCCGGAAGCCCTCGACGAGGTCGTCGATGAACGTCAGGTGATAGAACACCTCGCACGATCCCAGCATGGGGAACCGGCCGCGCGCGATGCCGCGGAACATCTTCAGGAACCGCATGTCCCCCGGTCCGTAGATGCCGATGGGCCGCGCGACGACGACGTCGAGTCCGCGCGTGCGGCCGAACTCGCGCGCGAGCTGCTCGGCCTCGAGCTTGGTCACCTGGTAGATGTCGCCGGGGCTGAACGGCGCGTCCTCGTTGGCGGGCGGCTGCGCCACGTGCCCGTGCACGCCGCCCGTGCTGCAGTGCACCACACGGCGCGCCCCGGCCGCGAGCGCGGCCTCGAGCACGTGGCGCGTGCCCTCGACATTGACCGCGCGGTACGCCTCGTCCGGCTGGCCGGCTTCGCGGTAGGTCGCCGCGATGTGGTACACGACCTCGACGCCGTCCACGGCCTCGCGTACGGCGTCCGAATCGGAGAGATCGCCCGGGAGCGCCGCGACCCCGGCCGCCGCCGCGTCGGAGGTCGCGAAGCGCGCGAGGCTCTTCGGCCGCACGAGCGCACGCACCTCGTCGCCGCGCGCCGCGAGCGTCCTCGCCAGGTGCCCGCCCGTGAACCCGGTTGCGCCGGTGACGAGGACCTTCATCGCTCAACCGCGGCCGCGGGCGTCACGCCCGCACCGGCCGTCCCCGCTCCGCGCCCGCGCATCAACCGCGCGCAGGCCTCCTCCGTTCGCGCAAGATAGACCGCGCGGCTGTACTTCGCCTCGGCGAGCGCGCGCGCCGCCGCGCTGAGCGTCGCGCGGGCGCCCGGATCGTCGATCAGTCCCGCGACCGCCGCCGCAAACGGCTCGGCCTCCGGCGGCACGAGGCGCGCCACTTCTGACGACAGCACCTGCGTGTGCGTCAGCAGATCGGTGGCGACGATGGGCTTGCCGGAGCGCAGGTAGGAGTAGATCTTGAGCGGCGTGTTGGTGCCGCGGATGCGCGGCGAGACGAGCACGTCGCACGCCGCGACGAACGCCGGGATCTCGCGCGCGGGCTGCTGCCCCGTGAAGATCATCGTGGCCCCGGCGCCGGCCGCCTGCGCCCGGGCGCGTGCGGCCTCCACCTGCGCGGGCTCGCCGCCGACGACCAGCACGCGCAGCGCGGGATGCGTCACCGCCAGCCGGGCCGCCGCCGCCGTGAGCATCTCGAGGCCCTGGTACGCCTCGAACGTGCCGGTGTACAGCGCCATCGGCGCGTCGGCGGGAATCGCCCAGCGGGCGCGGACGTCGGCGACCGCGTCGGAGGGCGCCTCATCGACGTCGCCGCCCATCACGTTCTCGATGAGCAGGGCCCGCTCGCCCATGCCCATGTCGACGACCGTGTCCTGCAGCTCCTGGCAGATCGTGATGACCACCGTCGACCCGGCGACCATCTGGTGCTCGGCCCAGTGGAAGAGGCCGCGGAGCAGGCGTGAGCGGCTGTACTTGAAGTTGCTCAGCTGCTGCGGCAGGCTCGAGTGCATGTCGTAGAGATGCGGTATCCCGAGGGCCCGCGCGAGCCACACCCCGACGAGTCCCATCTCCTCATGGGAGTGGATGGCGTCATAGCGATCGCTCCAGGCGCGGCGCGCGATGGTCAGCAGCATCAGCGCGTCGAGGGCGATCTTCGTCAGCGACGGCCCGATGCGCACCTTGCGGACGAACGGCGGGCGCAGCGACCGGAAGATGCGCAGGCCGGGCAGGGCCACGTCGCGCCCGATCGGATAGGTGACCAGGTCCACGCGGTGGCCGAGTTCCCCGAGCGCCTTGATGCGGTGATATTCGCTGAAGGGCGTGCCACGGGGCTCGAAGAACGGCTCCGGGGCCAGCATCAGGATGCGGAGGGGGCGGGTTCGATCAGTCACGGCGGCAGCGGCCCAGAGAAAACGCGCATTATACCATCCCCGCTTCTTGCTGACAGCAAGACACTTATGCTAGCTTTGAGCGTTTGGCGCGCCGTCTGGTGACCGCGCCGTGAGTCCTGATGCCCGCCGCCCCATCCCGTAACCTCAGCCGGCCGCTCCTGATGGCGGCCAAGCTGGCCGTCAGCGTCGGCCTGCTGTGGTGGGTCCTCCAGGATGTCGACCTCGGCGCCCTCGGCCGCATGATCCTCGGCGCCGCACCGGCGTGGATCGCGCTCGCCGTCGGCGCCTACCTCGTCATGCTGGGGCTGAGCGTGTGGCGCTGGCAGGTGCTGCTTCGGGCGCAGCACATCGACGTCCGGGCGCGCACGCTCTTGCAGTCGTGGCTGGTGGCCATCTTCTTCAATAACTTCCTGCCGAGCAACATCGGCGGCGACGTCTGGCGCGTGGCCGACACGGCGCCGGCGGCCGGCTCGAAGACGCTCGCGACCACCATCGTGCTGGTCGACCGCGCGCTCGGCCTGGTGGCGCTGTTCATCGTCGCCGCGGTCGGGGCGGCGGCGGCGCGCCTACTGGGCATCACGGTTCCCGGCGTGCAGTGGCTGTGGCTGGGGGTCGGCGCGGGGCTGCTGGCGGGCATTCCGTTCCTGGTAGCGCCGCGGCTGCTGACGCTGCTCCTCGCACCGGCGCGCGCAACTGGCCACGCCTGGATCCTCGAGCGGGCCACGCGCTTCGAGGACTCCTTCACACGGTTCCGGGCGAAGCCGGCGTCGCTGGCGGGCGCGTTTGCCGGGGCGATCGGCGTTCAGCTGATCATCGTGCTCTTCTACGCGTTTACGGCCTATGGCCTTGGGATCCCGCTTCCCCTCGCGGCGGCCGGGGTGCTCGTACCGGTGAGCCTGGTCGTGCAGATGGTGCCGGTCTCGATCAACGGGTTCGGGGTAAGGGAAGCGGTGTTCGTGTATTTCTTTGCCCGATTCGGCCTGGCCTCGGAATCGGCCATTGCCCTGTCGCTTCTCGCGACCGCGCTGGTCATGCTGCTGTCGCTCGTAGGCGGCGGCGTGTTCCTGACGCGCCCTGGGGTCAGATCTTGAACCTGGCGCTCAGATTCAAGATCTGACCCCAGGGCGCGTCCCCGGCCCCTTGTCGGCGCACGCCAGGCAGAGGAACGCTTCCGGCTTGGCGCGGAGGCGCGCCGGGGCGATGTCGTCGCCGCACCGCGCGCAGGTCCCGTAGTCGCCGGACTCGACCGCCTCCAGCGCGCGCTCGACAAGCCGGAGTTCAGCGGTGTGTCCGCGGTGCAGTTCGGCCTGCATCGACGCCTGCTGCATCGCGTCCATCCGCGTCAGCCGCCCGATGGCGTTGTCGGGCGAGACGGGGGCCGACGCGTCAGCCATCGTCGCCATCGACTGCCGCAGTTCAAGGGCCCGCGCGGCCAGCCGCGCCCTGAGTTCCGCCAGTAGATCCCGGTCCATCGCCTTACGCTATCACCCGGGGATGCTGGGGGCTGGTGGGTTGCCCTGGGGTCAGATCTTGATCCTTGCGCTCAGATTCAAGATCTGACCCCAGGGCAGCGGCCGAACTGTAAAGTCCCGCGCACTCGATCCGATACGAGAAGGGAAGGAGCCGGTGGTCCCGGCGCTGCCTCCCCCCAAGAGGTCCTGACCCCGGCCCTGGCCCGGACGACGCCAGGGGAGAGTGCAATTTTCACCATGACCGACCGCCGGCTCACCACCGCCCTGCTCGTGGCTGCCTGCGCCTTCGGGATCGCCGGCTGCGAGCGCGTCAAGAGCGCGAATCCGCTCTCTCCGGCCATTGCCGGCCCCATTCCCGGGGTGGCCATCACCGCCCCCAAGCCCCTGCTCCCGGAGCAGAACACGCAGATTGTCGCGACCGAGCAGCCCCTCGACCTGCTGATCGAGAACGCCGGCTCCTCAGGCGTCCGGCCGCTCTGGCTCGATCTCGAACTTGCCGTGGACCTCGAGTTCCAGAGCAAGGTCCACACCGCCGAGCGGCTGAGCCCGGGCGAGAATGGCCGCACGACCTACCGGATGCCCGCGCTCCTGCCGGCTGAAACGACCTACTTCTGGCGTGTCCGCGCCGCGGACGGCGCCAACACCGGCCCCTACTCGGCCGTGGCCAGCTTCCGGGTGCTCGAGCCGGTCATCCTCGGCGCGCCAACGCCCCTCTCCCCGATCGGCCAGATCACGGGGATTCAGCCCGAGTTCCGGGTGCAGAACGGGTCGGTGAGCGGTCCGGCCGGCGCCCTCAGCTATCGCTTCGAGATCGCCACGGCGCCAGGCGCGTCCGGCACGGTGCTCACGGCGACCCCTGGCGGCAACGGCATCACGGTCGCGTCGGCAGGCCCCCTGCAGGCCAACACCACCTACTTCTGGCGCGTGCGGCAGTCCGACGGCCAGTACGCCAGCCCCTACTCCCCCATCGTCGAGTTCCGAACGGGGGCGCCCGCGCCGCCTCCTCCGACGGGTGGTGGCGACGGCGGTGGTGTCGGCCCCGGCGGGCGCACCGCCAACCCCGGCCCCGGCGGCAAGCTGCCGCTGCCGAACATGTATGCGGTCGTCGTGCAGATCGCGGCGGAGTACCCCGCCGCACTGGCCAACTCCTGCCAGGAACACGGCGGCACGTGGGAGTTCATGGACCGGCTCGTCGACCGCCTGCGCACCTACGACACACGCTGGGGCTACAACTGGAAGCGCGGCGTGGTCGGTGATCCGTCGCTCGACGTCGTGGACTACAACTGGGGCAACAACCCAGATGAAGGGACCACCGAGGTCTACATCGTCGATGTGCTGGCGGGCCATTGCGGCTCGAACCCGCAGCCCGCGTGGTTCGACGTCACGGGCGCGACCGCGGCTGGCGGCGCGATCGGCCGGTGGACCGGGCGGGGGCGATTCTAGTGGACTGTATCGACCATTTGTTCCCAGTCCGAACTGCCGATCGGACAGGGATTCCGGGCCGTTCCTACGGAACGGCCCCTTTCGATATCGACCATCCACGCCACTAGTGGAGTGTCGTTGACAAAGAACTACCGGGCCGCCCGTTGGGCGGCCCGCAAAATCGCGGTTGAGCAGAGGCGCTGGTAGTACCTCTTCAGTCGATACACCCCACTAGTGGAGTGTCGTTGACGATACTGCTACCGGGCCGCCCGTTGGGCGGCCCGCAGCCTCGCGACTGAGCAGAGGCGCCGGTCGCCCCCCGTCAGTCGATACACGCCATCAGTGGGCGTCGCTGACGGTGCGCGACCACCCCACGGCGCTCGCCTCCCCCGAGAACGAGAAACGCCCCGGCAGTCTGATGACCGCCGGGGCGTTTTCTGTTTTCGTGCCGGTTCCGCGAGCGGCGAAGCCGCGAGCGCCCCGAAGCCGGGGCTAGAATCCGACGCGCAGGTTCACGCCGTACTGGAACCCGCCCGGGCTCGACTTCACTTCGTTGTCGAGGATCTGCAGGTCGGCCGACGCGCCCGCGTAGCGCAGGAACGCGCCCGCACCGAGGCTGAACCGGTCGTGATCATAGAAGCGGTAGGACCCGTCCACGCCGATATGCCCGCCCACGACGTTCTTCGAGCGCGTGCCGATGTTGTAGGTCGCGTTCACGCTGGTGTACGGCGGGCCCACTTCGCTGAAGCTCGCCTCGGTGACCGTTGCCTGCTTCACGCGGAAGAACGAGGGACCGCCCACGACATGCACCTGGATCTTCTCGGTGGCATCCCAGAGGTAGCCGACCTGCAGGTGCGTGGCATGCTCGTCGCGCTTGAGGCCCTCAACGGTCTTGGAATCGGAGCGCTGACGGTCGAAGAACAGCGGATGCGGCACCCCGACCACCACCAGACCGGAGCCCGTCTTCGACCCCTTGTGGAAGGCCAGGCCCAGCGTCCAGTTCCCGGTGATGCGCCGGCCGGCCGCGATGTCGAAGAACGACAACGCCCCGACGCTGCCACTGGCGATGAGACGGCCCTGCTCGTCGTACTCGGTGAAGACCCGTTGATCCTCAAAGGTCGTCGACCCGGACTGTCCGCCCCCGCCGACCGTGACGTAGTAGTCGCGACCGGAGGCGGACTGCGCCTCCGCCTCGCCCCCGAGGGTCACCAGCAGGCACCCCACCACCAACATTGCCGTCGTTCTGCGCATCGTGTTTCCTAACGCTCCAACGTGAATCTTCGGGGGAACGGGCCAAGGCGGCCCGCGGAGAATCCGCGGCGGCACCACCCCGTACGCAGTGCCAAGAAAAGCGGACGGAGGGATGGTAGCACGACTAACCGGCCATTTCACTAGTGGAGTTCCCCTAAGTTGAGCCGATAGTAGAGTTAGGAAGCGAACGAGGGGTTGCATCCGCCGTGCTGTGCGCTACAATGGCCGCCGGACCCCACTTGCGCCACCGCCGCGCCGTACCACGGGGTCCGCGTGCCACCGTTCGAGGAGACAGAGCTAGATGGTCGATAGAAACACACTTGGACGCCTGCCCGTCCTGGCGCTGGCCCTAGCCACCGCCGCTGCCTGTTCGCAGGCTCCCCAGTCCCCCCTTGCCCCGAGTGCGACGACGGGCGCGGTGCTGAGCGACACGTCGAGTGGCGCCACGTTGAAGGTCAATCCCCCGGTGCCGCTGTCGCCCATCGGCGGGCAGGTGCTGGACACGCGCAAGCCGACGTTCCTCTTCGGCAACTCCGCCGGCCGGTTCGTCGTGCCGGGCCAGGGCACCTACCGCATCGAGCTCTATCGCGGTGACGCCCGGGTCAACGAGATCGGGGTCGATGCCGACCCGTCTGGCGGCACCGGGTTCGCGTACCCGACGGACCTCGACTGGGAGACGCAGTACACGTGGCGCGTGCGCCTCGAGGTCGAGGGCGCAGCCGGTCCGTGGTCCGAGGCCGTGGCCTTTTCGACGCCCGTTGAACCCAAGGCGACGCTCCCCTTCGCCGTGCCGGCCTCGTGCGGTGCGCAGAGCCCCCCGAACGGCAACCGCATTGCCTGCGCCGCGGAGGTGTCGCTGGTCTCGCCGGAGTGGCCGGGGTGCCGCAGCGGCTCAGGCGTACGCTGCCACCGCTACACGCGCCACCTGGCGGCGGCGCTGGCGACGACCGACCAGCGCTGGGGCCTGATCACCAAGAACGCCAACGAGCAGCAGTGCACGTGGGACTCCTGCGGACAGTCCGTCCGCGGGGGCTACGGCGAGGACGTGGTCGCGTTCCGTCACGGCCCGGCCGACTCCAACTGGGAAGGCTGGGACACGGTGGTCGGCGCGGGAGCGCCCGGCGCGAATGCCAACTGGACGCGCCTCTCGTCCCGCCGCGCGGGGAACGACTGGGCGCCGGTGCCGCCGTTCCCGTAAACGGCTGACGCCCGCAGACACGACCGGGGACGACTTCCGCACCGCGGGGTCGTCCCCGTTTCGTGTACACTCGGGCTGGTGGCTGAACCATCGACGTTCTACAAGTCCTTCTCGGAAAAGCGTCTCACCAGCTTCGGCAGCGCGCGTCGTGGCAAGATCGAGCGTCACCGCCTCTCGCTCCTCCACCGCTTCCGCCCCGCGCCGGGCGACATGGTCGAGATCGGCCCGGGGCATGGCTCGCTCGGTGAACAAGCCGTGGCCGACGGTTGGCGCTACACGGCGATTGAGGCCAGCCCGATCCTGATCGAGGTCCTGCGCGCGAAAGGCCTCACCGTTGTCGAGGGCTTCACGCCGCCGACGCCGATGCCGGACGCGTGCGCCGACGTCGTGTATGCCGACCAGGTGCTCGAGCACATGAGCGGCATCGACGCGGCGCGCTACTTCACGGCGGAAGCGCTCCGCGTGCTGCGGCCCGGCGGGATCTTCTTCGTCGTGGTCCCCGACTACCTGAAAGAGCGCACGTTCTTCTGGGACGTGGACTACACGCACAACTTCGTCACCACGGAGCGGCGCGTGCGCCAGCTGTTCAACGACGGCGGCTTCGAGACGCTGCACGTCGAGCGCGGCATCGGGACCGCGACCGGACTCGCCCGCGACGCGCTCGCCGCCGGCGCGCTCCTGGTCAACGTGCCCGGCATCGACGCGCTGTCGCGCTACACGGGCACGACGGAGCTGCTCTTCAAGGTCCGCAAGAATCTGTTCGAGACCCTGACATTCGTGGCACGCAAGCCCGCGGGATAGTGTGACGTGACGAGCTGGTGGTTCCGGCTGGCGATCACGCTGGCCGTGTTGACGTATCTCATCTTCGACATCGACGAGGTCCGCACCCTCGAGGCGATCGCCACGCTCAGCATGAGCGTGATCGTGACCCTGGCCCTCCTGACCGCCCTCGACCGTGCGCTCGCCGCCTGGCGCTGGATCCTGCTGGTGCGCGCCGCTGAGGTGCCGCTCACGTACAAGTCCGGCGTCTGGATCTTCCTGGTCACGTCCTACCTCGGCAGCTTCGCCCCGTCCGGCGTCGGCGGTGACATCGCCCGTGCCTGGGAGGTGAACCGGCGCACGTCGCGGAGCGGCGAAGCCGTCGCGTCCGTCGCGGTGGACCGCTGGCTGGGGATGGCATCGGTCGCGCTCGTGGGCGTGTTCGGCCTCGCGATGTGGACGGATGACATCGACCGGCGGCTCGCCGTCTTCTTGTATGTGCTCACCGCCGTGATGCTTGCGGGCGCGGTCGCCGGTGTGTGGGCCGATCGCATCGTCGCCGCCCTGCTCCCCGGTTCCTGGCGCACCCGCGCCCCCTGGACCTTCGTGGTCCGCCTGGCCACCGCGATGCAGCACTATCGCCGCGAGTGGCCCACGCTGCTGCTCGTCTCGCTGTTGTCGCTCGTGATGCAGGTCCTGCGGGTGGTGCTGATGTGGGTCACCGGGCGAGGGCTCGGCGTGACGCTCGAATTCGAGTACTACCTGGTCTTCGTGCCGCTCACCATCATCGTGATCCTCCTGCCGATCTCGCTGAGCGGCCTCGGCCCCGGCCAGGGCGCCACCGTCTGGATGCTGGAACCCATGGGCGTACCCGAGCACATTGCCTTCGCCATGGGCACCATCTTCATCCTGCTGGGCATTGTCTCGAACCTGCCGGGCGGACTGCTCTACCTGGTGCGGCGCCGCGCCCCGTCCCCCCCGTCCCCCCCGTCACCGAAAGGAGCGTTGCCATGAAGGAAGGACCACAGTGAGCCCTGTGCAGACCCTGACCCGTGCGTTGAAGCACGAACTCCGTACGCTGCGCGGTGCGCTGTACCGGCGACTCGCCATCAGCGAGAAGACGGAACGGAGCATCGTCGACAAGTTTCACCGGCTATATTTCGATTCGTCGGCCTTCAACATGACGTGGCGGAATACCCAGTGGATGGGGCACCGCATCCTCAAGTGCCCGCTCGATCTCTGGCTGTACCAGGAGGTCCTGCACACACTCCGGCCCGCCGTGGTCATCGAGACCGGAACGGCGTTCGGCGGGAGCGCGCACTTCATGGCGTCGATGATGGACATCCTGGGCCACGGCCAGATCATCACGATGGACATCGAGCATCACGAGGGCCGTCCCCAGCATCCCCGGATCACCTATCTGACGGGGTCGTCTGTCGAGCCTGATATGGTGGCGCACGTGCGCAGCCTCGTGGGCAGCGCCGGCCCCGTGATGGTGCTGCTGGACTCGGATCACGCGCGCGACCACGTGCTGGCGGAGCTCGAGGCCTATGCCCCGTTCGTCACACCGGGCAGCTATCTGGTGGTCGAGGACACGAATCTGAACGGCCACCCGGTCTTCGACGACTACGGGCCGGGGCCGATGGAGGCGCTCGAGGCGTTTCTCGGCCGGCATCCGGAGTTTGTCCACGATCCGGCCATGGACAAGTTCCTCCTGACGTTCAATCCGAAGGGTTTTCTCAAGCGGGCGTAAGCCACCACGCCCCCAGGGGATCGCTCCAGTTGCCCGGATCCAAGAAATCCTGTAGAATCTAGGACTTAGATGGCACAGGTCTACGCGGCAAAGTATCTCGCCAAGGCGGCGCTCAGTGCGCCGCGCGACATGGTCAACTCGGTGGTCGCCAAGTACAAGGCGCTCCACCCGACCGTCTTCATCTTCCATTGCACGTTCGTCTGTGACGCCCGCTGCGAGATGTGCAGCAACTGGACGCGCGGCAACCGCAAGGAGGACATGACGCTCGACCAGATCCGCGCGGCGTTCGCCTCGCCCCTCTGGAAGAACATCGAGAACGCCTCGCTCTCGGGCGGTGAACCGACCACGCGCAACGACATGGTCGAGATCTGCGAGGCGATGATCGACAGCTTCCCGAAGCTGCGCAAGCTGACGATCAACACCACGGGTCTGACCCCCCATCGCGCGATCCCGATGCTCACGAAGGTGGTCGAGCTCTGCAACGCCCGCAACGTGATCTTCTCGATGCGCGTCTCGATCGACGGCGTGGGCGAGATGCACGGCGAGGTCCGCAACGTCCGCAAGGCGTTCGAGAAGGCCGGCAAGACCATCACCGCGATGCAGGAACTGCAGAAGCAGTACCGCTTCAACTTCGGGATCTCCTCCACGATCTTCTCGCAGAACCTCGAGGATGCCGAGAACATCCTGGCGTGGTCGAAGAAGGAGAAGCTCGACATCGTGTTCAACATGGTGCGGTTCACCGACGCCATGCTGGGCAACGCCGAGCTCGAGGGCAAGCTGCGCCCGATGGGCAAGGAAGAGCAGCGCATGCGGCAGTTCTTCCTCGACCGGGTCCGCCAGGATCCGATCCTCGACGGGCAGAACTACATCTACATGCACTACGCCGACATGATCACGAACGGGTACCACCGCACGGCGCCGTGCCCGTTCCAGACGCAGGGCGTGATGCTGAACCCGAACGGCGATCTGTTCTTCTGCGAGAACAGCGACGTGATGGGCAACGTGACGACCGAGGACGCCGAGTCGATCTACTTCCGGGACGACTCGCTGGCCCACCGCCGCGAGATCCGCGATCACAAGTGCCCGACGTGCCTCAGCCCGTGCCAGATGAACGTCGCGGCCATCAAGCAGGTCGTGCCCTACGCGAGGTTCCTGGTGCGCGCCTCGATCGAGCGGCACCGCGCCGAGCCGACCCCGCCGCCCGTGCCGCCTGCGACCCCGCCGAGCGTGGCCGGCCCGATCTAGGGCGGCCTCGCGCGGCGTCCGCCGCCGCATCCTCCTCTGCGGTCACCAGCTCGTCCGTGCCTCGTCCCCCACCTGCCCCGGGGGTATACTCCCCCCGAACGCCTCCTCCATGCCGATGCCACCACTCCTGAGTGTTCTCGTCCCCATCTACAACGAGCGGGCCACGATCGAGCCGCTCCTCCGTGCCGTGGCCGCGGTGGATGCCGGCGTGCGCCTCGAGATTCTCGCCTGCGACGACGGGTCGACCGACGGCACGCGCGACATCCTGCGCGGCCTCGATCTGCCCGGCCTCCAGGTCATCTTCATGGACGAGAACGTCGGGCGTGGCGGCGTCCTGAAACACCTCTGGACGCTGGCGACGGGCGACATCATCGTGCACCAGGACGCGGATCTGGAGTACGACCCGAACGACTATGGGGCCCTGCTCGCGCCGATCCTCTCGGGTCAGGCCGATGTCGTCTACGGCAGCCGCTTCAAGGGCTCGATCGAAGGCATGCGCTGGCTCAACCGGATGGGCAATCTGACGATGACGGCCGCCTGCCGCGCGCTCTACGGGGTGGCACTCTCGGATCTGATGACCTGCTACAAGATGTACCGGCGGTCGCTCATCGACGGCCTCCATATCCAGGCCAATGGCTTCGACTTCGAGGCCGAGTTCACCGCGCGGCTCGCCCAGCGCGGCGCGCGCTTCGCGGAAGTGCCCGTCAGCTTCTCGGGACGCACCTTCGAGGAGGGCAAGAAGATCCGCGCCTTCGACGCGGTGCGGGTGATGCGCGAGCTCATCCGCTGCCGCCTGACACGAGAGGGTCATGCCTGAATCGAAGTCCGGCGTCTCCGGCGTCATTCTCGCGGCGGGCAAGGGTGCGCGCATGTACCCGTTCTCGGACAAGACGCCCAAGCCCATCCTGCCCATCCTGAACCGCCCGCTGCTCGTCCACCAGATCGAGACGATGCGTGACAGCGGCATCACCAGCCTCCACATCGTCGTCGGCCACCTCGGCTATCAGGTCGCCAGCGTCCTCGGCGACGGCGAACGCTTCGGGGTCCGCATCACGTTCCACGAGCAGGAGAGCACCCTCGGGCTGGCCCACGCCGTCGGCGCGCTGGAGCCGCACCTCCCGGGGCCGTTCCTGCTGATGCTCGGCGACATCTTCTTTCAGCTCAGCTCGCCGCTCCAGCCGATCATCGACGACGTCGTGTCGCGCCGCGCCAACGCCAGCCTCGTCAGTATGTACGAGCCGGACCCGGCCATGGTGCGCCGCAACTTCGTCATCCAGGCGGATGACGACAGGGTCGTGCACCGGGTGATCGAGAAGCCCCGGTATGTCGACAGCCAGCTCAAGGGCTGCGGCCTGTACGTCTTCGACCCGCATATCTTCGACGCCATCCGCCGTACGCCCCGCACCGCCATGCGCGACGAGTACGAGATCACCGACAGCATCCAGATCCTGATCGACGACGGGTACCGGGTGCGCCACTGGCCCATCGTGGAACGCGATCTGAACCTGACGAAGGCCGAAGACCTGCTCGCCATCAACCTGCTGGAGTTGTCGCGCCAGGGCCTCGACCATCTGATCGGTGACGACGTGGAGATGCCGCCCGGGACCGTGATCGAGCGGAGCGTGATCGGAGCGGGCGTCGTCATCCAGCATCCGATCCGCATCACGAACGCCGTCATCCTTCCCGGCGTCGTCGTGGAGTCCGCGGCCGACCTCGATTCGGTGGTCCTGAACGGCGAGCATCTGGTCTACTGCCCCGGCGTCGCCGCCGGGCCGGCCTCATGACGCCCACCCACGTCCTCGTCACCGGGGGCGCCGGCTTCATCGGGTCGCATGTGAGCCGGGCGCTCCTGGCACGCGGGGCCGCCGTTACCGTCCTGGACAACCTCTCCGTGGGCACCGCCGCGGCGGTCGCGCCCGGCGCGCGCCTCGTCACGGGGGACGTCCGCGACCGAGCGGCCGTGGCCGAGGCCCTGCACGATGTGGACGCGGTCGTGCACCTCGCCGCTCAGGTCACCATTCGCGGCAGCTTCGAGCGCTTCTACGACGACCTCGACACGACCCGGATGGGCACGGCCAACCTCGTCCGGACGCTTGACCCGGCGCGCGTGCGCTGGTTCACGCTGGCCTCGTCGATGGCCGTGTACGCCGATGCGCCGTCGGCCGCGCCCATCACGGAAGCGCACGCGACGCAGCCCCTCTCCCCCTACGGGGTCGGCAAGCTGGCGGCCGAGCAGGTGTGCGGCCAGATGCTCGCGCATCTTGGCGTCCCACTCACCGTGCTCCGGTTCTTCAACACGTTTGGCCCCGGACAGACCTACACGCCCTATGTGGGTGTGATCACCATCTTCCTCACGAAGTTGCTCCGAGGCGAGTCGCCCGTGATCTTCGGTGACGGGGAGCAGGCCCGCGACTTCGTCCACGTCGACGACATCACGGCGGGTGTCCTGGGTTCGCTCGGGCGCGCCGAGGGCACGTTCAACCTCGGGAGCGGGCGCGGCACGTCGCTCAACGCGCTGGCGGGCCTGCTGACGGATCAGGTGGCGCCCGCGGCCACCGTCCTTCGAGAGGCGGAGCGGCCGGGCGAGCTGCGCTTCTCCGTGGCCGACATCCGGGCCGCGCGCGAGGCCTTCGGCTACCGTCCGACGCGCACCCTCGAACGCGATCTGGGTGGCGTTGTCGACGACATCCGCGCCCGTCTCAGCGCACCACCTGAAACACCGCCACATCCTCGTTGAGGAAGGCCAGCCGGAACGACGCGGGCGCCGAGAGCAGGCGCCCGACGAGGCCGGGATGCGTCTGGCGCTCCAGCGGTCCGGCGTAGATGTAGTCGATCCCGAGGCGCCGGGCGAGCTGTGCGATCGCGGCGGGGTGCTCCTGCACGAAGATCCCGTCGTGGACGAGACGCGTGGCGCGCTCGTAGGGCTCCAGGGGAATCATGGCAATCGGGAGCCCCGCGGCCATCCGCCGCTCCCCGAACCCGGTGATGTAGCCCCAGGACGCGTTGGCCCGCGTGAGCGAATCCGGCTGCACCACGGCCGCCGGTGGGGTGTGACGGCGGACCCATTCGAGCGCGGCCGCTTCGCCGGGGCTGAGCCTCAAGACCCACGGGAATCCCGGTCCCGGCCGCGTGTTCGTCAAATCCTGCGCGTTGTGAATATCGAGGCCCACCGTCGGCAACGCGGCCGCGACGAGCAGCGCGGCCGCGCCCCAGACCACGCGACCGAACGCCGCCGGCCGGGACGCCACCCAGGTGAACAGCACCGCGATCAGCCCGGCCGCGGCCATGAACAACAGATGCCCGCTCCGCCACCCGACCCACACCCCGCCCATGTTGGGGACGTCGGCATAGAAGTAGAACGCCAACGCCGACAGCACGAGCATCCCCAGGGGCAACGCCTCGCGCCGCCACCACGCCGCCACCAGCAGCCCGGCCATCCCGAGCCACAGCGGCGGGCCGAAGCTGAGAAAGAGGCTGAACGGCGCGTTGCGGAACGCCACCCTGTTCGGGCCGAACTGCAGCAGCCCCCCGGCCTTCGGGTCGACGTACCCAAGCGCCGCGCTTGCGGCCACGGCCAGCCCGACCGGCACCGCGCCCAGCACGCCGCAGAGCAGGATGGTCGGGAGGTGCCGTCGCGGCAGCAGGCGCGCCGCGTAGACGCCGGACACGGCCACGCCGATGATGATCGCGGTGAAGCTGCTGTAGAGCACGGACAGGGCCAGGAGTCCCCCGGCCGCCAGCGCGACTGGCGCGCGCCCGACATCGCGGACCCGCCCGACCAGCAGCAGCGCCAGCAGGCCCAGCGCATAGCCGGTGAGGTGATGCGGCTGATACAGCAGCATCCGGTGCAGTCCGTCGATCGGCATCGCGTTGTGGAACCACCGCGTCACGGCATCCACGTTGATGTCCGTGAGCCGGAGCCACAGTTCATTGAGGTGACGCCAGGCGAGGATCCGCTCCACCGCCTCGAAGCTGCTCGCGAGGAAGACGATGCCAATCGCGGCGCCGGTCGCGGCCGGTCCGCCGCCCCACGCGCGGGCGAATCCGTACAGGAAGAGCAGAAACGCGACGCCGTAGCCGACCGAGTGCGCCAGGATGATCGGCTCGATCGGCAGGCCCCACGGCGCCGCCACACGGTAGCTCGCCGCCGACAGGAAGTGGGCCAGCCAGTAGTAGCGCAGGGCGTCGCCGCCGAGAAACGGATTCGCCGGCGGCAGGTCGCCCTTGCTGACCTCGGCCACCGCCGTCATCGCCCAGACGAAGTCGGCCGTGAAGTACGCGCGGTAGGCCACCCCGCCGTCAGCCATCGGCGCGGCCACATGGGCATACGGCAGCCCGACGACGACGGGAACGATGAGCAGCACCGCGAGGACGGCGACGAGGTCCAGCCGCCCCACGCGCGGCAGGGTCCAATCGGGCGCGATGCGGTCAAGCGGCAGCCGCCACAGGACCCAGACCGGCCAGGGCGCCAGGACGAACATCCAGGCACTCCGCGCGCCCAGCAGCCAGAGGGCCAGCAGGCCCACCGTACACAGGGCGAGGCCCACGACGGGCGCGAAGAGGGCGCGAGCCCCGGCATCGCTCCCGGGCACCACGCGGCTCACCACCAGGTACCCATGCCAGGCGAACCAGGCCTGGACGGCCACCAGGCAGGCGGCCGCCCACCATGGCAGCAACGCCAGCACCGTGAGCACCAGAGCCCCCAGCGACACGGCACCAAGGGCGACGAGCGGCAGACGGCGCGGAGGGGATTCCACCGGCGCTACTTCCGGCAAAACGCCATCAGGTGCCACCCGAGCGGGCGCACCCAGGCGCGGGGCAGCGCGTTGAACGCGCCCACGAAGCAGGTGTTGAAGAGCACGCCCTTCCAGCCGCCGTGCAGGCGCGACTTCACGGGGAACCGCTCCGGCACGAGGCGCACGTCGCCAAAGGGCGCGAGCAGCGCCCGGAACTCGGGGATCGAGTACTTCTTCAGCACGGGCGCGTCCTCGTGCTCGAGCTTCACCTTCGTCACCTGCGACATCGCATTCAGCCACGACACGCGGTTGTAGACCATGAAGATGGCCTCGCCGCCGGGCTTGAGCACCCGGTAGGCCTCGGCGACGACCCGCGGCGCGTCGGCGGCGTACTGCAGCACCCCATGGCCGTAGACGACGTCGAAGCTGGCGTCGGGGAACGGGAGGGCCTCGGCATCGGCCACGCGCAGGTCGGCGCCTTCGGCCACGCCGTGCCACTCGAAGTTCCGTCGCGCCAGGTCGATGGCCGTCTGCGCGAGGTCCACGCCGGTGACGCGCGCGCCCCCCTGCGCAAAGCGCACCAGGTCGGTGCCGATCCCGCAGCCCACCTCCAGCACCGTCCGGTCACGATAGGCGTCGAAGTCCACCAGGCGCGGCAGGTAGTGCAGCTTGTCGTACCGGTAGTCGTGGAGGTCGTCGAAGAACTCCCGGGACCCCACCGGATGGGTGGTCATCTCCAGGTCGTGGATGCGGTGGTTCCAGTAGTCGCGAATCGCCTCGGTCGTCACCGGGCCATGGTACTCCGACCGCCGTCCTTCGGGCGAGACCGGCGCGGCGGCCCTCCGACCGCCCGGACCGCTTCCCACGACGCCGACGATCGTCATATAGTGCCGCGGGAGATCATTTGATGACGCGGACCCTGATCACGCGGCGGCTGACGACGATCGCCGGCGCACTGGCGCTGGTCGTGGCGGCCGGCTGCGGCGCGCCCGCCGAGCGCACGTTCCTGACCATCGCCACGGCCGGCACCGGCGGGGTCTACTACCCGCTCGGCGGCGCACTCGCCCAGATCTACAGCGCCGCCCTCCCCGGCGTAAACGCCTCGGCGCAGTCGACGGTCGGCTCGGTCTTCAACGTCCAGGCGGTCCAGCAGGGCCGTGCCGACGTCGCGTTCACGATGGGCGACATCGCCTGGTTCGCCTACGAGCAGGGCACGGACTCCGACCCCACGCCCCACCGCAAGCTGCGCACGCTCGCGGTCCTGTATCAGAACACGGTGCAGATCGTGGCGCGGCGCGACGGCCCGCTCCACACCATTGCCGACCTGCGCGGCCAGCGCGTCGGCGTCGGCGCGCCCGGCAGCGGCACCGAGGTCTCGGCGCGCGTCGTGATCGAGGCGCACGGCCTGAGCTATGCCGACGTCAGGCCCGACTACCTCTCGTTTGCCGAGGTGGCGGCCCAGATGCAGGACCGCACCCTTGACGCCGGCGTCGTCACCGCCAGCTTCCCCGTCTCGGCGATCACCGACGCCAGCATGACCGTCGGCGTGCGCCTGCTGCCGGTGAGCGACGAGGCGCTGGCGCGCATCCGCGCGCAGTATCCCTTCTTCACGCGCGTGACGATCCCGGCCGGCACCTATCGCGGCCAGGACGAGGACGTGCCGACCGTCGCCGTCGAGAACCTGCTGGTCGTCAGCGAGGACCTCGACGAGCAGCTCGCCTACGACCTGACGCGCCTCCTCTTCGAGTCGCTCGAGGAGCTCGGACGGACGCACGTCGCGGCGAAGGAGATCGACGTAGCCGATGCGGCGACCGCGCCCATCCCGCTGCACCCCGGCGCCGAGCGGTACTACCGGGAGCGCGGCGTCCTGCCCGCCGTGCCATGATCGCCACGCTGCCGCGACTCGCGACCCTCCTCGCGATCCTGCTCGGCGTCTACCACCTGTACACCGCGGTCCTCGGCGCGCCGGTGGCGCTTGTGCACCGGGCGATCCATCTGGGCGGCATGACAATGCTGGCCTACTTGATGATCGCGGCCTCGGAGCGCACCTCCAGAGCCGGGCGCGTGGCCGCCCTCGCCACGGGGATCCTCGGCACCGCCGCCGCGCTCTACCTCATCGTGTCGTTCCGCGACCTCATGACGCGCGTGGGGGCGCTCTCCCCGCTCGACCTGGTAATGGCGACCCTGGCCGTCCTCGTCGTGATGGACCTCGCGCGGCAGATGCACGGCTGGGCGCTCACGATCACGACCAGCGCCTTCGTCGTCTACGGCGTCGCGGGGCCGTGGATTCCCGGCTTCATGGGCCATCGCGGCTACGCGCTGCCCGAGATCCTCGAGTTCCTCTACACGACGACCGAGGGGCTGTTCGGCGTGCCGCTCCAGGTCTCGGCCACCTACATCGCCGTCTTCATCCTCTTCGCCGCCTTCCTGGAGCGCTCCGGCATCATCGGCCTGTTCCACGACCTGGCGTTCGCCCTCGCGGGGCGGTCGGCCGGCGGCGTGGCCAAGGTGGCGGTCGTCTCGAGCGCGCTCATGGGCACGGTGAACGGCAGCGGCCTGGCCAACGTGACCACGACGGGCGCGGTGACGATCCCGCTCATGAAGCAGAGCGGCTTCGCGCCGCACTACGCAGCGGCCGTCGAGGCCACGGCCTCGATGGGCGGCCAGATCATGCCGCCCGTGATGGGCGTCGCGGCCTTCCTGATGGCCGAACGCCTGGGCGTGCCGTACACCCGCATTGCTCTTGCGGCCATCGTGCCCGCCCTGCTCTACTTCTTCGCGACCGGCGTGCAGATCCACCTCCACGCGAAGCGGCATGGCCTGGTGCCGCCGCCCGACTCGAAGGCGCGCCGGCTGGGCGACGTCCTGCGCCGCGACGGCTACCTGCTGCTGCCCGTGCTCGCGCTCTTCGTCGTGATGCTGCAGGGCTACTCCCCGGTGTATGCCGCGGTGGGCAGCATCGCGGCCAGCCTCCTGCTCTCATGGGCCGCCTCGCTCGTGGTCGCGCTCGGCACGCCGGGGGATGGCGCGACGCGACTGGCCGCGTTCCGCGCGGCCGCCGACGCACGAGGCGCCTCGCTCACCGGCATCCTGGGCTCGCTCGACGCCGGCATGCGGCGCACCGTCAGCGTCGCCGCCGCCTGCGCGGTGGTCGGGATCATCATCGGGATCGTGACGCTGACGGGCGCCGGCCTGAAGCTCTCGAGCGCGATCATCATGGCGGCCGGCGAGCGGCTCCCCGCCACGCTGGTGCTGACGATGTTCGCGTGCTTCCTGCTGGGGATGGGGCTGCCGACGATTCCGACCTACATCATCACGTCGACGATGGCCGCGCCGGCGCTCCTCAAGCTGGGCGTCGACCCGCTGGCCGCGGATTTCTTCGTGATGTACTTCGGCGTGCTGGCCAATCTGACACCGCCCGTGGCGCTGGCCGCCTACGCCGCGGCCGGCATCGCCGGCGCGAGTCCGCTGCGCACGTCGATCCAGGGCATCCAGCTTTCGGTGGCGGGCTTCCTCGTGCCGTACATCTTCGTCTACTCCCCGATCATGCTCGGCGTCGGCTTCGAGCCGTGGGAGATGCTCGGTGTGACGGTGACGGCCACGGCGGGGGTGTTCGCGCTCGGCGCGGCCATGGAAGGGTACCTCTTCCGCGTGACGACCTGGTACGAGCGCGTGCTGCTCCTGGCGGCCGCGCTGGTCCTGATCGTGCCCGGGGTGTTCACCGACGCCATCGGCGCGGTGCTCTTCGCGGTAATCGTTGTGTCCCAACGACGACGGCCCGTCCTGCCGGCGACCGTCAGCACGCAGGCCGAGTCTGCCTGAGAGATCGGTCCACGGATTACGCAGATGACGCAGATTGGCTTGCCGCCGACGCGTCCCGCGGTTGCCGGTCAACGACCGGCAACGAGGGCGTGACCAGCACCGGCGGAGCGAGAGCCTCGTCCGTTCACCCCGTCGGCTCTCGCTCCACCGGCGCTGGTCACGCCTTGGCGGCCTCCGGCCGCCACCGCGGGACGCGGCTCCACCAGCCTCACCCCACCGAGCTAATTGACATCTGCGTTATCCGCGTAATCTGCGGATGATCTAGCGCGCGGCTACAATAGCGAGGCATGGTTCGCGACCTCCGCCTGCTGGCGGACACCACGTTCGACGTGCTCGTCGTCGGCGCCGGGATCTACGGCGCGGCGGCCGCCTGGGACGCCGCGCAGCGCGGCCTGTCGGTGGCCGTCATCGATCGCGGCGACTTCGGCAGCGGCACCTCCTTCAACAACCTGAAGACCGTCCACGGCGGCCTGCGGTCGCTGCAGTCGCTGAACTTCAGGCAGATGCGGCTGTTTATCCGCGAGCGGCGCGCGCTGGCGCGGCTCGTGCCCCACCTCGTCCGCCCGCTCCCCTTCATCGTCCCGACCTACCGCGACCCCCGGCGCAGCAGCCTCCTGATGCGGCTGGCGCTGGCGATCAACGATGCCGTCTCGCGCGACCGGCACGAAGGCATCGCGGACCCCAGCCGTCACCTCCCGCCCGGGGCGATCGTCTCGCGCGAGGAATGCCTGCAACTGAGTCCGGCCGTCGATCCCGGCGGCGTCACCGGCGGCGCCGTCTGGTACGACTACCAGATGCACAACACCGACCGGGTGACGCTCGCGTTCCTGCTCTCGGCGACCGATGCCGGCGCGGTGGGGGCCAACTACCTGGAGGCGACGGGCTTCCTGACGGACGCCGGGCGCGTGACCGGGGTCGCGGCCGTGGACCGCCTGGGCGGCGGGACGCTCGACATCCGCGCCCGCGTGGTCCTCAATGCCGCCGGCCCCTGGGCCGGGGCGCTGCTGGCCTCGCTGCCCGATGGTGGGCCGCCCACGCCCGCCCCCCGGCTGTCGCTGGCCATGAACCTCGTCACGCGTCCCGTGGCGCGGACGCACGCCTGCGGCGGGATCGCCGACGGCCGCTTCCTCTTCCTCGTGCCCTGGCGCGACGTGTCGATCCTCGGAACGAGCCACGAGGCCCACGACGGCGGCCCTGATGCCCTGGAGGTCACCCGCTGGGATCTCGAGGCCCTGCTGGCCGACGCCCGCAAGGCCTTCCCCCATGCCAACCTGACGGCCGCCGATGTCCGCCTGATCCACCGGGGCCTCCTGCCCATGGTGTCCGGGCACGAGCACCACGTGCGCCTGCTTCGCGAGAGCGCCGTCATCGATCACCGCCGCACGAAGCTCGCCGGGCTGGTCTCGATGTTCGGCGTGCGCTACACCACGGCCCGGAAGACGGCGGCCGATGCGGTCGACGCCGTCTTCGCGCAGCTCGGCGCGGCGACGCCGCCGCCCTGCCGCACCGCTGAACTGCCGCTGGTCGGCGGGGCCATCGGCCACTACGGAAACTTCGAGCGCGCCGTCCTGCTGCGCGCCGTCCCCGGGATGCCGGCCGAGGCCCTGGGGCGGCTCGCAGGCAGCTACGGCACGGCCTATGACGCCGTGCTGCAGATCGTGCGCGACCGCCCCGAGTTGGCTGCGCCCCTCGGGCGCCGCTGCCAGGTCACGGGCGCCGAGATCCTGCATGCCGCACGCGGCGAGATGGCCATGAAGCTCGGCGATGCGGTGCTACGCCGCACGGAGGCGGGATCGGCCGGCCACCCCGGCACCGACGCCCTCGAGGCCGCCGCGGCGATCATGGCCCCCGAGCGCGGGTGGGACGAATGGCAGGCGCGCAACGAAGTCGCCGAAGTCGAGGGCTGGTACCAGCGCATGGCCAGCCCGCAGTAGCCGCATTCGAACGCGACCCACTGAGACGTACAAACACGAAGGACACGAAGGCCACGAAGGACGCGCACACTCTCGGGATCCGGTTGCGCAACGGGATACCCTGAATGACTTTCGTCCGTCTTCGTGGCCTTCGTGTCCTTCGTGTTTGTACGTGATCCGTGATCCGTTGTTCGGTCAGCGCGGCAGGTGAGCGTCGGCCCAGCGTTCGAAGACCATCAGGGGGAACAGCGTATGGGCATGGTTCTGGCTGCCCGCGACGTGCTCGTCCATCAGGCGCGCGACCTCCCCCGGCTCGAACAGGCCGCGGGCGCGGATCCGTTCCGGGGCCAGCAGCGACCGCATCAGCGGCTGGAGGTCGGTCCGAAGCCACGCCCTCACCGGGATGCTGAAGCCTTCCTTGCGGCGCGTGAGAATCCCCGCCGGCAGCACGCCGCGCATCGCCTCCTTCAGCACCCACTTCCGTTCGCCACCGCGGATCTTCAGCGAGCCCGGCATCGAGAAGGCCAGCTCCATCACCTCGGTGTCGAGAAAGGGCGCCCGCGTCTCGAGCGACGTGGCCATGCTCATCCGGTCGACCTTCACCAGGATGTCGTCGGCGAGCCAGATCACCAGATCCGCGTAGAGCTGTCGATTGAGCGCATCGTCGCCACCGTAGCGTGCCAGCACGTCGCGGACGGGCTGATACACATCTGATCGCACGAGCGCGTCGCGGAGCCCTCCCGCGTACAACCGGCGCTTCGCGCGAGCGCCGAGGTAGGTCATCCAGCGGTAGTGTCCGATCGAGGCGGGCGCCTCCGCGGCGCCCTGGACGAGCCGCTTGAGCCCGTTGACGAGCCCCTTCTTCTGCGCGGCCGGCGGGATGAGCGCGGCCACGGCGGCCAGCGCCGGCATGGCCGCCGCCCCGAGACGGCCCCAGCTCGTGACGGCGCGCTGCGCGACGTAGGCGTCGTACCCGCCGAAGAGCTCGTCGCCGCCGTCGCCGGAGAGCGCCACGGTGACGTGCTGGCGCGCCAGGCGCGACACGACATAGGTCGGAAAGATCGACGTGTCGGCCAGCGGCTCGTCGAGGTGCACCACGAGCTGATCGAACAGCTCGCCAAGGGCCGGAGACACCACCTGCTCGCGATGGTGGGTGCCGAATGCGGCCGCCACCTCGCGTGCATACGGCAGCTCGTTGTAGCTGCCGTCATCGAACCCGATGCTGAACGTCTGGACCGGCTGGCTGGAGGCCTCGCACATGAAGGCGACGAGGGTGCTCGAGTCCACGCCGCCCGACAGAAACGCCCCGAGCGGGACGTCCGCCATCATCTGGCTGGTGACGGCGCGACGCAGGCTGTCGCGCAGGGCCTCCACCGCCTCCCCCGTGTCCCACTGGCGCACGGGGATGGCCGCGGGGTCCCAGTAGCGATGAACCGTGACCTCGCCCTCCCGGTACCGGAGCCACGACCCGGCCGGGAGCTTGTGGATCCCCTTGAGAATGGTCCGGGGCGTGATCACGAACTCGTAGGTGAGGAACTGATCCAGGCTCTCGGGATCGAGCTCCCGTGCCACCTCGGGCCGCACGAGCAGGGCCTTCATCTCGGACGCGAGGAACAGCCCCCGCGGCGTCAGCGTCCAGTAGAGCGGCTTCTCGCCCGCCCGGTCGCGCGCCGCGATCAGCGTCCGCGTCCGCGCGTCCCAGAGGGCGAGCGCGAACATGCCGCGCACGCGCGTCAGGAAATCCTCGCCCCACTCCTCGTAGGCGTGGACGAGCACCTCGATGTCGGAGACGCTGCGAAAGCGGTGTCCCCGCCCGGCCAGCTCGGTGCGCAGGGCCGGGAAATTGTAGATCTCCCCGTTGGCCACGAGGTGGATGTCGCCGGTTTCGTTGGTGAAGGGCTGCTGCCCGCCGGCGAGATCGACGATCGAGAGCCGCCGCATGCCGAGGCCGACGCCGGGCAGCGTCACGCTCCCCTCATCATCTGGACCGCGATGCACGAGCGCCCGCACCATCACGCCCAGTTCCCCGGGCGTGACCGGCCGGCTCAGATCACGGTCGACGATGCCAACGATGCCGCACATATTCGCTGTTCGCTATTCGCTATTCGCGATCTATTGATCTACTGATCTGTTGATCTGCGATCTGCGATCTGCAATCTGCAATCTTTGAGCCCCCGGTGCGACGACCGTGCGCGTCACTCCGTGACCGCACCGGCGCCGCCCGAGACCGGGCCGCCGTCGCGCCTGTCGCGCCGCACCTTCGCGGGGATGCCGGTGGCGATGGCGAACTCGGGGATCTCGCCGACGACCACCGCCCCGGCGCCGATGATCGCATCGCGCCCGATGCGGGCGCCGTCGGTGACGACGACGTGCGCGCCGAGCCAGACGTGGTCGTCCACATCGATGCCCTGGGCGGTGCGGCCCTGGTCGAGCACCGGGATGTCGGTCCGGTCGTACAGGTGATCGCCCCCGACCAGATACGTGTAGGCGGCCATCAGGATGCGCTTGCCGATGCGCACGCGCGAGCCCGAGAAGATCTCGCAGTTGAAGCCGAGGTTCGCGTGGTCCTCGATGATGATGTCGCCGTTCTTGCAGCTCAGGATGGTGTTGCGTCCGATGAACACGCCGCTCCCGATCTCGATGCCGCGGTTGTCCGTGCCCTTCGCGTCCAGGCAGCACCCGTCATCGATCACGACGTTGTCGCCGATGACGATCTTGTGCGGGTGGCGCAGGGTGACGTTGGCGCCGAACACCACGTTGCGCCCGACGCGGCCGAGGATGAGGGGAAACAGCTTCGACCGCAGGAACAGGCCCAGCGCGCCGGGTACCCACGACGCGGTGAGCATCACCAGCTCGTACGCCACCAGCGGGCCGAGGCCCGGCCGGCCGATCACCAGGTCGCGGTACTTGTCGACCTTCGACCGGCGTTCGTCGAACAGTTCCTGCTGGATGACCGTGATGCGCGGATCGTGATCGCGCGGGGCCCGGGCCATCAACGCTCCACCGGCTCGAGGAGCGCCGTCTGCCGGATCTCGCGAATGACGTAGGTCGGCTTGTTCTGCGACTCGTAGTAGGTGCGGGCCATGACTTCGGCGAGCAGCCCGAACGTCATGAGCTGCACGCCGATGAAGAGCAGCAGAATCCCGAGGAGCAGCAACGGCCGATCCCCGATGGCCTGGGCCTGGAAGAGCCGGATGTAGCCGAGCCACGCCGTGATGAGCAGTCCGAGCCCTCCGCTGATGAGCCCGATGAGCCCGAAGATCTGCAGCGGGCGCGTGGAGTAGCTGAGCAGGAACTTCACCGTCACGAGGTCCAGCACCACGCGCACCGTGCGTGACAGGCCGTACTTCGTCGTGCCCGCGCGGCGCGCCCGATGATTGACGACCACCTCGGCAATGCGCACGCCAATCTCGCTCGCGATGGCGGGCAGAAAGCGGTGCATCTCGCCGTAGAGCCGCATCGCCTTCACGACCTCGGAACGGAAGACCTTCAGCGAGCAGCCGTAGTCGTGCAGCGAGACCCCGGTGGCCAGCGAGATCAGCTTGTTCGCCACGACCGACGGCAGGCGCCGGGTGATGAAGGTGTCCTTGCGATCCTGGCGCCAGCCGCACACCACGTCGTAGCCCTCCTCGTCGATGAGGCGGACCATGGCGGGGATGTCGCGCGGATCGTTCTGGAGGTCGCCATCGGCGGTGACCACGAGCCGTCCGCGCGCGTGCGCGAACCCCGCGGCGAAGGCGGCGGTCTGGCCGAAGTTGCGGCGGAACTGGATCACGCGCAGCCGCGGGTCCCGCGCCTGCAACGCCGACAACTGCACGAACGTATCGTCCGTGCTGCCATCGTCCACGATCAGGATCTCGTACGAACGCCCATAGGCGCCCAGCACCTCGGTGAGCTCCTGATAGAGCGGCGCGATGTTGGGCGACTCGTTCCGAACGGGAATGACGATGGAGAGTTCGGGCGTCATCAGCAGGAGGGCCGGCCGGGCAGGCGCCTGACGGGCCTGCCCAGTATAGCGCAGGCCCGCCCCCGGCAGGGCGACGCCGCCACGACGGACAAACGCGAAGGCCACGAAGAGACGAAGGACGCACGAAGCGACGTCTTTTCAAGGATCCGGTTCCGGACCGGATCGTCAAGAGAACGTGCTCGTGCGTTCCTTCGTTTCTTCGTGACCGTCGTGTTTGTCCGTATCAGAAGCGGATCTGGAGCGTCGCTAGGTAGTGGTAGCCGCCCAGATCCAGCTTCGGCCCGAGGAAGTCCTCGCCGAGGTCGGCCTCACCGGCCTGGTAGCGGAACTCGCCGCCGAGCGCGAGGTGATCGCCCAGGCGGAACCGCGCCCCCATCACCGCGACGGGCCCCACCTCGCTGCCGTTGGCCGTGTAGCGCGCGCGGAAGACGCTGAAGTCCCGGAAGTCGATGAACTCCCCCACCTCGCTGTAGCGCCAGTGGAGCCAGCCCACGCCGCCGCCAACGTACGGCTCAAAGGCATGACGGCGTCCGAGCGGCAGGATGCGCACCGTCGCCGTGAGGGGCACGATCCGCAGCCGCAGGTCCTGCTCGATCTCGCTGCCGTCACGATCGACGTACGCGTCGTAGATGGTCGGCACCGTGCGGCGCGAGAAGCCGGCGCCGACACCCGCCTCGAGGTACTGGCCCACGGGCACGAGCCACTCCGCCCCGATCGAGCCGGTGCTGAAGTCGCTGAAGTCGAAAAGCAGGAACGTGCGGTTCTCGAGCAGCACGTCACCGTCGACTCGCGCGTCCTCCCCCTTCGGGACGAACCCGCCGAGCGACAGGTTGAGCGACTGTTGCGCGGCCACCGGCGTGGCCGACGCCATCAACGCCGCGAGTGCGGCGGCGAGCCCCCACGAATGCGATCTCATCATGTCTCTCTCCCGGCAATGGAGAGGCCATCGCTGGCCTCTGCCGGAGAGAGAGCATTTCTGATGCCAGCGCGCCGCAAGGCGCTTTCGCTAGGGAAACAGGCCGAATGGGCGGCACCGACGGTGTCGCCCGCGGAGTTCAGATCGTCCGCTTTGGTGAACGCGCGCGAGCGGCCGCGAGCGTCTCGAGCATGCGGTCATGCAGCAGGCCGTTCGAGGCGACGATCGTCGGCGAGGCCGGCGCCCACGGCGCGCCGTCGAACGCGGTGACGCGTCCGCCCGCCTCCGTGACGAGCAGCGCCGCCGCCGCCGCGTCCCAGGGTTTGAGGCCGGCTTCCCAGAAGCCGTCCATGCGTCCGGCCGCGAGCCAGCACAGATCGATCGCCGCCGATCCGAGGCGGCGGATCGCCCGCGCCTGTCCGACGAAGTCGCGGAAGAGCGCGACGACCTCATCGAGTTCCTCGTGCACGTTGTAGGGGAACCCCGTGACCAGCAGCCCCTCGATCATCGACGCCGACGGCGAGACCCGCAGGGGGGCGCCGTTCAGCCACGCCCCGACGCCCCGCTCCGCCGTGAAGAGCTCGCGGCGGTTCGGGTCGTAGACGGCGCCCACCTCCACCTGCCCGTCGATCTCGAGGGCCAGCGAGGCGCAGAAGATCGGCACGCCGTGCGCGAAGTTCGTGGTGCCGTCAATCGGATCGAAGATCCAGCGGTGCGTGGCGTCGGGCCGCGTGCCCGCGCCCAGCTCCTCGGCCAGCACGTCGTGATCCGGGAAGCGCGCGTCGATGAGCGCCCGGAACATGTGCTCGATCGCCACGTCCACTTCGGTGACGATGTCGATCGCGCTCTTGCGGTCGACGCGCATGGCGGTGCCGAAGCGCGCCATCTGCATGTCGCCGGCGCGCACGACGGCGTCAATCGCAGTGGCGAGGAAGGCAGGACTCACGGACACGGGGGGCGTCACTCGGCGGACGGGCGGATGACCTTCTTGACCATCCGGATCTCCATGCCGCCGTCGGGGACGCGCTGGAGCAGTACTTCGTCCATGAAGTTGCGGATGAGGAAGATGCCGCGGCCGCTCGACTTCAGCATGTTCTCGGGTGCGAGGGGATCGGCGACCTCGTCGGGGTCAAAGCCAGGCCCCTGATCGGCCACCCGGATGACGAGTTCCTCGGGCGCGTGCGACGGGACCGGGCTGAACTCGACGATCACGCGCTTCGACTCGTCGTGCTCGTTCCCGTGCTTGATCGCATTGATGACCGACTCGCGGACCGCGACGCTGACCCAGTGCAATTGATCATCGTCGAGGCCGGCCAGGCGACAGACGTAGTCGCTGACGACCTGGACGAAGTCCAGCATGTCGAATGCGCTGCCGAACTCGAGGCGAACGAGGTGACTGTGCGTCATCGAGCCCCGAAACGGGCGTCTGCGGAACGCCGAAGCATGTGGCGCTTTAAGTACCACAAAACTCGCCATTGACACAAACGGGTCGTGGGTAGTGGGTAGTGGGTAGTGGGTAGTGGGTAGTGGGTGTGGGTCGTGGGGGTGGGTGGTGGGTCGTGGGTCGTGGGGGTGGGTCGTGGGTCGTGGGTCGTGGGTCGTGGGTCGTGAAGTGTGCCTTCCGCATTCCCCACCACCCATTCCCCACCACCCACTACCCACCACCC